>CAYUQT010000003.1:0-231169 GCA_964446835.1 uncultured Planctomycetales bacterium | reverse complement strand
TTTCCATGACTACTCTTATCGGCTAACGCTACATCTTTTCGTGAACCGCTCTAATACCCTCTTGGGCGTACCCTCTCTGGACGTCGATTCTCTTCACATCCGGCAGACGTCCGAGCGGTCTTTCCGGAAATGACAGGGGGGATCTGTCCTCGCCTCTTTTCGGCAGCTCCGTGCACGTGAGACTCAGAACAACTCGCGGGCCCCAAGGGGCACCCTGCCCCCGTCGTCCCGCTGTCACTACTTCGCGGCCGCCCTCACCGGGCCTTCCCTGGCCGCGACCTCTTTGAGTTCGGCGTAGATCTTCCGAGCGGCTTCGACACGCTTAAGCAGTTCGGGCCCTTGGAGGGCCAACTGCCTGATCGTTCGATCATCGAGAGTCTCTGCCTCGTCGTGGCTGCGGGCATCGGCCACGAGCTTGTCGATCTCGTCGAGACTGGCCAGTCGCCTGGCGATCAGGGCGTCCACGGCATCGTGCTTCCAGAACCGCAGCCCTTCACGGATGACATAGACGGGGGTTGTGTGGGCTTTTCGCCCGTCCGCGGTCCAGGCACGTGCGGCAATCCAGAAGCCGCAGCTCGCGTCGACGTCGAACTCCAGCGTCAGGTCCTTCTTGTTGTTGGAATCCCCAACCTGACGGATCACCTCACCGTGGCGGACGACTTCCAGCTTCACGGGCGGCATGGTCTCGGCATCGCCAAGGACGCGGGCTTTCACGCGGAGCTTGCGATTTTCCTTGACGACGATTTCATCGCCCGGCAGGGCTTCGTCGACGTGAAATTCGAGCATGGGACCATCCGTCGTGAACGTGTGCCCCCGCTTGAACGCATCGAACCAGGCGTCGGCGGAGAAGGGCTGATCGCCGATGTGGGCATAGGCCCTCACCTCGCCCATGGTGCCGCCCCACGGAACGTCCGAACCTGCCGAGGCCGTGATCTTGCACCCGATGTTCAAGAAGTCGTAGTAGAGGTCTGTGCCAAGGTTTGCGAATTGAAGCACCTCGACGAAATCCACCTTCTTCTTGGGGATATTGATGCTCATGTCTCGATGGACGTGAAAGATCCCGCTGTTCACATGGGCATAGCCGGTGATGCCGCCCTGAGCGTGCACGGCATCGAAGACGGTATCGTAGAGGAAGTACTGGTCCGTATCGCGGACCATGTTCCGGATGTTCATCGCCAGGGTGTGTCCGATCTGATCGTGGGTGCGCGGGCATTCCTGGCCGGGGGACAGAACGTAGTCTCCATTCATCACGCGATACTCTTTGCCGAACCCGCGCTGCTCGAAGTAGGTGCGGTAGATGTCACCCATCTTGACCACGTTGGCCAGGTGGATGTCTTCGGCCTGGGCGTAGGTCATGAGCCGCTGCGCGTCGGCGTCGCTGAGGATCTGGCAGTGCACGTGGTCGTCGCCGGAGTACCAACCGAGCTTCCGCATGTCGATCCATCGCCGGGGCTTGTATGTCTTGTCCGCAACCTCTCCGGGCTTGACGGTGAAGGTATCGAAGGTGGCCACATGCTCGGCACCGCGACGGATGGCAATCTCCCACTCGCCGGGCGGCACCGTCATGTCAAACGGGCCGGGCACGCACCAGTAATAGCCGCCGAGCTTGCCCGGCAGGTTGGCCCCGCGACGCCCGCTGGCATTGCCCTGACGATCGAGCTGCGGCCCGAACTCGATGGCGTTGGCGGGCATTCGATCGTTGCCGTCGGTTTTCCACACCAGACGCACCATGGCCGGGGCCGGTTGGCCGGAATCTGCTGAAAGAACCGACACTCGCAACCGAGCCGGGGGGGGTGTTCGAACGTCGAGCGGCAGGCGTACCCTCTGCTTGCCGGAGCGGTTGAGTTCGATCTGGAGGGACGTTCGCCCGGTGGGGACGCGGGACAGGCTGACGATCGCCCAGGTGGTCCCGGTGGTTCCCACATCCAGTGAGACCATACTGGATTCGCCCCTCGCTTCGGACAGGTTGAGTTGTGCGGTGGCGCAGCGGGTCTGGCCGGAACCCGCATCGATACGGAGCAGCAGCCCGCCTGCATCGCCCGGCAGCATTACGGGGGAGGTGACGGCCAGGGTCGGCTTATCACCGGCCAACGAAATGTCGATCACACCGGAGCATTTCTGAAGCAGGCCGAGGAGTTTGGCGGTCTCGGCGTCCCGCCTTTTCTCTGCGCGATGCCTCTCTCCGGCATCCTTGGCCTTGCGGATCTGTGAATCCGTCTCGCGGAGTTGCCGGTTGACCTTATCAAGCTCCGGTCGAAGATCGACTGGAAAGAGATAGGGGTGGTTCTTCGCAAGGGCGCCTGCCAGATCGATTGCGCCTGGAATCGTCTCGGCCGCCACACGCTGCGTGTGCGTGAATGCCGCGCAGGCCATGAACAGCAGCGCGATCGGAGCACTACACTTCCGTGCCATGGATTCCAGCATTGTGTGTGACCTCTTGTATCTTGCGCCGGCGTCGGAAGACGCCCGTGGCAGCTACGACGACCAGCGCAGTCGCCGCAAGACCGACCAAACTCGTTCGTGACAAGCCGTCCTTACCTTCAACTGACATGGCATTGCCTGGCGCGGCCGAGCACCGAGCACACACCGTCCATGGTCCGGCCGCAGCAGACGTCGAGGATATGGAGTCCGCCGCAAAGGCATATCCGTCGTTGCCGACGACTTCAAACGAGCAGAGGGCCTTCGCCGTCGGCCAGAGGTTGCCCGCGATGGCAATCTCGGTTCCGGGGGTCAGCCACGCGGGCGTTCTGGCGAAGTAGTACAGCAACAACACATGATGGTACGGCACCACCTTCTTCACCCCGAGCATGTCGATTTCGGGGTCGTACAGGGGAGTAAGGTCCACCGAACGTCCGCCGACCGACAGGGACATGGACTTGTTGAGCGATTCGGCGATCCGACCCAGATACGCCTTCACCTCATCATCCGTGAGAGCCTTGTCGTGGTTGGTGTCCATGCGCTCTCGCTCGGCCAGCGAGGGGATCTCGAAGAACGTCAGCTCGACGGTGATGTCGATGTTGGCAGACCCGACCTTTGCCGACACGCGATGCTGGATGAAGGACATGAAATCCGCGTGGCCATACGCGGCCCGATCGACATACGACCCGGCGGCGATGGTCAGAGTGACTGCCAGGTGAAGCGGCAAAGACAGACGCTCCCCGGTCGTGGCGGTTCTGAAACCCATGCGACCGCTCCGCAGACAAAGGACAACGAGACGGGCTCGCCAGAGCTGTGAAGGCCATCGTACAGGGCAAGCTTCCGTTCCTCAACGATTCCGCCGATGAACACGGACATCCTGATACCCTCGGCCTCCGGCATGGCGCGATCGCGTGGGCGCGGACGATTACCCCAGGGTGAGAGGGCAACGTCTTGTCCTGGGTTACGATGGCTGTCTATTTGGCCTTGCCAAAGTGGAATGCGTACAGCTTCGTCCCGAACTGGAGTTCAAAGCGGATGCGCACGGGCTTTCCGGCCAGCGCCGACACGTCCGCCTGGCCGCGCCGCCACGTCACCACACGATCCGTCGAGTTCGTGGTGTGAATGCGGTCGCAATCACCCAGGGCATAGTGTTCGATGGGCTTGCCCGACTCATCCTGGATTTCCACGCGCATCAGGCCGACGGCCGAGGTCTCGACGTTCAGGTGAAGCTGCCGACCGTTGAAGACCAGCGGCGGGGTGGTGAACTCCCCGCCGGTGTAGTCGGCCTCGACGGCGGTGAACCGGTCTCTGGTCAGCACGACCCGGCTCATGGTCGAAATGATCTTGTCCGTGGGTTCAGGCCCGCCGTGCAGCACCGAGTAGCCCATGTAATACATCCAGATTTCGTCCCCGTGGGTGAACATCCCCGAGCACATGTACATGCTCTTGGAATCAAAGCCGCCTTCCGGCCCGAGCGGAATCCAGGGGTTGCGGTCGAACCGGTTCCAGTGGATCCCATCGCGGCTGGCTGCGAAGCCAATGTCCAGAGTGCCGAGATTCAATTGGCCCTTTGGGCCCTCCTGATGACGTGAGTAGCCCGGGTTCGACAGGTCGTCGGATATGAACCAGTCTTCGTAGTGCAGATAGCGAGCGGTGAAGAGGAAGTAGGCGTCTTGTGCATGGGGGTACTGAACGACTTCAGGCGTATAGTAGTCCAGAACGCTCACGCCTCCGAAGTGTGGATCTGTTTCGTCAAGTTCGAAGACGACCTCGGGCATGGGAAACCGGGAGAGGTCGTCGGTGACCGACCGGCCGATGGCCCGCATGAGATACATGTCGTCCCGGTTGAACCTCTCTTTGCTGAGTGCACCGAAGTACGCCCGGCGCTCCGCGGGAGCCGGATAGGCCTTGTTGACTCGAACGTACGCGACGTACTTGCCGAGCCGCCGGTCGAAGAAGCACTTGTTGAGACTGTCCATCCCCTGGGGATAGTACGCCTTGGCGGAGAACATCTGTTCGGCCACCGTTTGCCAGTTGGTTCCGTCGGCCGACGCCTTGACCCATCCGGCCAGGGGGTCGAACAGCTTGTAGCGTTGGCTCGGCGGGGCATTCGGATCCACAAATGGATGCGACTGGCCTTCAACGAGGCCCAGGAGGTCGTCCGATTCGGGTTTGGTTCCCGGTTCGACCCTCCGCCAGCGCACCCCATCCTTGCTCAGGGCATGAAAGCCGCGGAAGACGCCGTCGACCCGCAGGATCGTCTCGTAGGGATGCATGCCGGTCAGACAGCGCTCGTAGGTCTTTCGCGGCGGACACACGGCAATACGCACGTTCCGTTTGGCCGCCAGATAGCGCCCATCGATGAACACCTGGTTGCGATCGCCAATGTCGATCGGCTTGGCCGCTTCGCCGTCCGCACCGCGAGCGCCTGATGTCACGACACACAGGGCCAGGACGCCCATTATGGCGGTTGATGCTGCGACGGCTCCGTTGATCGCGATCATGCGAATCATCTTCCTGTGTTTCACCCATTCCCGGAGATGATGGGGTCGGCTTTCGACACCTGCATTTCTTGGGAGTCGTGCTCACCTCTTGCACGACGGTTCCTCTGTGAACACCGCCGACATCATATCATGTCTGTCAGGTGCCATTGTTCGGACGGATTCCAGGAATTCAATGCCCCCCTTGCGGGAGTCCAACAGGAAGGACTTCCTGACACACATGCCGCGGTACTTCGACGCGGCGAACGTGGCCAGCGAGGACCTCGATCGATTCGTCGAAATCGACCTTGAGGCCAGCAACGACACACTCAAGGAGACTCTGATGACGCTCTACGCCAGTCCGGCGGTTCCGAGGCTCCTTTGGGTCTCCTGCAATGAACATGGTCATGATGGAGTCTGCTCCATCAGGAGCACGAGGATCAACAGAAGGAGCATCCGGGGCTGAGAATGTCGGCTACGGTCAGACCGACGAATCCGCTCGTGATGACCAATTCCTTTACGCCGTAGGCCGTACTGTTCTTGGGATCGAGAAGGTACTGGCAGTACCTGCGAACCGAATCAGCAACCTTGGGGTCGGCCTGCACCTGGCGATAGTACCACGTGAGGAGCGTCACCGCGCGCGGACTTCGTCGCTGGTCGCCGCTGCGAAGCCCACCCCACGAGCCATCCGGCTTCTGCCTGCCGAGGAACCATCGCACCGTGTGCTGGAGTTCCTTGCCCAAGTGTTTATGGAGATCGGCGTCGCCGAGATGCATGTCGGCGGCCACAAAGGCCTCGACGCAATACGAGAGCGTGTCGAGCGGCCAGTCCTTGAGCTGGCCGCCGTCGAGGAGGTACGGCAATTCGCCATTGTCCTGACGGATCTTGATGAGCCATCGCGTCGCGTCAGCGGCGACCTGGCGATAGCGGGCGTTCCGCGTGATCGCGAACAGTTCCGAGAAGAACGCCCCACCCGTCGTGGCCGTGGCGATGGTGTATGGCTTCAGACTGAGATGGCCTCGATAGTATCCGCAGCCCAAGGCGCCCTTGTCCGGTCCCTCCGCGATAACCCAACCCTTTGAGGCCTCGCGGCCCAACCCTTGCGGGTCCTTGCCACACCCCTCGATGACGAAGCGGGCCTTCCGTTCCATGGCCTTCAGATAGACCTGGCGGCGAGGCTCGTCGGCCAGACGGTATCCGACCGCCAGCGCCGTGGCCGCCGTTCCCGCGTCGCCGAAGTAGATATTTCCACGCGGACCGACGTCCGGCCAGAAACCTGCCTCATGACCCGATGGCGTTGTTGCGGGTTCCTGGATCTTGCAGAACGTGTCGCACCACCGCAGGGCCTCGTCCCGACAGGCCGGATTCGGCTTGATGCGGTGCATGGCCATCAGGACGCGTGCGAGATTGCCATTGACGAAGATAGACGTCCTCTCATCCTTGGTGTTCTTGAGCGAGTTGCTGCCGAGGTCGAGCGTCATGATCCACTGGCAGAGGTCATCGAGATAGTCATGCAGCTTCTGGGTGAACTTCTCGTCGAACAGGGGCGGCATGAGTGTGGTCCCCGTTCCTGACGGCCCGGCTTCGGCGGCCTGCGCCTGGCCGATGAGGCTGTATGGCCATCGCCCCAGCGAGCCTGCGGCCATCGCACCGGTACCGAGCCTGACGAATTCGCGTCGATTCATGTTTGCCTCCCTGAGGCTTGGCGCCCCAGCACATTGACTGTGTCTGCTTCTCCCATGAGATTCCTGTTGGGCCAAGGTCCGGCCTTCGGCATCCGATGTGGGTCACGGGAGATCGCCGGCGTCCGCGGTCCCCCTGGAAACCCAAGACAAGTTCGGGTGCCCGAGCGGATCATGATGGAGCAGTCTCCTTGCGCAATTGGAATCGAACGGTGATCCGGCCGGTTTGTTCCGAAAGGTCCACGGCGCCGCTTCGGTCAACGGAGAGGGGAGTCTCGCCCACAGTGGCGGAAACGGCCTTCCAGCCCTCTGGCACACGCGCCCTTAGAAGGGTCTGCTTCGGCCGGTGCGGCGGCAAAGCGATCCGCACGACCAGTTCGCCCTGATTCAACTTTGACTCCGTTTCCAGTGACAGACTGCCGAATGCGGTCGGCGCATTCTGAAGCTTGATAACGGCGCCGTCGCGGAGCCAGCGCCGCGGCACGGCATACAGCAGCCGCAACGTGTCCGGCCTGCCGTCATCGTCGGTATCCCAGTCCTGCACCACCAGGTGCCGCAACGTCCACAGGAAGAAGGCGTTGCCGGCCGTGCAGGGCGGCAGGTACATAGGGCGGCCGTACTTGTCCAGTGGGTCGAGGCTCGTGCCCTCGCCACCGACAAAGGTGTCGCGGGTGAACCCCTGAGCCAACTTGCCGTAAAGGCAAACCGTGGCCCGGTCTGGATCGTCCTGTTTGAGCAGGTGGAGGGTGTAGCCAACCGTGTAGTTATCGTCCACACCCCGTTCGTTGGCAAAGAGCTTCGAGTGTTGGTCGAAACGCAACATGCCCATGCACACACCACCTCGCCGGTGCAGTGTATCCAGGATCCAGGCGGCCTTCTCCGGTTGAGCATCAAAGAGCCCGGAATCGAGCATGGCGTTGGACACCAGGCACCAGTAGCTGCCCATACAGGTGGCGGTCAGCGATGGGTACGGCTTTTCCAGACCCTCCAGCAGTATGTTGGGGATGAATGGCGGGTCGAAGTCGCGATGCACGCTCTTGTCGACCGCATCGAGGATCGCCTTGCGATACTGCCGCAGCCTTTCTTCCAACTGCGGATCAGGCTCGCCCATCTCGCGCAGCACGGCGGCCACATCGCGCAGGCCGCGCCAGCAGGTGGCGTTGGTCTTCAGGTTCCAGACCGGTTTGGCAATATCCGTCGCGTAGAAATCCTTGGGGGTCAGGCCGGTCTTGGGGTCGAGATCGCGGGTGATCAGCGGGATCAGCGGTTCCCAATGCGAACGATTCGTCCGCATGAACTCCGCGTCCCGCGTGAGCCAGTAGTATTGGGCCAGCGCGCGCAACTTCCAGCCCGTCACCGCGTACTTGTGCTCGGGTATGGAATGATCCAGCAGCGAGAGCAGCATGGGCTGCGACTCGCTGGTGAAGCCGAACAGCAAGAAGGCCCCGACGGTGCGGCTGCCTTCGGTGATGTACTCCGTCTGGTAGGTGTTGCCCGCGCTGTAGTTCACCGTACTGCCGGAGACAATGGCAAGATTCGCCCCGAGAACCGCCCGCCAGGCATCGTTCACGACGGGTTCGGGCACATCCAGCTTCACACCCTTGTCCAGCAGTTTCCGCCATGCGGCGACGCACTGCTGTCGATGGTCAAGGTACTCCCTGCCGGAGATACCCGAGCTTGTGGAAAGCTTGGGAGCCCGTGTGGTGAACACAGCAAGCACGCCCTCTCCATCGGGTGTGATCGTGGCGGTCAGCGTGTGCTCTCCGGGGTCCCACTGCCAGTTCGAACCGGCCCACAAGAAGACCTCCTGTCGCTCGTTACACAACTGGTGGCCGGCCAGGTGCAGCGGCTCGGGCGGCGTCACCTGTGCCGAAACCTTCCCCTCCTGGCCGGCATCGAGTGTGAAACGCACGAACACCACCGCATGATTTGCCAAGGCAGGCTCGACACTCACGAACGTCTCTTGCCGGTAGGCTGCATCCCCTTGGCGGTAGCTCATTGTGACGATGGGCAGATAGCCATCGGTCAAGTGCGGCCCCTCCAGCTTGCCCAGGTCGCCGCCGAACACAGCCTGTCTGGGGCCCACGCGAAAGCCGACCGGAAACCCCACATCGCTCCAGGTGTTCCCCCCGCTTCTTGCATTGATCGCGCTTCCGTTGCTCACCAGCCGGGCCTTGCATCCATTGCGCGGAGCGGCCAGAACGACAGGGTAGTGCCGGAACGCGGCATTGACATAACGCAATGGCGGCATCGCCTTGGCGAAGAACTCATAACTCGGACCGCCTGGTTGGCGCAGGGCGGCTTCGCCCAGGATATCCGTTTTGGCCTCGATGATCTGATCAACGGTCGGCAACTCATCCGCTGCCTTGGTTCCGTCGGACTTGGCCGGCTCTCCGCCCATGGCGATGACGGAGCCGAAGACCGCCATCAAGGTCAGAAACGCTGATGCGGGTTTCGACATGATGCTATCCAAACGAAGGGCCGTCACCCATTTCGCAGACACAATGAAGTGTTCTGCACCGTGGAACCGCGCTGTATGAATCCGGCCGTCGATGAACAACGGTCTCCTGTTCATGGACCCGCCACCCTCCACTCCGGTATCCCGCCCGACCATTCCGGCTGGAGCTGGACTTCGATGCGCAATGCGGTCGTGGTGACGGGGTCGAAGGTGACCTTGTTGTAGCAATCCATCTTTACGCCGAACTCCGACGCGCCGGTGACGGGTTTCCAGAGATTCCCGTCCTTGTAGAGCAATCGCCATGACTGCGGGACGCGGCAGTGAGCCTTGATCCGCCGCTCGTCCCACCAGTAGACCTCCACCGACGCGACGGCCCGCGCCTTGTCGAAATCGTATTGAACCCATTCCCGGGTCCCGCGGTGATCCCACCACGTGAAGCGGGGGATAGATGTATCGTCGGACGCCTTCGGCTCGATCTGGTCATTGAGCCCCAGGACCGTGTCGGTCGGGAAACAGTGCGAGGCCGACGGAATCGCTTCGCTGGCGATCGTCGGCAGGGGGGCCGGCTGCGTGAGGTCGGGCGTTTCCGGAATCCAGACATCCAGTTCGGCCGGTCCGCGGTTGGCATTGGCATAATAGGGAACGGCCGTGAACGGGACGGAACTGCGCCCGGGCAGCTCGCTGGCCGGGAGGTACAGCGATCGGCCCCAGTCGGAACGATGCGTGGCGATAGCGTTTCCGGTGATCACGGCCACGCCGCCCAGCAGATCCGGACGAAACGCCGAGGCCATCGCCGCGTCGGGCGGAATGCTCAGATTGTGCGTGCGTCCCTGGTGGTCGCAGCCTTCGAGGCAGTAGACCATGGGACCGCGCATGAGCGCGGCACGCCCGAGGTCAGCCTCGACTCGCGGGTGGGCCTTGATACGCCGGACGGGCAGAGGCACGTCGATCTCAATCGTGTCTCCCTGTTTCCACAGACGGCGGATGCGCGCGTAGCCTCGAAGCTTCTGGAGGTTCTCGACCGGCTTGCCGGCCACCTTGAGCGTGGCGCCGGGGCACCAGGCGGGAATACGCACGTTCACGTTGAACTCTGCGGGCTGCTGCGGCTCGACCGCAATCCGGAGGTTTCCCTCCCAGGGATAGCGCGTGGTCTGCGTGATGCCAACGGTGTTCCCCCCGAGCGTCACACGAGCGCGGCTGCCGATGAACAGGTTGACGCAGACGCCGTCTTTGTCGCGGGCGTAGACATAACCGGGCAACGCGCCGACGATCTTGAGGAACATCGGCGGACAGCAGGGGCAGCCATGCCAGGCCCAGCGGGCGCGAGTCTTGGGCGCCACCAGCGGATTCTCGTAGAAGTAGGTGTCGCCCTTGAGGGACACCCCGCTGAGGACGCCGTTGTAGAGCACTCGCTCCAGCTCGTCGGCGTACCTCGCTTCGCCGATCGCCAGATTCATATTGTGATGGAAGAATCCGGCGCCCACGGCCGCGCAGGTCTCCAGGTACGCGCTATTCGGGAGGACCCAATCGGGGCCGAACTTCTCTTCGTCGGCAAAAGCGCCCGTACCGCCTGTGATGTGCATCCGCCGGCTGGTCATGTTCTCCCAGAGACGTGTGGCTGCTCGATAGTAGTCTGACCGGCCGTTGGCCATGGCCGTTGCCGAAAGGCCGGTGCACATGAGCGTGGCACGAACGGCATGGCCCTCGATGGTTTCCTGTCGCAGAACGGGCATGTGATCCTGCGAGTAGGGCCCCAGCGACGGGCGGCCCTCGTGGTTGCCGCGGGTCTCAATCCAGAACTCCGCCAGTTTCAGGTAGCGATGTTCGTCTACCGGGATCGACAGCTTCTGCTTGAGGTCGGGATGCTCCCGAAAGAGGCGATAGAGCTTCACGACGGCCTCGGTGGATATCTCGTGCTCCGGGATGATGTTCTTGCGTGGTGGGGGACCCATCAGGTCGCACATGTGGTTGGCGAACCGGACGGCCACACTCAGCAGCCGGGTTTTGCCGGTGGCGAGGAAGTGGTGGACGCCGGCCTCGACCAGTGCACCGGCGTTGTACACCTCGTGCTGCATGATCGTATTCCCGCCGTTGAGGCCCCACCGATGGTTCGGCTCCATCAACTGGGTGTGCGTATTCAGATAGCCGTCGGGATCCTTGGCGGCAGCGGCCGCGATGCGGTTGATGTAGCCGTCGAGGCGTTGGTCGAGATTGGGGTCCGGGTGGGCGGCCAGAAAGTCCGACGCGGCGCGAATCATCTCGTAGATCAGGCCGTCGTACCACGGCGGACCCCCATGTTCACCTGATTTGCCGTCGCGCACCCGGTCGAAATTCCTCAGCGCACCGTCCCGCTCAAACTTGGTGAAGCTGTCTGGGATCGTGACGGTTCGCCACGTCTCGATCTTCGGCGACCAGAACGCGTCCTCAACGGTTACGTCCTGGATGGGGATGGGGGTAAGAGCATGGGGTGTCGCGTCCTGTGCCATTGTGGACCCACCCACGGCACCGGCCACAAGGGCCGTCAAGACCAGAAGTTTCATGGAGACGCTCCTCAAGAGTCAGGCTGCGGGAGTACTGCACGCGGGCGGGTGCCGATTGTGCCAACCCTTGCCTCGTCTGTGTGTGTCACATCCAAGCCCGATCCGAGTCCCTCACCGCGGGGGCCGGAATGGGCTGCATTCAGGGGTCCCTTGTAGCCGGTCGGGTACCGGTAGACAAGGTGCTACAGAGTCTCACTTTTGACGCCCGATTCGGTCGGCAAACCCGGCGTGCGGTGCGTTGGCGTGGCTTGTCGAATTGCCGCGGCCCGAGGTTCGTCTGGAACTCGGCATGCGAACGAGAACGAGACAGGTCCCGTTCAGAATCCCGGTCGCGTGAATCGGAGCAGCCCCTGTGTGGGGCTACCGGGCCATCGGGCGGACTTCGATCGACTGTCGCAATGTTATGCCCTGCCCGGTAGCCAGAACCTTTCGCTTCAGCCATATCTCGGTATCGAGCTGGCCGAGGTCTTCGGGGTAGGCGTACAACCAGGTGAAGTCGATCGCATCCGGATCGAACATCTGGGTGACCTGGAGCCCCTTGCTTCCGGTGAGCGTCCACGAGCCGGCCGGGGCCTCGCGATCGTAGTAGTGTTCGCCTTCGCGAAGTCCTTCGACGATCGCGACCATGTCCTTGTCGATCGGCTTGCCGGCGCGGTTGGTGAACTTCACGCGGGTGGTGCGCAGATCGCCCAGATTCAGTTCGAGATGGCCTCTCAGCCGGACCTCAGCCGGTTTGGGCCCGGGGTTGGTGACCGTCGTCGCGACCTCCAGGACGGGGCGGCCTGGAGGGAGCGTCGCCGTGCGCTTCATCTGAAGCCCATCCGTCGTCTGAAGGGCGAGGGTGACGGCATTCTCTGCGCGGTCGGCGACGGTGGCGGGTTCGATCCAGCCGGAGAATCGGAAGGTCTCGCCGACGCGATTCTCGAGCCCCCCCGCAAAGGGGAAGTAGAGGCAGCGCGTCACGTTGTGAGCGGTGACGCACCGGCCGGTCTTGCGGTCGGTGATGCGGAGGATTCGACCCGCCAGCATGGGAACGATGTCCACCGCGAGGTGTTCGTTCTGAATGCTGACCACCTCGAGCCGGCTGTTGAACACACCGCCCAGGACGATCATCTGTTCGGGCTCGCCGCTTTGTTCCCGCACGGCGTTGAAGCCGTGCTTCTTCATTCGCTGGACGAACCGGGTGGCTTCGGTCTGGGGGGCCATGTCGCCCAGCCAGCGCAAGCGTCCCTCCTCGATGGCGTACCCGTTTCGCGGGAACAGACGGGCGTAGCTGAGCGGCATCCGCGCGATGCGGACTCGCTCGAGCCGTTCGGGGTCGTCCTTAACGGCGGCCTCGGCCTTGTCGAACAGCCCCATCGCGCGTTGCACGATGTCGTCGGGCAGGTAGCCCTGCGCGGGGTTGGTGTACAGATGCATATGGATGTTGTCATTGATGACCTTGTCGTGCAGCATGACGATGTAGTCCCAGAGGGGACCGGCGGCGGGACCGTAGTAGGTGTCGAGGAACTCTCGCAGGAGGGTGTCGGGGTAGTTCGGGCGTTTGGCCTGTGGATCTGCGGGCAGAATGCCCGTCCCCGCGGGGTCCCACAGCAGCTTCATTCCGTAGTAGGGTCGCAGGAGCCCAAACTCGCCGCCCGCGTTGGGCATGCCTTCCAGGAACATGCCTTCAACGCCAATGTCGCGGTAGAACTGCATGTCGGCTGCCATGGCCCGGAAGTTGGGGAACGGGTTGTAGTAGTGGGCGAAGTCGACGATGTAGTGCCAGACGTAGAGGCGAGAGCATATCTTCGACCACTGCGTCGCCCGGCGTTTGTAGTCCGCGTTCTGCGGGCACGTGGCGATCGGATGGCTGTCGCAACAGGGGAACATGTGGCAGAGCCAGACCGCCACGTTCGGGTGCATCGTCAGGCCCTTGGGTGGCTCCTCGGTGTACATGTAGGCCAGCGTGCCGATCAGTTTCTTGGGATAGACCTTCGACGTTTGCTCGGCCAGGCGGTTGAGGAACCAATACTGGGTGCCGCCGCGCGCGCCGTACTGTTTGTTGATTGCCTCGCAGCGGGTGCACTGGCAGAAGTTGTAGTAGTCCATCTGCGAGAAGTTGTGCTGGCGCGCGTTGGGTTGCGTTCGCATCCGTTCGAGCATGCGTTCGGTCACGATTCGCAGGACGTCCGGGTTCGTCAGGCAGAGTTGCGTTTCTTCGCCGATGCGGACGCCGCCGATCTCGGAGAAGTATTCGGGATGCGTTTTGAAGAATTCCCCCGGACTGATGTACGTGAAGTAGCTGTGACAGATGCCGTCGAAGGCGTATCCGGTTCCCTGCGGGTGCTGGGCGGTATGGCCGTTGGCGTTATGGCCTTGGCGCGCGCGAAAGAGGTCATCGGCGCCCGGCCAGGCGTAGTCGGTGAAGCGCATCTGGAACGCGGGCGTGACGAGTCGATCGAGCGGGGGCACGGACAGGTCGGTTGCGCGCGGGGTTCTGGTGACTCCGGGGGCAAACCAGCGAACGCCGAGGACCTCTTCGAGGAATCGGTGAACGCCGTAGAGGGTGCCTGCCTGGGGCGTGCCGGCAATGACGATGTGCGGCGAGGCGGTCTTGATCTGGAATCCCTGCTCGCCGAGTTGGTCGGGTTTCGGGGCGACGCCGAGCCTGGCCGCCAGCTTGCCGCAGCCGAGGACGATCATGGGCGTTTTGGCGGCCGGAGCGCCCTCGACGATGGGCAGTTCGATGTTCGTGCAGGCCTTGAAATGGGTTTGCAGTTCTTGTGCGGCGAAGCGTTCCGAAGGGCTGGCCCCTTGCTGCAGGACGATCCGATGATCGCACTGGCCGTCTTTGAGCAGCTCAACGGGGCCGGAGGCACCCATCGACAGTCCGGCGAGAAGAAGCGACGCGCAACCGATCCAACCGTGCGAGCGAATCATGGGGTCTCCTTCTTGTGTTGGTCACGGGCCCGGAGGGTGAGCCCCTCATCTGTCTCAGCCGACATAATAGGGCTAAGTGCGGCCGAGGGGTGTGCATACCTGTCGGAAGTTGTATCCTGATGGCCGGCGCCGGCCTTACAAGAGCCTGTTGTGCAAGGTGGTGGGTGGATTCGACGAGACGGGTCTGGCGTTGGCGGATGGCCACGTGTTGGGGTGCTCAGGTAAGCCTGACCCCCTTATCCGATCTATCAGCGCTGAGGTGATGCTGGTGCGGGCGCGGCCTCTGGTTGGACGCTCAATCGCTCCTGATCTTGTTGGAATTGGTCGCTGCGCTGACGCCAGTATTCAATCTCTTGTTCGAGGGTCATTCCGGACAGCCGCTGTTGCAGCCGTTCTGCGCCACGTTGCTTCATTTCCACGCAATCAAACTTCTTCTTCATCTTCGGTCACCTCCAACGGCGAACGAATGTCCAGCGCCGCGTGCCGCTGCAGAATGTTTACCGCATTATAGAGCGGCACTTTGGCATAGTGGACGATATGGCGGAAGTTCCAACTGACGATGAGCCCACATCCGGCCACGGTCGCCAACGCCACATGCAAGGCATCGTCAGTGAACCTGGGTGTCACGATGCCGGCGTCGAGATAGGCTTGTCGCAAGGCCAAGGCCTCGGCGGTTACAGGAACGACAATGGCGTCGGCACGGAACTGAGTGAACCACTCGCGCACCTCGAATGGCGCCTGGGCCAGTTCGTCTTCCACGAGAACGGAGACGACGAGTTGGAACCGCCGCTCGCGAACGCGGTTGAAGAACGCCCGGCTCGACTTGGCGAACTCATCGTCAAACACGCCTCCGTAGACCGAGGTGTCAGCGTAGACGCGAATGGGTTGCGTGGCAGTCAAGACCATCGGTCGCTCCTGTGTTGATTATACCACGGCAAGTCATTCCCACGATTGCCGGGTCAGTCGCGTTGCTTGCCAGTGTGCTGGATCGGCCAGGAGGCGCGGTCTTGGCTCTTGTAGACGCCGATCTTCTCGAAGGGGATCGGTTGGAAGCCGAGCTTGAGGGCCGGGGAATCGGGAGCCAGGGTGAAGCCGGCCGGGGGCTTGGCGAGGAAGTGCGGGTCGGTGTCGATGAGGTTGTCCTGGAACTTGACGAGGGGAGCGGCCTTGTCTTCCGTTGAGCCCCACTTGCCGCCCCAGCAGATGTTTCGGGCCATGACGTTGCCCTTGGGGGCCAGTGGTTGGTCTTCGAGGATGTTGAGCAGCTCGGGATAGCGTGTCGACCAGGGCGGCTGCTTGTAGTTCAGGGCGATCAGTTCCTTCGTGGCGAAATCGCCGACCCCTTTGGCCCAACCGAGCCCTCGGGCATCGATGGCGAAGGCCTGATTGCAGTTGATGAACATGTTGTTGGTCATGATATTGTCGCGTCCGCCGCCGATGAGGATCGGTGTGGCCACGTCGTAGAAGATATTGCTCGAGATATCGGCGGAGGAGAAGCAGTCGTCGAGGTAGACGCCGAGACACCCCTTGCCTTTGAAGCCGTGGATATTGTGCAGGTAGTTGTAACGGATCTTGTGGCCGCGCATGGACCAGGTTTCGTCGGGCGGAGAGGTGTAGACGGCGCCGGCGTCGTTGGACTGGAAGACGGCGTCGTGAATCTCGTTGTACTCGATGGTCTGGTCGTTGCCGCTGAAACCGATGGCGATATGGGGCACGCTGTGGATGAGGTTGTGGGTGGCGCTATTGCCGACACCGAAGAGGGCGATGGCCTGCTGGTAGACGGGGTCCCAGCGGGCGGTGTGGTGGATGTAGTTGTTGTCGGCGCAGTGTCCGGCGGGGGTGAGGGTCTTGCGATCGCCGGCTTCGAGGTGGATGCCGCCCTGGCCGGTCTGGTAGATGTCACAACCGACGACGCCGTGCTTCGTTCCGCCGTTGACCCTGACGGCCCAATTGCCCATGTTCCGGATAGTGCAGGCGGTCACGCGGACGTTGGAACCTCCCTGGATGAGGATGGCGCTGCCCCGCCCGGCCTCGATGGTGAAGCCGCGGACGGTGACGTGTGAGACGTCGTTGAGGCGGAAGAGGTCGCGGACGATGGAGACGACGGTCTTGCCCGAGGTCAGCGGTGCCGGTGGCCAGAAGTAGAGGATGGAGGATTCGCGGTCGAGGTACCATTCGCCGGGGCTGTCGAGTTCGGGCAGGACATTTTCGGCGTAGAACCACTGGCCGGTGCGGATGGTGTAGGTTTGGCCGGGTCTGGCCGGAAAGCTGAGGGTGTGGGCGGCGGCGTTGACGCTACCGAGGGGGATGCGCTGGTCGGCCCAGTCCCAGACCCAGAAGCCATGCAGCCAGATGCCTTTTTCGTTGACCCAGCGTGCGGGTCGGGGGTCGTCGCAGACGAAGCGGCCGTCGGGGGAGGTGACGTCGCCGGTCTTTCGGTTTCCGTTGGGATCGAGTCCGGCGGCGATGTGCATGTATCCCGAGTTGGGGTAGCGGGCCAGGGTCATCGGTTTGTCCTGGAAGAAGAGTTCGACGGCCGGGTCGGACTGGTAGATGCCGGCCTTGTCGATTCCCGCCAGGTCGGTGATACCGAGGGCCTTGAGGTCGGCCTGCCAGACCTGAGTTCGTGCCGAGGGGTCGAGCCGGTTGAGGGCGGCGGGGTCGGCGACCTGTTTCCAGCCGGTGACGGTGCGTCCGCCGACGAGTCGGACGGCCTCGCCCTGGCGGGGGCGATAGACGATGGGGGCGTTTTCCGTGCCGCTGTCCGCTGCCGTGAGTTCGAAGGGTCGTGACAGTTCGTAGATACCGCCGGCGAGTTCGACGGTGATACCACCGGCGGGCAGGGGACCGCGGGCTCGGGACTGTCGGATCAGATCGCGTGCCCGTTCCAGGTTGGCCAGTGGCTTGTCCTGCGTGCCCGGATTAGCGTCGCTGCCGGTCGGCGAGACGCAGAGGGTTTCGGCCCATACGGCGCCTGAGGCCAGGCAGATGGCGGCGATCCACAGTGCGATTGCCGGGGCTACCGGCCTTGGCGTTGTTCGTTTCATCTTCCGTTCCTTTCCATCGGCGGCGGTTGCGAACCTTGTTTCGGGCCTCGATTCACCTGCTATCATAGAGCGTCGGGGCGTCTTGTCGATCGGCGTGGGCGGACGAGCGAGGCCGATTGTTGGCGAGGCCGCGCCTTCTGAGAGTAACTCGCGGTTATCTCGATGAATGAGGAAATACAGGACATCCTGCGTGAGGCTGGAACGATTCTGGCGAGGCGATTCCGGCAAGGTGACGGTGTCTCTGAGAAGGAGCGATTTCACCTTGTGACCCGTGCGGATCGCGAGGTTGAGCAATTGCTCATCGATCGCCTTCGTTCGCTCTGCCCGGCCGATGGATTCGTGGGCGAAGAGGGTGGCGAACAGCCTGGGCATTCCGGCGCGAGGTGGTTCGTCGATCCGCTGGACGGAACCACGGACTTCGTGATGGGCAAGCCCTATTTCGCGGTCTCTGTTGCGAGGGAAGAGCGGGGCCAGATCGTTGCAGGTTATGTCTACAATCCGATCTCGGATGAGTTCTACGTCTCCACGCGAGATGCCGGCGCGTCTTATCTCAATGGCCGGCAGATATCGGTGTCCCGGACGTCCGATCTTCGTGACGCATTGGTTGTCTTTGGCTTCAGCGCGAGAATGGAGCGAATTCGCCGGTACTACGAGGAATGGCAGTGGATCTTCGAGGGTTGCCGCAAAGGGGTCGGTTGGACGACACCCGCTCTGACGCTCTGCAACGTGGCGAGGGGACGCGTGGACGCCTTCATCGATTTCGGGGCCAGTCCTGTGGGGCATGCGGCTGCGGCGTTCATTCTCAGGAATGCCGGCGGTGTGGTGCGCGGCTACGACCTGCGGGAGTACAGCCACTCTCTGGAGGGGGTCGTCGGTTGCGCTCCTGGTCTCCTTACGGCAGTGGAGAGGAAGAGATAGGAAAGGGTTTTTCAAACAAGGGTTGGAATATGACAGCAGACAAGAGTGCATGGGAGCAGTTCCACGACCTGGAGGCTCCCACTTACGATGGCTACGATTACACGAAGAACTTCGTGAACGAAGTGGACTTTCTGATCGAGGTGCTCGGACTATCGCCGGGCAACTCCGTCCTGGATGTGGGGTGTGGCACCGGGCGCCACTCCGTCGAGCTTGCCCGCCGAGGATATTCCGTCACCGGTATTGACCTGTCTGCCGGGATGCTTGCTCAGGCACAGGCCAAGGCCAGCGCGGCAGGCGTGCACGTGGAATGGATTCGCGCAGATGCCACCCGATTCTCACTGGACAAGAGGTTCGATGCCGCGATCTGTCTGTGTGAAGGATCATTTGGCCTTCTGGGCAGCAGTGATGATGCCATTGAGCACCCGCTTGCCATCCTGCGAAACATCGCCGAATCACTCAAGCCTCAGAAGAAGACGCTGCTCACCGTGCTGAACGGTTACGGCATGATCCGAAGAAGCTCGCAGGAGGACGTTCAGCAGGGGCTGTTCGATCCGCTGACGATGACAAAGGTGACGGACTGTCCGCCGGCAGAGGGGCTGCCTCCGATCCGCCTTCGTGAGCGAGCGTTCATCCCGACAGAGATCCCGCTCCTGTTCCGACTGGCCGGCCTGTCCGTGCTCAACATCTGGGGAGGCACCGCGGGCAGTTGGAACAGACAAGCCATCCATCTTGATGAAATGGAGATCATGATTGTGGCGCAGAAGATCGCCGAGCAAGGCACTTCAACAAACGCCGACAAGCGGCGCCGCTAGTCGGCGTCCCTTTCGAGTTGGAACAGACGAACAGACCGGCCAGCCCTCCCTCCGGCTTGCAGCGAGGCGGCCTTGCAAAAATGGAGTCGCACTCCATAATTGCACATATGGAATACAAGACACGATTTCTGGAGCGGCAAGTGGCACGGGCCGTTCGTTTGTTCCCTGTGGTCGTCGTCACCGGGCCGCGGCAAACCGGCAAGACGTCCATGCTGCTCAAGATTGGGCGGGAACTATTCCCGGGCATCGATGTAGTCTCATTCGACACTCCAACCGACGTGGATGCCTTTCGCCGCGATCCGCTCCTGTTTATGGCAAATCATCCGGGTCCGCTCTTCCTCGACGAGATCCAGCACGTTCCGGACATCTTGCCCTATGTCAAACAGGCCGTCGATCGCAAGCCAGGCCGCTTCCGTTTCTTCCTTTCCGGCAGCCAGGCATTTCATCTCATGAAGGGCGTCTCGGAATCACTGGCCGGGAGGGCGGCGATACTGGACCTGTGGCCCTTCTGCCTCCAGGAAAAGGAAGGCGTGCCCGACAAAGGAGGGAGCGAGCAGACGCTGTCTTTCCTGGAGAGTCCGCAAAGGCTGCGCGAGCTGGCCGGCGGAGAGTACCCCTGCAACGACCGCCACACGGTGTTGCCGGCCATGCTGGCGGGCGGGATGCCGAGCATGCTCGTGCACCGTGCCGGTCCACCCTGGCTCGAATCATACCGGCGTACCTACATCCAGCGAGACATTCGGGACTTGAGCCAGGTTGCCGATCTGGGTCGCTTCGACCGATTCACATCGCAGGTAGCGGGTCTTTCGGGAACGATTCTGAACAAGACAGAATTGGCGCGAGACGTTGGTGTGGACAGCAAGACCGTCGATCATTGGTTGTCGTTGCTCGAGACCAGCTATCAGCTTGTGCGTCTGCCGCCGTGGTTTCGCAACAGCGCCAAGCGTTTGGTCAAACGGCCGAAGTATCTTTTCGCCGACATCGGCCTCTGTCTCCACCTGCAGGGCATGAGGGACGAGAAGGCACTAATTCAATCACCCTACTTTGGGCGCCTGTTTGAGAGCTTCGTCCTCATGGAGATCCGGAAACTGTTCGGCCATGCCGGGCGGGCGTGGGATGGGCATTACTGGCGCACCCCTCAAGGGATCGAATGCGACTTGGTCCTGCCGGTCGGTGGACGACTCGTTCCGGTGGAGATCAAACACACTGCCACGATTCACTCGGACGACATGCGTGGGCTACACGACTTCATGGGACTCTATCCCAAGGACAGCACCGACGGTCTGCTGATCTCCATGTTCCCACGGGTCGAGCGGATCGCCCGTCGAATCTGGAACCTCCCGCTGGGTCTGATCCTCAAGGGCCCGGAGCGGAGAGAACCGTCATGACCAAGCCAGCACCCGCAATCCTCCTTCTCATCGCCTCAACGGCCGCGAGTCAGGCCTCCTCGCCTCGGCCCGGTGACGTGGTTTTCCAGACCAGCTTTGCGATCGTGTGCTCATTCCAGCGGAACTACCCCTTCTATTCCGGCTTGCCTGCATGTCCGTGCTCAACATATTCGGGAGGTACCGCGGAGATTATGGTTGTAGGGTGGAGAACTGCCGAGCAAGAAGCCTATCTCCCCCATTGGGAATGGTTTGCCCCTCGCGGCTGGGCTTGACGTGCTGTAGCGACGATTATAGTGTGCCAAATGGGGAGAGTTCGTGAAATGTGGGCAAGACGAGGGAGGCGCCAAAACTATGGCAGAGAAGAGAACTTCTGTCAGCACGGGCTCCGGATCTCTCGTCATCCTCGTTGCCGCTGTTGTGATCTGCTCCCTGATATCCTGTGAGAAGCAGTCCTCTGTACCACCATCCACTCCCCCGGTTACTTCAAGAGAACCCGCGCCGAAGCCGAGCCTGGCACTCCCGCCCTACACCGTCGTCTCCGTCCAGGATTTGAGCTATGGAGGCGGGGCGCGCAAGTCATACCGGATCAGCGTCCAGCGGACCGTCACCAAGGACGAACTCACGGGAATTGCGAACGCGATTGTCGTTGAGGCCACCGGGAAGGACCAGCTCGATGAGATCATAATGTACTTCTATCTCCCGGATTCCGACATCAATGGAGCGTATACGGCTGGACACGCGATTTGGGCCCCTGGGGGCGACCGGGATGGAGCCGCAGGCTCTGCTCCACACCAGCTCGTGGTGGAAGCCGGAAGCGCGCTGGGGACTGTGGACGAGAAGAACGTTGTCGATCTTCCCGTCGGCAAGAAGAAAGAGATCTTTCGCGAAATCGTCTCCGCAGAGGACAGAGCATACGCCGACGCCAAGAGGGCACACCCCGTGGACCTTGGCAAACAGCTTGCGCTGAAGAACAAGTTCGTGGGCAAGTACAAAGCCGACGTTGCACGGCGGCATAGGCTCACAGGGGAGCAGATGAGCAAGATCGCCCTCGAAGGTGTACAGAGGGGTTGGCCCGTTCCGTAGCGAGACAATGTCGGGCCATCGCCCGAACAGAGGGGGGACATCCTGGTTCTTCGAGAGACCAGAATGTCCCCTCGCTCTTCGCGGCCGTCGGCTCCGTCTCCTGCCGCGAGGTCGTCCTAGTCACCAGCGAAAGCGAACAGCCCAATGTGCCGAGCGACAGTTGCGAGCATTCCTATCATCTGACCGAAGAGACTACGAGAGGGAACTGGATCCTGTCGAAAGTGGAATTGACGCCGTTGGAGAAGGCGATGTGCGCTCGGATTCAGAAGTTACCGGGAAGATGGACGACGCCTCAATGGGACGAATTGACACAGACCCATAGCTGGGCGATGGACCGCCTTGTAAAGGGTGAATTCGTCGAGGCGCGTCTGCCCGTCACGTTGAACGAAAGTGGCGAGCCTAAACCCATCAAGACCGTATGGTGCGTAAGCGGGGAGTATGGGCTCGTGCTGATCGAGCAGATCAGGCAGTACTTGGTGGCCCACGGACATGGATCAAGGGTGACGGCCACCATTACCGGCGAATACCTCGCGGTACAGCTGACAGCAGATGGAGAACTCGCCAAACGCGACTTCACGGGAACCGTTGTCACTGAACGCCGGTATAGCTGTGATGGGGCGGCGAGTGAGAAGAAGGAGCCCGGAGTAGACTACAACCTTTTCTCGCTTGTGGCTGGAGGAGCTGACGGACAGGGTGGAATCAAGGGCGAAGGAGTGGTTCACATCGAGATGGATCTCGAACCACCAACGCCGTCGACTTCACCCAACTTCGAATCGGACGGCAGGGAGCACCCTTCCGCCGTTGCACTCTTCTTTGCCGGCAAGAACCCGGAGTACTTCAAACAGGTGGACATCGCTTTGCGCGAGCACCTGAAGGAGGAGGTGTTCTTCGACGAGCGCTTCGCGCATGTATTCGGGCCCCCCCGATTTGGCGACTTACCTGCAGGATGTCTATCACGACAACTCGGAAGTGATCGCGGTCTTCCTCTGCGCGCACTACGAACGGAAGGATTGGTGCAGAATGGAATGGCGAGCCGTTCAAGACATCGTCAAGAAGCGCCTGAATGAAAACTTGATGCTGATTCGATTCGACGGTACGGACATCACCGGGCTATTCTCAACCGATGGATACATCGACGCGACTGGGCGGAGGAGTGAGGTAGGGACGGGGACGGTCTGGATGTGGGACATCGGAACGGGTCCGAGAGCTGCCGGAGAGATCCTCAGATGCCTGGACCTTTGGTGAAGCCTGCGGGCTCGCGAGCATCCGCGCAGGGAGGCAAGAGACGCGTGGACAAGGGTGCTCACAATTGGACCTGTCCTGATTTCAAGGTCCACAGACTGGAGAACATGCTATGGCCGAGAATGAAATCGCGGATATGTTGAAGAAGGCTGGTGTGCCGGCCATTCGATTCACCGCAACACGGGGCACGGCATCATCCCTCTCCACAATTGGAGGCCTTCCTGATGTGCCTCAGGGATTTGAATGGCCGGCGTGGAAGGGCACGCCTCTGGCCTTCTTGGCCCAGATAGACCTGAGCACCATCCAGGCTGTGCATTCACTGTCGGGTCTTCCCAACAAAGGGATACTCTACTTCTTCTACGATCAGGAGCAGTCCACATGGGGGTTCGATCCCGCAGACCGTGGTAGTTGGAGAGTCCTTTACGAGGCAGGTTCACGAGACCTCAGGCGAGCAGTTCCACCCGACGAGTTGTCGGCAGATTTCATCTACCATGAGAAACGCGTCACACCGATCCCCATATTGAGCCTTCCAAGCTACGAGCGCCTCAGGGTTGACTTAACAACAGTATCAGAAGAGATGCTTAACGCGGCGGAGAAGCTGAGAACTGAAACGGCCCGAGGCGAACCCGAGCATCAAATCGGTGGCTTTCCCAATCCGGTTCAGGGAGATGAGATGGAACTCGAATGTCAGCTTGCCACAAACGGCCTCTACTGTGGCGATGCATCCGGATACGAAGACCCTCGCGCGTCAGAGCTACGGAAAGGCGCCTCAGAATGGAGACTGCTTCTTCAGATCGATACCGATGATGATACCGGGATGATATGGGGAGACTGCGGTCGCCTGTACTTCTGGATTCGTGCCATGGATCTGGCGACGAAAGACTTCTCAAGCGTCTGGATGGTGCTTCAATGCTACTGAAATGGTCCGAGATCTCACTCCCGCCGACCCGCTAGCATGAACAACCCCATTCGCACGATGAACCGGAGAAGAACAGAATGCGAACAGGTGTGACACTCCTGGTGATGGCATCGGCGGTCGCTGGTGAGAATACGTTGCCCCGACGGAGTGACGTGGTTTTCCAGACCAGCTTTGACACGCCGGCCGAGCGCCAGGCATGGTCGCGGGCCGGTTTTGCGACGTGGGTGGCGGGCTATCAGGGGACGACGTCGCTCTGCGTCAGCGTGCCGCCCGATCAGGCCGCGGGCGCGCACATGATTCGCCTGCCGCTGAACCTGAGCCGCTATCGCGGGTGCCGGCTGCGGGTCGAGTGCATGGCGAAGGCCGACCAGGTCAGCAAGCCCGCGGCCTCCTATCTCGGCCTCAAGTGTATGCTGCACTACCAATCAAAGACTGACGGCCCCTTCTGGCAGAATCCGACAGACGTGTATGGCACCTTCGACTGGCGCCCGCTTCAGTTCGTTGCATCGATCGCCTCCGATGCCACCGACGGTGAAATTTCGCTCGGCCTGCAGGGCAGCGCCGGCACGGCGTGGTTCGACGCCATCAGGATCACGGTCTTCAAGAGACCGGTGGTGCGCCCCAGGCCGCCGACCCACCCGCCGCCGGTCTTCCGGGGGCACGATCTGCCGCGCCTCCGCGGTGTGATGTCGCCGAACGCGTTCCGCGACGAAGACCTGCGGGTGCTGGGCATGGAGTGGAAGGCGAACGTCATCCGCTGGCAGATCACACGCAACTGGGGCCGAGCCGGCACCGATCGCGATCTCGACGAGTACGATCGGTGGCTGGCCGGGCGACTGGACGAGCTGGACAAGGCACTGGAGGCCTGCCGCCGGTATGGGATCAAGGTGGTTGTGGACATGCATTCGCCGCCGGGCGGGCGTCACCTGAACCACGATGTGGCGATGTTCCACGAGCCGAAGTACCAGGACCATTTTGTGGCATGGTGGGAGAAGATCGCCCGCCGGTACAAAGGGCATCCGGCGATCTGGGGGTACGATCTGATCAACGAGCCGGTGCAGAGCGTCCCGCCACCGCCGGGCGTGGCCGACTATCTGGGCACGCAGGTGCGGGCGGCGAAGGCCGTTCGCGCGATCGACCCGAAGGTGCCGATCTTCATTGAGGCCGCCGAGTGGGATTCGGCAGCAGGCTACCGTGAACTTGAGCCCGTCGATGTCCCGAACGTGATCTATCAGGTGCACATGTATGTGCCCGGTACGTTCACACATCAGGGGGTTTTCAGTAAGGGGACGCCCACGACGTATCCGGGCAAGATCGGCAGCGTGGTGTGGGACAAGGAGCGGCTTCGCAAGGTGCTCGCACCGGTTCGCGAGTTTCAGCTTGCTTACAATGTGCATATCTACGTGGGGGAGTTCAGTGCGATCCGCTGGGCGCCGGGCGCGGCGAGCTACCTGCGCGACTGCATCGAGCTGTTCGAGGAATACGGCTGGGACTGGACCTATCACGCGTACCGCGAATGGGACGGCTGGAGCGTCGAGCACGGCAGCGACCCCCAGGACCACCGGCCGACGCAGGAGCCGACCGACCGCAAGAAGCTCCTGCTGGACTGGTTCGCAAAGAACGTGCGGCCGACGGCGCAGTGACGGGCGACGAGAGTCATCATCGTCCGGCATGTCGGAGGCCGGCAACGAGGCTCTCTACCGTTGCGGCGCGGGGTTGGTTGTGAGCGTTGAAGGGCCTGATGCCGACTCGGGTTGCAGGGAGACCCCGATCGGCCTCTTGTTGAAATCGGGCGATGGCACGCGAGGAGGTCGGTTGGTCAGTAACCACTTCGGGAAGCTGTCCGAATGCAGCGAGACGACATATGTTACGTGCGCTGCTGTCACGCAGACCACGCAGATCACCCATCGCAGAATGTGCTGACGAAGACCGGACGAACGATGGATCCAGACAGGCGCTGCGCCGATCGACAATCCCAGAAGGGGCAAGAGAATCCACAGCGAACCCCGGCTGCACATGTGCGACTCAAGGATCGTCGCCGACAGCAGAAGCATCACCATCATCGGAACGCCAATGGACAATGTGCGTGACATGAGACACACGTTGCAGAACATGCGGTTCGCAGGTTCAGGATTGGGGTTGCCCCGGGTCAGTTTCCTGGGTGGGTGTGGTATTGTCTCTGTCGAGCCTCTCAGACCGAATGATGGTGATCTGGTCCACAAGACGAGAGTGGTATCGTCGCTCAACCTCGCGAAGGTGCTGGGCGTACTTGTGCAGATCGTGATCGAACTGCCCGCTTAGTTCCATCGCACGGCGACGAACGTCCTCGACGATCGGGCTATCAGCGTCCATGATCAAGCTCCCACGGATAGAGCATGTGCGGAGTGACCAGAAGGGGGACACTCAGACCCATACTCTGGGTAATAGGTTGTCTAGATGTACACGGTGGGCTTCATAATACCATTGTACAACCCGCCGCTGTGGGCGCGAACAACGGTCGCCCGGACATCTATCCCCGGAAGCGGGGTTGTGAGGATGAAGGGCCTGTGAATCGCAGCCAGCCGAGGTCGTCGGGGTTGTCTATCCCGTGCAGAAGCCGAGGCTTGATGGGGTGGCGCGGGATCCAGAATCGGGGGACGCCTCCTGCCGTACAGGAATGAAGCACATTGAGTCGGATGGCGTGCAGATCATCGGGGTTCAGGCCGAGGGACTCCAGCGGGATTCGGATCTGGGCGGTCCACGCTTCCTTATTATGGCTTACGGCGGCCTGCCAAGCCTGATTCTCCTGGCCACCGATGATGATGTGCTCGCGCCGGCCGTCTGCGAAGACGCGGAAGCGCTGCACGGGCCAGAGTCGTTGGGGTTCCAGGAGGATCTCGACGGATTCGTTGTTCCATCCGGGCTGTCGGGTTGGTGTGCCGGTCGGCGAGGTGCTTGTGGCCGGCTCGCGGCAAATGACGGCGATATTCAGGGCCTGGGGGTCGCAGGCGGCCCGCCAGACCGTGCGACGAGCGGGGGCATTCGGCGGGGTCTTGGGGCCGATCAGGTCCTGCGTCGGCAGCGAGTTCCAAATCCCATTAAGGCATCGGGCATCGAGCGGGATCGGCCGTTCGAGCTTTGGACAGTCGCAGGCCTCCTGGAGCGGCTCTTGCCCCGTGTACTGGGGAAATGCGACGAGCCCGGCTCGCACGCGTTGCTCGATTTCCGGGAACTCGGTGGTCAGGAGGCCCTTGAGTTGCCTCATTCGCCAGCGGATCTTCTCGGGGAAGTACTTGTAGCCTTCGGCCTCGGAGTGGAAGCCGAGTCGGGAGTCCGCTTCGGCGAGCGGCAGTAATCGTTCGTCCAGTGTCAGTTCCGCGTTCACAAGGGCCTTCAGGCGTTCGAGTGTTTCGAGCCGGTCGGCGCCTTTGGATCGGGCGAGTTTCTCGCGAAGGGCGTAGAAGTGGAGGATGTTTGAGCCGCTCTGGAACTGGATACCGAGGGCCTCGGCGAGACCGATGTCTTTCAGCCGTTCTCGGCTGTCGGTGTATTTCGGCCTGAGGGCGCGAAGGATGTCGGCACCTTCATTCCAATGCCGGGCCATGCGCTCGCACAGGGTGAGGACTTCGTCGAGGGTGTGGGTCGACGCGATGCACTCGCCGATCCGATCGCCGCTGGGCGGATATTCCAGCTTCCAGGTGGGCTCGAGGGGCAGGTCGCGGGGTTTCAGGTAGAGTGGCCAGACGACGCCGTTGGCCATGGGTCCGTAGTAGCCGAAGATGCAGTTCAGGGGGTAGTTGTCGTATCCCTGGGCGAAGAGCTTCCACGCCCGGACGACCGCCGGTGCGTCGGGTCCCCAGTCGCGTCGGGCCAATTCGAGCAGGAAGTCCTCTTCGGAAGCGGGGAAGGGGGCGAAGGCCAATTCGCCGGCGGCTCGGTTCATCACGCCCGGATAGTTGCCGAAGTACCAGCACTGCATGACCCCGCTGATACCCAGTTCGTGCATGGCGCGGTATTTCCGGTAGAGGTTGCCGGGGACGGGAACGAAGGGCACGCTGGCGACCTCGTGGGAGCAGCCCACCTGGAGCTTGGCGAACATGCGGGTGCCGCGTGAGGTGGCCCGCCGGGTGCAATCGATGAATCGGGGGCTGGGCCCGATGTAGCTCAGCCAGTAGTCGCCGGCCAGTCGCCACTTGCCGAGTTGCTCTTTGCCGCCGTTGGACTCGAAGTTGTGCTGGAGGGCGACGCCTTCGGGGATGTGTTCGGCGGCGGTTCGGTAGGCCTCTTCTCCCCAGCCTTTGCCGTCGGTCCAGTTGTTGGGGAGGTAGAACCAGGAGATCAGTTCCGCCGAAGAGTCGGCGGCGTGCATGCCGCGGGCCATGGCGGCCATGGCGTCGGCCAGGACCTCCCACGGCTTTCGTTTGGAGCATCGGGAGCAGTTGTTGTTCTCGACGCCGGCGTTCGGGCAGAGGGTCGGGCGTTCGCCGACGCAGATGTTGATGAGGCCGCCCAGGCCTGGGACGGCGGCGAAGAGGCTTCGGGTGGTTTCCTCGATGTACTCCTGTCCTGCCCGGCTGCTGGCGCAGAAATAGACGCAGCCTCCGGCGTTGTGGCCACCGAGGTCGGGATGGGCGGCCAGGACGGGGCTGTTCTTGGGCAGCGCCGCGGGTTCGATGCAGAAGACATAGGTCTTAATGCCGTAGCGGAGGCAGCGGCGAACGGTGTCTCGGAGCTTCGCCAGCCGTCGGTCGGCGTCGTGGCCGTAGCCGGGAAAGGCCTGATTCTTGCAGAGGTCGGCGAAGGTGATCGTCAGCCAGAGTCCGTTGATGCCTTCGTGTGCCAGGCGGTTGAGGTAGGCATCGGGGTAGTAGTCGACATCATCGAGGAGTTCGTCGCGGTTCTTCGGGGGGCGTTTGATCGGGCCGAAGAAGCAGCGTGAGATGCGCGTTCGGATGACGGGGGTTCGCGAGGTGGTTCCCTTTGGGAGGAATGGGCCGCGAGCGGACAGGATGCGGTCTTCGATGAAGACGAGGCCCCGGCGGATGCCTTCGGTATCGCCGGCCATGATGGTGCATTCGTTCGTGCCGACGGCCACGCGATAGGACTCGGGCACCTGGATCGGGCCTTGTTCCGTGATGATTCGGAAGGGGCCGGTGCGCTTCATACCGACCGAATCGAGGAAGCCGTTGAAGTCTTCGTAGGCGGTGTCGAGGCGCTTCTGCGGGTCGGGAAAACATGGTTCGACCGTGACGCCCCGGGCGAGGTCGGCCTCATCGGCGTTGGGCGTTCGGGGCTGCCAGTGTTTCTTTTCGTGAAGAGGTTGTTGGAGTTCCTGCACGAATCGCCAATCGCTCTCGGCGGGCTGGGGCGGGACGGGTTCGGCGGCTGCCGATGGTTGGGGTCGGACCATGCTGTGGGCTAGGAGGGTCACGACCAGTGTGAAGGTCGGCAGCACGTTTCGAGATAGCGTGTGTGTGATGGAGCAGGACATGGGGACTATCGTAGTTGCGGGAGCGGCGGCGTCAACGAGAGGCCTGTGTCATGGCGCGTCGGCTGGTGAGGAAGTATCCGAGGCCGACGGCTGCCATCAGGGCGGACATGGTGACGAACATGGTGGGGTAGGGCGGGAGTCCGGCGGGTTGGGCGTATTTCAGGACGGCGCCGGCGGCGGGGGCCCCCAGGAGGGTTCCGACATCCGAGGCGGCCAGGATGAGGACGGTGGCCAGGCCGTGATGGCGGGCGGGGAAGCTGAGGTTGCCGGCCGCCATGACGGCGGGGAACAGGACGGCATGAGAGAAGCCGAAGCTGATGGCCGGCACGATCAGCAGCCATTCGCTGTGAACGGGGAGGAACAGCAGCATGCTCACCACGAAAGTGGCGGTGCCCAGGAGGATGATCGGCCGGTTGCCGAACCGTTCCGGCCAGCGTCGGGTGAGCATGCGGGTGATGATGGCGGTGGCGGAATATGTGGTGAAGAATGCGCCGATCCGGGGGATGTTCAGATCGGCGGCGTAGGTTCGCAGAAAGACGCCCGGCAGCCCCAGGCCCAGGCCCATGGCGATGCTGACGACCAGCAGCGCGCCGGGATGATGCCGCTTCAGCGCACTGAAAAGGGACAGGTTGGGCGATGATCGGGCCAGCACCTCTGTGCGGGTGGCCAGCCATGCAAACGGGCACGACAGGGCACAAAACGCCCCGGCGACGATGAACATGCGCTCGATCTGATGGCGATCCACCGTGACCGAGCCCAGCATGAGGTCGCCGAGCAGGGACCCCAGGATGATGCCCAGGAAGCCGGAGGTCCCCAGCATGCCGATCATCTCGGCGATCTGTCGGGTGGAGCCGCGTTTGGAGACGAACGTCATCGAGGCGCCGGCGATACCGGCGTGTCCCACGCAGAACAGGATGCGCAGGACATAGATGGCGACGCCTTTGTGACTGGTGACGGCCAGATGGGCGAAGCACGACGCGGCGAGCAGCATCGCCGAGCCCAGCCACACGACCTTCGTGCCGTAGTGGTCGATGCACGATCCCATCGCCAGCCGCATGACGAGGCTGCCGACCATGCCCACACCCACGATCCAGCCGAGATGGAATTCCGTTCCGCCCAGGAACATGACGAAGTCGGCGTATCGGAACAGCAGGGCGACGCCGATCACCATGAGGAGGTTCGCGGTGTATGCCAGCCAGAAAGGCCGGCCGTAGGCAAGATGCGGCTCGACAGGACGGCCGTGCGTCTCTGAACAAGGCTGAGACCGGAGGGCACCCGGCGGACACGGCAGGGGTAAGGCAGCATCGGTCATCCAGGTAGTCTCATAGGGCGGGTCTGCACCGCCTCGGCTTGCGCAACTGCTCCGGATCGAGGCGGGCAAGGTCCGCCCCCCGACCTCGTGCGAGTGAGCCGGGCCTCGGGAATCGGAGGTGTGGGGGTCACCTCGCTCCCGACCCAGTTCAACATATCATATGATAATTGAACCTCATGAGCTGTCAACTGTGCCGGGCGCATGAGGTCATGCAGGGCGGATGTGGACCACCGGGCGGTGCATTTCAGGATATACTGTTGGCGGAAGATGGGAGGATGGGTGGTGCGTCTGGCCGACGAGCAGATCGAGGTCCTCAGTGACGAGATGGCCGCGATTCTTCGGCAGAAGACCGGCGCGGAACGTCTGAGCATCGCCAATGGGATGTTTGTATCGGCCCGCCAGATGATTACGAGCGCGCTCCGCGAAGCCCATCCGGATTGGTCTGATCAACAGGTGACCCGAGAAGTCGCTCGAAGGTTGTCCCATGGAGCCGTCTGAGGTGTTGATACCGACGGTGGACGATTTGGGGGTCTTTGCGGGGCTCAGAGACTGTAGGAGACGGGCCAGTTCATGCAGGGGTTGCCTCGTGTGACGTGGAGTCGGCCACGGGTTGGTTCGGCGACGACGGCCGCGGTGGTGCAGTAGCCCGGCATGTCGGCAATGGCATGGCGGCACAGGCCGTAGGGGTATCGCTGGTGGTCGGCCAGGCACATCATGGCCTTGGCGGGGGTCAGGCGGCGGCGTTCGGCGTTCAGCAATTCCCACAGGCGATCCATGCGGTGTCGCGAGGCTTCTTTCTCCTGGGGGTTGGCGTAGTTCTCGTAGGGGGCCGTCCTGCTGCCGACGGGGTGATTGGCGTGGGTGGTGATCCCTTCCCGGCCGGAGACCAGGCAGACCTCGCCGGCGCGCGACTCGACGTTGACGGATCGTCCGGCGGCATCACTGATCAGGCAATTGGCGGTGGTGGAGATGCCGTGCTTGAGCGCGAAGTTCGTTGCCTCGTCCACGGAGGTGCTTGCCAGGGCCAGCAGACCCCATTGCTCCATGGTGAGCCCCCGTCCGCCGGTCCCGTGGCAATAGATGTTGTTGCGGAACAGGCTCATGCCGGTGGACCACAGACCATATCCCAGTACCTCGCCCGGATAGGCCAGCACCAGGATGGAGGGGCCGCCCTGAATGCGCATTCGGAGCACGATGTAGAGGAAGGCGCTCTCGACAACGGTGTCCTTGTTCTGGCCGGAGATGGGCTGTCCGTCCAATGTCACCGACGGCGCTACGCCGAAGGAGGTACACTTGCCGTCGGTGGGTGCCGTCGCGGCGGGTGCCGCGGCGCGGCGTGGTGATGCGGTGGCGTCACACAGGCCACGGTAGATGTCGAGGACATAAGGCGCCCGCTGCTGGAAGAGTCTTTGTGTTTCGGCCGGAAGCGATTGCCATTGTGCAGCCATGTCCAGGTAGCGTCGGTAGCCCGGATAGCGCTGGAGAACAAGCTGGCCGTATCGGTGTCCGCACTCGTAGGCGGTTCCCTCGACGGCGATCAGGGGAACGGTGCCTTCGGGAACGGCCCGCGGTATGGGCTGTGTTGCCTGAGTAGTCGATGGATTCCGGCGCTTTGGCAGATCGGAGCAGCCGCCGACGGCTGTCAGAATGCCGGCCGCCCCCGATGCCCCAAGGAGCCGACAGAACTCTCGCCGGGACCGTTCTGTGTTCATGTCCGTCCTCGTTTGTTCGCAGATGCCCCTCGCCGACGTCCTGGGGCAGTATAGTGTCGGCCCGACGAGCCGACCACTTCTGCCCGCTGCCGGCCAAAGGCGAACCCGAGGTGCAAGCCAAGGGTTGCACTGTGCCTGTCCGATCGACGATCATGCCCCGCGTATCCCATAGGAGCACCGCCCATGTTCGGACTGACGATGCCGGACCTTCTCGTCCTGCTCGCCTACTTTGTGGTCATTGCCACGGTCGGCATTGTGGCCACGCGGTTCGTCCACAACCGTGAGGACTTTCTCATGGGGGGTCGGCGGTTCGGCAAGCTGATGACGATCTTCTTTTCCTTTGGGGCGGGCACGCATGCCGACTCGGCCGTGGGGGTGGCGGCACAGTCGTATAAGGTCGGCTTCGCCGGCTACTGGTACCAGGGGATGAACGTCTTCACGCTGCCGATCTACTGGCTGCTGGCGCCGGTGTTCCGACGGGCGCGCGTGATGACAACGGCGGACTTCTTCGAGCGGCGGTTCGGGACGGGGTTCACGCTGCTCTATGCCGCCTTCGCGTTGTTCATCATGGTGGCGTTCAGCAGCGTGGGGCTTTACGGGACGGCCCGGCTGGTGGAGTCGCTGCTGGGTCAGAGCATCTCGTGGAGGGCCTTGATTCCGGCGGTGGCGGTGGTGGCCTTCTTCTACGGCATTGCCGGGGGCCTGATTGCGGCGGTGTGGAACGACTTCATTCAGGGCCTGCTGACGATTGTGATGTCGGTGCTGATCGTCCCGTTCTTCTGGCATCGGATCGGCGGTTTGGACGGCTTTCAGGCGGCGTTGCCCGATCCGCAGGCCGCGTTTCGCCTGGTGCTTGCCAAGGACATGACGATCTGGTGGGTGATCATGATGTCGATCAACTCGCTGCTGAGCATGGTGATTCAGCCGCACATCATGGCCAATGTGGGTTCGGCCAGGAGCGAGATGGACAGCCGCGTGGGCTTTGTCGGCGGGATGGTACTCAAGCGGCTGATGACGATTCCATGGGCCCTGACGGGGGTGATGGCGATCGCCCTGTATGGGGCCGGCAAGATCGAGGCCGACCACGCCTTCGGGGCGATGGCGCGGGAGTTGTTGCCGTCGGGCTTTGCGGGATTGATGATCGCGTGCGTTTTCGCGTCGATCATGGACAACCTGGCGGTGTTCATGCTTTCGTTTTCCGGCATCTATACGAACAGCATTCACCGGAAGCTGTTTGCGAGGGATGCCGACGAGCGCCACCTGGTGCGGATCGGCCGGATTGCCGCGGGGGTGTTTGCACTGATCGTCATCCCCCTGGCCTACGCCTTCAACGATGTTCCGGAGGCGATGCGATTCACGTTCAAGACCGTTCCGCTGATGGGCATTTCGTTCTTCATGGCCGTCTGTTGGCGCCGGGCGAACCGGTATGGCGCGGCGGCCAGCTTCCTGGCGGCGCTGGCCACGCTGCTGTTCGCCCAGCATTACCTGCGGTGGACGGGTGACGCCGGTCTGCCGAAGCTGGTGGGGTGTTACATGGTGGCGGGGGTTCTGGCCGGTGTGGTGGTCAGTTGGTTGACGGCGCCTGAGCCGAAGGGCCGGGTCGATCGGTTCTACCTGCTTCTGAATACGCCGATCGGCCAGGAGGATCGACTTCTCGCGGCGGGGTTGGTGGAGATTCCCGGAACGGGCACGTTTGAGGAACCGGAGAGGGAGCCGGCATGTTCGGATGCCGCAGTGTCTTACAACAAGCTCTGGAGGGGTTCGGACTTCGAGATTGCCGTGCCCGGCCGGGACGCCAAGGCGGGGTTCGTATGGGTCACCGCCATCACACTGGCCCTTACGGGCTCGCTGATCCTGCTGGCGCGATGGCTGGCGACGGGATGAGGCGCCTGTTCCACGGGGGGTGAGGTCGTTACGGACGCCGGCTCGTGAATTCCGACGGTGCGGCCTGTCATGGTGTTGAGATCAGGAGATTTGCCTTGCGTCCACGTGTCCTGAGCATGGCGGATGTGACAGCGTGTCCGGTCGTTCTCGATTCGTTGCGGGAGGTCGCGGAGGTTGTCGATCTTCCGGCCGATGCCGAGGTGCTCCGCGATCGGATCGAGGCGTTCGATGCCTATTTCGCGTCGCTGGCCGTCCAGGTGGATCGCGAGGTTCTGACGCGGGCCAAGCGGCTTCGCGTTATCGCGACGGGTTCTACCGGCACGGATCATATCGATCTCGACGCGGCGCGTCAGTGCGGCGTGACGGTTTTGTCTCTGAAGGACGACCGCGAGTTCCTCGACCGCATCACGGCCACCGCTGAGTTGGCCTGGGGGCTACTCCTGTCGGTGGTTCGTCGTTTGCCGTGGGCCTTTGATGACGCGCGGAAGGGGCATTGGAGTCGCGATGCTTTTCGGGGGCGGCAGATATCGGGCAAGACGCTGGGCGTCATCGGTTATGGCCGGCTCGGGCGGATGGTGGCGGAGTATGGCAAGGCGTTTCGGATGCGTGTGTTGGCCTGCGATACTCGAGAGGTCGAGATGAGCCCCGGCGTCGAAAGGGTTTCGCTGCATCGGCTGCTGGCGGAGTCGGACGTGATTTCGGTGCACGTCCACCTGACGGAGGAGACGCGCGGGCTGATCGGATGCGAGGCCTTCTCGCAGATGAAGCCGGGCGTCGTTCTGATCAACACCAGTCGCGGGGCCGTGATCGACGAAGAGGCCTTGCTTCGGGCGCTTCAGCAGGGGCGTGTGGCCGGTGCGGGGCTGGATGTGGTTCACGGCGAATGGCGCGAGGACCTGGAGCAGCATCCGCTGATTCAGTATTCGCGAGCGCATCAGAATGTCGTGATCACGCCGCACATCGGGGGTGTGACGGAGGAGTCGCAGACGCTGGCGTACGAGCGGACGGTGGGCAAGCTGGCGGACTTCCTGCGAGGGCTGGCGGAGCACCCGGGATCGAGAAGCTGAAGGTGTTTGGGGATCAGGGGCGCCGTGGGTCACAAACGGATGGGATACGCGGCGTGGTCGCGGGCCCAGGTGCAGATCAGGCGGAGGTGTTTCCAGGAACTGGTGGGCATTGCCTGATCGGAGAGGCCGAGGATGAAACGGTCGCCGGGCGCCACGTCGCGGTAGAGGGTTTTCAAATGGGCCTCGAGCCGGGCCAGGGGGATGTTCAGCTCGAGCAGCGTCGACGGCACACCGCCCCAGATGCAGATTCGGTTCTTCCAGACGGCCCGCGCCTGGGCGGTGGTACACGACACCAGCGGGGCACAGGCGAAGCAGTCGGCCACGTCGAAGCCCGCCTCTATCATCAGATCGAGCAGCAGGCTCATATCGCCGTCGGCGTGGAAGGCCACCCACTTGCCGGCCCGATGCATCTCGGCGTTGAAGGATTTGAGATAGGGCAGGAAGTGCTCGCGAAACACGGGCGGCGGGGTCATCTGACTGTCGAAGTTCACCCCGTGCATGACGAGGCGGGCGGGTGATTCGGCCACGATCGGCCAGAGGCGCTTGTAGCACTTCTCGGCGGCGGCGACGGCTTCGAGCACGAGGTGCGGTTGTGTGTAGAGATCGACGTAGCCGCGTTCGTACCCCGTCCAGCTCAGCAGCAGTTCGTGAAACGGATTGGCCCCGAGGATCACCATCGGCAAGCCCGCCCGGCCGATCTGGCGGTCGTAGCGCGTGTAGTCCTCATAGGTCGGTGTGGCTTCGGTGTGGTGCATGATCTCGGCGAATGCCGCGTAATCGTCTTCGGACTTGATGGGGTATTCGATGATCGCGGGCGACAGGCCGGCCGCGGCGTCCTGCGGATTCTGCCGCCGGACCTTGCGCAGGGTTCTGCCGGAGGTGTGCCATTCGGTGATGAGGAGGTCTCCGCTGCGCGACTCGCGGCACTCCACGGGCGGGCGGAGGCGGCGCGAGAAGACCATCGCTTCCCGGGCCGAGCGTGCCAGGCCCAGGTGGTCCTCGACCTGCTCGAGGGTCATGCCGTGCAGTTCGTCGGGCAGGCTGTTGTCCTGCTGTCTGGCGCGATACCACTTGTCGAGCCGGAGGACGGCCGGGATTGACCGGGGCGTGTGTCCTGCGATGACGGCTTCAAGCTGCTCGCGATGGTCGATCATTCGGTGAGTCTTCCCAGAATCAAACCTCGATGCGACAGGGTGACGCCGCATCGCCACACTGAGCCTACGATAGCGATGAGCGCGCTGGGCGAACAGGAGACCTCCTGAGTCAATGGTGCCCGGCCGTCGAAGCCGGTTGTCTTCCTACTCGGTCAGGGCCTTCTTGAGGGTGGCATCAAGCGAGCCCTCGCCATCCTTGTAGAGGATTCTGCCGTCTCGCCCGACGACGACACTGCGCGGGGCGCCGACCACGCCGTAGCGGCTGGCAACGCGGGAGGCCGATCCTAATCGCAGCTGCGGCCAGGCGAGGCCATGTCTCTCAACGTGCTGGCGGAGGCGGTTCTCGTCGTCATCCATGCTCAGGCTGATCATGGCAAAGTCTTTGTACTCGCTGAGCTTCTCATAGGATTTCTTCATCGCGGGGGTCGAGGCGACACACGGGCCGCACCAGGTGGCCCAGAAGTACAGCCAGACGACCTTGCCGCGATAGTCGGCCAGGTTGATCTCCTTCCCGTCGAGTGTGGTGGCCTTGAAGGCTGGGGCGAGCTGGCCGACTCGGATCGCACTGGGGGGTGTTCCGACGATCTCCCGGTCCTTGTCTGCGGTGAAGAAATGGAGATTGGGCAGGTTCTCCTTGAGCGCCTTCAGCGCCTGCGGGGAGAAGTTCCTGTTGGAGTAGATGCCCACAAGGCTGAGCCCCTTGAGCCCCTCGAAATGATGCAGCCCCCGATCGGTGAAGTTGCCCCTGATCCTCACGAAATTGAGTTGCTTCATACCGGCCAGGCACGCAAGCCCCTTGTCGGTAAGGTTAGGACCTGCGAGCACGAGACGATCCATGTACCGAAGGCCCGCCAGGTGGGCCATCCCCACATCGCTGATCGACTTCGAGTAGCTGAGCTGTAGCCACTGAAGGTTCTTCAGCTTGGCCAGACAGACCAGGTCTTCATCCCGCACGTCGGGAAGGGTGATCTTTTCGAGACCCGTCAGTCCGGAGACATCCATCACCCCATCACCGAGGGCCGGTGGATCGAGCTGTCCCGCGTGAAGGTGCCTCAGCTCGGACAGGCTGTTGAGGTGCGACAGCCCGGCCAGCGTGATCCCGCAATGCTCCGGCAGTGTCAGGATGCGCAACGATTTCAGCGCCTTCAGTGGTACCAGACCGTCGTCCGTGACTCCGGGAGCACTGTGAAGGCCAAGTTTGATCAGGCCGGTGAGCGATGCAATGAGCGGCATTCCCTTGTCGGTGATGCCCGTCCCGCTGATCTGGAGCTGCTCAAGCCGTTTAAGTTTGGCCACGTGCTCGAGACCCGCGTCGCTGAGGACGCTGTTTGAGTTGCAGCCCACCCACAGGTACCTGAGGTTCTGAAGCTTGGACACGAGTGCCAGGCACTCGTCGGTCATGCCGAAGTTTGGCAGGTCCAGGTGTTCAAGCGACTGCATCTCGGCCAGTTGGGCTATCCCTCGGATGGTGAAGGGCGGGTTCTTGGGGTCCGGATATTCGACGCGGATGTTCAATCGCTTCAGCGACCGCATGGGTTTCAGATAGAGCAGGCAGGCATCCGTCACCCCGGTGTGCCAGAGGTCGAGGTATTCCAGGTGAGTCAGGTTCGACAGGTGTGCCACCCCCGCATCGGTCACATTGGTCATGGCCAGACCCAAGCTCCGCAGTGAGGTGGCGTCCTTGAGATAGGCCACGTGTTGATCTCCGAACCCGTCGCCGCCGATGGAAAGGTGTTCCAGGAAGGGCATCTTTGCCAGATGAGCCAGTCCGGGGCCGCTCGCCTTGCCGATGGTCAAGCCGAGTTCTCGAAGCGATGTCATTTCCGGAAAATGGGCCAGCCCCTTGTCGTTGCCCTGATCATTGGTGTAGGTCAGCACTTCCAGTTGCTTAAGCCTGGCCACGTGGGCCAGGCCGGCGTTGTTGGCTCGCTTGGAGCGTACCCACAGAGACTTGAGCGACGTAAAGCATGGGACGACCTCAAGGCCCCTGTCGGAGATGGGGGCATCGAAGAGCCAGAGCTCACTCAGTCCGGTCAGGTGGCGGAGGGGCTGCATTTCGGTATCGCCGAATCTCCCCTCGGTAATCCATGTGGGACGAATGTCGAGGGAGTGGAGGTCATCGGGCCGCAGGGCGGTGACCCACGACATATCCTTCGCCCCGTGGGGGCCAAGGGTGAGTTTGACTATGGCCCCGGCCGGGATGTGAACGGTTCCTTTTGCCTCGCAGAGATACTCCCACGCCCAGGACGGCCGACAGCTCGGCTTTTCGAGGGCGCGGTACCAATCGGGCTGCAGGCCGAAGGCGATATGGATCAGGCCCACCGGACGGTTCGACGGAAAGTGGAGCTTGCGAGCCGGGCGGTCTTTCTCTGCCGAAAGTGAGAGGTCAGCGCTGAGACCCAGCCAGAGGGCCGCCGTCAGCGAGAGCCCCCACGTCAGGACTCTCTCCGGACAGCGCCGGTGGCGTGCCGGACGGCCTGTCGTTTCGCGCGCAAGAGCAGTGGTTCTGATGGAACGAACGCACGCAGGGGTCCTCATGACGTGCTCCTCAGACGACGAAAACGCGTATATAAGTCGTAGAAAACGGACGTACAGCGGGTTAGGCTTCAGAGTGTATGCCCGTCTCCGAGGGAAGATCAAACGATCCCATCCAGGAAATCACAGATTCTTCTAATTTGCGTCCTGCCGCCTGGAATCCCGGCCTGGACCAGGGGGTGCAGCTCCCGAGCTTCGATGCGCCCGGCGGGCGGAATAACTGTTAATATATTGACATTTAGTTGCCCATCGCGTCTGTCTGTTTTGGCCATACTCAGCCCCCACATCTCAAGTTATAAAGTCATTCTTAACAAGTAGTTACGCGCGATTGCCGCGAGCCGCGATGAGGAAGGCGTCCGTGCGTGTTCGGGGTGGACGAGATTGAAGGCCGACGGCTTGTTGGCTGCATCCGAAGCCCCGGGCCGCGGCAGGTACTGCCATGTTCTTAGCGCCTCCACCAGGGATGGGCATGTTGTATGATCCGTGGTCTTCCAGTCATAGAACCTTGGGGCCAGGAAGAAGTAATGCGTGGCCTGCGGAATTGTGACCACCTTGCATCGCGTGTTTCCTCCTCGTTTCATCCCCTGCCTCAGACAGCGGGCATTGCTTTCGGCCTCCACCAATGTGTCGTTCCCCGCGAAGACGGCCAACACCGGACACCGGATGCGTGGCAGAACGTCTTTGGGGTCGTAATTGATCATGTAGCTTAGAGGGTGGACCTTGATGGCCGGTGAGATGGCGCCCAACAGATCAAGATTCGACTTGAGGGTTCGGGTCTTCCGTTCGATGGCGCTCGGCGTCAGGCCCTGACGGGTGTACTGCATGCGATAGTCGTAGAGGACCTGTTCTTTCACGGAGCAGGCGGGGCCGGCCAGCATGATGATGCAGGCGACGTCTCGGGGGTAATCCGCCGCCGCTTGTTGGACGATCCAACCCCCCTGGCTGTGCCCGCACAGTCCGATCTGCCCGCCAAGGATGTCCGAACGTCGTCTCAGGTAGTCGATTGCGGCCTTGACATCGCGCGATCGTCCGGCGAAATCGGTGGTGCCCCAGTTGCCGCCGGACCTGTTGACCCCGCGCTTTTCGAGCAGGAGCACGGAGATGCCCATGTCGAGAAACGTCTCGGCGACGGATTTGAACAGCCTCAGATCGCCGTCTGGCGCCCACTGCGGACGATAGGAAACCGCCCCCGATCCGATGGCGATGATCATCGCCGGTGCGGGCGACGCTTTTGGCGTTCTCAGCAAACTGCCGGACAGTGTGTGATTGCCGGCGGCGAAGAGGACTTCTTCTCCGATCGAAACCTGCGGATCGATGAAGCTGTGCCTGGGACCGCAGGCCGAAGCGCCCATCAAGGCGCCTGCACCGAGCACGACCAGGAATCGTCTTGTCCTCCGCATCACAGCCCGTTCCATCCTTCCTGGCGGGGCACCCGCCGCCGTATGTGCCGCTCCTCTGCGGCCCTGTCGTGGGTTCCTGTCTCCTGTAGGACTATACCCGCCGGAGGCAGTAGACCGCACGCCCGACTTGTCGGACAGGAAGGTGGGATGTATCACTGTCTCGTTGCGTACCGGCGGATTCGGCGCAGGTTCCTGGAAGAGGTGAGACGATGGGTGCGGATCGGCGTGAGTTGGTAGTCGGTGCATTTCAGTTTGCCGGCAGTAGTGATCCCATGCGAAACGTCGCCGCAATCGAGCGCGGGATGAAGCAGGCCGCCCGGCGGGGTGTGCGTTTGTTGGCGACGCAGGAATCGGCGCTGAGCGGGTATCCCTCGGTGGATATCGAGTCGTCCAGGTGCATGGACCCGGACGCCCTGTCCGCCGCGGCCGGTCGCGTATGCAAGCTGGCCAGGCGCTATCGCATGTACGTGGTGCTGGGCCTGACCGCGTTCCAGCGCGGCCGCGCGTACAATTCCGTATGCCTGGTCGGTCCGGACGGGACGCTGGGGCGCCCTTACCACAAGCGGGCGTCCTATGGACGCGACGTGGAGAACTTCGCTTCCGGGACGTCCTCGGGCGGCATTCATGTGGTGGATGGTATTCGCATCGGGATGCGAATCTGCTTCGAATTCCGGTTCCCCGAGTACTTCCGTGAGCTGTTCCGGCGGCGCGTGCAACTGGCGGTGGTGGCGTTCGCCATGGGAGGCCCGCCGGCCTGGAAGCTCAACGTGGCGAGGTCGCACCTCATCAGCCGGGCCGCCGAGAATGGCATGTATGTGCTGTCGGCCAACAGCATTTCGACGTCGCAGACGGCCCCCACCTGTCTGATCGATCCGGACGGGCGTGTGTTGGCTTGTGCCCCGCGGAATCGCGAAGCGCTGATCACCGGCGTCGTATCGCTCGACCCTCCGACCTCGACCCGCAAGGGCATCGTTGTCGAATCGCGAAGGCTGTGCGGGATCTAGAGGATTCCACGTTTGGGTGTGGCGGGATTGCGAGTGGGAGGGCGAGTGTACTCGCGATCCAAATCCAGGCACCCGACCGTACCCGCGGTTCACGGTTGGCCGGAAGATCTTCATTCCCCACAGAAGCCCTGCCGCCGCCTCGTCGCCTTCTGCAAAGAGCCCCAAGGTTCTTTCAGGTGACGACAGGACGCCGGAATGCCCGTCGTGCCGACAGTTGGGTCATCCAGTATTGGCCCACCAAAAGCGCCGTGCCCCCCACGAGGATCAGCACGACGATCATGGGGCGGGTGACCTCGAAGCGGAGATGCAGCAAACCCTTCAGATCCGACGCTGTAGACGAGCTGGTCATTGCCAGCAGGGCCGAAACCGTACAGACGGCGAGCATCACACCGGTAGTCAACCGGGCTATGTTCTTGGCGCTCCGCTCGAAATCCCTGGTGTCGGTGCCCGACAGACGCATCCTTCTGCCGACGTAAAGGCCCACCGCCATTCCCGGAAGCAGGTTGAAAATCGGAACCCCCATGAAGAACCCGAAAACGCCGACCGTATAGAAGGCGTACAGCAGGAGCAGGGCCGGTGCGGTCAGGGCATACACCCGGCGAATCCACCGCGGGAGCAGGAGGACGTCAATGGCCGTACCAAGCACCAGGCCCGCGAGGGCATATCTCCATATGTCGGGTTCAGGGGCCAGAGACAGGCTGGACCACCAACCGGCCAGGCCGAGGAGGACGGGGGGAACGAATCCGAGAACGGCTCCGATCACGACGTACTCGATTCGACTCATGGCTCGTCGACTCCTCCGGCGCGTTCCCGCTCACAGTCGGACAGCATATCAATGACTCTCGACACGTGGCCGAACGATCTCGGCGCTGACTCGGGGTCGGTGGGCCAAGGCAATTACGCAACGCGAGACGACCGACGGCGAACCCCTCAGGCCACATCGAACTGAACATTCCCGTTTCGTGGTCGGGCTCTTCAATGATACGCACATTGAGGGCGGCAAGTTCGCTTGCCAGCCGATCCCTCGCATGGGCGAGCAGGACACGGACGAGGCAAGTCCTGCATCGATCAGCGTCCGGCAAGAAGGGGTGTCGGGATCGACCCCATGTATTCACACGCCTCATTGATAACCTGCAAGAAAGCGGATAAGTGAGGTAGTTCGCTTCTCCCTCCGGGAGGGGCGATGGCAGGTCGGAAGCGGCTTGGAGGTTGGGGCGTCGTGGGCCCGGGCAGCAGGAGGAAGACCCACATGTTGCTCGCTCGACATTCGGTCAGGGTATCGGGGTCCGTCGTCATGGTCATCCGGGTGCTGGTGGCCGCAGCGATGACCGGCCTACCGGCCTATGCGGAGGTGATAGCCTCACAAGTGGCCAAGGCCGACTTTCATGTTGCCCCGACCGGCAAGGACACGAACTCCGGCACCGCCGCCGAGCCGTTCGCGACGGTGGGCAGGGCCCGTGATGAGGTTCGCAAGAGGGTGGCGGCCGGGCTGGACCATGACATCGTGGTGCTGATCCGCGGGGGCGTCTATCCGCACACCCAAACGCTCGACTTCTGCCCGGGGGATTCCGGCAGCGAGCGGCATTCGATCACCTATGCGGCCGCCCCGGGCGAGACGGTGGTGTTGAGCGGCGGGCGTATCATCTCCGGCTGGAAGCGCGGCCCCGGCGAACTGTGGACGGCGGAACTGTCGGAGGTGAAGGCGGGCACGTGGTATTTCCGCCAATTGTTCGTGGGAGGCCGGCGGGCGATCCGGGCGCGGACGCCGAACCGGCCGGCGTGGTGGAAGCTGGTGCCCAGATCGGACAACACCGACGCCAACGGCGCCACGATCACGTTGGGTGTGGATCATCCCATCGCGGCATGGAAGAACGTCTCGGACGTTGAGGTGGTCTGGCTGAACAATAACGACGCGTCGCGGAAGCGGCTGGGAAGCGTCCGACTGGCCGACAACACGTTTACGCTGCCGCCGCCGCACCAATGGCCGCACGGGCTGCCTGTCGAATACAACATCGGCTTTCCGGCGAAGGGCTTCCCCTGCTATTTCGAGAACGCGCCGGAGATGCTCGATGAGCCGGGCGAATGGTACCTGGACCGGTCGACAGGCGTGCTCTCGTACTGGCCACGGGAAGGCGAGGATCCGACGCGGGTCGAAGTGATCGCGCCGGTGGTGCAGAATACGCTCTTGGCGATCCGGGGCACGGCCGACCGGCCGGTGCGTAACCTTCACTTCCGGGGTATCCGAGTGGCGTATGTGGACTGGCCGCTGCCGGCCTATGGGTTTGCGTCGATGTTTGGCTGCCTGCAACTCCTGGAGCCGAATGACACACCGGGGGCCAAGAAGATGCTCTGGATCGACGCCGCGGTGAGCTTCAGGCATGCCCGCGGCTGCAACTTCACCGGCGGCGCCGTTGAGCACGTCGGGGCCATCGGCCTGAGCCTATCGAACGGCTGCGCCGAGATCACGATCGAAGGCAACGACCTGCACGACCTGGGCGGCGGAGGGATCACGGCCGGCCAATTGAGAAACCGCGACACGTGGAAGTGGGCCGACCCGCTCGGTAGGGACGACCACGAGGGCTATCGCATCGCGAACAATCATGTCCACGATTGCGGCAGCGATTACGTCGGGGCGGTCGGCATCTGCGCCGTTCTCACGCAGGATTCGGTGATCGCCCACAACCTGATCCATGACATCTCTTACGCGGGGATCGTGCTCAGCGGGAATGAGACACCCGAGCCGGACTACGCCAAGTTCGCCAAGAGCGCCACGGTGGAATACAACCACATCCATGATGTCATGAGGGTGGCGGTGGACGGGGCGGGGATCTATGCCAGCTTCCCTCATGGGGGCTCGGGCGCGGCCATCCGAGGGAACCTGATTCACGACCTTCGTCCGAATCGGTCGAACCCGCGTGAGGCCGGACCTTGGAGCGCAGCCGGCATCTACCTGGACGGCGTTCGACCCCCTTTGGGTTGCAGAGACTACCGGATCGAAGACAACGTCGTGTACAAGACGACGGCGCCGCTGTTCTTCTGTGCGTGCGGTGCTGAGGGCAACCACATCCTCAACAATGTGTTTATGACCGACGGCGTTCCCGCCAAGGAGGTGCTGGAAGCGGCGCGATCGCGAGCTGGCCTGGAGCCGGCTTATCGGCGAGCGCTGTTTGGGGCCAAGGGGGGTGCTTGTGATGAATGATCTTGATGGCGATCATGCCTTGGAGGAAATGAGAGGAGCCACTGAAAGCTACCTTGCCGGGAAACAAGGGCCGTCGTTTAAATAGGTGACTGTCCCTATTTTAGATGGGACAGTCACCGGTGTTGGAGCCACAAAAATTGGTGACTGTCCCCTATTAAGTGTTCTAGAGCCGGTACGTCTCCGGTTTGATCTCGACGAGGCGCTGCTCCTTCATGGCGACATTGGCCATGATGCACGGGACGGCGGCGTTCAGCGCCACCTGCCAGTCCACCTTGGGCTTCTTGCCGTCGCGGATGCATGCGACCCAGTCGGCCAGGGCGAGCCGGTAGTCACGATAGGGGTCCGGCTTCTTCTGGCCACCGGCGGCTCCCAGCGCGGTGCCGGGCTGCGTCGATGGGCCGGGTGACGAATCGGCCTTGATGACAATCGCGGTATTGCCCCTGGGATCCTTGGTGGTTTGGGCCTGTTGCAGCCAGACCGGGGAAGCGGCCTTGGGCTCCTGGAAGACCAGGCCGCCCATGCGGCTGACCAGCACCGTCCCGTCGGTTCCCATGAACTGTTCGCCCTGTCCGTCGTGACAGTTGGTGCTGATCGACTGGTAGACCAGGTTTCGGGTCTCGGGATACTGGAAGATGCACTGAACGTTGTCGTAGACCTCGCCGCCCCAGTCTTCCCGGGTGCCGTGGCCGCCCATGCCGATCACTGCCGTCGGGACGGAATCGCTGTACCAGTTGGCAATCGCGATCTGGTGGCACGCCAGTTCGGACATGAGGCCGCCGGAGGTGTCCCAGTACATCCGCCAGTTTCGGAGGCGATCGACGTCGCGGTAGCCGAACCGGGTGACGTCGACGAGGGACTTCTCCTGATCCGATACGTCCCTTCGCCATGTTTTGTTTCTGTGCCACCAGGCTCGCATGTGCGTGAGGCGTCCACAGATCTTGTCGTTGCGGGTGAGTTTGTAGCCCGTGACATAGAAGTCGTTCCAGTGCTGCTGGTGGCCGAACTGCACGACCTTGTTGCCGTCACGGGCGATGCGGCCGATCTTCTTGCACTCCTCAATCGTCTTGGCCATCATCTTTTCGCAGTAGACATGTTTGCCCGCGGCGGCGGCGGCACTGACCATCTCGCTGTGAAGGTGTAAGGGTGTGGCGATGATGACGGCCTCGACATCCCGCTCTTTTTCAAGCATCTCGCGGTAGTCGGCATAGCCTTTGGCCTGCCCGGCGATCTTCAGGGCGTCGGCAAGGTCGGTCCCCTGGCGATAATCGGCGATGGTCTTCTGGTCGCGGATGGTCTGGAGTGCCTCGTCGAGGCTAGGAGGCCAGATGTCGCAGACGGCCTTACAGAACACGCCCGGCGTCTTGACGGCTTCGCCGATGAGCATCTTGCCCTCGGAGCCCGTGCCGACGATGGCGATGTTCACGGGACGGCCCACGGGTTGGGCGGCGGCCTCGCGGGCTACCTCCTCGGCCAGGGCTTGCTGGGCCCTGAACGCCTCCAGTGCAGCGGCGAATGCCGCCGATGCTTCAGCAGACCGCTTCAGGAACGTCCGTCGATTCAGACTTCGTCTCTTCTGATTCATCGGCCAGTCTCCTTGTGTGAAACGGTTCAGGCCTTTGCGGCCGGTTGCAGAATCGTGCCGTCCGAAGATGCCAGACCGACACGCCGTTGAAGCGCATTTCCCACACTGCGAGCTGGATTGGAGGCATCATGACCCACCGTTCTCGGACAGACTGTCCCGAGGCCTCCATTACCGGATAACGATGTCCCTCGGTGGGGTTGCAGACCCGACAAGTTCATACGCGTTCAGACAGGTCTTCACGCGCTCGAAAGGGGCGATCAGGAACCGCCTTGCGAGGCATGCACCGAGTTCGAAGCTCGGTTGGCAGGGTGATTGGGGGATGGCCGCCACGGCCCGAGAGAAAGACCTCGTGCCTCTCCTATACCAAAGGCTTTGCCCATTTCAGCCGGAGCGGAAGCCGGAGCTGATCGTTGAGAGCCTTAACGCCCGGCAGGCCGTATCAACCGCTGCTGATCACATTGAAGAGTGGACGCGACAAGATCTCGCGTCCAGGTCACTTGCCCGCGAGCTGGCAGAGGAGCCGGGCGGATGCATTGGCAATTTGCTCGCCTGTGCCGGGGGCGAGGTAGCTGCAGCGAGCGGTGCGGACTTCGTATCCGCCGCCGAGATACGCTTCTGACGTGCCGACGTAGCCGCAGCAGCCGTTGGCCAACTCGACCACCATGGTGGGCTTCCACGGCGAGCCGCGTTTGATGTCGAGGCCAAGCTGGCAGAAGTACTCGGCGGGGTTGGCGACAATGCCGGCGGAGCCGATGCGCATTGCCTGCACCTCGGCGTCGACAGTGGGCGATTGGGCCTTCATCGCGCGGACACGAGCCGCTTCCTTGAGGTATATCTCGTCGCCGGTGCCGAGCCCGATACCGGGTGCCTCGCGTTTGATCAGTTCTGCATCCGAAGTGCCAAGGTCGCGGATGGGCAACGCGAGGGTCTCGGACTTTATGCCGAGCGGCGCATCGGCGGTGAACTCGGCCTTCGCGAGAACGTTGAGCGCGACTGCACCCACGCTCATGCCGACGCGACGCGCCCAGGCCTCGCCGAATTCGCCGGGACGCGGGTTACGGTTGTCGACCTGGGTGACGTCGCCGCAGGCCCCATTGAGAAACACGACGCCGATGTCGGAACCCAGACCGCCCCGGATCGTCTGCCGCAGATAGAAAGGCCAGTCGGCCGAGACCAGGCTCCCGCTGAGCGTGGTGCCGTGCAGGGCGAAGTTGACGATGCAGCCGAGAAGCTTGCCCTTGAGGTCTTCGGCAGCGATCACGGCCACGTCCGGGTCGATGGGTCCGGCGGGGGCAACGATGTCGGGATTCATCTTGCCGGGGTGCGTGCGGATGGTGCCGTCTTTCATTCGGAAGCGCCGGTTGTAGCCGACGCCGTTTTCCTGGCCGAGGCCGCAACTGATGCGGGCCTCGACGGCCGCCTCGCTGGCCTTCACCACGGCGTCGGCGATGCGCTCGGCGGCGAGCTTGCAGTAGCCGGCGTCGCTTTCGACGTACCAGCAGTTGTCGACGGGGCCGCCGTTGTGGGTATGGCTGGCGCCGATCATGATGTTGGCGCCGGGTATGCCGCAACGGGCCTCTGCGAGTTTGCGGGCCTCAACAGCCATCGGCCTTGGGATCGTGATGAGGTCTACGCCGACCACGGCGAGGCGCACGGTGCCGTTGGCGAAATAGGCTGCTTCGGCCCAGAGGGGATCGTGCACGCCCTTGGAGAAGTTCTTGGCGAATCCGCCGGGGATTTCCATGCCGACGGTGGGTGTCACGTCCGTTCGCGCGAACCCCACGCGCAGCGGCGGGGCCGTGCCCGCCGGCGCGCCGGATGCGTTTTCCGCTTCCACCGGCCGCAGCACACCCAGCAGCAACACGACAGAAACGACCGAGGCCCGAGACAGATACCTGGCCATCGAGAAGAGCATCCGCAGCGTCATCACATGTCTCCTATGCTGAAACGCCGTGAGTTGATCGGGCAGCGCCTTCCGTTCATGCGGGTTTCCGTCGGATAAGGCGTGTAACATGTCTCTGTAGTCTTCGTTCAGCATCGAGGTCCTTGCTCAGAGACAAGACTTCCCGCGTGAGCGGCCAGACAAGACCGATGCGGCTGGCCATGGTGCCCGGAACGAAATCGTCGTTCTGACGGTCGGACAGGCGTCGGGTCTTTGTGTGCTGCCTGTTCATGACGTTACCCTACCACGTCCCCGCCGCGTTGGGCAAACGGTGGCGAAGGTCAGTGATTGTGGAACTCAAGAAGAGGGGGCATTCCGTTTCCCGGAAGAACCAGAATACCCCCGTTCCGTTTGTGCGGACGTGTCACCGGCGTACCGGTCAGCACGTGCCGTCGACTACCGAGTTGTCACAGGACCCATGGCTCGCGATACTCGCGGGTCAGCAGCTTGCACGCTTCGGGATCATTGGGAATCGTCTCTTTGGCCGCGTCCCACTCTATGCGCCGGCCACCGACGCGATACGAGATGTTCGCCAGGTGACAGGGTATCTGCATATCGAATCCGGTTTGCGCATCGTTGTTCGTGCGTTTTCGGCTGCGGACGCACTCGATGAAGTTGCGCTCGTGGTCGAAGAGGGGCGTCGTGCCCTTCTCTTCGTAGTAGGGCTTACGGGTGCCGCGGTCCTTGTCGTCGTACATCTGGAAGCCCTGGCGGTTGATCTGAAGGGTGCGGTCCTGGCCGAAGAACTCGATGCCGTGGCCGCCGCTGGTGCCGTGAGGCTGCCAGCCGTTATCGTGCTTTATCGAAAACGCCATGGTGTAGCCCGGGCACTCGAACCCGGCGACGGCGGTGTCGGGCGTATCGCGAGCGTCATCGAAGGCCAGCTTGCCGCCGACCATCGAGACCGACTTGACGCCGGGTCCCATCGCCCAGCAAACCACGTCGAAGAGGTGCACCGCCCAGTCGCTGACCATGCCGCCGGCGTAGTCCCAGAAGAAGTAGAAGGTCCAGTGGAAGCGGAGGGGGTTGAACGGCCGCTTGGGGGCCGGCCCCAGCCACATGTCGTAGTCGACGCCATCAGGGACTGGCGCGTCCGCGGGGTGTCCCATGTTGCCCCGCATCTCCTTGCTGCTCCATGCGTGCCAGACGTTCACCATGTGGACCTTGCCGATCTCGCCGGCCTTGATGCGTTCGACGGCATTGATCCAGTGCCGGCTGCTTCGCTGTTGCGTGCCGACCTGGATGACACGGTTGTGTTTCTTGACGGCATCGAGCAGGAGCCGGCCCTCGCGGATATTGTGGGTCATGGGCTTTTCGCAGTAGACGTCCTTGCCGGCCTTGCAGGCCTCGATGGCCGCGATGCCGTGCCAGTGGTCCGGCGTGGCGATGAGCACGGCGTCGATGTCCTTCATGTCCAGCAGTTGGCGGAAGTCTTTGAACTGCTTCGGCGACGAGCCGGCCGCCTTGGCAGCGGCTTCGCGGTGGGCCTGATCGACGTCGCAGACGGCGGCGATGGCCACATCTTCCATCTTGGCGAATTCCTGAATGTGGGCCGTGCCCTGTCCGCCGGTGCCGATGAACCCCATTACGACCTTCTCATTGGCGCCCTTGGCGCCATAAGCCGGTCCGCTCGAACGTGCCAGCGACAGACTTGCGATGCCTGCCGCACCCTTCATAAAGCCTCTTCGCGTAATCGGACTGCGTTCCATGTTGACCTCCTGGCGCCTGTTGCGCGGTGTGCCTCCGAAACGACGAACGTGGGGGTATAGTGTACGCCCAGACCGCCCGACGCGAAACCAGTAGACCCCACGCTTTTTCCTCAGACCGGTAGAACTCAGCGATCCAAAGTCGCAGGCATCTCTGCCGTCACGCGGGCCGCCGAGCGCCACTTACACCACTGAGGGCCAGCCGCACGATGTCGGGACCATTCCAATCCACGGCTCCAGGGCAAAGGCCGAATGTCTACAGACTGACGAGGAATCTGTGAACTCGCGGGCATCCGATCGATCATCCACAACTGTTTGGGAATAATTAAGTAATGATGGCCACGGATCCCCTTTTTCGCCCCACCGCTTGCAAGTGTACCGTCTGGACGGTATACTCATATTAGTACTACCATGATCACGCCAGAGTGCACTGCCACCGTTTCTGTCCGGGATCGGTTGTTGGACGCCGCCGAGCAAATCGTTGCGCGCGACGGTGTTAAGAACCTGACCCTTGAGGCCGTTGCTCGCACGGCCGGTGTCAGCAAGGGGGGGCTGCTCTACCATTTTCCTTCGAAGTCATCACTGATCGTCGCAATCGTCGATCGACACGGCAGCCTGCGGGAAGCCGCCCAGTCAACGGCGCTTGCGGCCGATCCTGGCGGCCCCGGGGCGTTCACCCGGGCGTACCTCCGGGCCCGTACCGTGTCGTTGGGCCCTGAGAAGGAGCAGCTCCACACGGCGTTGCTCGCCGCGCTGGGCACGAACCCTCAGTTGCTCGACCCGATCCGAGAGCGCGTTCACGAGTGGCAACGCCGACTGGAATCTGACGGGATCGACCCGGCAACTGCGACGATCGTGAGATTGGCGATCGACGGATTGTGTCTCTGCCAACTCATGCAGGTTCCCGTACCCGAAGAAGACCTCCGTAGCCTGGTGATCGAGAAGCTGCTTTCAATGACGCAACCGCCTTCCGAGGAGAAGCAACCGTGATGTCGGCCGGATGGCAGAAGAACGCCGCCATACCAATTCCGCCTGAGAGAACCGAGACGAACGTGCCTTCGGCCAATGCGAGACGACCCAGAGCCGGACACCGCTGCCGAACATCGCACGGTTCGAGTAGAGGATGTGAGGTACGGAATGTTCAAAGCTAACGGTTTTTCGCCAATGGCCCGGTGGGCCGTTCTTGCCGGGTGCATGATTTTGTGGGGCTGCGATTCGCGGCAGGCGCCGCCTCGATCGCAGGCTGTGCCCGAAGTGGCCGTGGTCGTCGTGGCGCCGGAGGCGATCTCCCTGACGACCGAGCTGCCCGGCCGCACATCGCCCTACCTTGTGGCGGAAGTGCGCCCGCAGGTGACCGGGATCATTCAGACCCGTCGATTCGAGGAAGGACATGATGTCAAGGCGGAAGAGGTGCTTTACCAGATCGACCCCGCCCGCTATCAGGCCGCCTACGACCGGGCCAAGGCCGCCCTCGCCATGGCACAGGCCACCCTCCCCGCCCTCCGATCACGGGTGGAACGCTACGGGAGTGTTTTGGACCAGCGAGCGGTCAGCCAGCAGACCTATGACGAAGCCGTGGCGGCCCTGAGAGAGTGCGAAGCGACGATTGAGGCTCGGAAGGCGGAGGTGGAAAGCGCGCGCATCGATTTGTCGTACACTCCCATCACGGCTCCAATTTCGGGGCGGATCGGCAAATCGAACTTCACGGTCGGCGCGTTGGTCACGGCCCACCAGGCCGCACCCCTTGCGACGATCCACCAGCTCGATCCCATCTACGTGGACGTCACCCAGTCTTCCGCCGATCTGCTGCGCCTGAAACGCAACCTCGAAGCCGGCAAGCTCAGCAACAACGGCGACAACGAGAGAAAGGTCCACCTGCTCCTGGAGGACGGAACGCCCTATCCCCAGGAAGGCCTGCTCCAATTCCGCGATGCCACCGTAGACCCCACCACGGGTTCATTCACGCTCCGCATCGTGTTCCCCAACCCAAAGCACCTGCTCTTGCCGGGCATGTTCGTTCGGGCCGTCGTGCAAGAGGGAATCGCTCAGAATGCCATTCTGGTTCCTCAACAGGGTGTCAGCCGCAATCCCAAGGGAGAAGCGATCGCGCTTGTCGTGGATAAGGCCGGCCAAGTCGAGCTGCGGAAGCTCTCACTCAACCGCGCCATCCGGGACAAGTGGCTCGTTTCATCCGGCCTGTCACCCGGAGACCGACTGATCGTCGAGGGCGCACTCAACGCGCGGCCGGGCCACCCGGTAAACGTTGCTTCCCTTGACGGCCAAAAGACCTCCCCCAACGGCGGCACCACCAGCCGGCCGATCGCGAAATCGAACTGACGGAGGACCCCCGTGCTATCGAACTTCTTCCTCGACCGCCCGGTCTTCGCCTGGGTCATCGCCATCATCATGATGCTGGCCGGTGCGCTGGCAATCTACAGCCTGCCGATCTCTCAGTATCCCCCCATTGCGCCGCCATCCATCGCCATCGACGCCTTCTATCCCGGAGCCTCCGCCGAAACCGTCGAGAACAGTGTGGTGCAGATCATCGAACAGAAGATGACGGGGTTCGACAAGCTGCTGTACATGCTCGCATCGAGCGATGCCTCCGGCGGCGGCCGCATCGAGCTCACCTTCGCGCCGGGAACCGATCCGGACCTCGCCTGGGCACAGGTACAGAACAAGTTGCAGCTCGCAATGGCCAGCCTGCCCAACGTGGTGCAACGCCAGGGCGTCAAGGTCAGCAAATCCACTCGAAACTGGCTTTTGATCGTGGGTTTGGTATCTGGGGACGGCAGCCTCGACGCCACTGACCTGCGGGACTATGCGCAGGCCAATATCGAAAAGGTGCTGGCCCGCGTGCCGGGTGTCGGCGAAGTCGAGGTCTTCGGCTCACAGTATTCCATGCGGGTCTGGCTGGATCCGCAGAAGTTAACCAACTACAAGCTCACCATCGATGACGTCATGGCAGGACTGCGCGCCTACAACGTGGAGATCTCCGCGGGCCAGTTCGGCGCCGCTCCGGCGGTTCAGGGACAGCGGCTCAACGCCTCCATCATCGTCCAGAACCTCCTGCGTACTCCGGAGGAGTTCGCGGCCATCCCCCTTCGCATCAACCCCGATGGCTCCATCGTCCGCGTCCGTGATGTCGGGCGAACCGAGCTGGGCACCGAACGGTACGAGATGAACACGCTGTTCAACGGGAAGCCCAGTGCTGTTCTGGCCGTCCGACAGGCCGCCGGTGCCAACGCCCTCGACACGGCCAAGGCCCTGAAGGCCAAGATGACGGAGTTGTCCAGGTACTTCCCCCCGGGAATGCAGCACAACTACCCCTACGACACCACTCCCTTCGTCAAGGTCGCCATCGAAGAGGTCGTCAAGACCCTCATCGAGGCCGTCGTCCTCGTCTTCCTGGTGATGTATCTCTTCCTTGGAAACATCCGGGCCACGCTGGTTCCCACCATCGCCGTGCCCGTCGTCGTTCTCGGAACGTTCGCCGTTCTCAGCCTTCTCGGATTCTCCATCAACATGCTCACCATGTTCGCCATGGTGCTGGCCATCGGTCTGCTTGTGGACGATGCCATCGTGGTGGTCGAGAATGTCGAACGCGTCATGGCCATGGAAGGCCTTCCGCCTCGCGAAGCCACCCGAAAGTCCATGCACGAAATCTCGAGTGCCCTCGTCGGCATCGGCCTGGTTCTCGCCGCCGTGTTCGGACCCATGGCCTTCTTCGCCGGGTCCACGGGTGTCATCTACCGGCAGTTCTCCGTCACGGTTATCGCCTCCATGCTCCTGTCGGTGGTGGTCGCCCTGATTCTCAGCCCCGTCTTGTGTGCGTCCCTGCTCAAACCCGTTCCCCTGGGGCACGAGCCCGCCGACGCGGCATTTTTCCTCTTCCGACCGTTCTTCCGCTGGTTCGACCGAGTCTTCTTCTGGACACGGGACAAGTACCAGGCCTTCGTCGGCCGGATCCTCAAGAGGAAGATCCGCTATCTGTTCATTTACGTCGTGATCGTGGTCGCCTTGGGATTCCTTTTCCGACGCATGCCCACCGCCTACCTGCCCAGCGAAGACCAGGGCATCATGTTCACCCAGCTCATGCTGCCCGCGGGCTCGACTCTCGAGCAGACCGAGCAGGTCTTGGATCAGGTCCGCAGCCACTTCCTGGAGAGCGAGAAGGAAGCGGTAGGGTCCTGCCTCACCATCGCCGGCCGAAGTTTCTCCGGAGTCGGACAGAACGTCGGGATGTCCTTCGTCCAGCTCAGGGACTGGAACCTCCGCAAGGACCCCAGGCTGAAGCTCGACGCCCTCGTCGCTCGTGCCATGGGCAAGTTCTCCAAGATTCGCAACGCAAGGGTGTTCGCATTCCCACCGCCCGCCGTTCTCGAACTCGGCCAGGCGGGTGGATTTGACTTCCAGCTCCAGGATCGCGGCGGACTGGGCCACGACGCCTTGATGGCCGCCCGTAACCAATTGCTCGGCATGGCCGCCTCCAACCCGACGCTGACCCGTGTCCGTCCCAACGGACTCGAAGACGTGCCTCAATATCGAATCGACGTCGATTGGGAGAAGGCCGGCGCCCTGGGGGTGCCCATCAGCGCCATCCACAGCACCATCTCGGCCGGATTCGGCAGCGCCTATGTCAATGACTTCATCCAGGGCGGACGCGTCAAACGTGTGTACGTCCAGGCCGACGCCCCCTATCGAATGCTTCCCGGCGACCTCGAACGGCTGTACGTGCGAAACGATGCGGGACGGATGACGCCCTTCACGTCCTTCGCCTCCGGGCGATGGAGCTACGGCTCTCCGAGGCTCGAACGCTACAACGCCTTCCCCTCGATGAACATCTGGGGCGAACCGACGCCGGGGCGAAGCTCCGGAGAGGCCATGCGAACCATGGAAGATATCGTCGCAAAACTGCCGCGAGGCATCGGCTTCGACTGGAGCGGTATTTCTTACCAGGAGCGTATGGCGACCTCCCAGGCATCGCTGCTCTACGTATTCTCCATGATCGTCATCTTCCTCTGCCTGGCGGCCCTTTACGAAAGCTGGACCGTTCCCATCTCGATCATGCTGGCCCTCCCGCTCGGCCTCATCGGTGGAGTAGTCGCCTCGTCATGGCGGGGACTGCCCAACGATGTGTACTTCCAGATCGGACTGCTCACCGTGCTGGGGCTGACCACCAAGAACGCCATCCTGATCGTTCAGTTTGCCATGGCCAAGGTGCACGATGGAATGGGCCTGGTCGAAGCCACGTTGGAAGGCGCGAAGCTGCGGCTCCGCCCCATCGTGATGACCTCACTGGCGTTCGGCTTCGGCGTCCTTCCGCTGGCCATGGCCACAGGAGCCGGTGCAGGAGCCCAAGCCGCGATCGGAACCGGCGTGCTCGGCGGAATGGCAACGGCCACCTTTTTGGCCATCTTCTTCATCCCGCTCTTCTTCGTGATCATCTCTCAGATCTTCGGAGGCAAGAGCCGCCGTCCCCAAGCCACGGGCACCCAATAGACCCCCCGAGAACAGATGTGAGGGCGATCGGATCAGGAGCGGACCCCGGCATCCGAGAACGATCGCGCCACGACTCGGCAGCAGGCAATCCCCATCGAGACACCTCCAACGTCGGTGTTGCCAGAGAAGTCCTGCTCGGGGTAGGCTGCGATGAGTCTCTCACCCGACCGCACGCGGTCAGCGTAACAGAAGGGGCATCGAGAATGAACACCGTTTGGCTGGCACTACTCCTGACGCACGGCCTGGCAATTGCAGACACGACCCCGACGATTGCTACGCAGAACCAGGCTGCCTCGGCGTTCGCCGATCCGCCCAAGGAATACCGGCCTATCGCATGGCTGATGCTCAACCGCGACCTCAACCCGTACGTTCTGAAATGGGAACTCGAACAGATCAGACACTACAAGTTCGGCGGCTACGCCACCTACCCTACCGCGGCCTGACCGTGCCCTATCACAGCGCCCCCTGGTGGCAGTCGATGGACGACATGCTCCGGCTGTCCGCCGAACTCGATCTGGACGTGTGGCTTCTGGACGAGTTCAACTGGCCCAGCGGCCATTGCGCCGGCTACGTCCTGCGCGACCAGCCGTGGCTCCGCACCAGCCCGCTGCGACGCCTCAAGGCCGACGCCCGACCCGAACAATCTCTCGCCCTCATCGTACCCGGTGAAGTGATGTCCGCCGTGTTTCTCACAGACAATCAACCCCGCCCTGTGACGAACTGGCGGCTCGAGACCCTGCCGGACGCCACCCGCCTGATCTGGCAGAACGACACCGGGCGGCCCGGCACGCTCCACGTGATCGTTCGCGCGATCGATACGCAGACATACTACGTCGCTCACGGCGCACCCTGGGCCCTCGGACCCCAACAAGGCTGGGGGTACGCCGACATGCTGAACGACCGGGCCATGGCCGCCTCCCTCCGCTACACGGCCGAACAATACGCCCTGCGATTCCCCAAGCGGCTCGGCACGACCATCAAAGGCTTCTTCACCGATGAGAACGTGCTGACCACCGGGGGCAAGGTTCCCTACACCGACGGCATCGACGCCGAGTTCGCCCGACGTTACGGCCGTCCGTTGGCCCCATCCATCCACGAACTGTTCATCGACTCCGGCGATTATGTCAAGACCCGCAGCCAGTACTGGAGCCTCGTCGCCGACTGGGTCGAGTCCCATCACTATCGCCCCTACCGCCAATGGTGCGACCACCACGGCGTCGCCCTCATCGGACATCTCTGCGGCGAGGAATCCCTCGGTGGAAACGTTCAATACAACGGTGACATGTATACGGCCGCACGAAACCTGTCCTGCCCCGGCGTCGATATGCTCTACGGCATCACGGGATACGACCCACCGGGAAAGTGGAACCGCCCGGGCAATCACTACGCCGAAGACGATCCCCGCAGTTTCCATATGACCGTGAAGCTGGCGCAGAGCACCGCCAAGCACGCCGGTGCACGCCGCCAGTTCAACGAGGCCTTCACGTGCGAGGACTTCGCCACCAGCCCGCAAGCCCTCAAGCGCTCCTGCAACTACTACGCCGCCACCGGCACCAATCTCCTTCTGCTGGCCGATTTCAACTACAGCCAGGCCGGCTTCCGAAAGCGGCGCGGCGGCAGCAAATGCTTCGGAATGCCCTGGAACCGCTACTGCGACGCCTTGACCGACTATGTGGCCCGTCTCAGTTCGTTCGCCGCGACTGGCCGCGCCGCTGCCTCCGTCGGTGTCCTGTACCCTCGAACCACAGCCTGGGTGCAGCGAACCAGCTCGGAAATCGGCAAGACCCAGGAGAAGCTCGACGCCCTTTTCGATGCTCTGCTGCGAACGCAATGGCCCTTCGACATCGTCTATGAACAGATTCTCGAGGAATCCACCGTCGCAGACGGCGCGCTCAAGACGCCCCATGAAGACTACCGGGTCCTCTTTGCGGTCGGGTACAGCACCTTGCCCGAGTGCGCCGCCCGCAAACTCGACGCGTTCACGCGCTCCGGCGGTACGCTGATCGTGGTGGAACCCTTCGGCCGAATGAGCCCGAATATGAAAGACATCGAGGCGTGGGCCAAGTCCGTAACCGCCAGGTCGAACGTCCTCTCCCTCAACGTCGATTGGAAGAACAACGCCGCCACACGCAGCCGAATCGACGACGAACTCCGCAAGAGACTCGCCCAACCCCTCCACATCTCAGGACCGCATGCGGCGAGCTTCGTCACCTCACACCGGGTCCTGCCGGACGCTCACCTCTTCCTCTTGGCCAACATGGAAGATGAACGCGCCGACGTGACCGTCACCAGTCCGCTTCCCGGCCCATGGGAGCGGTGGGACCTCGACACCGGCCGGCGGTTCCGCCTGTCGCCGCCGGATCGATCCCTCGCGATGACGTTCGCGCCGGGCGAGGCCGCGATCCTCTGCATCGGCGGCCCGTTGAACCCGAGTCTGCCCGCGTGGGCCGAGTATCAAGAGAAAGACCTCGCCGCAGTCCAGTCTCTGACGGGCCCCTGGCGCGTCACCCTGGATCGGCCCAACGAGCTTCGACTCGATCCGCTCATCCGCTACGACGAGCAAAACGCGGGGTTGAGCTCAGGTTGGGGACAGAAGCCCGACGGCCCCTGGGAGCCGCTCGAACGCCATGTCTCACGCAAGGACATCGATGCGAAATTCATGCCCGCGTACTGGCTTATGGCCCGGTTCGTCGCCGATCACCTGCCGGAGGCGCTCCGGCTCGTCGTCGATTGCGACCTCGTCACGAACCTCTTCGTCAACGGCGTCGAGGTCGACGACCGCCAATCCGCCATGCTGTGGGACAAGGGCAACCTCGCCTGCAACATTCGCCCCCTCGTACAACATGGCACGAACGTCGTTGTCCTGCGATGCAGAACGGAACGACTCAACCTGGAACGGGCCAACGACGCCCCCGCCACACCCATCGTTCTTCTCGGCAAGTTCTCCGTAGGCGGATCCAACATCCTGCTGCCACCGTCGTCGGAATTGCCGCCCGGCCCCTGGCACGAAAACGGTCTCCCTCATTTCGCCGGAACCGTCACCTACCAACGCCTGCTGCAGTGGGAAGGCCCCGCGGAGGGCCGCATGTTCCTCGATCTCGGCAAGGTCGGCGATTGTGCCGAGGTGACCGTCAACGGCATCGCCCTGGCAGCTCGCTGCTGGACACCTTATCGCTTCGAAATGACCCGCGCGCTGAAGAAGGGCTCCAACACGCTCTCGATTCAGATCACCAGCGGCATCGGCAACCTGCTGCCCTTCGGCTATACCAACCAACTCGTCGAGAAGGTGGTACCCTATGGCCTCCTGGACACACCGAAGGTGCTGGTCGCGCCGGCAAAGGCCCGCAAAGGAACGTGAGTCTCGCACCCAGAGTCCCCCCGCCCTCCACTCCTGACGGGCGCGGGGCGCCTGTTCGATCCCCGCGCCGATTCTTGACGAAACCCCATTTCCGTCGTATCGTGATAACATGGGACAGGAGGTTTCCATGATGAATAAGATTAAGGTGATAGGGATTGCGCTCTCGGTCGTAATGATGTCCCTCCTGTTGTCCCTGGGATGTCAGAGGTACGCCCTCCGCGCCACCGTAGATTTCCACACAGCCTCGGCCGGCGAAGGGATCCGCCACGTCGTTGTCGAGACAATTAATGGGACGATCGAGGTCTCCGGCGACCCCAAACGCAACGGCGTGGACGTCCGGGCCGAAAAGTATGCCACCGGCCCGACCCTCGCCGACGCCAAGGCCTATGCCGAGAAGATCGCCGTCGAGGTCAGGCGAAGCCCCGACCAGCTCAAGATCGTCGCCGTCTTCCCACCCGACAATCTGGGACGCTCGTGCGGAGTCTCGTTCAAGATCCTACTGCCGCCCCACACCTCGATCGATCTGAAGACCTCAAACGGCTCCGTGAACGTTACCGATCTGGCGGGTGACGTGAACATCAAGACGTGCAACGGAAGCGCACGACTCTCGAAGATCAACGGCAAGGTCCATCTTGCCACGAGCAACGGAACCGTGCTTGCCGGTGACGTGGATGGCGACGTGAACGTTCAAACGCTCAACGGCTCGGTCGAGATGAGGCGCGTTGGAAAGGGCCTCGTCAAGGTATCGAGCACCAACGGCGACATCCGTGCCGAGGACATCAACGGTGCCGCATCCCTCCATACGACCAACGCCTCTATCCGGCTCCGGGCCCTCTCTGTCCCCGACAAGCCGGAGATCACCGCCACAACCACCAACGGCCGAGTCCGCGTCGTGCTGCCTGCAACGGTTAAGGCAACCCTTTCGATGAACACCTCCAACGGACGTACACGCACAGACTTCAAGGACGCCACCGTGACCGACCTCCGGTCGAGTCCGACCGATCTGACGGCCACCCTGAACGGAGGAGGCGGTTCGATTGCGCTCAAGTCCACCAACGGAAGCGTGGACTTTCGTACCACCGGTGCCGAACCCTGATACCCCGTCGCACAGGCATCGATGCCGGCGCGAGCGTGCCCACAAACCGATGAACGGAGACTCAAGGACATCTGACAGACGACGGCGGAGGATGGAAGACATGAGAATCATGACCATCTGCGGAGTGTGGTGTGCTGCAATCACCCCGCTGATGGGAGCAAGCATTACCTACACGTTCGACGTGACGTCGGGCAGCGTCGTCCGGTTGAACAACCAGACGGCGAGCAATTCCTTTGAGGGCACTTTCGCCATCACCGTGTCCCAGGCTGCCGACCGTATCGCCCCGAGCGACACGTTTCTGCTCGGGAACGCCAACATGCACAACACCCAGACGATCGTAGTGAGCATGGCGGGATTTGCGACGGCGACCATTCAGCCTGGCGATTTTCGATTCGTCACATTCCGTCCCAATGGCCCCGGCCACATTGAAGAGGATGGGTTGCCCAGCAGCGTTCTGACCCATGCTGATCTCAGGGAGAAGATGGTCTTCACGGGCGGCTTCAATGAGATATACGAGGGGGTGGGTCTGCTGGGAGACAACCGCTCAGTGTCCTGCTGAGCGTGTCGCAAACGTCCGACGACGTGATCCAGGTGTCGCTCGAAGGCACCCTCTGGTGGTATTTCAAGGTACCCGAATCCGATCCCGATTATGATCCCGGTCTCAATGCGTACATTCATATCGAGGGAACGGCGCACGCCGTGCCCGATCCGACGCTGGGCGGCCTGGTGGCCCTGGGCGTGGGCGGCGCGGGCTTCTGGTTACGACGGCGATACCTTTAGGCCGACAAGACAGCGAGGCGACCTTCTTTTCAGGATTCCGGCTGGGCGGGAGCGGGAAGCAGCCCGAGCGGAGCGGCGATTGTCTGAAGTGCCGCGACCACATGGGTGATGTGCTCGTCCAAGGAAACCCCCAACAGTTCGGCCCCACGTTCAATGTCATCGCGACTGACCGCGGCGGCGAATGACGCCGTCTTCATCTTCTTGCGAACGCTCTTCGGCGTCAGACCGTTGAGCCGCTCCGGCCGCACCAGGGCACAGGCTGTGACAAACCCGCAGAGTTCGTCGACCGCTGACAGCGTCTTGCGCAGCGGTGTGTCCAGCGGACACTCCTGCCGATTCCATTCGGCGTGACTCAGCATGGCCGCCGTGATTACCTCATCGACGCCCCGCTGCCGGAGGATCGCAGCGCCCTGCCGCGTGTGTTCGGGTGGTTCCGGCCATCGCTCGTAATCGAAATCGTGGATCAACCCCACGGCGCCCCAGAGTTCCTCGTCCTGGCCGAAGTGGCGGGCGTAGTGACGCATTGCGGCCTCGACCGCCAGGGCATGCTTGATCAGAGACTCGTTTTGGGTGAACTCGTTGAGAAGCTGCCACGCCTGATCGCGGGTCATGGGGTGCCTCCTTAACGCCATCGGCCGTTCGACCGCTGCCATGATGTCACCGCGCCCCGCCCAGGGCAAGCGCCTGTCCGAACCCCCGACGCCCCCTATTGCCTTCCAGGATACCCCTGCATTAGCCTACCCCCCCGGATGCCTGCCCCTATGAACTCGGAGGTCCCACAATGCGTAGCAACGTAGCCTTACCCGGAATTCTGCTGGGAGCGTGTGCCCTTCTGTCTTCCATCCCAATACCGGCCGCCCGCGCGGAGAACCCCGTCTCTCCGCCCAACCCCAAACTGGTCAAGCTGCCCTTCAGCTTCCGTGAGGGCATGGAGAACACGCCGGTCCTCTTCAACGGCCGCCCCTTGCTGGTCGACAACCACCGTCCGGGCGGATTCAAGGCCAAGGGCGAGGATGCATACCTGTTCATCATCGACCTGACTACGGGGCAGGAGGTGGCTCGCTTCGGTAAGGGACATTCGTTCGTGAGCGCGTTCGTCAACGGCGCCGAACTGAACGTCTTTGCCACGGAGTTCACGGACTTCGGGCACACGATCAACACCAAGTGCATCAACCGATTCAGCACGACAGACCTGAAGACATGGAAGCAGGAACTGGTGTTGGCCCGAGAGGGCCAGGAGCAGTTCTTCAATACGTCCGTCTGCCGCGACGAGCAGGGTTATGTCATGGCGTATGAGTCCGACGTGCCTGTGAAGTGGTGCTTCCGCTTCGCGCGATCGAAAGACCTGTCACATTGGGAGCGCCTTGCGGGGCTGGACTTCGCCGACGTGGAGGGTAAGGCCGCCAGCGCCAATCCGACGATTCGCTATTTCGCGCCGTACTACTATGTCATCTACGGGGTCTGGTGCTTCCAGGAGAAACCCTGGAAGTGCTACCGCTACGCCCTTCCCGAAACCAAGTATGTGACAGTGATAGCGCGTTCGAAAGATCTTGTGGTCTGGGACATCAGCCCCACCCGGGGGCCGATGCTGGACCCCTCGGCCGGCGAGGGCGTTAACAACACCGATGCGGACCTGTTCGAGATGGACGGGAACACCTATATCTACTACGCCACGGGAGATCAGGCCACTTGGGGAACGATTCGCGTGGCGATGTACGCCGGGCCCATGAAGCAGCTCCTTCAAAGCTACTTCCCCGAGGGCGTGCCCACGATTCGGTTCAACACCAAAGAGCGAAGGTACCTCTACCCCTGAGACGTGAACGCAACCAACGAATCGCCTGGAGCCTGATGCAGGCCACCCGGGATGGCCCCGTCGTCATGAAAAGCGCCGCCGTGCTGGAGCGAACCGGCAACGGCGGCGCTTTGGACTTTCGACTCGCAGCGAAGTCGCCCCCGCCGCTCGTTCTACTTCCGCCTTCTCAGCAAACCGGCCAGGGGCAGACCCACCAGCATCAGCGTCGTCGGCTCAGGCAGAGTGGCTGTAGCCACGAGCTGGCCATTCAAACGCATGTCCAGATCCAGAATTGCTGTGGGCAGTCCGAAATCGGGCAGATCCAGCGTGATCGGCAGCGTCAGTGTCGAGTATTGCGACACCGGGTTGAAGGCAACCGTGCCGAGCGTCGTCGTCGTGTTTCCAATCGACAGGAAGTCCGGAACCGTGCTCAGATCGACCCGCGTACCGATGCCCAGGTTGACGTTCGAATTCAGGAGGTCGAGCGAAACGCTCAGTCCAAGACTCGGCTGGCTCGCCACCAGTCCCTGCAGCACGGCATAAAGCGCAAGTGCCGTTAGAGGGTTGGTCTGGTGCAACACGGCCGCACCGTTGATGTCGGCATAACCCGACGTTATGCCGATCGTCGTCCCCGTGGCATCAAACTGCGAGGAAGAGTCCAGTGCCATCGGCGAGATGCTGTCGACGTCAAGCACCAGATCCCGCAGCGCCAGCTTCACCGTAATAGATTGCAGGGTGCCGAGACTGATCGGATTGTTCGCATCAGGATACGGAATCGGGGGCAACACGTACTCGACCGGCGCGACAAACGTCAGGCCGTAGTTCGCAGGAGCCGTCCCCGCGCCACCACCGACCGCCGGGGCGACCTGACGAGGCGTGTTGAACAGGCCACCTCTCATGACGTCGGCAGACGCAGCACTCTCTCCCGGAAATGCAATGCTCCCACCCGGGAATACGCCATCCGGATATTGCACGTTCAACGACCCCGTATACGGAGTCGGCGGATCAGGAAACTGCTCGGTCACCGTCAGCGCGCCGCCGAAGGCCGTCCCCGTGGCCGTCAGGTTGAGCTGACTCTGACTCTTGACGATGGTGTAAGGATACCCCAACACCTCGGCCGGTCCCACGAGGGCCAGCGATACGACCGCCACCAGACCCACCGCGCGAATACGCGTCCAAGAAACAGAATTGAACTGAACCACTAGACTCTCCTCCCTCTTAGAAGTGGCTACCTGGCCAGCGGACACTCCGCTCAGGTTTCTCGCACTTCAGACTCGCGTTCGGCTCGCCCGTTTCAATAAGGAGGCAACACAAACGATGTGAACCTCCCGCTCCTGGTCGGTGCGCCACGTGAACAACCTGACTCGAGGAACCCCTGGGAAAGGTCTCAAGTCTTCAAGAGGACCCGGATCGGAACCAACCCTCGGGGGTTGCCAAGTCCCCATTCCCTCTGTGACGCCCCGCCATCAGTATCTTTGCAGGGCGCAAACATGAACTCAATCACCCGATCGGGTGATTTCCTCAGAACGCCTTGAGGCAATTACCCCAATGAGTGTGTGCAAGTCGTTTTAGGAAGGGTTGTTAGAAGAATGGAGCCCTCGCCCCAAAGCGTGGATCATGTGCCCCTAGAAAAATTTGAGAATCTCAATCCACCAATACCAACCCGAAGTAGTGCTGCGGATCCGCCTCGTCTCGCACCACCTCAATCGTCCCCCCGTGCCGCCGAACCGTGGCAAACACGTCGATCCCGCACGCCTCCATCGCCGGTCGAGCCTGATCCGGATGCCGACAGCCCCGTTCGAATGCGCACCGTTGACACAAGTGGCAGGGACCGGCCCCCATCCCGAACGCTTTGTAGCAACCGGCCAGGAAGACCTCTCGCTCCAGGGCGACCGCAATCTTCTTGACCTTGCCGCGAGGACCCTCAAACAGGATCGCCCGGCGGTATTCGTCGAGCACTTGCCGGGTCTGTTCGGGTGCCGGTGAACGCGGCGGGCAGCACAACGTCGTCCCCCAGCATCCGCAGCCGAACTGACACTTGCGCCTCACCCAATGACGGGTCGGCACGGTCTTCGGCGAGATCACCTTTGCCCACAGGGCGCCTGCATCCCTCGCCATGCCGATCAGCTCGCCACGAGTCGGCCGAACACGGCGTTTCAAGGACGTACGCTGTCTCATGAGGACCGCTCCCGAAACTCGAAACCGCAGAGGCTGCGAAATGACCTTCATTCAAGCCCTGGTCGACACGAAGCGCCGTTTTGCAGTGCGCCGCCTCCTCGCACCGCCTCAAGGTGCAGCATTTTCCTGTTGCCCCCCCGTTTCCGGAGCCGACGTTGTGGAAGACGTTGTTGTAGGGGTCAGAACGGCCCGCCCATACCGCAGATAACTCAGCAGACTGGCCAACTGAACCCGATCCTCTGCAAAAAGGTGATTCCGATCGTCCGCGTGAAACGCCGTCGCCGACAAATCCAACGATGCATACACCCGCGCCAGATCCGCCAATTCCACCGACGAGCGAGCGACCACCTGCTTGGCCGCCAACAGCCTTCGATATTCGCCATACCCCTGGATCAAGACCCGTGGCATTCCCGACGCGATCACCTGAACGACCTGAAGCCGATCACCCTGCCACTGACCCACCAGCGCCACGCGCCGGTCGAATGGCTCACGACGTTCGGGTCGAATCCCCGCCGCCACGACCAGCCGGGCGTCCGGCACGTTCTGACCCACCCAACCCAGCATCTCCCGCCAACCGCCCAGCAGCTCGCCGCTGCCGGACTCGACGGTCTCGGTGTAGGCATCGAACCCGAGACGACCTTGATCGGCCGCCGTCAGAAGCGGCTTCTCCGCCGACAGCACCCCCGCGTGAACAAGCCAGTTGCCCTGATCGTCAGGGTGAAACCACACGTCGTCGTCCGCCTTCTCGAGCGAGGCCAGTCTGTCGATCTGATCCTTGAGCCGGTCCGACTCGGCCACCATCAGAATCGGCAACCATTGCCGATGAACGGACAGATCCGGATCACGGGCAGCCTGATCCCAGCGCGACCACAACTGAAGGAGTTCCGCCGCCTCGCCCAGCGTTAGAACCGTCGACTCCTCCACCGCACTCGACAGTAACCCGTCGAACCGCAGCACATCTAGCGCGTCGCGAATCGCCTCTGCGCTGAAGACGTCCGGCCGATCACCCTCCGCAGCCGCGTAGTAATAGTGATAGATGTTGAGCGCCCGCCGCAGAGACATCAGGCTGTCCGCCTGGTCGCCGGGTGCCGACCGCAATATCCGATCGACATCCTCGAATCGCCCGAGCGCCGCGAGGGCATAGGCCAGGCGCTCGCGTGCCTCCGTGTGACCGGGCCAGGCTTGTACGATCGGATCGAGCAGCGCAATAGCCTGATCATATTGTCCGCTGGTGAAGAAGGTGTAGGCCTTCTTGAGCTGTTCGCCCGACGCCCGCGGAACTGCGGGGGCCTCCCCCCGATCACACCCGACGGACACCACGACGAGTATGGCAAGCGCCGCAACGCCCGCCCTCACGCCCGACACGCCGTTCGACAGAGTGCTCGAACACACGAGGGCTCGCCTCAGACTTGGTCGATCGCAGGCCAGTGCCATTGTCGCATCACGTTCAGCTTGTCGTCTTCGGTCAAATCGAACCGCAACGGGGTGATCGCCACATACCCCTCGCTCACCGCACGGAGATCCGTCTCCGGCTCGCCCCGATCGGCGAACCCCCCCGTCAACCAGAAATACGTTCGGCCACGGGGGTCCTTCGCCTGGATGAAGGCCTCCTCCATCGGCTGCGTCGACTGCCGGACGACGCGCACCCCCTTGGGCAGCCCACCGTCCAGCGCGGGAATGTTGACGTTGATCAGCCAGCCCGGATGCAACCCCGCCTCTATCAATCCACTGATCACCCGTCGGGCAATCCGGGCGGCCAACATGAAATCGAGCTCGGCCCGGTACTCCAAAGACACCGCCACCGCCGGCAATCGATAGAACGCCGCCTCCGCCGCCGCCGCCACCGTCCCCGAGTACAATACGTTGATCCCGATGTTCGCACCGGCGTTGATCCCGCTCACCACCAGGTCGGGCGGTGTGTCCAGCAACTCCCGAACCGCCAGCTTCACACAGTCCGCCGGCCGGCCCACGACGCTGTAGCCGTAGAACTCCTCGTTGACGTGAACCCGACTGGCGATCACGGCGTCGCTCACCGTGATTGAATGGCCGGCCGCCGACTGGGGAAACTCCGGGGCCACGACGGTCACCTCGGCCAGGCTGCTCAGCTCACGCCACATCGCCGCAATGCCCGGCGCCAATATCCCGTCGTCGTTGGTTAGTAGTATTCGCACGGCCGCGATTCTAACCCGGACCACCGCGCGACGAAAGACGACGGCAGCCGTCACCACAACGCCGTGCCCCCTCCGCCAGGCTCTGTCGCGCGGTCCGTCCACACCTATGTCGCACCGGCACTGGTGGCCAACCGTTGCCCCCCATCGCGCCCCCCGTTAGCATCAAGCCGTCATGAGCGTCGGTGTTCAACGGCTGGACGATTCACTCCGCGGGGCATGGCAGGCCTACGTCCTGCGCAAACCCGAAGGAACCTTCTTCCACGGATTGCCATGGCACGACGCCGTCACCTCGGCGTTCGGACATGCCCCCTACTACCTGATCGCCTTGCGCGCGGGCGAAATCACCGGCGTGCTGCCGCTCGTCCATGTGCGAAGCTGGATCGCCGGCGGCCTGCTCGTCAGCGTTCCCTACGCCGTCTACGGCGGCGCCCTGTTCGACGACGACGAGGCCGGGGCCGCCCTGCTGAATCACGCGAAAGACCTCGCCGCCGAACTTCGCGTCCGATGCATCGACCTTCGCTCGGTCCGAGCGGTTCACCCCGACCTGGCCGTGATCGACCGGTATGCCACCTTCAGAAAGCCCCTGCCGCAGACAAGCCAGGAGGTGCTTCCGAACATCCCGCGAAAGGCCCGCGCCGCCGCCCGGGCCGCCCGCGAGAAGTTTGCCCTGACGGTCGAATTCAACGACGACCTCCTCCCGCTCGCGTGGCACCTCTACGCACGTAGCATGAGGCGACTCGGGTCCATCAACTATCCCTTCCGATTCTTCAAGGCCCTTGTTGAGAACACCCCGGGCGAACACCTCGTGCAGATCGTCCGCTACCAGAACAGGCCGGCCGCCGCCCTGGTCAGCTTCATGTTCCGCGACACCATGCTGCCCTACTTCTCCGGCTGCGACGAACGATACGATCGCTACAACACGAACAACCTGATGTACCTGACCTCGATGGAGAAGGCCGTCGAACTGGGTTACCGACAATACGATTTCGGCCGGAGCCGCCAGGACAACACAGGTCCCTACGATTTCAAACGGCACCAGGGGTTCGAGCCGGCCACACTGGGCTACCAGGTCTACGTGCCCCCGGGCCAGAGTGCCCCGAACCTCAGACCGGGTTCGGGTGGATTCGCCCTGGCGCAAAAGGTCTATGCTTGTCTGCCCTTGTGCCTGACCAAGCCGCTCGGCGGATGGCTCGCGAAATCCATTCCGGGGTAACCATGAACATCCTTGTCATCGCTCACCGCCTGCCCTATCCGCCCGACAAGGGAGAGAAGATCCGAAGCTACCACCATCTGAAATACCTCGCCGCCCACCACAAGGTCTGGCTGGCCACACTGATCGACGACCCAAACGACTGGCAACACGTCGGCACCCTCAGGGCCCTGTGCCAAGACTTCGCCGTCAGCGGCGTCAACAAGACCATTGGACTGGCCCGAGGCGGCGTCCGCCTCCTCACCGGCGGAACCATCACCGAGGGATACTTCTCCGGCAGGGGGATACAAAAGGCCCTGAACGACTGGAAAGGCCGAACCGTTTTCGATGCCGTCCTCGCCTTCTCCTCAGGAACCGCTCGCTACGGACTCGACATCCCTGCCAAACGCCGAATCCTCGAAATGTGCGATGTCGATAGTGCGAAATGGGCCGAAATGGCTGGGTCCGCCAGCCAGCCCAAGAAGACCCTCCTCCGGATCGAGGCCAAACGGATGAGCCGAAGGGAGTACGACCTCGCCTGTTCATACGACCTGACAACACTGGCCTCCCAAGGTGAGGTCGAGGCCTTCAAGGGCGTGATCGCCGCATACTCCGCCAATGCGGCCAACGCCCAGGAGATCACCCGTCGCGTCCGCGTGATACGAAACGGTGTAGACCTCGACCAGTTCCGCCCATCAGACACACCCCCCGACCCTGGCGTTGTCGGATTCGTCGGAACCATGGACTACCCCCCAAATGTCGATGCCGTCTGCTGGTTCGTCGAAGACATCTGGCCGAGAGTCCGCTCTCAGCACAAGAACGCACGATTTCTGATTGTCGGCCGAACACCCTCCGCCGAGGTCCGACGGCTGGCCAATCAGCCGGGCGTCACCGTGACTGGCAGTGTCCCCGATGTTCGAGAATACCTTAACAAGATGGAGGTCTTCGTAGCCCCCCTGCGACAATCCCATGGCATCGCCAACAAAGTGGTCGAGGCCCTCGCCTCTGGTAAGGCTGTGGTGACGGGAGCCAAGACGGCCGCCGCCATCGGCCTGGTCGCGGATCGGGATGCCCGGGTGGCCGACGAAGAAACCGCCATCGCAGAGTCGGTATCAGCCTTGCTGAGTGACTCTGACCGGAGAAGGGCCCTGGCGGAATGCGCTCGTCGATTCGCAGAGAAGGAATACCGTTGGGACGATCGAGTTCGAGAGATGGAAGGCCTCCTCGCCGGCTAAGTTAGTGCGAAAACGGTCTTATCAATACTGATACAGCTAATACACACCTAAATAGCTGATATGGGCACTCCAACGCAAAATTGTCTAGCTCAAGAACAAGCAAAAGAGGACCCGTCTATCCTTTTGGCGTCCCGGCCGACTTCGACTGCCGATATGACTCCGTAGATTGGGGTGGCGTGGGTTTGCCGCGAACTGGTTTGGACCTCACCGAAGAGGGCGTTTGAAGGGAGGAGGGAGTAAGCGCGTGGCCCGGAGCGGATCAATGGGGTCCCGACAGCACCCCTGTCCTGTGGACGGAAGAGGGGGGACAGGGAAGACCTCCTCAGCTCGATAGTACCATGCAATATCCTATGCAGGGAATGTCGCGCAAGAGACAAGAGGGGCAGAGAGAGGAGACGACCTCTTGGGACGAAGCCAGATCCCTCGCTCAACGCCGATCAAAGTTCTTCGAGCTGCACGCCGAGGCGTTCGGCGACACGATTGAAGTCGTCAATCCCTGAGTATTCAATCACGATCTTGCCGGTGTTCCGCTTCCGACCCTCGGCAATTGACACCTTGGTTTGGAGGGCGTGACGGAATCGCTCCTCCAGTTCCTGGATGAGGGGTCGCTTCGGTGGCTTGGCCGTTGGCGTAGCGGCAGGAGGTGAAGGCTGCTTCTGCTCCCGGACAAGGGTTTCGAGCTGCCGAACCGAGTATCCCTCCGTGACCGCAGAGGCCGCGAGGGAGGCGATCCGATCGGGGTTCGCCAAGCCAAGGAGTGCACGGGCATGGCCCATCGTTAGCTGACCGTCACGAAGCAGGCTATGCACGGAAGGAGGCAGGTCGAGGAGGCGAATGTAGTTCGTGACGGTTGAACGGTCCTCGCCGAGGTGGGCGGCCAGCGTCTCGGCCGTTAGATGAAAGCGATCGCAGCAATGGGCGTAGGCCTGGGCCCGGTCGATAGGATTGAGGTCGTCGCGATGTATGTTCTCGATCAGGGCAAGCTCAAGAAGCTGCTCGTCGGGAACCTGTCGGATGACCACGGGGATGGACTTGAGCCCTGCCTGCTGTGCCGCGCGCCAGCGGCGTTCACCTGCCACGAGCTGATAGGTGTCTCCAGCGGGGCGGACCACGACCGGTTGAAGCAGGCCGGTGGTACGTATGGAATCCGCCAGTTGGGCCAACGTCTGGGGATCGAATTGGGTCCGAGGCTGGTGAGGGTTAGGATGTATAGAGGTGATGGGGAGCTCCGTGGGAGAGCTTTGAGGAGATGCTGGTGGAGAGGCCGCAGGGGGTGTGGCCGGACCGAGGTCCCCGATAAGTGCTGCCAATCCTCGACCAAGGCGACGTTCAGGCTTGTTCACGAGCAGAACCTTTCAGATTCGGCGGATCCGGCCGGATCTCTATACCTGGTCCGACCCTTTCCTCCCAGGAATGATGGCTGGGCCCGACGGACCCGGATGCTAAGCAGCCATCGATCAATAGACTTCACAGAGGGGAACGGAATGGCCACGATTATACCGCCAACCCGCAGCTAAGCAAGAGAGAAGAACCGGTGTTCCACGTGGAACAACACCATTCGACAAGCAAGTGCTCTGTCAAACAGGAGACGATGGGTTCGCGTCTCTGTGAGGCGAGGCACGCTCGCTTCGGAGACTGGACCGAGAACAGGCTGACCCGGGCGAATCGACGGTCCCCCACCTGACGCCTCAATGAGCACCAGACGGAGATCCCCTCCGCACCCCATCCCTCTAGCCCCCGTTCCACGTGAAACACTACCCCCACCTCGCACCCAACGCACGCGCGATTTCGGGGTTTTAATCCCCTGTTTTAGACATGCCGCCATATTCCGCCCCAACTTCCCTGCTTCTCCCCAAATCTCATTGACCCGCTCGCCCCACACGCGTACGATCCCTTCTCATGCGACTCCTTGTGAGGACTTCCATGTCTACTGATACCCGCGCCGTCGTTCCCCGAATCGCCTCCATTTTGTTTGCCTTGCTCTGCCTGGTCTCCGTCGGATGCCAACAGCAGCAACTCAAAATGGCACCCGTCGAAGTCCACACCGAATCCTGGACATTCGGCAAGACCGAAGGCACCCTTCTCACCACGCCCCACTACCGAATCTACACCACCCTCACGGATCCCCAGATGCTTGCCATTCTCCCTCGCTTCATGGAGACCGCCCATCGACTCTACGCGCAACTGCTCCCCGTCGCGCAACCCAGCGACGAACCGAGCAATCTCTATGTCTTCCGCACACGAAATGAATGGGAGGCCTTCACTCGGCGCTTTACGCCCTCGCGTGCCTCCACCTATTTCCGTATCCGCTCCGGCGGCTATGCCGAGCCCAACGGCACCGTCGTCTACTACCTCAAACGATATGTCACCTTCGCCGTTATTGCCCATGAAGGCTTTCATATGTACGTCTTTCGTAACTTCCAGCCGAATGCCGTCCCCGCATGGCTCAATGAAGGCCTTGCCTCTTACTGCGAGGGACACGAGTGGCAGCAGGATAACCCCGTCTTCACGCCCGGCGTCAATCGATTCCGCATGAACAGCGTCCGCCGAGCCCTCATCAAGGGCTCGCTCTTCAAACTCGACGACATGCTCGGCACCAACGCCGGCAAGGTCATCCAATCCTCCTCCGACAAGGTCGAAACCTACTACGCCCAGGCCTGGTCCATGGTCACCTTCCTCATGCAGGGACCTCGTGGAAAATACGCTCCCGGCTTCCAGCGACTCCGAACCGAACTGGGCACCGAAGAGCAGCGCCTCACCGTCAATGCCTACATTGCCGCACACCCCAAATCCGACGGACAAGCCCTCGGTGCCGGCGAGGCGCTCTTCCGCAGCTACATCACCGAAGACCTCGAAGGATTCAACGCCGATTACGGCCTGTGGCTTCGTAAACTGACCCAGCCCTCCGAGCAGTCCTGGCGATTGTTAGGAGCGGACACCTCTCCCCCCGGACCCTGTGCCGCACCCGAATCGGACATCGTGTTCTGCACTACCGACATGTCACTGCGAACAGGTCTCCGGGGTTTGTCGTACTGACCATAGTGGCCGGCGGGGTGATCCCGCGCCATGGAAGACCCAAGCCGATGGGCAACGGACGAGTCAAGGCAGGCATCTTGGGCATCACAGGTGCGGGTACCGACCTGCTCGCCGCTCTGCGCTCCTCCGAACATATCCACCTGATTGCCCTGGCCGACCGCGACGGCGATAAGGCCAAACACCAGGCACTGGCCCTCAAGGTCGAGGGCTACGACGACTACCGCTCGCTCGTGGTCGAACAGCCCCTCGACGTCCTTTTCGTTTCCGCCGCTCCCTTCGCCTGCCAGGAACACCTGAAGCTCGCTGCCTCCAAGGGCATTCATGTCTGGCGGGAAACGCCCCTGGCGCGAACCGTCCACGAGGCCGCCGGGCTCATCGAGGCCTTCGAGTCCCAGTCCGTCCGACTGGCCGTCGCCCGCCCCTGGCGATTCATCGGCATGGGCGAGGGCGTCGGCGATCCCGGCGAGTACATCGGCCAGCCCTACGGTGCCCGCGGGATCAGCCTCCAATACCGACTCGATCCCCTCGGCTGGCGGGGCGACACCGAGCGAGCCGGTGGGGGGGCTCTCATCGACCAGGCCTACGAACTGATCGATGCCATCGTGCAATGGATGGGTCTGCCCGACGAAGTCGTTTGCTCGACGACCCGCCGGACGGGAACCCAACCGTATGACACGGAGGATATCGCGTCGGTCACTCTTCAATACCTCAACCGTTCCATGGCCTCCGTCCTGGCCAATCGGCGGACACACCCGTCCGCCTGGTCTCTCGCCTTCGACGGACCCAGGGGGAGCCTCGTCATCGAACCCGATCAAACCCTCATACGCACCGCCGACGGCAAGGAGATCCTCCAGCCGCGACCCAACCGCGCCTCCATTTACGCCGCACAGGTCGAAGCCTTCGCCCAGGTCATCCTGAACAAGGCCAAGACCTGCCCTAGTTCCGCGCAGGAGCACCTGACCACCGTCGCCGTCATCGAGACGGCCTATCTCTCTGCTCGAACCGGCGAGCCCGAGTCGCCCGCGAAGCTCTACCGCCTGCACGACCTACCCCTGCCCAGGCCCGTCGTCCTGGAAGATGAGACTCCTGTCGACAACTCCTGAGCGCGGGAAAGCGAGCGGGTCGGCGAGCCGCCTTTCTACACGGCCACGCCAACAACGACGCCCCAGGAACCGGACCGAGGACGGCCCGGGTGAATCGACGGTCCATCGCTTGACGCCTGACTGAGCACTAGAATGAACTTCAAGGCCCGTGGCACGGGCCTGAGGTAACTGAGGCAACGCGATCCCGTCACGCGATCGAGGCAAGCCGCCATGATGGATCCGCCTGAACCAAGCAACGCCGTTCGAAGACGCCGGCGTCGGTGGATCATTGTCATGATGATCCTGCTTTCGATCATCGCGTTGGGCTACTGTGCACTTGGGTGGTGGAGGTATCACTATGATACGGCCCTTCAAATGATACTCATGGGGCCTGCGGTGGGCGCCTACCATCGGCAGTATGGGGTCTTGCCACCCAGCATCCGTGCGCTTCAGGACAGTAAGATCTATGGCCTCGGCGCGACGCGCCTGCCCGGCCATTGGTGGGAGGGATGGAACGAGCACACGGGACCCGAAGTCTTCTATCTCCCTGTCGAGCATTGGGATGGCAAGACGGAATATGTGATTGCCGTCCAGCCCCCGACATCCCGCAAAGAACGCGGCTACCTCGTCACCTGCGAGTACCCGGCCAAGCTTCTGAGGGCGAGCGAGACGGGTCTCGAGGAAATCCTGGCCCGCGACGACGAGCTTCGGGCGTCCACGGGGCAGCCCGCGCGATGGAGCCAGATCGCCTGGCGACCGCCGACGGCATCTCAACCGGCTGCGCCGACGACACGGTCCGCCGATCGACGGCCTGAGCCTCCGCAGTATTCACGGGCGGCCACCAGATGTTCCGCCACCACGACCGTGGCAACCTCGCAGTCCGGTGTCCGCGAGATACGCGTTGACGCCAACTATCCCGGCGGAAACATCATCGTTGACAAGATCGAGAACGACGTCGTGTACCTCCGGCCGGACCCGCGCGACACCGAGGGGTGGTGGTTCTACTGGAACTTCCGGGTACGGGGTGCGGCGGGCAGGACACAGGTCTTTCGGTTCAACGAACCCAGTCCGATCGGCGTTCGCGGGCCTGCGGTCCGCGCGAACCGCGAGGCGTCATGGCAGTGGCTGGGCAGCCAGGCGGTCGAGGGGGCCTCGTTCCGATATGCCTTCGGCCCGAGTGCCGACGACATGCGGTTCTGCTTTGCGATACCCTATCAGGAGGCGGACCTCAGGCAGTTCCTCGCCGGACATGCGACGGACAAATCACTTCGCGTCGAAACGCTCTGCAAGACGCGAAAAGGCCGTGACGTGGAGCGGCTTCACGTCGGCATGCTGGACGGCGAGCCGAAACATCGGGTCCTGGTGACCTGCCGCCATCACGCCTGCGAGATGATGGCCAACTGGTGTCTGGAGGGCCTGATCGAGGCGATCCTGGCCGACACCGCCGACGGGGCGTGGCTGCGTCAGAATGTCGAGTTCGCGGCGATTCCGTTCATGGACAAAGACGGCGTCCAGGACGGCGACCAGGGCAAGAACCGCAGGCCGCACGATCACAATCGTGACTATGCGGGCGAGAGTCTCTATCCGGAGGTTCAGGCGTTGCGGGGTTGGACGCCCCAGTGGTCGCAAAGTCGGCTGCGTGTGGCGATCGACCTGCACGATCCACACATCCGGGGCCCGCACAACGAGGTGATCTATCAGGTGGGCCGGCCCGAGCCGGCGATCTGGGCCGAGCAGCGTGCGTTTGGAGGCATCCTTCAGGCCGCTCGGATCGGGCCGCTGGTCTATCGAGCGGCCGACGACCTTCCGTTCGGCCAGGGCTGGAACAAGACCCAGAACTTCGCGTCGGGCAAGAGCTTCGCCGCCTGGGCGGCGGAGCAGCCGGGCATCCGGCTGGCGACGTCGATCGAGGTCCCCTATGCCGAGGTCTCCGGCGTGGAGGTCACGCCGGAAACGGCACGGGCCTTCGGGCGCGACCTGGCCGGGGCGATTCGAGAGTATCTCCGATAGCGGATGCCGTCCGGCGGACGCGTCCCCAACGACACTTGAACTCTTCCTACCGCACGGATCGGCGCCGGATCAGTCCATAGAATCCCAGCGCGCCCAGCGTCAATGGCAGCAGCACCAGCAACGGACCCGCGCCGCTGCCGCACTTGAAGACGGCCGTGACCCGCTTGTCCGAGTCCATAATCAGCGTCAGGGGATTGTCGAGTTCGTGACCCGCGGGCACGTCACCTGTCCACCCCTGGAACCTCTTGCCCGTATGGGGCGTGGCCGTCAGCGCGATCACCGTGTTCCGCTCGTAGTAGTCGCGGTTGGGATCGACCACGACGTCCCCGTATGGCGGGTTCACCACGGTCAGGGAAAGCCGGGGCTGCCTCGGATAATGGAGAATCGTGCCCCCGTCGCCTACCGCGAAGACGTCGTTCGGGCTGCTGCCCCAAATCCCTCGCAGGTGAGCGACGCTGCCGCTGCTCTGCGATGTCCAGGAAGTTCCGTCGTAATGCTGGACGGTGCCGTTCGCACCGACCTTATAAATGTCCTTGGGACCGGATCCCCAGATAGCGAGGCCGAGGCCGCCGCTCACCCCGCTCCAGGTGGTACCGTCGTAGTGGCGGAGGCCGCTGTAAGGATTAACGACGTACACATTGTTGGGGCCGGTGCCCCAGACACCCCTGTGCGCATAGAGTCCTTGGACGTCCTCCACCCAAGACCAAGCCGAACCGTCGTAGTGGAAGATCCCGGTACCCAGGAACGGCCCCCAGCCTCCAACGGCATAGACATCGTTGGGCCCACTGCCCCAGACGGCTTGGAGCGACTGACCCCAATAATCTGGAGGCAAGGTCATTGCCGACCATGCCGAACCGTCATAGTGGGCTATGGTGGATGTGTCTGCCACCGCGAAGATGTCATTCGGGCCACTTCCCCACACTCCGTTGAAGCCGACTGTCCATGATTCGGGCTGGCTATGCACCTGAATCCAATTCACCCCGTCATAGTGAAGCACAATGCCCTCGTCTGTAGCAGGGTCCGCACCGACCACGTACACGTTGTTCGGCCCTGCACACCAGACCGCTCTGAGCAACTGCGAGGTCTGGTAGATCACCGACCAGGCAGAGCCGTCGTAGTGCAGGACCGCACTCTGCGCGACGGCGTAGACGTCATGGGGACCGGTTCCCGATACGGAGGTAAGCTGATCCGGCAATGGGCCGGTCGTTATCGGCGACCATGCCGAACCGTCGTAGTGGAGAATCGTGCCGATCTCGCCCACTGCGTAGACGTCGCTCTCAGTGTTGGCCCAAACGGAGTACAGGTCGGTTGTGGTGCCGCTGGACATCGCACTCCACGATGAGCCGTCGTAGCGCAGGATCGTGCCGTACGTCCCGACAGCGTAAACGGCGTCGGCTGCGACGCCCCACACGCCCCGGAGGTCGCGCGTCGTGCCGCTGGACATCGCGCTCCAGCTCGTCCCGTTGTAGTGCAGGATCACACCGCTTTGCCCAACGGCGAAGACCTCGCTGGGCCCGTTGCCCCAGACAGCGTAGAGGTTCGTCGAGGTCCCGCTGGTCATCGGGGTCCAATTTGTGCCGTTATACCGCAGGATCAGGCCCGTCAGACCGACGGCCAGCACATTGTTCGGCGCAATGCACCAGATGCCGTTCAGGTCGGTGGTCACCCCGGTGGACATCGTCGTCCATGCGGTGCCGTTGTAGTGCACGATCACGCCGCCCTTCCCGACGGCAAACACGTCGCTCGGCCCGGTTCCCGAAACCGCATACAGATCCGACGTCGTGCCGCTGCTCATGGCAGACCAGGCCGACCCATCGTAGTGATAGATCGTCCCCGCGGCCCCGACGCCGAATATGTCATCGCCCCCGCTGCCCCACAGGCCGCGGAACTGATTGGATGTTCCGCTGTCCATGGGCGTCCAGTTCGTGACGTTCGAATGAACGATCGCACCGCCGCTCCCGGCGGCAAAGACATCCCCCGTCTCGCTGCCCCATACGCTGAAGAGAGGATTTCCCTGCGGGAGAGGATTCTGCCAACTCCAGTCTGGCACCGCAGCCAACAATGGCGAAGTGCAACCCACGATCAGCCCGAACACTACAGCAGCAGTTGTCAACGCTCTCATCGGCTCGCCTCCTGGCTCGGACATGTTGGTGTGAATCGAGAGACATGACCCAAGCAACCGGCCTTCTTGCTGGGGTCATCCCTCCTGTAAACCCATGCGCATTATGGTATTGGCCCGCAAGGACTACGTAAATCGTCGATGCCCTGGGTATGACTGAAAAGGGGGTCCGGCTTTCTCCCATGGGAACGGAGAAGGAGACATTCTGCCTTAAGGAAATGGCTCGCCCGACGCACGATGTGGCAGGAACTGGGTGACTGTCCCTCGTTAAGAAGTCGGCCGAGTCCCACACTGACCGGCCAGATGTGCCGAACGGCAGCGCCTTACCGTGCTGCGTGAGAACGTCACGGATGATGCCGAGACGGTCCGACGGCAGCTCATGTCGGACACCTCCTCTCAAGGAGCAGGCCCAGGTGAACGAGAAGATAGAACGCCCATCTGTTGACTTTCTTCGTGGAGCAGCACCGACGGCCTCGGATCACGGGCCTCGTCCCACCATAACCCTCAGCCCGTCTCGGAAGGCCGCGAAACTGCGGGACCGATTACGAGCGGGATCCATTTGCTTGGCAATCTCCCGGGCCGCCGTAATCTTCTCGAGGCCTCCTTTGAAATGCCCGGCCTTCCTCAAAACATGTTCCAATCGCTCCCAGGTCCCCCCACGTATTCCGTCCGGATCACGGTATGCCGTTTTCGCTGCCAACGTCTGCGGGACCCCATCGTAGGCTGCGCATATCGCTGGAACGTCGCCGAAGAACCACGCCTCCAGTTCTTCGATGGCGATTCGGTTGAGCAGCTGAAACTCGTTCCGTTGTTTCGCTGCTGTCTTGGTCAGAAGGTTCGCCTCGCTTGCGATCTGCTCCAACGTGCTCTTCAGGTCCTTGCATCCGTCTTGGTCCAGGTCCACCAGGACCACGATGCGCCAATCAGGAGGCAGCCATTTCGAGTATCCCCGCAACTTTCCCGGAAGGTTGGCGAGTAGATCCTTCTTGCCTTGGTGCGGATGGATCCGGCACGCAACGCCCGCTCCGAATAACCGTGGCAACAACTCAATGAGGGCGGCTTCGGCTGATGGCTCCTCGACCAAGAACTCGACGTGCATTATCGCCGCTCCCGCATCCGTCGCTTGTGACCCGCCGACCTTGCCCCCCTCGCCTCAGGCCTGCGTTCCTGTGAGGGAGGCGAGAGGGGGTCACCGACCCCGAAGTGTCCTTGCATCCAAAGGTATCCTAGCTGGGCACCTTCCTCCATGAAGGCCCTGATCCCTTCGATCCTGGATGCCTGCTTGGCTCTAGTGAAGCCCTCCTCATCCCGATACATAACCCATGTTTCTTGCGGCCTCAGCCCATTCACGAAGAAGGGAGAATGCGTCGTTATCATGAGCTGTGTGCCCTGTGAGGCCGAGCGGCATTCTTCGGCCAGTTCGGGCAGCAACCTCGGGTGCAGTTGGTTCTCGGGCTCCTCGATACCCACAAGTTGCGGTGGCGAGGGATCGTGGAGCACGACCAAATAGGCAAGCATCTTGAGCGTCCCATCCGAAGCGAACCGTGCCATCACCGGACGTTCGAACGGTGCGTCCTTTATTTGCAGCAAGAGGCGACCATCGGGCATAAGGTCCGCATCTACCTTCTCAAGGCGCGGCACTCGTCTGGACAGGACTTTCAGAATCTTGTTCAGGCGATTCGGATGCTGTTCCTTCAGGTACTGAATGACGTTGGGGAGGTTGTCTCCCCACACTGACAGTCGCTCCTGCGGTCCGGCTTCAGGCGACCCTCGCGTGTTGTCCGCCGTCAGATACGACAGGTACCAGTCGGTAATGAAGCGGCGGAGCGCGCCAACCCTCGGGTGCTTGGCGAACTGCCCCAACGTATTGACAGCGAGCAGTTCGCGAGACTCCAGTGTTTCCTCGATCCGGTCGTCCGTCTCCTCCGGCTTGTCCCCCGAAATGACCGACCCCCGACCCTCCGAGAAATCGAGGAAATTGAAAGGCCGCCCGGCCTTGCCCGTCTTGCGGGTGTAACTCAGCAATTCACGCGACACGTAGGGCCCTTTGGAATCCTGTTCGATCTCCAGGTGGTAGGAGATGATTGGAAACCCGGCCTCCCGATACTTGACCTCGATGGAAATCGGTCCGTCACAGCCCCGGCTCCTGAGTTCCTTGAAGCGTCCCCGTTTGTCCCATGCTTTCCGCAGCCCTACAGAGAAGCATTCCGACAGAAATGCAAAGACGTCGAAGATGGTCGACTTTCCGCTGCCATTAGGACCGACGAAAACGGTCAGAGGTGTGATGTTCCGCAGTTCAAGGTCGCGCAAGGCGCGGTAGTTCTGCACCTTCAGGTACTCGATTCGCGGCGGGACTTCTTGGATACTGTCGGGCTCTATCATTTGAGGACCTCTCTCAAAGGCCAACTTCAGATGGACACGCATTCTACCATGCATGTGCTCTTGCTGCAGGGAGAGACAACACCTCGAACTTCGACCGAGAAAGCCAGTCCGCTTCGCTTCTCGCACTGCGTCCCTCTCGCCGCATGGCCCGACACCCACGCGCCACCTTTTAAGACCACAACCCCCGCTTGCGTGCCATGCCCCCATCGGGTTTAGAATGGGTGGCGGCCGTTTTCGTTTGACCGGCCGGATCGGAGGCGATCATGTCCGCTCGTCATCGAGAGAAACGCCCGACCATCGGTTCCTTCCTCTTCGAGCACCTTCACAGCCGTGGGGTGCGTCATGCCTTCGGCCTGCCCGGGGATTTCGCCCTGCCCACCTTCTGGTGGCTCGAACGATCTCCGATCGAGCTGATCACCATGACCCACGAACCCGCCGTGGGGTTCGCCGCCGACGGCTATGCGCGACTCCGCGGTCTGGGACTGGCCTGTGTTACCTACTGCGTCGGCGGCCTGAACATGCTCAACAGCATCGCCGGGGCCTACGCAGAGAAGAGCCCCGTCGTCGTCGTCTCCGGCGGCCCCTCGGCCATCGACCGGCAGGGCGACCCGCTGCTGCATCACAAGGTCAAGACCTTCGATACGCAACGCCGCATCTACGAAGAGGTCACCTGCGCCAACACGGTCCTGCTCGACCCGGACACCGCGGCCGATGAGATCATCCGCGTGGTGAACACCGTGGTCGCCCAGCGGCGGCCGGGCTATATCGAGGTGCCCCACAACATCGTCGACAAGCCCATCCGGGCGCCGCGCTCGCGCCGACCCGCCGCCCCCGTCGAGGATCCGGAGAGTCTGGGTGAATGCCTTCGCGAGGCCGTCGAGTTCATCAACGCCGCCAAGCGCCCCGTCCTTCTGGCGGGCATCGAACTCCATCGCCACAAGCTCACGCACCTGGCACTCGAAATCGCCGAAACGTTCAACATCCCTGTGGCGGCCGACCTCCTCAGCAAGAGCGTCATCAGCGAAACGCATCCTCTCTACATCGGCGTCTACAGCGGAGCCCTGTCCGAGCCGGCCTGCCGGAAGTATGTCGACGGCAGCGACTGCGTCATCATGCTGGGCACGTTCATCACCGACATGTTCCTCGGTGTGAACACGGCCCGCATCTCACGCCAGCATTCGATTCTCTCGACGACCGAACGTTCCCGCGTAGGCCTGCACCACTACGACGGCGTCCTGTTCTCCGACGTCCTCGACGGGCTCCGCCAGGCGAAGATCCGCCGCCGCGCCACCTTCCGAAACCCCAACCCACCCGTTGAATTGAAACCTCTCAACGCCTCCGAACGAAACGACCCCCTCAAGTCCGAAGACGTGTTCCGAATCCTCTCGCACTACGTCGACGAAGACACCGCCATCGTCTGCGATGCGGGCGACGCCCTCTTCGGCGCCATGGGAGTTCGCACCGCCAAGCGAAAGGAGTTCGTCGCGGGGGCCTATTACCTGTCGATGGGTTTCGCCATCCCGGCCAGCATCGGCGTGATGGCGGCCGACCCCAAGAAGCGGGTCTTCACCCTCGTCGGGGACGGCGCGTTCCAGATGACCGGCATGGAACTTTCCACCGCCGCCAAGTGCAAAATGGCGCCCATCGTGCTCATTCTCAACAACGACGGCTACGGCACCCAGCGCATCATCCTCGACGGCGAGTTCAATGAGATCCACCGTTGGGAATACAGCCGGGTCTGCGAAGTACTGCGCGCGGGCCAATCGACCATCGTCCAGACCAAGGGCCAGCTCGACGGCGCGCTCACCAGCGCCGTCAGCTCCAAGGAACTCTCCATCATCGAGGTCCGACTCCCGCGCGATTCCGTCAGCCCGGCCCTGCGCCGCCTTGGCGAGGAACTCGCCCGACTCCGCGGCCCGCACAGCGAGGCCGAACCACCGGACCAACCCGCACCCCGCCGCCGATCGCGCTCTACCAAGGGCACCGGCACGCAGCGCGGATAGGGACCGGAAGCGGTGGCCGTCGAAGGAGCCTTACGATGCCGAACGGGAACGATCCGTCACGCCGCGACATCCTGGCGGCCGGTCTGGCAGGCGTGGCCGCCGGGTCGCTGCCAGGGATTTCTCTGACCGCCGCGACTGCGGCCGCGCAAAGCGAGGGCACAACCATGCAGGAAAAGGTCCGATACGCAGAGCTGCTTCCCCACGAGTTCCGAAAGAGGCTCGCACAGAGGCCCATCGCCTATCTGCCGCTGGGCACGCTGGAGTGGCACGGCGAGCACCTCCCGCTGGGCTCCGACGCCCTCCAGGCTGAGGGCCTGATGATCGAATGCGCTCGACAGTTCGGCGGAATCGTCATGCCACCGATCTACCTTGGCCCGGATCGTGCCCGGACGATCGGCGAGGGCAAGATGCTCGTCGGAATGGATTACGCCGATTCCACCAACCCGCCCAGGCAACTCGACGGAAGCTGCTATTGGGTGCCCATCGGGCTTCACCTGCTCATGGTCGACGCCATCCTCGAACAGCTCAGGCGCGCCGGATTCCGCGCCGTCTTTGCCGACGGGCACGGGCCGTCGCGATGGTCGTGGGTGGAGAAGATATTCGAACGCGAGCAGCGCTTCGGCCTGAAGCTTTTCGGCGTGACCCGAGACATCGCCCCGAAATGGCAGAGCCAGATCGACCACGCCGCCGAGAACGAAACCTCGATCGTGATGGCGTTGAGGCCGGAACTGGTGGACCTGAGCCAACTGTCCCCATCGCGAGACGTCGCGCCCCTGGGTGTCGGGGGCAAAGACCCGCGCGATGCCACGGCGGATCACGGAAAAGAATACCTGCGGAAGTCTGTGGAACTCGTCCGCCAGGCGTTCACCGCTGCCGGACTGCTGTGAAACGGAGATTCCGTGGCCCCAATCGCCGCGCGCTGCAGGCGGCTACTTCGCCTTCTTCCCGGCCACCGTGTTCTTGAGCACGCCGACGCCCTCGATCTCGACCTCGATGACGTCACCCGGTTTGATGGTCGCCGTCTTGCCCGGCGTGCCGGTGAAGATGAGGTCGCCCGGCTCGAGCGTGACATGGCGGCTGATCCAACTGACGATCTGCGGAATGTTGTGAATCAGGTCGCTGGTCTTCTGGCTCTGCTTCACCTGGCCGTTGAGCCGCGAGGTCAACTGGAGGTTCCCGTAGTCCAACCCGGAGACGATACACGGGCCGCACGGACCGAACGTGTCCGAGCCCTTCGCCCGCCACCATGAGCGGTCGTTCTTCTGCCAGTCGCGGGCGCTGACGTCGTTGCCGCAGGTGATGCCGAACACGAAATCCATCGCCTTGTCGACGGGGACGTTCTTGGCCCTCTTGCCGATCACCACCACCAGCTCGCCCTCGAAGTCGACCTGGGTGGTGCCTTTGGGGATCACGATGCCGGCCCCGGTGGGGATCAGACAGGACGGAACCTTGAAGAAGATTTCCGGATTCTGCGGGGCCGGCTGCCCCTCGAGATGGCTCTTGTAGTTGCCCGCCAGCGCCAGCACCTTCGACGGCCTGCTCGGCACGAGCAACTTCACGTCGGCCAGCGCGTGCGTCTTGTCGGTCTTGGTCCACGTGCGGAACAGATCGCCCGACAGCTCCCGCACCCGATCGCCCTCGACAATGCCATACGCCGCCGTCTTGCCGACCTGGAAGCGGACGTATTTGACTGTTTCCTTCTGTTCCGCCGATCCTTCAGAAACAAAGATCACCCCGAACGCAAAGAGGGTCGTCCAAGCAGCGAGACGGCTCTTGAATTCGTTCATGACTATGCCTTCCTTTCTCTAAGATTCCGGAGAGATGTTCATCGACCTATCGAGAGACACGCCGATGGCGCGGATCACAGCGGATTATACAGGTGCACCGGCTTACCTCAAGCCGATCACAGCGCTATGGTGTCTGGGCGGGCGCAGTTCCTCTCGATGACCGAAGAGAGCTGCGTTCCGAAAGGCCTTCCCTCACCCGGTCCGGTCAGAACGAGGTGGGCGTCGTGGCGGTATCGTCGGCGCCGAAGATCCGCGCGGCGCCAACCGCATAGGCGCGCGATTTGCCCGCGGGCGTTTCCTCGATAACCGCAGGGTCGACGTGGGTCGTGATGACGGAGATGGTGTTGTCGATGTTCCGGCGGATATCGAACGTGCGGAACTGCTGCAAGAAATCGTGGAACGAGGCCGTCTCGACCTGCCAGAAGCCCTGTTCGGGATGATTGGGGTGGGACGACGGGTGCGGGGTCACGACGTTGACGTGACGATGTCCGGCGGCCCTGCACCCGAGCCTATCGTCCACGCCGAAGGCTTGCTTGAGCAGGAAGTCCGATAACAAGAGGCCATTCCCCACCATACACCGGGGACAGTCAAATGCTCTGAGTGCTGCATCCGTCAGGGCACGGCGACGGTCCCCCACGGATGCGGACCGTCGGAAACGAGAGTCGTCACACGGCACGCATCGCCCCGTCATGACCTGGAGCCGGATCTCTCTGATGGTCGCCGCTTCGCCAGCCGATGACGTGTAGTGGTCACACATAGCGGCTCGCCGTGCGCGCCGCTGAAACGGAGGTCCTGTGGGTTTCCTCAATCTGCTCTTCGCGTTCACACCCTGGATTCTGTTCGCGATCATCTCCGGTCCGTCGCTGATCCGCCTGAAGATCGCAGTTGTCGTCTGCTTCCTGTGCGTGATCGTCCTGGGACTGAAGCGGATCCACATGGGCATCATCCTCTGGGCGGGCATCCTGTTCTTCGCATTTGACCTGGTGGCCGTGGTCATCCTGAGCAATCTCTGGGTAGCCAAACACATGTCTATCCTGGCCAGCGGGACGCTCGCCGCAGCAACGTGGTTCTCCATCCTGATCCGTCGGCCATTCACGCTGGCGTACGCCCGCGCCATGGCCCACAACGAGGGGGCCGATCCGTCGAGCCTGATCTACCACAGCTACATCCTGACCGGGATGTGGGGTTGTGTTTTCCTCGCCAATACGCTGATCAACACGGCGAAAGTCTATCGCGGGAGTACCCCAGGCTGGGTCTATGAGGTCGCGCAGAACGCCTGCCTGCTGCTGGGAATGTTGTTCACGATGTACTATCCAAAGTACACAAGAAGGCGGCAGGCAAGGCAAAACCAGGTATAAGCAGGACGGCCACCTATTTCCGACCACCCCATCTTCCGAAAGACACCGACGGCCCCCACGATGCCCTGAGAGGTGTGTTCTCAGGTTCGTCTGCGGATGCCCCCTGCCGTTGTCGCGTTACTACATGAGACATCCTTCGGATCGGGAGTACCTCGAGGTCGAGGCCGATTCATCACGTCTTACTCATGTGGAGGTGACCCATGCCTAAGAGTCCTGCAAGTTGTTCCAGGAGACTCCATCGAGGAATTAGTCGCTGCGCGGCATTCACACTCATCGAATTGCTCGTGGTGGTGGCTATCATTGCGATGCTGATTTCGATCCTTCTGCCCAGCCTCGGCAAAGCCAGAGCCCAGGCCAGGGGCACGCTCTGTGCCTCGCGAATCTCCCAGATGGCCAAGGCCTTTCTGATCTACGCGGACGACTACGGTGAGACGCCGCCATTCATCTGCTACGGTCGCGGCACCGGCGCGCTCTACGGACCCGATCCCAACGAGAATTGGCTGGTGAACGGCCAGAGCGGCACCAGGTCGTATGCGGCCATCCTGTGGGACAGTCCCGAGTCCGACTGGCCGTTCAACTGGGCGCAGACCGGTACACTCTTCACCTACACGCGGTTTGAGACGTTGTACCGCTGCCCAGAGTTTGAGCGAGTGTCCGCCGCAAATGCCATGCAGCGAAAGTTCAACTACAGTCGGTCCTCTCTGGGACGCAAGGTACAGTTCGACGCGGCCCATCTGATGGATACCTCCCTGCCCGCTCGTCCGTATGGGTTTGGATACGACGGACCCATCATGAAACCGAGTTCGGTGTATGCCTCTTCCCAGGTCCCCCTTGTGGTGGATGAGGCCTCGGATGGCTACGTCGCCGACTACGGGACCAGCAACTTCACATGGGATCACTGTGACCCGATCATGGACCTCGTTGACTCCTTCGTGGGCGACTATCACGGTTCGCCCATCCTGGGCGTGGCGAATGTGAACGACGTATGGCAAACGAACTATCCTCGAAAGAGCGGCTCCCTGGCAATGTATGACGGCCACGTGGAGCTGGTTCGAGACTGGTACCCGCGAGTCGGCGGCAACAATGTCGGAGGGGGCCGCCCCCTGATCGACTTCTTCACGCCTTCGGTGAGAGCCGCGGCCAAACAGATGCTCGACATTCTCTTCTACAGTCAGCGAGGGGAGCCAACTCCACTGGAGTAGCCTTGCCCAATGGATTCGGGCAGGTTAATGCGGCCGGCGCCAGTCGCCGGCCGCGTCTATTTCAACGAACCAGGGACAGTTTCTCATGAGCCTTTGACTCTGCTTATAGATCGAGGCGCCTTCGCTGAATCTGGGCCTGTTTACGATTCGTTCGGTCCGTATCGGGAACGGTCACCAGGTCGAATGCAGGATGGTTCCTGATCCTCCTACAACGAAGACATCATTCGGCCCACTACCCCAGATTCCGTTGAATCCCACCTCCACATCCTGCCGGGCAATCTTCCATTCCGAACCCTTGTAGTGATGAATTACTCCTGTCGTTGACCGGTTTAGCCAACCCACAGCCCAGACGTCTTTCGGTCCGGACCCCCACACGGAACCTATCGCCGAAAAGGGCGCTGCATGCTTTTCCACCTTGAGCCAGTTGACCCCGTCGTAGTGCATTATCGTAGACTGACTGGGAGACCAGTCAAACGTCCAGACATCAGCTGGCCCACTTCCCCACACCGCAGATCGTGCCTCCGTGGTTCCGCTACTCATCTCCGACCATTTCTCGCCGCTGTAATGGAGGATCACTCCTCCGAGTCCAGCTCCCCGGTCTCCGACCGCGAAGACGTCGTTTGGGCCGCTCCCCCAAACACCGAGAAGGCGCAGGGGGCCCCTATCCGTGGAAGACCACTCCAACCCGTCATAATGAAAGATCTTGGAGCCAAACCCCACTGCGAAGATATCGTTCGAATCGCTGCCCCAGATACCCATGAGTGGTCCCTTTATGTCGCTCTTGACTGTCGACCACCCAGATCCATCGTAACGGCAGATGCTCGACACAATCATATCAAACGAAAACGTGGTATCGGTGTTAAGGTCGTACGCGCTGCTGTCATTGTCGAGGACATACACATCGTTAGGTCCACTACCCCACACGTTGGTGCTGGTGATCGAATCCGACCGAACATCACGCATCGTGGACCAGCGATTTCCGTCATAATGCAAGATGATGCCGCCCAAACCCACAGCGAAAACGTCATTGGGCCCGCTGCCCCAGATACGGTTGAGCTGTTTCGTGGTTCCGCTGGTCATCGACCTCCAGAGGTCAACGGCTGCTGACGGGGGGGGAGTGGGTGGCAGCGAGCAGCAGCCGAGCAACCAAAGGAGCGTCGTGAGCCCGAAGACTAATCCGGATGCTTGCATGAAGGCACCCGTTCGCAGTATGCCCACAGCCCCAAACCGCATTGAGTCCGACATTGACATCGATTTCGTGTTGGCCCCGTTCGCAGTCATATGCATTCTCCTTGCCTTCGCCATTTCAATGCGCAGATGTGTCGACAGCATGCCGGCTTCCTTGAACTGAACGGCATGCTCATCCCTCTAATACTATAAAGTCGCACGTATGACAAGCGTCGTCGCTATAGCAAGACTCTCCTTCAGGCCGGAATCATCCGATTCCCTTGGGCGGCCAGTGCCGAACGGAGCATGCCCGGATTCGCCGATGCTGGCGGAGATCATCAGCGACACGGTAGCCGACAAGGCGCTGCGGCTCTGGGCCGATACTCATTGGATGATTCCCTATGGCGCATGCGGCGCGGGGGTCGTCACGGGGGACACGGATCCCAACACGAGCCCGACATGGTGGGACGACTCGACGGACCATTATGTGTTGGCGTGGATCTACTACACGGGGTACTACAGCCCGCAGAATTCGGATCCGCACAAGCGGTACAGCTTCTTCGATCCCCTGTACGATCCGAACTACGACGACCCGGCCGAGGCGGCATTCGATCATGTCGAGGTGCGAACCGGCAAATTCGACAAGACGCCGTGCCGTCTGACGTTGAACGTCGTGAAGCCGAACTACGGCGCCGTTGCGATCAACCCGGACCTTCGGGACCCAGCCGACCCGAACACCTCGGAGGAGAAGGTGCTTCGGTACACCAAGGGCACGGGTGTCGTACTGCACGCGGTGCCGATTGCGGGGAAGTCATTCAGCGAGTGGTCGGTGTGGGGTGATCCCAATCGGTATCCGGATGCCAATTACATTACGATTCGAGACTCGAATGCCGTGCTGTATCTGGTGATGGACAAGGATTACCTGGCCGAGGCGACGTTCAAGTGTGGCAGCGGTCTGCCGCCATTTATCGCAGCCGCTTTTCTGGCGCTGGCGGCGGGCGTTGCGTTCCGGCTGATGTCGGGGGCGGTCGGGACTCGGCGACAAGGGTGATCCGGCGCGGTGCAGACCTGTACCGACCTTCGGAGATTCTGTAGCAACCGCGGGTGATCAGGGGTACCCTCGTTTCCAGGCGGGCAGGTGCGCGCCGTCTGATGATTCCGGAACGGCTGCCAGAGGGCATACCGCCCGTCTCCGGCTATTGGCGAACCAGCAGAACATCTTTGAAAGGACCATCGCATGAACCGCAACACGGTATGGGAGTGGGGCGTTGTCGGGTCGGTTCTGATGGTGGTGTTTCCGGGGCTCGCGTCGGCCGAGGAATCGTTGGCTGGCTTCCCGGCGGATCCGAACCTCCTGGCAGAATTGAAGACCTATCCATACCGGATCGTGTACGAGACCTGTCGCGACAACAACTGGGAGCTGTTCATGATGAACGCCGACGGGTCGAACTCCATCAATCTGACGCGAACGCCCGGCATCAGTGAAGTGTATCCTCATGTGTCCCCGGACGGGACAAAGATATGTTTCGTCGCGGACCTGCGGGAAGGGACGGCCACGGTCCGGCACGCGTACACCATGAATCTGGACGGTTCCGGCCGGACGCTGGTGGCCAGGAACGGGCGCGACCCGTGTTGGAACCACGATGGGTCGGGCATCTATTACCTGGGTGCCGAGGGCACGGAGCCGAGTAGCAAGGATTACGCCGCCAAGGGGCTCGTGTATTTCGATCTCAAGACCGGCCGGGCGAAGGAGCATCCCAACAACAAGCAGCTCAGTCATCTGTATGCCATATGCTGTACGCCCGACGGCCAATGGATCCTGTCGAGCGTTCATGGCGGCATGGGATTCAGCCATGCGATTCTGGCGATTCAAGCGGCGGGCATGGGTGTCGTTGATCTCCGGCTGGTCGGCTGCCGGCCGGATGTCCGGTGGGACGGCAAGATGGTTGCCAACGGCTCGACGGACTTCTCGCTGACCCTTTCGGATCTGGATGTGACGGGCCCGGAGCCTCGGGCCCTGCGACAGCGGGCCTTCCTGACCAGCGGCAAGCCGAACTGGGTCTATCATGTAGACTGGTCGCCGGACGGGGGGTATGTGGCCTTCAGTCGGGGACCGAAACCTCAGACCAAAAGCCTGGTGCGGCCGGCACCGGAGAGTGTCGGGAGCCAGGCTCCGGGCTGGAACATCTGTGTGGCCGATGCCCTTCGCAAGAACCGCTGGGCGGCCATCACGACCGACGGCAACAGCAACAAGGAGCCGGACTGGGTGCCGCGACCGAAGTCGCCTTGAGAGAGGTAGGCCATCATGAGCCGATCTTGCCGGGTGTATTTCCATCCGACCGGGGACGTATTGAGATCCTGTCTTCTGGTTTGCGTGTGCGGGGTTACCCCGGCGCTCGCGGACATCCGCATCGGGATGATCGACCCTGTGACTCCAGGGCAGCCGTCTGCGCGAAACGCCGCCGCCCTGGCGTTCGCCCGGACACGGGGTACGGTGACACGGCTCAGATCCCATGTCGAAGGCGGGTGGCAGGCGGAGGGTTCTCGCCTTTCTGCCCCCGAGGAGTTTGATGTCCTGTGGTATCACCAGGGTGACGACCCGGCGGCCGCAACGCTGCCGGAGTCCGTCGTCACAGACCTGATGGCTTACCTTGAGGCGGGAGGCGTTCTCCTGCTTTCGGGAGCGGCCGGACGCCTGGTGAACGACCTCGGGATCGAGTCGACCCCGCTCCGCGTTCTGGGCACGACGGATGCCCCTTATGCCAGCGGCATTCTGGTCAAAGACAAGTACCGCTCTCACCCTGTCTTTGCGGGTTTGGATGCCTCACGGCTGATTCTGATGACCGGTTTGGGCGGGAACGCTCTCGCCGATTTCTACGACACGCCCGGTCCGCACGGCGAACTGCTGGCCGAAGGCAATGCGGGCCTGGGTGAGCGACCGCTGGTGGAATACACCGTGGGTGCCGGGCGCGTGATTCTCGTGGGATGGCGTCTGCCGGACTTCACGACGGCCGGCGACGCCCATCGGCCGAATATCGAACGGTTCTTCGGCAACATCCTGCAATATCTCGCCGAACGGAACACGAATCGTGCACGGATGGTGGCGCCATCGGGCAAGTATCATTATGTGCGTCTGTTGGGGGTTCCGATGCTTCGAGCCGCCGCGCCGACGACCTTTGCGGTCTCGGCCGCGGCGGGTGAGAAGGCAAGGGTCTTCCTGATGGCGGGTCCCGGTGAGGGGGCAACGTTCTGCGTCGCAGGTGGGCATCTCCGGGAGGAGCCGGCCTCGACGCCGTCGACCGGCGCACAGGCGTTGGGCATCACGCTGGTAACTCGCCAGCGGCCGGTGACGGCGTACCTCGCCGCCCGCGCGGCAGAGGCGGCGGCCGAGGAGCAACGGGAGCGTGAGCAGACGAAAGGTCTGAAGATCGTCAAACCCGACGTGAAGCTCTTGCCCGCGCCGCTCAAGCCGCTGCGAATGCCGAAGGCGGATCAGAGTGTCCTGTTGGGTCGCTCTCCGTTCATGGCGCCGGGCGACGGCAAAGGCGACATCAAGCCGGCATACGAGCCGATTGCGGACGGCGGATTCCGGATTACCGGCAGCACGCGTCAGCTCAATCGCCCGATCGCGCATGGGCAGAACCGCGTGTGGACGGGCGACGTGCCGCTCTTCCGCATGGATACCACCGCGGGCAACGGTTCTTATTCGTCCGATCGGATCTTCCCGCTGTGGCCGCGGCCCGACGTTCAGTCTGGCAGCACGTATCCGTGTATGGGAACGTTGCGGCTGGGCGTGCCGGGACCCGACGGGAAGCCGCGATGGATGGAGCAAGTTCCCGGCGTGGCCACGACCTATCGGCCGGGGTACACGGAGTATCGGGTGACGGATGCGGCGGGCGGCTGGAAGGCTCGCATTATTGTGGCACCAGCGATGGACTTTCACGGCATGGTCTGCCGGGTGGAATTCGATAGACCCACGTCGCTGATCTGGCAATTCGGGGGCATCTGGTGGCAGGCGGCGGAGGCCAATGCCAACCGCGTTGAGCTGAACGGCCAGCGAGTCCGCGTCACCGAACCGAAGCTGCCGAACGCCCTGGTGGTCGCCGGGTGGGACGGGCAGGGCGAGGGGCGGATTACTCAGGCGCCCTTCGGTCAGCAGGTGGAGTTCGACGCCGGCGGGGCGCCGCGGGCGGTGTATCACATTGCGGCCAGTTGGGGCGTGTCTACGTACGACCAGGGGCTCGCCCGGAAGATGATGGATCGGCTCGATACGAAGGCGACAACGGCCTGGCCCGGCATTCGCGATCGGCTGAAGACGTCGTGGTTCGACTGTTACATCCGGCGGGCCCTGAATCCGGAGACGAATCTGGACACGCTGCTGGCCTCACCGGGTGAGGAGCTCGAGCGGACGCGCCGAGCGTGGGACCGGCGGCGCGAGGAGTTCCAGATCGGCACGCCCGACGATCATCTGAATGGGTTGATCAACTGGAGCCGATGCATCACCGAGTATCACCGGCAGGGGCCGGGGCTCGTGCTGGGCGGGCAGTACTGGATCATGTACTCGCACATCTCGACGGGGTGGTACGGCAAGCAGTGGGCGGGCGACCATCAGGCGATGGACGAATGCCTGCGGCTTTATGGGGCGATGCAGCGCGACGACGGCTTCATCCGCTGGATCTCGCCGTCGCTGTTCCCGTTTGATGCCGAGAACAACACGCCGTACTGGGTCGATCAGGTGTGGTGGCAGTATGCGTGGACGGGCGATCGCCAGTTCGTCCGCGACCTGTGGCCGACGGTCCGCAAGGCGGTTGAATGGCAGCGGAAGACGAATGACCCCGACGGCGATGGCCTGTTCCAGGACTGGTATGAGTATTGGAACTGCGACTCGAATGGCAAGGGGCCGAAGGCCGCCGCCCCCAGCGCGATGTCGTGGGCCATGTTCGACCGGGCGGCACGGCTGGCGGTCGCGGTGGGCGATGCCCAGGCCGAGCGTGACTATCGTGCGCTGGCAGACAAAACCCGGCAGCAGGTGCTCGCGCAGTTATGGCGCGATGACGCAGGCGTGTTGGGCTCGATTGGGGCCGATGACATCTGGCGGAGCCACGTGCAGGTCTGGGAGGAATACCTGGCGATCAACGCGGGGCTGCTGGATGCGGATCGTGGGCGGCGTGCGATGCGATGGCTGGCGTCGCACTATGGCTTCGAGCCGGCGCCGGGCGTGAAGCTGCTGGCGTGCAGCGACTGGTTCCCGATCCGCTGGAGCACGCAGTGGGTGCCGACGGGCGACACGTGTCTGGCCGCCCTGGGCGGGATGAAATCGGGCGATGCCGACGTGTGGTGGCCCTATCTGAAGACGGTCGTCCTGTCGTCGTTCAAGAGCGATTTTCCGGGCATCAACATGGGCATCTCGAATGCGGGGGCGGGCGGCGGCGATCGCGAGGACGTTGATTCGGTGGACCCGCATGCGCACGTGGCGGTTCGCGGGCTGTTCGGCATCGAGCCGGCGCTGCACGAGGGTCGGCTGAGCATCTGCCCGGCGTTTCCATCGGACTGGCGGCGGGCGCGGATCCGCACGCCGGACGTCAGCTATGAATATGAGCGTGAGGGTGACCGCGCGACGTTTCGGATCCGGACCCCGCGCCCGACGATCAAACACGTGCGGGCGAACCTGACCGGCAGCGAGATGGTGACACCCAGCGAAGCGGAATCGGTCGTCACCGTGCCGATCGGTCCGGCAATCCAACCACCGGGTCCGCCCGATCATCCGCCGACGATTCTGCACGAGCAGCAGCCACCTACAGAGGTCGAACGCGGTGCGCCGCTGAAGCCGGCGGATCGATCGCGACAGGTGCTGTTCGACCTGCGCAGCGCGCTGAACCTGACCCTGGAGGAGATGACCGCGGCGAAGTTCATCTTCGATTACGAAGGCGGCGTGATGATCGACGGCGTATGGAAGGGCAATCCGCACCCGGTTTCAAGCTGGTGGGGCAATCCGACGTTGGGCCTGTCACCCTCGCCCCGCGTGATCGAGACGAGTCACGGTGTGACGTTCCTCAGCGCCGGCCGGCCCAGGCCCGGTGTGACACCGCCGCCAAAGAACATGCTGGCCCTGTCGAGTTGGCGGCCCTATCCGTTGCCCGGCGGCGCGGTCATCTCGGTGGGGCTGCGTTGCGAGCGTCTGTGGCTGTTGCTCCAGAACTACGTCCACCCGATGAAGAACTACATCCCCAACGGCGAGGTCGTCCTGCGCTATGCGGGTGGCCGGGAGGTCGTCGAATCGCTGGTTCCGCCGTTCAACCTGGACTGCTTCTTCCAGCACTTCAGCCGCAAAGGCGTACCGGTGCCGCTGGGCAAGCTGGGGCCGTCGGGGTTCATTCATGGCGGCATGCTGTTTGCTCATGCCGACGCCCTGGAAATCCGATGCGACGCATCAAACGTGCTGGAGTCGATCGAACTGCGGGCGACGTGCAGTGAGGGCGTTCTTGGGTTGCTGGGTGTAACGGCGTTGGCACTGTCCGCCCAAGACGCGTCCCTTTTACCTAACTAGACCTTGATTTCTGCAAAGTCGGGCTTTAATCTACGGTGTTTGTCCGGGCTCACCTTGGTATTCTCTGTAGAAACTCGTTTTTGGAGGGATGCTATGGGTCTGTCTGCTAACCGTTGCTTACTTGCAGGAACCATTGCCCTTGCTGTCGTCCAGACCCTCTGCCCGGGCGCCAGCTTCCAGGGGTTGGGCCAATTGACCGACACCGGTGATGGTTATCTGAACTGGGCAACGGCCGTCTCTGCCGATGGCCGTGTTGTTGTGGGCGAAAGCCGAAACTCGCTCGGACAATATCAGGCCTTTCGATGGGTCGATGGGATCCTCAGCGGCTTGGGCTGGCTGCCCGGTGGAGGCCCGGATGGTCGAGCCACAGGAGTCTCGGCAGATGGATCGGTCGTCGTCGGGTGGGGCAGGGGTGCCAGTGGGGGCAACGAAGCCTTCCGCTGGACCGACGGCGTGATGAGCGGCCTGGGATACCTGACGGGCGGTTCGTGGAGCCAGGCCAACGGTGTCTCTGCGGATGGGTCTGTCGTCGTCGGAGTTGGCAGCAAGACCGGCTACTCCGAGGGCTTTCGCTGGGAAAACGGCGGCATGATCCCGTTGGGCCTTCTGCCCACCGGAGAATACAGCGAGGCACTGGGTGTCTCGGCTGGCGGGGGCACGATCGTCGGACAATGTGACGCTGAAGGCTGGAAGGCCTTCCGGTGGTCCGGTGGGGCGATGACCATGCTGGGCATGCGGCCCAATGGCGAGACGTCCACCCAGGCCTGTGCGGTGTCGGCCAACGGCGCCGTTATCGTTGGCACCAGTGCCCTCGACGCCGTTTTCTGGTCGGCCGGTGCGCCGGTCGCGCTGGGCCATCTCCCCGGATACCTCGGCAATACCGACAGTGCCTACGCTGTCTCGGCCGACGGAGGCGTTATCGTTGGAGCCGCAGACGCCGGCAGCTCGGACTTCTACAGCACCGACGCGTTCATCTGGGATGGACAGATGCAGATGCTTCAGGATGTGCTCACCAACCGATATGGGTTGGACCTCACGGGTTGGAGACTGGTCAATGCTCGCGGTGTCTCGGCCGACGGGATGACAATCGTCGGCACCGGGTATCACTACAGCAGGATGGAGGGTTACATCGCCCGACTCGGCTGGACGCTCACCACGAACGTTCAGGGACAAGGCAACGTCCTGCGAGACTCCGACAAGGCCGGATACAGCACCGGCACGGTCGTCTCCCTCACCGCGCAGCCGGCCACCGGCTGGCATTTCGTCCGATGGGAAGGCCAAGCCTCCGGAACCTCCCTCACCACCCAGGTGTCTATGACCGCCAACGCCGGCGTCACCGCCGTCTTCGAGGCCGACGTCACAGAGCCGAACAACCCCAATGAACCCAACACCGCTGAACCCAATAACCCCGGCGAGCCCAACACTGTCATCCCACCCGTGGGAAACATCGGCTGTGGATTTGGTGTCCCGACGATCCAACTCGTATGCTGGTGGACACTTTGTCTGACGGGCCTGGTCGCGATGCGTCGGAGGACCCGACGCGCCTGACAGGGCAGCAGCCGCTGGCCCATCGACATTCAGCCCCACGCAGTTTCGGAGGTCTCCCATGAAGCGTGATCTTCTCGGCCAGTCTTTCTGCTGCGCAGCCTTCGGCATTGTGATTTGTGCGGCCTGCCTCCAAGGTGCTGAGACCGCAACGATCTACCGCGACGTTTGGGGCGTGCCCAACATCTATGCTGATTCCGAAGACGCCGCCTGCTTCGCGATTGGCTACGCCCAGGCCGAAGACCGCATCGAGCAGCTCTTCGACAACTATCGAACCGCCATCGGGCGAATGGCCGAGATACACGGGCCCAACGAACTCCTCAACGACTTCCGCGCCCGGCTCTGGCGGCACGCAGAGGTCTCAAAGGACAACTATCAGAAGCTCTCGGCGAGAACCCGCGCCGGCGCCGAGGCCTTCCTCGCCGGGATCCGGCACCACCTGAAGGAACACCCGGACCGCGTGCCCACCAACGCCCTGGAAATCGAACCCTGGATGTGCATCGCCCTGGGCAGGGCCTCGATCTTCCCCTGGCCGGAAATGCAGGCCTTCGAAGAACTCATCCGCGGCGGGATCCGGCCCAAACCGCCTGAATACCGCGGCTCCAACGAAATGGTCCTCGGGGCGTCCAAAACGAAGGCAAAGGTTCCCATCGCCGTGATCGACCCGCACCTGGGCTTCTACGGTCCCATGCGGTTTCATGAGGCCAGGGTCTACGCCGGACAGATTCGCGGGGCGGGAATGTTCGTGGTCGGCACCCCCCTACCTGGATTCGGGCACAACGAGTATTTCTCGATGGCGCACACGACGGGCGGACCCGATACCACCGACATCTTCATCGAGACGCTGAACCCCGATAACCCCGCACAATACCAGTATGACGGGCAGTGGCGGACCGGCGTGATACGCAAGATTGAGATCTCCGTTCGCAACAAGAACGGCACGCTCGACACCGTGCGCCAGGACATCCTGTACACGCACCACGGACCCGTCGTGGCCACAAAAGACGGCAAGGGCTACGCCATCGCGACCCCGTATTTCGATCAGGTGTCCCTGGGCGACATGACCTATGCCCTGTGGCTCTCGCAGAACGTCCGGGAGATCAGGGCCGCTCTCTCCATGGCCCAGTACCATCCCCAGAACATCATGATCGCCTGCGTCGATGGCGACCTCTACTATCAGCGGACCGGGCGCGTGCCGATCCGCCCCGGGGGCTTTGACTACACGAAGCCGGTTCCGGGAAACACGTCCAAGACCGAATGGCTGGGGATTCACCCGACAGACGACCTCGTACAAGTCCTCAACCCCCCCTGCGGCTGGATGCAGAACTGCAACATCTCGCCCCGCGTGATGTACCGCAACAGCACGCTGACCGAAGACAAGTACCGCAGCTACCTCTATATGGAACCCCAGTACATGGGCATCAAGTACGGCCTGCACCAGCGCGCCGCCACGGTGTTTCAGCTTCTCGACGAGATCCGAGAGGTCACCATCGAAGATGTCTTTGAGATCGCCACCACGCCGCGTACGTACGGCGTCCGCCCATGGCAGGACCGCCTGCGAACGGCATGGGAGCACCGCGGTGCCACACCCCAGGAAGACGCCGACCTGGCCGGGTTCGCTCAGGCGATTCTCACCTGGAACGGACGGGTTGAAAAAGACTCCCAGGGCGCCCTCTGCTACCTGTACTGGAAACAGCAGCAGTCCTTCCTGATCCGCCAGTCGGACAAGCGCGGCGACCCGCCGCCGCCAACCCTGTCCGATGCGGAGGTCCTCGCGACGCTCGGAGCCGCCTGCAAGAAGATGAAGACCGATCGCGGCGACCTGCACACTCGATACGGCGACGTGTATCGCATCGGCCGCAAGGGTGGCAAGCAAACCGCACCGGCCGACGGAGGGAGCATCGACAGCATCGCCACGCCCCGGGCGATGTTCTTCGAGCCCCTCGACAAGACTCGACAGCAGTTGGGCGTCGGGGGTCAAAGCGCCCTGATGGTCGTCGAGCTGACCCGTCCGCCGCGGTCGTGGACGGCCGCGCCCCTGGGACAGTCCGACGATCCGAATTCACCGCATTTCGACGACCAGGCCCTCAAGCTCACCGCGAATCGGAAGCTCAAGAGCACCTATTTCATGGACAAAGCCGCACTGCTCAAGGAGGTTGAGTCGACAAAGGTCCTGACCTGGAAACCCTGAGGACCTCCGGATCGGCCGAGAGCCGGCGGACGATCGCGCCCCCCTCGCTACTCCGCCTTCCGGATCAGCCAAACCTCCGCCACCTGACACCCTCGGCCGTTGCCGCCCCGACCCGGTTCCTGCGTCCACGACAGGGTCAACCGACCGACCGCGGTCGCCGCTGCCGGGATGTCGAACTCGATCGGTCGGATCGGCTGTGGTTTGACAAGGTAGGAGTGGATCTCGCAGTTCTCACCGGCGGTGAGGCGGATCTTCACGTGGGGGCTGTCGCCCGAGTAGACCACGCGAACCTTGTACGAGGCCCGCGGGTCCAGCCCCTCGTACCGCAGTCGAAGCGGGCTGTCGTAGCGTGTCTCGGCATAGTCGTTCCACGACATCCTCCAGTCGGGTTCGTATTCGCGCCCCATCAGCGGCGCCTGCCGGAACTCCGGATCGGCCGCCATGTCCGGCTCGCGTACGAGATGCGGCTGATCCGTGACGTTGCCAAGGTCGTCATAGAATCCGCCGGGTCCGGGATTCGTCCAGTCGACGATCTCGGCGATCCCTTCCTGCCGCTGCCGGTCGGTGTCCTTGCGACGAAGCTCGGCAAATCGCGCCTTCAGCCACAGGCGGTTGTTCAGCGGCGTGTCGATCAGGTCCAGATTGGCGCCCCGGTCCACGTGGATCGCCTTGTACCGGGGAACACTCAACTGCATGCGAATGCTCTGATACAGTGCCTCGGCGAGCTCGAACACCCGGGCGCGAAGGTCCTGAGCCACCGGCGCCTGCACGGCACGGTCGAGGATCCGTTCCGCCTCGTCGATCGCCACCTGCGGGCCCAGACGCAGCGCCTGTCGGAGCACGTCCGTCGCCTGCTGCTCCAGCTCGCTTTCATACGCGAGCCGGCGGGCGTTGTAGGCATCGTAGTAAGCCCGGTAGAGCGCCTGTTGGAATCGCCAGTTCAGCAGGTCCTGCGGATTGGCGCTCCGCTCGATCTCCTGAAACTGTTGCAGGGTCGTCAGCACCCCGCGGTTGGTTCGCAATGGCCCGCGCCAGTTGCGCTCCAATGCCAGGAATCCCTGCGCAAACGCCTCCTCGTGCCGTGCCCCGATGAAGAACCGGGCGTAGTGGCGCAGGGCCTCGACCACCGGGATGTCCGGGTCCCATCCCAGGCAGCTCCAGACGATCTTATTCACGTCGTCGTTACAGCCTTCGGAGTAGGTCAGAAACCCGATGGTATCCGTGAACCGACGGATGATGTTCGCGCAGTCCGTGGGCCGCGGGTTGATCACCTCACGCTGCTCGGTCAGCGCATAGGCGAGGTCCCAGTCAGGCACCGGGAACTGACACTGCACGCTGTGGGTGATGTCGGGGTAGTGCCGGATCGGGTACCTCTCGGGCAACGCCTTTCGAAGCTCCGGCAACGGCATCCTGTTCTGCGGGCCGAAGACGATTCCACTCAGCCACGCGGGTTGCTGCGTCCGGATCGCCTGCAGGAATTCGTTGAGGCGGTCGAGATTGAAACTCTGAGTGGAGACCCACATCTGCGCCTTCGGATGACGGCGGCGCAACACCTCGGCGGCTTTCTCGAGAAACGGCAGGAGGTGCTTGGGCTCCAGACGCCCGGGATCACCGCTCGGCACGAACACCGCATCGACTCGTGGCAACTTCGAGTAGATGTCCGCCCATTCCTTCAGGGCAAACTCGACCGTCGACGTCCGGGTGTAGTCCACTCCCATGGCCGGATGCCAGACCCAGACGTCGATTCCGTAGTCCTGCGCGATCTGCGACATCGCCTGCATCATGTCGATCTGCGACAAGGTGAAATGCGGGCTGTTCGGGGCATCGTCGCTGCGAGGTGGAATCAGCTCAATGGCGTTCGAACCGAAAACAGCCAGGTCGCGGATGTATTGCTCAAACAATGCGACGGTCCACCCGTCGTACGAGTTGACCTTCGGGCGATACCCGAGCTGGTGACCGCGCAGGGGATATCGGGGGGCGGTGGTGATGTTGAGGCCGGCAGGTAGCCGCAGACTGTTGAGCGACATGCGCATTTCGCGCAGCAGGTGCCCGACACCGAACAACACGCCTCGCGCGTCATTGCCGGCAACGACCACGCCCCGGCCGTCCAGAACCCGGATCGTGTATCCCTCCGCCGGCGGAACGGCCGGCGAGGCGGGCAGTGCACCTACAGGCAAGCCCGCCAGCAAACGAAGCGACTTGAACGATCCGACCACCACCACCGGCGCGTTGCCTTCCGGCCAGGCATGCGCTTCTGTCCAGCGGATACGGCTTCGCCGCTCCACCTCGTCCAGCAGCATCCCAACGGCCTTGCGCTCGGTCGCACTCAGATCCCCGGGTGCGATCAGCGTGGCGCGAGTGACCTCCAGTTCGGCGCCCTGTCGCGGCGAACCCTCGGGCTTCCCGACCTCGGCGCACATCGCCAGAACCAGCATGCTGACCGACCCTGCTTCAAACATGAGCGAGCTCCTGGTATTTCGGGATGACACTCGGGCGGAATCGGCATGCCGCGGTGCCCGGACACGATGCCGGACCGACCGGCGAATCCTCAACATCGTTCACGCACCGGACCCCGTGTGCCATCAGACCCGCAAGAGACATGGTGTCCTCGGGAATGAAGCCCCCCTAGACATCAAGGTTCTTCACGCTGCCGGCATTGGTCTGGATGAACTCGCGGCGGGCCTCGACGTCGTCGCCCATCAGAATGCTGAAGATTCGATCGGCCTCGCGGGCGTCTATCTCGAACTGCTCTGGATCCTCCTGGTCGTTGGCGTCGGACACAATGACGCGCAACAGCGACCGTCGGGCCGGATCCATGGTGGTCTCCCACAATTCCTCGGCGTTCATCTCGCCGAGTCCTTTGAACCGCTTGACTTGCGCTCCGCGGCTGCCGAGTTCGCGCAATCCGGGAACCACTTCGGCCAGGTTGTTGAGTTCCTTGAAGACTTCCTCGCCGGCCAGCAGGACGAACGTCGCCGGTTGAAGATCGCCCGTGACAAGCCGCTCGCGCTGCGCAAAGTAGTCTTCGAAGCTCAGGCCGAACTGGCCCAGAGCTGTGAACTGCTCTTCCAGGAGCCGGCATTCGCTCAAGTCAAAGCGAATCATCCGTTTGGTCGTCTCACCTTCTTGCTCGGAGGGCCCTGGTGCGTGGAGTTCGGACTTCCCGGCCTCGAGGAGTTGCACCTCGCCGTAGCGCTCTTCCGCGACCTTCAGAAACTGTGCGAACTCCGCCTCCTTGTAGAAGAGGTGCTCCTCGCCGTTCATCAGCAACCGAATGGTCGGCAGGGCGCCGGAGTTCGGATCGCGATGCCGCCGCACAAAGTCCTCAAAGATCAGACCTCGGCGCTGAAGCACGCGGGCCTGGCGCTCGATGCGATCCAGGATCTCCATTAGAGACCGGAGTTGCGTCCCCGACAGATGCCGCTCCGGAGTCTCACCTCCGGCTCGGATTCGGAGCTGTGCTTCCTCCAGGGCCCAGTCGGTCAGCCGTCGGTTCAACGCCCCGTCATTGAGCATGTATTCGCTGTGACGTTTCCGCGTGATCTGGTACAGCGGCGGCTGTGCGACAAAGATGTGACCGGCATCGATCAGCGGTCTCATGTGACGGAACATGAAGGTCAGGAGCAACGTACGGATGTGGCTGCCATCGACGTCGGCATCCGTCATCACGATGATCTTGCCGTAGCGGCGTTTGCCCAGATCGAATTCATCCTGGCCGATTCCGCAGCCCACGGCCGTGATGATATGCCGGATCTCTTCGCTGCTGAGCATCTTGTCGATGCGCGCCTTCTCCACATTCAGGATCTTACCTCGCAGAGGCAGAATCGCCTGGGTCTTGCTGTCGCGTCCCTGCTTGGCGATACCGCCAGCAGAGTCCCCCTCGACCAAGTAGACCTCGGTCTGGTCGGCGTCCCGGCTCGAGCAATCCCAGAGCTTGCTTGGGAGGTTCCCCCCGGACAGGACGGTCTTACGGGCCAGCTCTCGTGCCTTGCGAGCGGCCTCGCGAGCCTGGGCTGCCTGAACGCCCTTGCTGACAATCCGCTTTGCGTCGGCCGGATGCTCCTCGAGCCAATTTGTGAGCTGCTCGTTGACCGTCTGCTCGACGAAGCTGCCCACCTCCGGGTTCATCAGGCGGACCTTGGTCTGAGCCTCAAACTGCGGCTCCGGCACCTTGACGGAGATGATGCCGGCGAGCCCTTCGCGAACGTCCTCCCCTGTTGGATTGATGTTGCCTTTAAGGACTCCCTCACGTCGGGCATAGTAGTTCATAGTGCGCGTTAAGGCGCTGCGGAATCCGGAGAGGTGCGTCCCGCCGTCGATGTTGTGAATGTTGTTGGCGAAACAGAGAACATTCTCTGTGTAGCCGTCGTTGTACTGCATCGCAATGTCAACAACGAGTCCCTGCTGCTCGTCCTCCGCATGAAGCTGCATAAGCGGGTGGAGCGCCGCCTTACCCTCGTTGAGGTGACGCACAAACTCGCGGAGCCCTTCCTTGAAGCAAAGGGTTTCCTCGCGCCCGCTCTCTTCCTCCGTAATAGTGATCGTGACACCCTCGTTCAGGTAGGCCAACTCGCGCATGCGGCTGGCGAGGGTCTCGAAACGAAACTGTGCATCGCCGAAGATCGTCCGGTCGGGATAGAATTCGATGCGCGTGCCTGTACCCTTGGTACGACCCACTCGCTGGAGCGGTGATACGACGAGACCCTTGCCGAACGACATGACGTGAACGGCCCCGTCGCGCTGCACCTCGAGTTCCAGCCGCTCGCTGAGAGCGTTGACAACGCTCACGCCGACGCCGTGCAAACCACCGGAGACCCGATAGCCCTTTCGTTCGAACTTCCCGCCTGCGTGCAGAACGGTCATACATACTTCAACAGCAGGCTTCCCGTTCAGTTGAGGATTCTCGTGCTGAATGGGGCCCACCGGGATTCCGGAGCCGTCATCTGTGACGACGCAGCCCCCCCCTGCCGTCAGTCGAACGCCAATGTTCCTGCAGCGGCCAGCCATCGCTTCGTCGATACTGTTGTCCACTACCTCATAGACCAGGTGATGCAACCCGGCCAGTCCCGTATCGCCAATGTACATCGCCGGGCGTTTTCGAACGGCCTCCAGGCCTTCCAGCACCCGAATCGTGCTCTCGTCATAGACGTTTGCTTCCGGCGAGGGTGCGCCCTCGACTGCAGGTGTTTCCTCTGCGCCTGTATCGCCTTGCGGAATATCTGTCATCGACGTCTTGTCCTCCTGACGGTCTCGGCGAGTTCGGTCCTCATCATCGCGCCAGTTGCACCCGAACCTCCCGGATCTTCCACTCGGGGAATTCCCGGCGCACACTCTCAAGGAAGGCCGGTCCGACGCTGCGCACCGCTTCAAAGCGTGTGGCGGGGTCCCCTGCTTCCAGATAGATCACTCCCCCGCGCAAGCTGGCGAGCCGGAGCCGCCCTCCGGTACCCTGAGGCACTTTCTCCATCCAATGTTGCTGAAGCAGACTCCAACGATCCGACACTGACCATGTGCGCGCGAGCCCCCCCAATATCTGCCCCAACTTCGGCACACCTCTGGGGCGGTACCGATTCTGCCATGCTTGTCGAAGCTGTCGTTCGTTCACCTGCTAAAACCTATGCGAGACTCACAGGCATGATCACATACGTGTAGTCTTTACCGACCGTCAGCACACCAGGGCGCGCTGGATCACTCAGCTCAAGAGTCACTTTCTCGGTGCCTACTACCCGTAAGGCATCTGTGAGAAACGTCGGGTTGAACCCGACCGTAATAGCTGTACCTGAGTACTGAATACCCATGCGCACCGTCGCTTCGCCTTCCTCCGGTGCCCTGCTGGACAACACCAACCCCTCCGCGCTGAACTCCATGCGAATGCCCTTGGACTCATCATTCGTCAGAAGTGCCGCCCGCCGGATCGCACTATGAAGCTCGGCTGTATCGAACTCAACGTGGATCGGATTGTCTTTCGGAATCACGTCTTCATGCCGAGGGAAGTGCCCCTCAACCAGGATAGAGCTCAGCGTCACCGGACCGATCCCAACCAGAAACTGGTTGGGTGTGACACGGATCCGAGCTTCCTCCCCGACGCCGGACTGTATAACGCGCGCCAGTAACGACATCGTTTTAGGTGGCACGATAACCGCCATCGATTCCTCTGCTTCACCTTGGACGCTTCCTACGGCTCTGGCCAGTCGACGCCCATCCGTTGCAACGAGTTGCAGCTTCTTGCCCTTCTTGTCCCAGAACACACCGTTAATCGCGTAGCGTGTGTTCTCCCGTGCCGCAGCAAAAACCGTCAGTTCAATGAGATGCTTCAGCCGATCCACCTCTATGACAAGGGTTGGCTCGCCTTCAAACTCCGGGACCGGGGGAAACTCCGCCGCATCCTGCGCAAAGATCTGGAAGAAACTGCCTTCCCCTCGAATCTTGATCGTCCCCTGATCAATCTCTAAGGAGAGAGTCTCATCCGTCAGCTCGCGCACGATCTGCCCAAGTGTCTCCGCATGAACCAGGACATCGCCTTCTTCTTTAACCTCGACCTGCGTGACTTCAAAGCGAACACCCACTTCAAGGTCTGTCCCAGTAATTGTGACTTGGTCCGATCGTGCCGTAAGGCGGGCACACTTGAGGATCTCCCGCGGTGTTCGGCTCGATACAACTGCACTGACCGTAGACACGGCTTGGTCAAGAGCCGCTCGGTTGCAGGTGAATTTCATGGCGCACCTCATCTATCACGGTGATGGATACGGGGCATATGATACCACGTCTTTCATAGAACGAAAATGGTAGTAGTAGAAGGTCCTGGCAGATGCGCTTAATTTCTCGGGGGCAGATGGGTATCTCGTTCACGGATAATGATTTGGTGGACGTCAGACTGAGAAGGCGAGTGTGGAGAAGTTGTTGAGTTGCATGTTGTGTAGGAGGTGGTGTCGTAAGGGTGATTGCAGGGGGAGACTCCGGAGCGAGAAGGTTGGGTATGTAAGGGTGTTGCAGGAAGGTTGGAATGAAACAGGTTATCCACAGAGTCGTGTGAGGTTCGTTGACAGAGGGGTTTGACTGCCGGAGGGCGTTGCGATAAAGAGCACATGGGAGTCGGACTGTTGCCTGAGTTGGTCTGGGTGGTGTGAATGAGTGGAGGAGGTCTCTCATGAAGTCTATGATGGGTGTCTTGTTTCTTCTTACTCTTGTGGGTTCTCCCGTGATGGCATCCCTAGGTGTAGATCGAGTTGGTGAAAGAGTGGTGGTGAAGGGCGATCACTTCAGTTTGACCGTTGATTTGGCTATGGGCGGAGAGGTCACGGAGGTTCAGCTTTTCGATGGGGCGAAGTGGAATACCCTCTTTCGAGGACCGAAGCTCACGTACCCGATGGTTCGGCTCGCTGAGAAGGACAAGTTGATCTCCCTGGCGAATGATCCTAAGGCGAAGCTCTTGGTGCTGGAATCATCCCCCGAGAAGGTCTCCCTGAAGGTTCAAGGTGTACCTGCGAGCCCTGACAGAGCGCCTTCCGGGTGGAAGGTAACACTCGGCTACGAGATCTACCCGGAGGGGGCGGTCTTTACGGACATTCTGTACGAACTGAGCGATGGCTCCTATACGCTTACGGCAGCAAGTCTTGGCTTCGCGGTGGAGGATACAATCCTTAAGGCAGCGAAGTTCTGCGATCGCTATGACTCAGGCACGACGAACGGGTTCCGTACAGCGCGCGTAGCGTTCGGGGTTAACCCAAGGTGCAGCTACACAAATGAAGTGGAGGTCATGGTCGAGCGCCGGACTCCGATGGTTGGAAAGACGACCTTCACAGCAAAGGACGGACGCTATGTGTGGACCCTGGGTCAGGGTGAAGAAACCCTGAAGCCGGGCTACCGTTACGAAAATCGCATCGGGATGGGCTTGGGCACAGGGCGAAGCGGAAAGCCACAAAGCAATGCAATGGGCCACCGCGTGTATCACTGGGTCAACTGGATCGACACGCGCAACTGGTATCCAAGCAACGAACAGATTGACACCATGGTCCGCTTGGATGCCACGATGCTGATCCTGCATCATGAGTGGATGCTCCAGCGAGGCAGCAACGGCCACCCACACGCCGACTACAGTGTCGTCCGGAACCGGGAGCAGATGACCCGCTGTATCGACCATGCGCACTCGAAGGGCATGAAGGTTGGTCTCTACATGCGTGGCGTCGAGTGGTACGGTGTGAACACGGGCTACTTCAGCAAGTATTGCAAGAAGAATTGGGATGGTATCTATGTCGACTGGCATGGTCCGATAGCGGTTTCCTACCACGATGGCCGCTACAAGCCGGAGGCCAAGTTCGGTGACGTCCACCTCTCTACGGACGGAACCTACGTTCCTGGCAAGGAGTACTTCCTCTTCGCGAAGCGCCTTCGAGAGACGGTCGGGCCAGGTGGATTCTTGATCGGGCACTACGGGGGATGGAACAGCGGCACACTCTCGAACCTCGTTTTCGATGCGTACCTGCCTGGTGAGGCCGGATCCGACCATGACATGTTCAAGGACCGTGATAAGGCGATTTACAAGGGAATGATGGGTGGGTGCGTTTGCATGCCGTGGACCCTCGACTCGCCGATCTTTCTGGAACCGGAGGGCGTGGCGAAAATGGCCGTGTGGGGGTTCTATCCACATATTGTCACAGGCCTTGAGCCGCCGCGCAGCAAGCGGCTGTTTCCCATCGAGCCCGACGCACCCTTGTACGCCAATGTCCTTCCTTACTGGCGGATTCTCTCGAAAGTGGACGTCGAGAAGGCCACGGCCTACAACCTGCCATGCCGGAACAACATCGTCGTGGAATCCTCCAACCCGGACGTCCAGGCGATCGTCTACAAGGCGGACGACACCTACCTGATCATCGTGGCCAACTTGGGTAAGGGTGCAACCTCCGCCGAACTGCAACTGGACGCAAGAGCCCTCGGAATGGAAGGGAGCTATCAAGCGTCGCGCATTGATGCGTCGACTGGCCGGGAACGACCTTGTGAAGCAACTCCGAGTAAGCTCAAGACAGGTGCGTTGGCGCAGTGGGGCCTGGAAGGGTACAAATTCGTTAAGAAGTAGTGCGATAACGCCAAGAAAGCCCTTGTAGCAGCAGAGGCAGACAATCCGCGCAAGGGCCGATGTCTTCAGCGATTTCGTGTGTTCTGGGAAAGGCCTTCAACGGGTGATTCGTCACGAGCCTGCTGCACATAAGGAGTTGTTGACGAGGATCCAGCCATGTCCGAGAAGCTCGGTGTTGGGATCATCGGATTTGGTCAATGGGCAATAGCCGCCCATGCGCCAATCCTTCGGGAGATGCCCGGGGTAGAGGTTGTGGCCGTCGCTGCCCGGACCGACAAGACGCTAAACACCGCCCGCGAACTCATATCTCCCTCTCTGGCCACGTACTACAACTACCACGATCTCCTCGCAGATCCGCGCGTCAAGGCGGTGGTGATCTGCCCGCCGAATCGGCTGCACGCGGAGGTTCTGGCGTGGGCCTTGAAAGCCGACAAGCACATCCTGATGGAGCCTCCTTTTGGCACGTCCCCTGAGGAAGTCTTCCCACTGATGGACCAGATCGAGGCGAGAACCCATCGCGTCTTTCAAGGGGATTTTGAGCTAGGTTACCTGCCGGTTGTTGAGACGGTCCGCGGGCTCGTCTGCGACGGCCGAGTGGGTGAGACGCTGTCCGCGACCGTATCCCTTTGGTGTAATTGGGGATACGGAGGTGGCCCATGGTCGGCCGAATCCACGCAGATCGGGGCGTTTCTCTGGACGGGTCCGTGGTATTTCCATGTTCTGGACGTTTTGACAGGGCGAGCACCGCAGTCGGTCTCTGCGACGGGGGTGCGGGCCATGAACGGCGAGCTGATCGACCATGGGTGGGCCTCGATGGACTATGGAGGGAACCTGATCGGCCGATTCGAATTCAGCCTGGTGGCGCTAGAGGGGCAGGAGATCGAGGTGCGCGTCGTGGGCACTCGGGGGGAGATTCGCGCAGACCTCATGACAGGGCGGTACGCCTGGCGATCGGCTGACAGCCTCGGGTGGCGTGGAGGTCTAGCACCGGCGGCGACGCCGGCTCCGGGGTTTGTCGGAATGCGCGAGTGTCTTGGGTCCTTCGTCCGAGCCGTCAAGGAAGGCCAACCCGTTCTGGCCGAAGTGGCGAGTTGCCGGCGGGTTCACCAGGCCGCGTTCGCGGCTCAGCAAGCCGCCGATAGCGGAGAAACGATGGTCCTGAAGGCTCTCACGATGCCGGCGAAATCGGAATCTTCTGAATGAGGTACAGTTCCTTGCCGCGTGTTGTCAGGGGGATGGCATCAACGTGGGTCAGGGTCAGTTCGAACGCCGGACCGAGCTTGCCCTCGAGTGTGTGACGGATCTGCTTGGCATCACTCTCGTCGAACGCCGCAGTCGGGAGGATGCGGAGCTCCACCTTGCCGGGGGTGTCCTGATAGAACTGAAACCGATCCACCCGCGAGTATTCCGGCCCGTGGATGGCGCCTGTCACCGCGGTCATCGTGATCAGCCGCCCATCGGACCCCACCAGATAATCCTGGGCACGCCCGCGAACGCCGTTAAGTAGTGGATACCCGCGCCGGCAGTGCTCGCACCGGCCGGGAGCCCACGAGGCGAAGTCACCCATTCGATAGCGGATAAAAGGCACGACCGTGTTGTTGAAACCCGTGCCGACCAGTTCGCCGTCGATACCAGGTTCGGTAATGAGGCGCCCTTCGGCGTCGACCAATTCGGTAATGCCGTATTGAGGCAGACAGTGATAGAGGGTAGACCCCTCGCACTCACCCGCCCAGATAACGCGTTCCGTCATTCCGTACCAACTGAAGAGCCGGCAGCCGAAGGCCTCTTCGATCGTCTCGCGCTGGCCGGGCATTACGGCTTCGGAACAGCCGAAGATGGCCGTGAATCGGGGCAGACGCACCCGCACATCGGGATGATCGAGCAACCGTCGGGCGAAGTGCGTAATTGCCGAGATGTAGCCGTGAATGAACCGGACGCCATAACGGGCGCAAGCGTCCACATAGACCGGCAGAGTGCGGTCGGTCAGCTCATAGATGGAGAGGTTGAGCTCGTTGTGGATCGGGTTGAACGCCCAACAGTTGTTCGTCGCGGGGTTCGCTACCGCCCGTCCGCGAAGCGTGGCCTTGCGGTCCATAAGCTCGTAGCCGAACCGATGCCACTGACTGCTGGTGAAGGCCTGCTCCCTCCGGTAGCTGGCGTTATCGGCCAGGTACTGGAAGGGCAGCCCGGTGGTACCACCTGTGGAATCCGGGGCGCACGACAGTCGCGAATAGTGCTCGCGGGTGAAGCTCTGGATGCTGTCCCGCATGAGTTTCTTGGTGACCAGCGGCAATCGACGGATGTCTTCGGGCTGGCGGAAATCCTCGGCAGAGGCGCCTTCGCGGCGAGCCCAATCACGGTAGAAGGGAACATCGGTGAACGCGATATTCAGTAGGCGTCGCAGTTCCTGGGCCTGAAAATCGCGGAGGCGTTCTTCGCTCCAGGCCTCGGACTCGGCCATCAATCGTTGAACCTGGCGAAAGTGGCGCCCCATGCGGACGGGGTAGGGGATACTGGAATAGAGTCTTCGAAGCCACAGAGGTGACCCGTTGTAGACCTTCTTGTAGAAGTCGAACACTTCGAGGGGCTCCCTTGATGAGCAGTCACACCGCGTCAGGGCAATTTAAGGCCAGCTCCCAAATCAAGTCAAGCCAGTCCTTCACGCGGGTTGCCTCCGACCAACGGCGAGCGTAGAGTCACACCCTCAACCGTTGGGAGGTGTCCGGCATGACCACACGACCCGTGGTAATCGTACAGAGCGCGCTTCTGATAATGCCTTGGATGATGCAGCGGCCGGCACATGGGGGCCAGACCGAAGACTTGTTGCACGTTGTCCGCCAGTACGCAGACAACGTATTGATGTACGGACGAGACGTGTATGGTCCCAGGCAGACCCCTCTGCTGGTGGACGGTCTGAACATCGAGACCCGCCAACCGTTCCGGTGGATGCACAAGAGCAAGGAGCATGTCGTCTCGGATGTCGCCAGCCAGCAGGTGCTCTTCCGTGTTTTCGACGGTCTGAGTCGTCTCACGGGTGATGGGAAGTACCATCAGGTGGCGGTCGACGTGGTGCGGTATGCCTTCGACCACTTTCAGCACCCCCCCGGCCTGATCGATTGGGGTGGACATCGCGCGGTCGACCTGATTACCGACGAACCTTTCGGATACACTCCGGCTTCTCACGAACTCAAGGCACACTACCCCTACTACGAGTTGATGTGGGAGGTAGACCCCAACGCTACGCGACGGTTCATCGAGGCGTTCTGGAACGCCCACGTCATCGACTGGTCCAACCTCGACTTCAATCGCCATGGATACTTCGACAAGAAGATGGGCGCGCTCTGGCGGAACGAATACCGTGGTGGCCCGGTGTTCTTCCTCGGTGCCGGGCTGACCTTCATCAACACGGGCAGCGATCTCATTTACGCCGGCGGGGTGCTGAGCCGATTCACCGGTCAGGCCGAACCGCGAGTCTGGGCCGAACGGCTGGCCAACCGATACGTCGAGACACGCGACCCGAACACCGGTCTGGGCGGATACCAGTTCAGCCGGATCAAGGGAGAAGGCGACCGGGCTTACGCCCAGATGGGCCAGGAGTTCGGCGATCAGGCCTATGAGGGCAAGCTGATCGTTGAGTATTATCCCGCCCTGCGATACGGACGGTTTGCGATCTGTCAGATGAGACTGAGCGAGATGCTCGGACCCGATGGTGCGGACTTCCGGACATGGGCGCACGAAGACCTGGCCGCCTTTTCGAAGCACGTATACAACCCGAAGGACAACCGTATCTATCCGATGTTCACCAGTGGTCGTTCGCTGGCGGGATATGCCCTCCAGCGCAACGGCTACTACGGGCCCAAGGGGCATGTGTTCAAACCCGCTGTGGCCGGAGGCTTGTTCCTGCGAACCTATGCCATGGCGTGGCGGCTTACGGGCGATCCCCTGATGTGGGAAACGGCGCGACAGATCGGTTTGGGCAACCGGCTTGGCGATATCGGTGCAACGCCGGGAGCGCCGCCAGCGCTGAACCTCGAAACCGATTGCTTCGACGCAGACGTGATCTTCGCCTTACTGGAACTGCACGAGAAACGCGGGGACAGGGCCTACCTCGACCTGGGCGGCCGGATCGCACAGAACATCATCGATAACGGTTTCGTGAAGGGCTTTTTCGTACCGAGTGCCAGGCACGCATACGCGAAGTTCGACGCGGCCGAGCCGCTCGCCCTGCTGCACGTGGTCGGCGCGATGATGGGCAAGCGTCGAGAGGTGCCCGGCGATGCGGCGGGCCAGAGCCATTTTGCGGCGGTCCTTGACGGTAAGGGCAGCGTGTACGATACGGACTACGTGTACTCGATGAAGAGGCGGTAGGCGTTGACTCCGCTTTTTCCGCGGTTAGGATGGGTGCAGCGGTGCGTGCCGCGGACCCTGTTCTTGTCTTATCTGGAGAGGGTGATGCCCGACGAACCGGAACGTAAGATCATTATCGACAGCGACTGGAAGGCCGAAGCCGAGCGGGAGAAAGAGAAGCTGGCCGCCGAGGCCGAGCGCGAGAAGAGTGCCAAGGCCGAAGGGGCCCCCGAGGAGTCGCTGTTCCTCGAATTGCTCGATCTGCTGGCGCAGCAGGCGGTCATAACATTGGGCGGCGCCCAGACCGGCGACGGGCGCACGATTCCGCCCAATCCCATGCTCGCCAAGCACTTCATCGACATGCTCGGCATGATCGAGGAGAAGACCAAGGGAAACCTGACCAAAGAGGAGGCCGAGACGCTCAACACCCTGCTCAGTCGTCTTCGGTGGGCGTTCAGCATGTCGGTAGCCCCGGCCCCACCCGGTGGTGGTCAGGCCGGACCTCGCCCAGGCACACCGAACCCCAAGAGCTGATCGGCGGGCTGTAGGGACGAGCCTCGGTGCCCGATTTCCGTCCACATTGGTGTGATCGACCCGCGGGGCATGGCCCGCGGTGCCATTCGATCGGTCCGGGAGCTGCGAATTCGGCAGACCAGGCGTGAAGACAGGGAATCCGGAGAGGACGGTTCCGTCCTCAAGGATTCCAGGGAGTCTCTGATGCGCAAGCTGCTGCCGGTGACCCTTCTGCTGGTCGTCGGCTGTGGTCAGATGATCGAGAGCTGGCGCCAGTCATGGCGCGTGGCGGGCATGCCGACCCGTCATCTCCAACTCGGCGGCGCCCAGATTCCGGTAGAGCTCGTCGAAGGGTTGGCCCTGCGCTGCAAGACGATTCCGTTTGAAGTCGAGCGCGTCGGGAAAGTGCGGTTCAGCATCGATGGTTTCAAGGCGCTGACTACCGGTCAGGCGAACGTTGCCTGCACCAGCCAGAAGATCACCTGGTATGAGGCGAAGGACTACATCGACAAGTACGGGCATATGCCTCGCGCGTGGCGAATCGCCTGGGACGCCTACGCGGTCTACGTTCACCCGAACAATCCGGTGAAGGAGATCACGATCGACCACTTCAGGCAGATCATGCGGCGGCAGATCAAGTCGTGGTCCACCGTGGGTGGTCCTCCCGAACCGATTAATCTATACGGGCCTCCGCGCGACTCTCGGGCCGGGCGGCTCTTCATGCTCATCGCCAAACTCTTCATGGCCGAGCCCCAGTGGACGCAGATCGAAGACCCCGCGAAGCTGGCGGACAAGGTTTCGCAAGACGAATTCGCGATGGGTCTCACCGAAATCGGCTACAACAACGTCGCCCGCTACCTGGCGATGAAGACCGAATTGCACCCGTTGCCCCGCGTGCCCGATTTCGACACGCTGGAGGCCGATGTTTGGCCCCTGGCCAAGACGATCTGGCTCTGGACGTCAGACCCACCCGATGACGCTGCAACCGCACTGATCGACTATCTCTATTCCCCCACAGGTCAGGCCGCCATCAAGGCGACAGGCTATACACCGATTCCCCGAGAACGAGGTGCCGCCCGGGTCACCATTCCGGGCCTGGCGACCTCGCAGCCGACGAGCCGCTCTGTAGAGGAGTAGGACGAGACAGGCGACGTTCTCGAACGTGGGAAACCGGTGAGGGCATCAGGCGAAGGTGTTGCTTGTCGCATTCTGGATAGGATCGGGAGAATGGATCTGTCTTGTCTCGGGCCCCTTTGCGCTTTGATATCAGGCTGTGCGGGTGAAGCCATGTCAAGCACCGGTCGTCTCAATCCCGGCGTGTTCGAATTGGGAGAAGATTGTTCCTGGAAGGCGCCGACCCTGCCGGACGTGCGTATGAATGCTTACTACATTGCGGGTCCCGCACCCGATCAAGACCGTCGAGTGTGGCTCGACGGACTCATGCGTTATCGCCAGGCCGTACGCGAGGGGGCACAGGGGCAGATTATCGACATGGATTACCGGGGCATCCGGGCCTGGGTCCGTCTGGCCGCGCCCGTGAGCAAAGCGCTCGAGCTGAAGCCGGGAGACCGACTGAGGGTGTCTGCGGAGGCTCGACATATCAGCGGCAACGACACGTTGTGCGTCGCCTTCGATGTCCACAACCGGCAGGACGACACCAAGACCAGTTGGACAGAAGTTCAAGGAGGTATGGTTGTCTCTCGCGACAGCCAATGGCATTCGCTCGAAACGGTGTTGACGGTACCGGTCTTCGACGGGAAGAAACAATGGCTCCGACCGATTTTCGGCATGGACGCCACGCGTGATGCCACTCCGGGGCGCATGGAAATCCGGGACCTGGCGGTCCACATCGAGGATGCCCCTCGGATGCAGGCGGCCGAGCGGGTGATGTCGGGTCTGGGTGCGACCGGAGGAAGGTTGGATCGACGCCTCTACGATCGAACGGACCTGACATGGGCCTCGCGCGGGTTTACCTGTCACTTCACATTCATGTACGACCGTTCGTTCTACGATCCGACCCGCGGGCAGTACTGTCTCGATGCTTTTCTCGACGACGGAGTCCGCGAGTTCGGCGGTTACGACATGATCGTTTTGTGGCAGGCCTATCCACGGATTGGCGTGGATCCGCGCAATCAGTTCGACATGTATCGGGATATGCCGGGCGGTCTTGATGGGATCCGCGCCCTGATCCGACGGGCTCACGAGCGGGGTGTGAAGGTCTTCATCGACTACAATCCGTGGGATCGCGGAACACGGCGCGAAGGGCATTCCGATGAGGAGGCGCTGGCCGACCTGGTCGCTCGCATCGAAGCCGACGGCATCTTCCTCGACACGATGTCGGCGGCCTCGCCCACATTGCGGCAACGCCTGGACCAGGTGCGTTCCGGCGTCGTGCTTGCACCCGAGGGCCATCCGAACATCGAGCAGTTGTCACAACTCAACCTGTCGTGGGCCCAATGGCTGACGGATGCCCATCCACCGGGGCTGCTTCACCTGAAGTGGATCGAACCCCGGCATATGCAGCATCAGATCAAGCGGTGGGATCGGACCCACCAAAGTGAGATCGAGACCGCCTTCTTCAATGGCAGCGGGATGTTGGTCTGGGAGAATGTCTTCGGCACCTACAATCCCTGGGACACGGCCGATCGGATCTGTTGGCGCCGGGCCTCGGCCATCCTGCGGCACTTCGCCCCGGCGTTCGCCAACGATCGATGGGAACCCTTCGTTCCGACGTTGGCGCGATCGGTTCATGCCCATGGCTGGTATGGCGACGGCGTGACGCTCTATACGCTGTTGAACACCGATCTGCCGCTCGCGGAAACGCCATTGCTGGAGATTCCGGTTCAGGAGGACATGGCCTACTTCGATCTGTGGAACGGCAGCTCCATTGTGCCGAGACCCACCGGCGCCGGTCGGCTGCGGCTGGTCGGTACGATCGATCGGTTGGGTTGCCTGCTGGCCATCGCCCGGTCGAGAATCGACGCGCCGCTGAACGACTTGCTGGCGCGGCAGCAGAAGATAGCGACAGGCTCAACGCTGGTCGTCGAGAACCGCAACGAGGCCCGAAGCGTGGTCGCCCCGGCACCCGTGGCGCTTACGAAACGCATCGCCAGGAATACACCGCCGCCCGGCATGATCCTGGTGCACGCCGCCAGCATTCGGATGAAGATCGAACACATGCGTCGCGAGTGCGGCTGTTATCCGGATCCCGAAACGCCGCAGAAGAAGTGGGTGGACTTCCTGTGGGGCAGCCCGTTTGACGGGCAGATCAAGCACGATATCGGGCCGGTTCGCATCGAGGGGTTCTTCATCGATGAGGCGGCCGTCACAAATGCCGACTACCAGCGCTTTCTCGACGCGACGGGGTATCGTCCGAAGCACTCTGAGAACTTCCTGCGGCACTGGTCGAATGGCAAGATGCCCGCAGAGCTGGCCGATCATCCGGTTGTGTGGGTAGACCTGGACGACGCCCGCGCGTTCGCCCGGTGGGCCGGCAAGCGCCTGCCGACCGAATCGGAGTGGCATCTGGCGGCCCAGGGCACGGACGGTCGGGTCTGGCCATGGGGCAACGCCTTTGACTCGACCCGCTGCAACTCAACGGGGACGGGAACGGTTCCGGTGCGAAGCCACCCCACAGGGCGAAGCCCCTACGGGCTGTACAACATGTCGGGCAATGTGTGGGAGTGGACCGAAAGCGTTCGCGACGACGGGCACACCCGGTTCGCGATCCTTCGAGGAGGCAGTTACTTCAAGGCCGAGGGGAGCGTCTGGTACGTCGCCGGAGGCCCGCAGCCCTGCACGAGCCACACGAAGTTCCTGCTGATGCATCCGGGCCTCGACCGCTGTGCGACCATTGGTTTCCGCTGTGTGGCGGACATCGAGTGAGCGGCGGGACAGGGCCGACGCCCGGTCATGCTTTGACGCCGGCGGGGAAGACGACCCGATGCCGGTACGTGCCGGCCGTCAGGTCGAGTTCGATCAGTCGCCCGCCGCGCTGACCCTGGCCATAGGCGGGCCATCCGGTCACGCGACCATAGACCAGTTCGATACCGTCCCACATGCCGCAATAGTCGTTATCGTGATCGTGTCCGACGAAGACGGCCCGAACGCGTCCCGACGCCTTGAAGGCCTTGAACGTCTGTCCGGCGTCGGTCTCGCGGCAGACTTCCTCTCCGGCCCGACCGGTGAACTTCCCGGAGGCGGCCAGCTTCTTGTATTCGAGGATCGGAATGTGCATCATCGCCAGAGCGGGGGTCAGACGATTGGCTCGAGCGTCCGCCTCGGACTGTTCCGTGAACCATGTCAGTTGGGCGTCACTGATGTGCTTGGAGCCTTCCTGGTATCCCGAGTCGAAGCAGAAGACCGTATAACCCGGTTGCGTGGCGCCGGCGGCGACGAAATCCAGTCGCGTGGCGTACTCGCGGCGGCCGTTGCGGTCGAAATAGCCGAAGAGGACGTTCCGTTGAGACTGCCGATACTTCTCGGTGGTCCACGAGGCGATCGCACTGCCACGATCGTGGTTGCCCAGGGCGTGAGCCCACGGCAATCCCAGACCGTCCATGAACTTCACCACGTCCCAGTTGACGAAGTCGGTGTCGTTGGAGACGAAATCGCCCGTATGAATGATCAGATCCGGGTGATGGGCCTCGATCAGACCCGTGATGGTCTGCCGGGTCTTGGCGTCGAGTTCGCGATGTCCGGCTTTGAAACGACCGAAGTGGGTGTCGGTGATCTGGAGAATCCGAACCGGACGCGGCTGCTCGGGCGAAAAGGTCAGCTCAAATCGGTCGGTGCCTATCGGGCGAACAGCCAACGCTCGCTTCTCAGCCTTTTCCTCAGCGGCGATTCGTCCAACGACCAGTCCTGCGGCGGCGGTGCTCGTCCAACGGATGAAATCTCGACGTCTCATGGTGCCTCCTGGTGAGTTCTTTCTGTCCGGGCGCTCCGAACGCGCCCCGGGAGCATTCTAGCGGGTTTCCGGCGTCTGTTGATATACCGGCGTGGTGCCTCTAGGATGGGTCGGCGCCGGGATATGCCCGCCGGAGTGTCACAACGAAGTGTCCTCGGGACGTCATGATTCAGATGCCTCGCCGGGCGAGGCCAAGTAAAGGAAGCTGTGTATGACCACAGACAGGTCGAAGCAGATGCTTGCGTTGCAGGGCGGTTTGAAGGCCGTCACGCGGATTGAAGGCAAAGGTCAGCCCAAGATCGGCATCGAGGAGTTCATGTCGATTGCCGAGCGATTCGGTTTCCCCAAAGCGACCCTGCGTAAGATCCAGGCGGCCGTCGAGGAGTGTGATGCGGGGTCCGGGCCATTCCTGGCGAACTACTACTCCGACCTGAAAGAAACGAAGGTCAAGGCCTACGAGCGAACGGCGCGGGAGCTGTTCGGCGTGCGCTACGTGGCCGGGTTGAGTTCGGGCACGGCGGCGCTGCACAGCGCGCTGGTAGGCGTGGGGGTCGGACCCGGTACCGAGGTGATCTGTCCGGCGATAGGGTTCTTCGCCACGGCGGCGGCCGTCGTGATGGCCAAGGGTGTACCGGTCTTCTGCGATGTGGACACGTCACTGCATATCGATCCCAGGAAGATCGAGCCACTGATCACGAAACGGACGGTCGCCATCGCTCCCACGTGTGTCATGGGCGGAGTACCCGACATGGATCGGATCATGCGGATCGCCCGGAAGCACAAGCTCAAGGTCGTCGAGGACTGTGCCCAATCCTGCGCGTCGAAGTATAAGGGGCGATACCTCGGCACGATCGGCGATGCGGGCTGCTTCAGCATTTCGGCTTACAAGATCGTGGGCGGCGGCGAAGGGGGTCTGCTGCTGACGAACGACAAGGCCGTCTGGGAACGGGCCAGCCAGGTGGCCGAGGCCGGCGGGCTCTGGCGCCCCGACCGTTTTGCTCCCCAGCGCTATGAGGGGGAGCTGTTCTGCGGGACGAACTACCGCATGTCGGAGCTCGAGGCGTCGGTGGATGTCATTCAGCTCCGCAAGTCACCGGCGATTGCCAGGCGGTTCAACGCGGTCAAGCATCGGATCGTTTCGAGACTGAAGACGTTCAAGGAGATCGTGCCACAAGTGTCCAACGATGCAAAGGGAGAAATCGGCTATCTGCTGCGGTTCTTCCCGGAATCGGTGGACCTGTCGGTCCGAATCGTCGAGGCCCTGAAGGCCGAGGGGATCGAATGCAATACCCGGGGGCGAGATCCGCTGCCGGACTGGCACGTCTATTCATACATGTATCCGTTGATGAGCCGGCCCGGCGCCAAGAACCCCAATTGCCCGCTGACCTGCCCTCACTACCTGAAGCTGGGCGGCGGCAAGGTGAGCTACGGACGGGGCGACTGCCCGGTGGCCGACGACCTCTTCGATCGAGTCGTGAGTATCCCTCTGAATCAGTGGTTCACCGCCGGCGACTGCCGCCATGTCGCCGAAGGTATCAACAAGGCCCTGGCGGCCTACTGCACGCCGGATCGTTCGGGAGCTTCATGGCTGTAGCGAGCAAAGCGGCCGGCGCCTGAGAATCCATTTGACAGCGGAAGCGACGGACACTCGCCCGTTGTGCTCGGGCGAAGGATCCTGGGGGATACTCGGGCCACGAGTGTTTCCGGTTGGTGTCATGAGAGAGGAGTACATTATGGAACGAACACGGTTGGGGCGTACGGACATCGAGGTGTCGCGACTGTGTATTGGTTGCTGGCAGGCGACCGGCTGGGCAAGCTCCGACGAGCAGCGATTCATTGCGAGCCTCCGGCATGCGCTCGACCTGGGTATCAATTTCCTCGACACGGCGCCGGGCTATGGCGAAGGGAAGTCCGAAGAGATGGTCGGCAAGGCCATCCAGGGCCGACGGGACGAGGCCGTCATCTCAACGAAGTTCTGGTTCGATCAGAGCCGGCCCCAGGATATTCGCCGCAGCCTCGAAGCATCGCTCACGCGGCTCGGGACGGACCACGTGGATCTCTTTCAACAGCATTGGCCGCCGACCGACGTGCCGCTGGCCGAGACCATCGGAGAACTCGAGCGTCTCAAGGCAGAGGGTAAGATCCGCGCCGTTGGCGTGTCCAACTGGATGGAGCCGGAATGGTCCGAGCTGGACGACCCCTCGCGAGTGGATTGCCTTCAGCCGTGCTACAACCTGCTCTGGCGGTCGATAGAACCTATGGTCTTGCCGCTTTGCCGGAAGCACGGCATTGGCGTGATCGCCTACTCTCCTCTCTGCCAGGGGCTGCTCGCAGGCCGGTTCCGGGACGCCTCGCAGGTGCCTGACGATTGGCGGAAGATGAACCGTCTGCTCAAGCCGGAGTTCTTGCCTCGAACCCTCGGGGTCGTCGACACGGTCGAGCGGATCGCGCGCAAGATGGGCAAGACAGCCGCACAAACCGCGCTGCGGTGGTTGCTCGATCAGAAGGGCATCACGGCGCCGATCGTGGGGGTCTCGCGTCCGGAGCAGGTCGATGAGAATCTTGGGGCCCTTGATTGGCACTTGTCCGAGGATGACTGGAAGGCCCTGGATGAGGTCAGTGCGCCGCTCTCAAGAGGACTGGCGCCTCACGAAACACCGTGGAACTGGCACCCCAGAGAAGCGAAGTAGGTTGGCGGTGACAAAGCGGGGATGCGACCCGCGAAGCGGGAATGAGTTCGGCCTTGCGTACTCCCCGTTCAGGAATGAAGGGCCGCATGGCATGCCCATGCCGGCGTCAAACGCCTTGGGGCATGGGCACGCCACACAGAAGTAGTTTCTACCAACGCATCCCATAGGGTTGCGCCGGCGTGATCTGCTCGAACCAACCCACCTTTGACAGAGGACCCACCAACGGGCCGGCATAGACCAGGAAGCTGTCATTGATGAAGTTACCGGCCGGGCTGATGAAATCGTCGGGCAGCCTCTTGGTGCGGGGCTCCTTACCCGGTGCCACCGCCTCGAGCGGGACGAGATGAGTCCCGCAGGCATAGGTCATGCCCGGCAGGCGCACCAAAGCCACACTGCCATCGCGCTCGGTGTCGAGGGAGTAGCTTACCGCCATCTGGCCGCAAAGCCGGGCTTCCCAGGCATCCACTTCGCTCCAGGCGGGGTAGCTGCGCTGGAGGTAGCCGTAGGTGTCGGCCCGAACGCGGGGGTCTTTGCGGACCTTCGCCAGTTCGTTCTTAGCCACGCCGGTGAGATAGTCGGCCAGCATACCGGTACCGGAGAGCTGAAGGTTACCGAATGCGTCGGTCTCGACCTTGCGATCGCGGTCGGTCTTGCCCAAGTCCTCGACGATACGGGCAGTCCAGAGTTTGCCGGTCTCGTCGCGGATGCCTTCGCTGACGGCCACGAGGCAGCGGCCGAAGCGATCGAGCACCTCGTGAACGTCCTGGATGAACTTTTCGATCTTGAACGGACGCTCGGGCACGTAGATCAGGTGGGGGCCGTCGTCTTCGCGTTGGCGGGCGAGGATGCTGGCGGCCGTGATGTAACCGGCGTCGCGTCCCATCAGGATGTTGATCTTCACGCCGGGCAGCGCGCGGTTATCGAGGTTGTCGCCGATGAATGCCGAGGCGACGAACTTGGCGGCACTGCCATAGCCCGGACAGTGATCCGTCACCAGAAGATCATTGTCGATGGTCTTGGGAATGTGAATCGTCCGAAGCTCGTATTTGGCTTCCTGAGCGAGCTTATTGATGATCTGGGCCGCTTCGGCCGAATCGTTTCCACCGATGTAGAAGAAATACCTGACGTTGTTGCGTCGGAAGGAGTCGACGATCTTCTCGTAATCCGGGAGTTTCGGTTTGTACCGCGTCGAACCGAGAGCGGAGGCTGGGGTCCGCGCGACCAGTTCGAGCATTTCGGTCGGCTGTCGTTTCAGATCGATGAGATCGTCTCCGAGAATGCCCTTGACGCCATGTCGCGCACCCAGAAGGTGTTCGATGTGATCGTACTTCTGCACTTCTTCGATGACACCGACCAGGGATTGGTTGATGACTACCGTCGGCCCACCCGCCTGGCCGACCACCGCGTTACCTCTCAGTAATACACTCATGAATCCTGCCTCAACTAGTCTCCACGAACTTACATCACAGCCCGGTTACGCGCCCTCAGCCCCAAGGGCGCAGTTCGCGCGAACCGGCACGATAGAACCTCTCAGATTACCAAGTCCGTTCGATAAATCCAGTATCCACGGTGCCTCGCAAGAAATGCGTGTGGCTGAAAATCTCCCGGTACAGGGGCAGTGTTGTTTTGACCGGTTCGATGATGAACTCTTCCAGGCATCGCTTCATGCAGGCGATGGCTTCGGCTCGGGTTGGCTGGTGGACAATCAGTTTGGCGATCAGCGAGTCATACCGGGGCGAGACCTCGTAACCTTGATGGATGTGCGTGTCCACGCGAACACCGAATCCTCCGGCGGGGGAATATCGTTCGATTCGGCCCGGGCACGGCGCGAAACCGTTCGTCGGGTCTTCGGCATTGATCCGGCACTCGATGGCCACGCCGTTCTGGGTCACCTCGCGCTGCTTGATCGTCAGCGGCTCGCCGGAGGCAATGCGGATCTGCCACTTGACCAGGTCCAGTCCGGTCACCATTTCCGTGACGGGATGCTCCACCTGGATTCGGGCGTTGGCCTCGATGAAGTAGAAGTGCTGGTCGCGATCGACGAGAAACTCGACCGTGCCGGCACTGCTGTACTCGGCCGCTTTGGCCAGTCGGATGGCGGCCTTGCAGAGCTCTTCGCGGGTTGCCGGGTCGATTCCCGGCGAAGGAGTCTCCTCGACCAGCTTCTGGTATCGCCGCTGGAGCGTGCAGTCGCGCTCCCAGAGGTGGATGGTATTGCCTTGATTGTCGCCGAGGATCTGCACTTCGACGTGGCGAGGTTGTTCGATGAGTTTCTCGAGATAGATGGCCGGGTTCTTGAAGGCCGCTTCGGCCTCGGCCCGGGCGCTGCGAAGACTGCTCAGGAGGGTCGCTCGGTTGTGAGCGACGCGCATTCCTCGTCCCCCCCCGCCGGCCACGGCCTTGATCATGACGGGATAGCCGATCTTCTCGGCCAGATCGACCGCTTCGTCGTCGGTTTCGAGGGGTTCTTCGCTGCCGGGCACGACGGGCACTTTGAATTTCTTGGCGAGGCGCTTGGCGGCGGCCTTGTCTCCGAGGGCCCGCATGGCACTGGAGCTGGGGCCGATGAACTCGATCTTGGATTCGCGGCACTGCTCGGCGAAATTGGGGTTCTCGGCGAGGAAGCCGTAACCGGGGTGGATGGCGTCTACGTTGGCGACCTCGGCCGCCGCAATGATCCGATCGGCCTTGAGGTAGCTCTCGAGGGGGGCGGCCGGACCGATGCAGATGACGCGATCGAACAGGCGCAAGTAGGGCGCATTTCGATCAGCTTCAGAGAAGACCCCGACCGTCTGGATACCCAGCTCGCGGCAGGCGCGGATGATCCGCAGGGCGATCTCTCCACGATTGGCTATTAGGATACGGCTGAACATGATCACCAATCCCGGCGCCGACGTTCCTTACGACCGCGGCCTGACCTTGAAGAGGGGTTGTCCGTACTCCACGGGGTCCTCGTTTCGGACGAGGACGGCCTCGACGACGCCGGAGACCTCGGCCTTGATCTCATTGAAGACCTTCATGGCCTCGATAATACATACAACGGTGTCTGGTTCGACCTCGGTACCTGCCTGGACGTACGGAGGCGATTCGGGGTCGTGAGCGGAGTAGAACGTTCCCACCATAGGCGAGTTGATGGAACGGAGGTTTTCGTCTTCTTTGGGCTTGGCGGGCTCTGCGGGTAAGCCGGCGGCGGATTGAGGGAGCCCCTGTTGGAGGACCGTTGGCAGATGGCCCGCCGGTACACCGGTGAGGAGCATCTCGCCCCGGCGTTTGAGCAGGATCCGGGTTTCGCCGTCCTGGACCTCCAATTCGGCCAGATCGTTGTCTTTCATCAATTGGACGAGGTTGCGGACGTTCTCTATGTCCATTGCGAATCCCGTTCAGACGGCCCCCAGGCCCTTTTCTGACCCGCACTACGATGCGGATCGGCTCTCACGGTCTCACCAAGGCCCATTCCAGGTCACGCGGCAGCGAGGTCAACACCTCAACCCCCTGGCCTGTGACCAGGACATCATCCTCGATCCGGACTCCACCCAGTTCGGGAAGGTAGATACCGGGTTCGATGGTCACCACCATCCCGGGTTCCAATCGTCCCTTGGTCCGACGATTCAGACTCGGTATCTCGTGAACTTCCAGCCCCAGACCGTGCCCCAGGCTGTGACCGAATTGCTCACCATAGCCGCACTGAGCAATGTGGGACCGGGCTGCGCGATCTACTCGTCGGATTTCCCGACCCGCTCCAGCGAACCGTATAGCCCGCTGCTGGGCTTCCAGGACCACATTATACACGCGGCGGAATCGTGTCGGGATTCTATCGACGAATAAAACACGGGTCAAGTCGCTTCGGTACCCCCCTACCGAGGCCCCCCAGTCAAACAGGATCGCACTGCCCCGTCGGATTGGGCGGTCACCGGGTTGAGCGTGTGGCAGTGCCGCGTTGGGTCCTTCGGCGACAATGGTTGGAAATGCGGGGCTTTCTGCCCCGCGCCGCCCCATCTCGTAATCCAGGCGGTGGGCCAACTCCAACTCGGTCTGTCCGATGCGGATCGTGCGGCGAACCGCCAGAAATGCCTGTTCGGCCACGCGGATGGCGCGACGGATGGCCGTCACCTCGCCGGTGTCCTTGTGCGTCCTCAGGGTCCCGATCGGGTCGCCGACTTCCACCAATCGTCCGCCGACGGGACTGAGCTGGCGGCGCAATTCATCAAAAGGGGTCACATGCAGACGGTTTCCGGCAAAGCCGATTCGTCGCAGGCCGAGCCGGCGTGCAGCCTTGGCGACTTCGATGGCCAAGCCCTTCTTTCGCATCACGAATCGGGCCCAAGGCGTCTCGCGCTCTGCGGCGGTCTTGAACCGGAAATCGCTGATGAGGCACACCCCTTTTGGTGTGACCAATGCCATGCCATCTTCGCCTGTGAATCCCGACAGATAAAACTGGTCTACGCGGGCGGTGACGAGAAACGCGTCCAAACGGCGTGAGCGCATGGTCTGGCAGACCCGATCGAGTCGCTCCCGAAAAGGCTCGGGTACCGCGGGATCAAGGCGGAGAATTCTGGACACATCTGCCATCCTTTCACGGCAACCAAAGCAAAGGCCAAGCCTTGGTGCAGGGGTATCATAGCAGGGCGAGGAGATGTCGTGGAGTGCTATGGTCCTTCCATGCTCCCGGAAGTCTCTTCCGGAGGTCGCGGCTGTCTGGCATTGGGACAAAAGAAAGTAAGCCTTCTATAGCTCAGGACCGATATCTAATGGGTGCGCTCGGGGTGTCGGCGTGGCCTCCGAGCGAGAGAGCGAGAAATCGAGTCCTTGGTTTTCATGGCCCGATAAGCTATAGTGATTCCCTAGCAAGCCAGGCTGACGAGGATCACGCCGAAAAAACGCCGGGGGAGGCATTCCATGCTTCGTCATCGTATAGGCGCCACAGGTCTGACCGTGGTTGCGCTGTCTCTTGCGGTAAACTCGCCGCTTCGCGCGGACAATTTCTTCAAGAAGATTGCTCGGGGTCTTCAGTATGCCGGCTGGTCGGGCACCACGGGCGACATCGCCATTTCGAAGCATCTGTTTGGCGATGGGTACAACCTTCAAACCACCCGAAATCTGAGCGATGTGGAACTCTACGGCGGGATTGTGAACCTTGATCTGCAAGGTCTTAACAACTCGACCGTGTGGCTCAACACGGATATGGGGTTTCGCACCTGGGGTATTCCCAATGCCAAGATCCGGCTCGCCACGGAGAATGCGACCAAGGGGGGACAGGTCGTTCCTGTGCAGTATGAACTCACGGTGTTTGGGGGGTTGCAGAACATCACCGTGAGTGGGTTCGGGTCGATGGAGGCGGAGCTGAACGCGAACCTATTCGGCTTCTATACGCTTGATGCCTATCTCAACAATCGGGGCGAGCTGACCATGACGGGCGTGGACAACAGCACGCAGAAGCTCGACTACGATCTGGGTCCGATCAAGGTCAGCGGCAATTTCTTCGTCGATTTCCTGGTGGCGGTCTCCGCACCGTTCTTCAACAACGCCGGGATCAGCAATCCACTGGCGACGTTCAGCGGTTTGGCCAAGATGCAGGGTCAGATCAAGAGGAAAGACGATCTGCTGGCTCGGTTGGATGCCGGTCAGACGCTGACGGATGACGAGATGTCGGAGATCATCACGACCTCACTCCTGGAGAGTGCCTTCGGTGCGGACGGGAGTGGCCTGCTGACCGCGGCGCGTCGCAGCCTCGAGTCGATTTCGGGTCAGGAGAGCGCGGCCATGGTGAATTCGCTGCCCGGTTTCGTTCCCGAGCCGTTTTCGGCGGTATGCTGGCTGGCCGGTAGCGGCCTGGTCGCGTTGGCTCGCAGGCGTACGCGATGAGTGGGTGCTCCGCCGGTTCTGTTCTCGATACATCATCGGAAGTCTCCGATCCCGTTCCTTTCGCACGGTGGTCCTTGCGGTTTCAGGTTGTTCTGTTTCTCGGGTTGATCCTTGCGCCGGCGGCCGCGCTTCATGCCACGATGCTCGGGCGTGAGCCCGTGGGTTGTCCGGTTTGCATGATGCGCTTTGAGGCGGTGGTGGCCGTCAGTGTCGATACGAACGGCGGCGTCGATCGCGATTTGTTTGCCCGATCGGCCGGTCCGCAACCGGTGTTCTATCATGTGACCACATGTCCGCGGTGCTACTACAGCGGGTGCGTGGCGGATTTTGCTCCGGGCATCGAGCTGCCCACCGGCTTCAAGGAAAAGGTGTTGAAGAAGCCGAAGCTGGATCCCGGCATGACGATCACTCCTCAGACGGATCCCCGGGAGATTCCGGCGGCGGTTCGATACCACCTGGCGGTTCAGTGCTATGTATGGCGAGGCGTGAAATCGGAGGCGATGGCCTGGCTGTATCTGCGGGCGTCCTGGGTGGCGCGGGACGAGGGGTCGGTTATGCCGAGGATCGATCGCCTTCAGCGTGTGATGGGTTTTGTGGAGCGTTATCTGCCGCCGGATGTTGCCGGTGGCAATCAGGCCGACCGGCAGTTTGTCCTGGCGACGTCGGTGGCGTCGATGCTGGGCGAGGGGCGGTTCACGCGGCATCAGACGCCCTACGTTCGGTTCGTTCTGGCGGTGTTGTACCGGCAGCGCGGTGAAAATGATCTGTTCGAGGCGCTGTTTCCACCGGACAAGACGGAGGCCGGGCTGCCGGACCTGTTGAAGTCGCGAATCAAGGAAATCCACGCTTCGATTGCCCAGGAGCGGCGCTGGCAGCGGTTGGCGCTGGAGACTTTCCTGAAGGCGGTGGACGCTCGGGAGATTGCCCCGGCGAATCTGGCGGCGAGTTACTATCTGATTGCCGAACTGCACCGGCGGCTCGGCCAGATCAATCGAGCCATTCTCTATTACGATCGCGCGCTGGCCGATCCCCAGATCAACGCACACCTTGCCCGCTGGGCCCAGGAGCAGAAGGCCTATGCGAAGGGTTCCCTTCCACGGTGAGGGAGTCGGGTTCGCTTTCGCAGGGCAGACCTCTGTTCCTCCTCTTCTCTCTTTCTGCCCGGTTGACCGAGTTGGCGGCAAGCCATAGGTTATGCACACCATGCCTTGAGGTGAAGGCGATGTTCGGCGTGGTCGAGGTCCATTGAGGATCTGCGGCGGCCATTCCAGTCGAAGTGTCGGATGTCTGGGCCGGACGCAGCCATCACGGGGAGAGCCATGAGCGAGTATCTTGCAGAATTCATCGGGACGATGATCCTCATTGTTCTGGGTGACGGCGTTGTGGCGAACGTGTGCCTGAACAAGAGCAAAGGCAACGGTTCCGGTTGGATTGTCATCGTGACGGGCTGGGCGATGGGTGTGGCAATGGCGATCTACTGTGTGGGTCGCATCAGCGGGGCGCATCTCAACCCGGCGGTAACGGTCGGGCTGGCCAGCATCGGCAAGTTCGCGTGGGCCAAGGTTCCTGGGTATATCCTGGCCCAGGTGGCCGGCGGCTTCGCCGGGGGCGTGATTGTCTGGCTTGCCTATCTGCCGCATTGGAGAGTCACCGAAGATCAAGCGGCTAAACTCGGCGTCTTCTGTACGATTCCTGCCATCCGTTCCACAGGCGCCAACGTGTTATGTGAGATCATCGGAACGGTTCTTCTGCTTTTCGGTGTTCTGGCCATTGCGGCCAACGCCGATGTGATCAAGAAGGCCGGTGAGATCGACCTGTCGGCGGTGTACGCGACGGGCATCAACCCATTGCTCGTCGGCTTTCTTGTCTGGGGCATCGGCCTGTCGTTGGGAGGCCCGACGGGCTATGCCATCAATCCTGCTCGCGACCTGGGTCCGCGGATCGCCCACGCCCTTCTGCCGATTTCCGGCAAGGGCGGATCGGACTGGGCCTACAGTTGGGTGCCTATTGTGGCCCCGCTGATCGGCGGGGTGTTGGGCGCCGCGTGCTACCGCCTGGTCGGATTCTGACATCACCTGAGACGGTTTCTACCAGATCGAATCCATCTGCCACGCACGAATGCGGGCCAAATGCAAGGTATTCAGCTCGGCGGTGAGCCGAACGCCATCGGCCTGTGGTGGGGGGTACGCTCGCAGGCTCATGACCTCGCGGCGGTCGGCGTAGACTTCGATGACGGAGCGGTCGACGAGGACGCGGAGAGTGCAGAGGTCGCCGTCGCGCGGCAATGTGCCGACCCTATCCCCGCATTGCAGTTGGCCGGTGGCCAGGTCTATGCGGAGGGTCGTCGCGGGGTCGCCGGTGGCCGGGCGGAAGAGGTCGAGGGTGAGTCGTCCTGAGCTGCGTCGCGCGAGGTCGACGACGATATCCAACTGAGCTCCGCGGCAGAGGTCGAGGGATTCGCCGTGTTTCAGCTCTCGGTCCGTGACGTCGGCGAGGGATCGGGTGCGGAGGGTCTCGACGTTCGGAACGGGCCAGACGCGCAGATTGCGATCGGAGCCGAGTTCGAGCCGGCGGGGCAGGGTCAGGAGTCCGTTCCAGGGGATGTCGGGGTGGCCGCCGCCCATGATCCAGCCCCAGAGTATGCGGTGTCCCTGGTCGTTTTCGAGGCTGTTGGGCGCGTAGAAGACGGTGGGGCCGCCCAGGTCGAGGGGGTGCCAGGGGCCGGGTTCGAAGCGCCGCCCGTCGTATGTGCCGACGGCATACTGCACGGGACCTCGCAGGCTGGGGATGGAATGGAGCAGCGGTGAGACCACGAGCACCCATCGGTCACCGAGCGGGAAGAAGTTGGGGCATTCCCACTGGAAGCAGTCGGCGCCCATGCCGGTACACATCGGTCCGATGAAGTTCCACGCGAGCAGGTCTGCGGAGTCGTAGAGCAGGACGGTGCCACCCTGTCCGCGGATGCCGGAGCCGACGAGCATTCGCCATTGCTTGCCCTCGCGCCAGACGAAGGGGTCGCGGAAGCCGTCTTCAAGGCCTGGGATGGCCGGCGGTTTGGGGACGACGGGATTGCCGGCGAACCGCCGCCAGGTTCGCATGCCGTCGAAGCTTCGCGCCAGGGACTGGGCCTGCGGGGGGACGCTGGTGTAGACGATGGTGGGCAGGCCATCGGCGATGACGCACGAGCCCGAGGCGACGGCCGCGGCGTCGTAGGTGTTGGGTACGGGCATCAGCGCGATCGGCCAATGGTGCCAGTGGACGAGGTCGCGGGTGACGGCGTGCCCCCAGGCTGATGCCGATGCCTTGGGGTCGGGCCAGTAGGGCAGATGCTGGTAGAAGACGTGGTAGGCGCCGTCGAATTGCACGCAGCCGTCGGGATCGTTCATGAATCGGCCGGCGGGGGCGAAGTGGAAGGCGGGGCGGAACCGGTCGCGGGCCACGCGCGCCGCAACCTGGGCCACACTCCGGTCGGCCGCGGCGAGGAGCTGCTGGTGTGTGGGGTCCTGGGGCCACTGCGAGGCGGGGTCTGACTTCTGAGCGGGGGTATTGTTCTCGGCGCGAGCCATCGGGCCGAGGGCGGGGTGAAGCGACTGCAGCAGCGCCATTGCGACGATGAGCGTGCCGGGAGAGAAGTTAAGTGAGCATGCGGTGCTTCGCGGGCAGTCTCGTGGCATCATCGGCAGTCCTCTTGTGCGAAGATCCGGTTCACCTGTCCTTCGTCTGATTCAGGAAGGCGTTGTACAGCTCGACTGCCTTTGCGTCCGTGATGTCCCGGCCGACGGTGAGTCGCAGAAGCGCCCGGGCGGTCTGGCCGGCCTTCAGGTCGCCACCAAACAGGGACAGGTAGATCGAGTGGTGCGCCGAGACCCGGTCGGGGGGCGTCTGGTTGTAGGGCATACGGATCGCGAAGCAGTCCTGGGGTCGGGCCATGAGGACGACGGTGATGCCGGTCTTGACGTCTCGCGAGAGGGCGATGGGGGCAGCCAGGAAGCGGGTGACCGACCACTGGATGGGGCTGTGGCTGCCCTGCTCCCAGCGCGTGTCGAAGATGTTCTGAGCCGCGCGGAGATCGCGGGGGTAGGCGAGATAGGTTCCGGCCACGAGCGGGTTGCCCTGTGGCGTCAGGAAGTACGGCTTGCCGGGTGCATCGACCGGGGCCTGGACGTAGGCTCCGTTCTGGGAGTTCTTGTTGAAGTAGGACGAGAGGAGCACCTCGAAGGCCGGCATGTCCTGCCCGGGCTTTGCGATGGTTTCGAGGTCGAGCGTTGTGGGGGTCGTCCAGCGGAAGGTGGCGGTGACATCAACGGGGTGGTCGTCGCGGCTGGGCCAGTGGACCTGGGCGGCGCCGTCGGGAAGCGTTTTGACGTCTTGTGGCCACTGGCGGAACATGTCGCCGCGGGCCATGTCTCCCCATCGTTTGTTGGCCGAGAGAAGCCGGTAGAAGCTGAGGATGCCAGGGTTGCCGCCGCCGTGGGCCAACTCGGTGCCGGTGGAGACATCGATGAAGGTCGGGATGCCCTGGGACTTCGCGTCGGCCTGGAGCTTTCCGCGGAGGGCACCGGTATCGAAGGAGACCCAGCCTTGTTCGGCGGGTTTGAAAGCGAGGTCGGCCGATAGGGCAGGTTGGGCGGTGGTGAGGCATGTCAGCAGTATTGAGACGGCCAGTATGGATAGGTTGTATTGCATGGTCTTGACCTTTCTAAGAAACCCTGGTGAATCGACGTTGAGACGGCTGGCGGCAATTCTGGGCGGAGTGGGCCTGTGGATCAAGCAGGGGGGCCGATCGGGGGGTGCTGAGGGTGAGAGCGCATTGGTGCTGGAATCGCCGGGACGCGAGCATTCAGGACTCTGCGGACTTCCGATTCATCCGCATGGAGGGTCGCTTCGACACGGTAGCTCTTCAGGGTTAGCTCGCGCCTTCCACGAATTAGCGTACGCCAAGGGGTGCCTCCGTCAAGTTGATCGGACGAGTGAGATCGGACTCAGGATGAAAGGAGCAACGACTTGGCCGCGGCGGCCGGAACCTTGATGGAGGTGAAGCAGGAGGCTGGACAGAGATAGTCCTCGCCGGACTCGTCGATGACTCGAATGAAGTCCTCTTTGGCGGCGGACTTGTCCGGCAGTACCCGGTAGACCTTGCGTTTCTCCAGGTCAGCGCAGTCTTTGTTCTCGACACACAACGCGAATTTGCGTTCTGAGTGCTCTCGTTTCATTACGTCGGCTCCAAGAATCGCTTGGTCTTCAGCTTCTTCCTTCCGATTCCATGCGCCTCATACCGACGATCTCAAAGTGCATATCGGATTATGAACGATCGCTCCGACTGACATCAGGTCGGAACCGACGCAATGGAAGTCTCTTTACAGGCGATCCCGTTTCTGGAGGTTGCACCTTCGGCAGAGAAGCTGAATGTTCTGTTCGGAGTTGCTTCCTCCCTTCGAGAAGGGAATGATGTGATCGAACTCCAGGTACTCAGTGGCTCCGCATTGAACACATTGTCCGACGTCCCGCTGCCAGACGCGGTTCCTGACTTCGGGAGGAATTCGCCGCGTTTTGTCACTGGATTCATTTTCGACGATACGTCGATTTGCCCGTCCGACCGCCGTCCGCATGATCTCGTAGGCCAGCCGCGCGTGTTCGGCAAAGGCGTAGAATCCCGCTCCCTTTCCTTGAGCATTCAAAGAGAAACCACCTGGTGCCTCGTCGACCTCCGTAATTCTGGAGTGGGACACCTCGAAAGACTTGCTCAGCGAAGAGAAGAGGACTCTCGCATCGGTGATGGTGATCGTTCCATCAATCGTGTCAACCCTGTCACCAGTCTTCAGCCTTCGGACTTGGGCGTACCGGCCCGAGGACCGGAAATGGACGATCTCGCCGGCCTTCAGCGCCACCCCGTCATAGGGCAGGCTCGGAAGCTTCCCCTTAGCGATAGCAGACCAGAGACGCAGTTCCCTCAATTCTTCATCGACATACTTCCGGAAGGACGGGCAGACATGAAGTTGATCGAGTAACCAGGTAAGTGTGCGGTCTTCATCGTCACTCAATCGACCATCTGACTTCGCATCCGCCAACACATGTTCGACGAACCTCTGGGCTTGGCTTTGAATCGAGGTGCGTAGTTCGGATTCAGTCAACCCCAACCGATGGGCGGTTGCCAAAAGGCTATTCCACTCCGTCTCAGAGAGCCTGCCGTCCTGAATCGCCTGCGCGAACAACCCCCGCAAGAAGCCCTGCCCCTCGTTCTGGAAATAGCCCATCATGAGCCCGCGGAGGTCCGTTCCCATCCCGGAGGCGATTGCCTGCAATCGCTCGGCTTCAACGGAATCCAGGTGTCCGTCCTGAAGCGCCTCCGCCAGACTCCTCTGGAAGACCTCCCGTCCGATCCGCTCTTCAAGCGGCTGCCGGCGACGATCGTCCAGGTGCAGGGCCTTGGCGATCCAGTTCAGCGCCGTGCGCTCCTTCGGAGTAATGACCTGATCGGCCCAAGCTTTGCCGAGAGCGCGTTCATAAACGCGATCGACCACCAAGAGTACATCGCGATTATCGATACCGAGACTGGCGATGACGCCGTCGAAGTCGAAGGCCTGACGCATGGTATGGATGGCCCGCTCAACTTCCATGGCAGCCGGACCAATTCGCTCTTCTCTTTGGGGATCAATCAGTTTGACGGAAGCCTGGCGAATCCAGTCGATCAGTTTGGCCATGATGTCGATGCCCTTCCCTCGTACGACATGGATGTGGGGGAGCCGTTCGGGCGCGATCGCTCATTCTGAATCCGATCAATGTTCCGTATTCAGGAAGACGACGTCAAGAGAAGCCATCTTGTCATTCCTTGCGGAGAGGAACGGATCGTGGGCCAAGGCAAGTGGAGTTAGAGAAGGTGCATCATGACGCACCCTACGGGCTCAAACCATCGCCTTTGGCCCATCCTGGCATCTGGAATACCGACCAGGACTGGCTGCGCCTCCCTCTTCAGGGGGCGAACCGGGCCATCACGGGCAGGTGGTCGCTGAGTGCGTACGATTGCCATTGGGCCGGATCCGTTCGGAAGGGGCGCTCGAAGAGCACTCGGCAGGTCTTGATCTGTCTGGCGATCGGGCCGGCGGCGAAGATGTAGTCGATGCGGGTCCGGGGCATGTTGGCGGGGTATGTGGTCTGCGAGCCGTTGCCGACGGCCGCCTGGGTGTCCACGAGGCCTGCATCAACGCAGCGTGAGTAGGGCGACATGGTCGGCGCGTGGTTCAGGTCGCCCTGCAAGAGCACCGAGTGGCCGGCCTTCATCTCAGACTGGATGACCTTGAGCAGTTCGGTGGCCTCGAGCTCGCGGATGTTGTTGTACATGGGGTAGAGGTGCGCGCTGTGTACCACCAGCTTGCCCAGGGGGGAATTCAGTACGACGCGACCCCAATGGCGGGTGAAGAGTCGCGGAGGTCGGGAGCCACCGGCCATGGGGCAGTTGGCCTGTTCGATGATCGGGAATCGCGTCAGGACGGCCCCGGGCCAGTCTTCGCTGCTGGGGAAGAAGACATATCGCATGCCCAACCGCTCGGCCATCCGCCGCACCATCGGTTCGTCGGGGGCTTCGCAGAGTGTGATGAGGTCGGGCTTGCGGGCTGCCAGGGCGTCGGCAATCAGAGCGGGGACCTTCGCGGATGCGTCGCCGAGATTCTGCCTGGCGTTCCACTCCGGCCATCCGAAGCCTCTCATCACGTTGTAGGTGACGGTGAGGAGGCCGTTGTCTGAGCGTGCGGTTGTCGTAGGGCCGCCTTCGAGGGGTTCACCCCTGACGGACCTGAGGGCGAGGCCTGTACCGAGCGCACCGAGAAACGTACGACGAGAAAGCATGGCGGCCTCCTGGGATCAGGGTCTTCGCAGCCGGTCTCCGCGAAGTCGCGAGACTCACGGCTGGATCCATCAGACCGATCCTTGCGCGATTTCGCAAGCGGCTTTTGTGCAGGCGCGGCTCGCTCGCGGGAAGCATGAAGACGGGGGTGTTGTTGTGAAGCGATTCGACTGAGGCTGAGGGTCGGGAATACGGGCTGCGCCGGACCAACGCGATGCCATGACTGAGACGTTTTTTCGGATTCCAGTTGACTATCACTCACTTCGAAGCCTATCCATTATTGCGAGCCTCGCATTTCTTGGGCAGGCATACCGGGCGCCGAGCGTGCCGGGGTGGGCTTCCGGACTCACGGAAGTCTCGAGAATTCGTCTACGTACATCGTGTTGAAAAGCAGGAGTGGCAATGAAGACGATCTTTGCTTTGGCCGTCGTTCTGTCGATCCCGACGGGTGTCTTTGCAGATGTCTGGGAGCTTTATGGGGATTGGACGGGGACGTGGTACGTCGATGAGAAGTTCGACGTCAACGGGAATCCGTCCGGGACGCCTCCATATCCGATCGAGACCTTCTCCCTCCATTTGAACGCATACGACGCCATGAACGACCGCTACGGTTACATTACGTTTGGTGGGATCTACCCGGCCGGAGATGTGCGCTCGTTGTCCCTCATCGGCAGCGACGTGTCTTTGAGCATTGACTACTCGCCGTACGCTTCGATTCCGGCGGATCCCACCTACTACGCCTGGATCACGGGGACGTTCTACCCGGGATTCGGTGCGACCATTGTGGGCGATTTCGACGAGTCGAATCCCGCCCCGCCCGGCTGGATAAGCTTCCGGGGTCCCTGCGAGCTGCTCGAGGTGCCGGAGCCCGCCAGCCTGTGCCTTCTGGGTCTGGGTGGGCTGGCAGCTTGCATCTCTCGGCGTCGTTGCCGATAGACAGACGGCATAGGGATCGGGGGCGGTTACTTCGAGGTTGTCGCAATGATGGCGGAGGGGGTTCGGGTCCGGACGATTCCGGCTCCTCGCTCCAATTGTTCCCTGTCCAAGGTCACCAGTTCCGCCGCAAACAGTGACGCGGTTGCCACGTAGACGGCATCGGCATCGCGGAGCTTGTGTTCCGTCGCAAGGGCGGCGGCTTGCGTGGCCAGTTCCTCGTCCAACGCGACCAGGACGGTGTTCGGCAGTTGGCCGACCGCGAGGGCGTACTGTTGCGCCGTGTCGGGCTTGCTGCCGGTTCGACTGAGGGCTGCGGCCGTTTCGACGATGACCAATGTGGGAAAGAACAATCGCGGACGTGTGTGTCGAACCCACTTCAGAAAGGCGAGGCTCTCTTGATGGCCTGTTTCGGACGGGCGGGCCGCGCTGACGAACACGCTGGAGTCTATGGTGATGAGCTGCATGCTATCGCCTGATTCGATCCAGCTCTTCGACCGCCGATCGCGTGCTGCTCTTTTCGGCTTGTCGGGCCAACTGATCCGCCAGAGTCTGCCACGCCACCCAGGCGCCCTCGGCCGGTGCCGGGGAGATCAGCCGTTCGCCTGCATCCGCCGGGACGATCAGTGCCTCAATTCCTCCCCGCTTGGTCACCGCATAACTGACGCGTCGGCTCTTCACGTCGCTGATAATGGCGGAGGCGCGTGCCTTGAGATCGCGGATGCCGATCGTGGGTCGGCTTTCGGCGCCCTTGGCATGGCGGCGCGATTTCGACTTCCGGACAGGTGGTGTGGGCATTGTAGTCACCATTGATTCGTTGTGTGACTACATAGTAGATTGCACGGAAGAGCTTGTCAATCTCGGAGGAATGGGGGACGCCTTGCGATTCCGCGCCATCGGACGACGAGAAGAGACCCGCCGGTGGGTGGCCCGCGAGGCCCCTGTCAGCACGTCCAGGGCTCGTTGCGAGTGGCCATAGGGCAGTGGGAATATCGCTATTATTGAGGAGGCGTATTGGTTCACTTCATTTCCTCCCAGGTCGTGATGATCAATGCCTCCCAAGGTGCCGATAGGGATCTCAGTGTGTTAGCATCCCACTAATCTATGGAGATCCCAGACAATGGTCCGCAGAACTACTCTCTGGTTGTTGGCGTTTGTGTGTGTTGTCGGCGGGTGCGGGTTCCAGTTTTTCCCCACGGGCGATCCAAACAGCACCGGCACGGACCCGAACGCAACCACTCCGCCGGGGTTTGGGGTTTACCCGGGGAAGGTCTATCTGGTGGGCCAACTGAGGGGGGTTCTGATTGAAGAGCTGGCCGTTGCATGTCCGAACATGCTGCCCTACGACGGAACGAGCACGGACGCGCCGATTTTGATCGATGCCAACGCGGTCGGCACCCTGACAGACACGGCGAAGGCGAGTATTCTGGCCGCGTTTCAGGCGCGCCAGCCGATCGCGCTGATCCAGGCGACGCCTCAGCAGGTTGACGCCGCGTACGAGCACCTGCTCAAGACGACGCATCAGCACAGACTTGCCGTGGGGTATGGATACCTCGAGGTGTACGGTCTGGATCTGGAAACCGGCGGTGACCTTTATGAGTTGGAGCATTATCCGCCGGTCAGTGCGGATTACACGGACAACTCAACCGATCAGCAGGGTCGCGTGGACTACCTGGTCGCGTGGTTGAAACAGAACGGCCAGCGCAAGCCTACCGGCGGAGCCGCCAAGGCGCACGAGACTCTGAAGCTGGCGGCGCAGATGGACGGAAGCAGCGGCGATTTGACTTCGCTTGCGCAGGGCTTTGTTACGCAGAAGCTCTTCGGCGAGTACGGGAACCACTACCAAGCCTCCTTCTACATCTACAGTTGTCACAGTATGACGTCAGGAGACGACTGGTTCTATATCCAGGAGAAGTGCGCTTTCGATAGCAACGTTGCGTACGCTCCGTCGGTTCAGTGGGCCACTGGCATCGGCTCCGAGATTAAGGGCTGGTACCTCGGCCAGGTCGAGATGGACAATTACATAAACGGATACCTCGATCAGCCGAGCGTGGTTGATCTCGAGGGACCGCCCATTCCCGAGACGGTCAACAATGAGACGACGATCAGCAATGGGATCGATTTCGACATCGGCGGCGACTTGACGTACACGAAAGAGGGGCCCGAGGCCGGCATCAGCGCGGGCATGAGTATCACCCACTCGACGGAATTCTCGGTTCAGGATTGTACGGTCACCAACGAGTGTTACGGTCAGGGGAACGATGCGCATTGGCTCTATGTTTTCGCACGGCCCCAGGCATACAACAGCTTCGCTTATGGCAGCATGCCGGCTCCGCCGACCCTGGCCACAAAAACGTTTACGCCAGAGAATGACTGGATATGGAGGGTGACCCCCCAGGTCCGTCAGAGCAACGCCTCGATGCACGTCAGTCTGTACACCACGCTTGTTAAGAGCCAGGCCTTCCCACTCTTCTTCTTTGTGGTGCAACAGATGGACCAGACCACGAGCGGCGGGTCCATCGACTGCGACATCCCGCTGACGTATCCGGCGATAACGACGCAACCTTCCGATTAGGTGGCCTGACCGGGGGGGGACCGCTCGGCCGGAGAGACGCGGCACAAGCGGTCCCCTCCGCCATAAGACGGCTCTATCAACGCACGTAAACTCAATTCGCAGAAGAAGATGCGAACTTCAGGCCGCGTCCGGTTGAGCGACCCGTCTCTGACGGTCCCTGTCTTGAGGAACCATGCGCAGTGGGTACGTGATGGGTCCGTCTGGCTGTCGTGGCTGATCTGTTGCGATGCGTAAGACCTTGACTCCGAGTTCATGGCAGCGGTCGACGAGGAATTGGAGGGCGTCAGTGCCACGTCTCTCGGAGTCCGCCGGGTAGCAGCCTGCCGGCCGTGCGGCCCGGCGTTGAGCCGAGTCTGTGTGAACGCCGCGAAGGTGCCCACCCCGTCCTCCGCCAACAGAGGGGTCCGGACTCGACATCAATATGCCTCAATAGTATGCTATTATGCATGAGAACAACCCTTGATATTGACGAAGCTCTCTTGCGCCGAGCCAAAGAGCTGGCAGCGCAAACCAACCGTCCGCTCCGAGCGGTGGTCGAGGATGCGCTACGGGAGTCGTTGGCCCGAACCGTCAAACACCACAAGCCGGACCGCGTCAAGCTGGTCGTTTCGACTCAGCCGCCGGGAACGTGCCCAGGGGTAGACCTCGACAGCTCCGCGGCGCTATTGGATTTGATGGAGCGTGGCGATGCTCCTTCCTGATGTGAATGTCCTCGTCTATGCCTTTCGCCGTGACCACGCACAACATGCCGACTATCGTGAATGGCTCGAGCGGTTGATCAACGGCGCTCAGGCCTATGGTATGTCGGATACCGTTCTGAGCGGCTTCATCCGTATTGTGACTCATCCCCGAGTCTTCCAGCATCCCGACACGGTTGAATCGGCCCTGCAGTTTGCGGATCAGCTTCGCGGGCGCCCGCAGTGTGTGGTGATCGCGCCGGGTCCGCGGCATTGGGGCATCTTCAGCGATCTTTGCCGGCGTGCACAGGCCAAGGGGAATTTGATTCCCGATGCCTATCTTGCCGCGCTGGCCATTGAGAGCGGGTGCGAATGGATCACCACCGACCGCGACTACGCCCGTTTCTCAGGTTTGAGGTGGCGCCATCCGTTTGAAGCGGCGTGAGGAAGTCCGGCCGGACCGCAGGGCCGGCTTTCTCCGTATGTTGCCGCAGGACTACATTGGGAAGAAGTCTTCCCACACGACAATGGGTTCACCGTCTCTTCCGAAGTAGAGCTTGTGGTCGAAAACCTGTCCCTGGTTCGACGGTTGGCGTGCTTTCACCGCCTCACGCCAACGTCCGAACATGACGATCAACCGCACGGCCGCTCTCCAAGGCGTTCATGCAGACCGAACCAAGCGTAACGATGGGCCCCAGACCGGACAAGAACAGATCGGATTCGGCCCCCCGTCCCGCGACGTGCGGGGCTATGTCTTCCCGAAAGAGCGGCGATAGTCCGGACGACGAATCTCAAGAGAGTGGAGCTAACGTCCTTCATGCTGAGTGGTGAACGCGTCGCCGGCCCCGGCGGCGGCGTAGAGGCCGGCGACCTTCTTCCAGGCATCACTTTTCGCGCCAATGATCTTCAGTGGGCGTGGGGCGAGCATGCCACAGACGTCGGCGACGTCGCACACACGGAGTACATTCAGAAACTGCGGTGCCGCCGCTTCCATGTGTGTGGGCGGAGGCTCGATGAGGGTCACGGCCGCGATGTCGGGCTCCCACAACGTGGCATAGGCAGCGAGGACACTGCCCGCGCCTTTGCCCACCACGTGGACCGGCAGCTTCCCCTGCGACCGCTCGCGGAGATATCGAGCGGCGGCAACGACGTCCCAGACCCGACCGGTGTCCACCGTGCGGCCCAACAGTGCCAGCGACCGTTCCACGTAGTTGGGCGGGTTCTTTCGCGTCCACCGCGTGTCGCCGATGCCCCGCGCGTCGCAGAGGTAGACGAGGTCGTCGGGCTGGACCAGCGGCTTGAGCCATTCGGTCGGGTCGGCCGGGTCGTCGGGGCTCGAGACGACCAACATGATGCGAGCCGGCTCGGCCTGCCTGGGCATATCGAGGGTTCGCAGGCGGAATTCGATGCCGGGTTCCGAGGTCATCTTCGCGTTCGTCGGCGAGAGTTGCTCGACGAGCTTGGCCGGCGGAATCCGGTCGGGGAAGCAGCGGAAGCTGACACGCTTGAGTTCGGCCCGCACGCCCTCTCTCCAGCGATCGAACTGCCCTCGCTCCGGCACCTTCGGCTCGGCCATCTGGACGAAGAGCCGGTCCACCGTGGTGTTGATCTGGTCGCCAGGGATATCTTTATCTTGAGGGAAGACGCGGAGCTTCTCCGGCGGGATGGGGTGGTGAGGGGGCTTGGCGTCGTTTTCCACGAGGTCTATCTCGCTATCGGTCACCTCGCGTGGGTCGGCCTTCAGATGGGTATTGATGAACCGGAAGGCGCCCTGGCGGAGGTCCCTGCGATAGGCATGTCCGCCGAGGCTGACGATCGCGTCGACACGGTCGCCGGCGCCGAAAACCGCGTAGAATTCCTCCAATTGGTTGATGACGCGCCGGTTGGCGTCCATCGGGAAGATCGGGTCTTTGTCGCTGTTGGCGAAGAGCAACGGGCGCGGGGCGATGAGTGCCGGAATCTGCGTCCAGTGCCAGGCGAACGTGTTGTACATGAACATGCAGTCGCAATGGCCGTTGATCGTGAGGTTGGGGACGTAGGAGAGCAGGTCGGCCATGCCGCTGACGGGGACGGCCACCTTCACGCGGTCGTCCGCCGCCGATATCCAGAACGTCGCTGCGCCGCCCCCACTGATTCCGGTCACGGCGATCCGCTCCGGGTCGACGTCGGGTCGGCTGGTGAGGTAGTCGATCCCGCGAATGCCGTTCCAGCATTCCACACCGGCCGGCGTGTAGCCGCGCGAATGCCACCACCAGCGCTGCTCGCGATATGTCCCGTGGTGGATCGCGCCGATTTCACCCAGTTGAAGCGAATCGACGACGAGGCAGATGTAGCCATGCCGGGCGAACCACATCCCGTGCGACTGGTAGGCCGTCTTGTTTCCGTTTCGCCCCCGCACGGAATGACCGCACACGTAGAAGACCGCAGGCAAGCGCCGGCCCGGCTCGATCGTCGGCGGGCGGTACAGGTTGCCGGTGACATAGAGGTGTGGCCGGCTCTGGTAATGGATCAGGTCGACGACATAGCCATCACCGCGGAGTGTCCCCGTGGTCTTGGGTTCGAGCGCCGTCTTCTCCGGCAGAGGCCACAGGCCGAGCATGTACAGATACTCTTCCTTGAGCCGTGGCCGGATCTTTGCCCAGTCTTCGGGCGTGGCGACGTTGGGAAGGAACTGGGCCTCGAGTTTCTGGGCCGCAGTTCGGAGGTAGTTCTGGATCATCTCGTCGCCGGGGCTGGCGCGATCGGGCGAGCCGAGCGTCTGGGCGACCGCCCCGGCCGAGGCGATCCATAGGGGTGTCATGCTCAATCCGATTGAAAGGATCCGCCGCATGGACGTCCTCCATGCCCCCGCAAGCCGCCGCAAGCTTAATCACACGTGCGAGGCGCGACAAGAAGAGAGGGTAGTGGGTGCCCATGGCGACGGCACAGAGCACGTGCCAGTCGATCGGATGAACGCCGTGCTTGCGTCCGATTCTCGAGCCGATGAGAATGCGCAGACGACGGCGCGAGGAGCAGCCCATGAGAGGTGATCGACTGGGTTCTGCGATCCGCCTCCGCCGACAAACTGCGACCCCTCAGTCAGGAGCGCATCGAGAGGCAACATGAACCGAGGGACATCGACGGTTTTTGCATTGATCGCACTTGTCGGACAGGCCGCTTGCGCCGGTGAGCCGGCGGCCATGCCGTGGACGACGAACAAGCCCATCATCCGCGTGAAGAAGGAGTTGTACGAGAAGCACCCCCGGCCCGAGTGCGCGCCGTGTCTACGGGAATGCTACGTCGGGCCGAAGCTGGAGCGGTGGCAGATCCACGCCTTCGAATCGGTCAGCGACGTCTGGCACGAGGTGAAGGAGCGGTTCTCCGACGACAATGGCCGCACGTGGTCGGAATATAGACCTGTTCCCAACGCGAACAGGACGCTCAAGGGGACCCTCGTGCAGGAGGGCGGCGGCGTCCAACTGTATGACGCCAAAGCGGGCGTTCTTCTGGAGGCCTGGGTCCGCATGATTCGGTGTGGAGCCGCTTACAACAGCTATTCCTACTACCATATTTCCCGCGACCATGGCCGGAGTTGGAGCGCGATAAAGCAGCTCCGCTACGAAGACGGAGACGACTTTGACCCGGATAACCCTCTCAAGAGCGGCTACCTCAAGAAGAATCAAGGGACGCCCACCGACATGATCCGCCACAGCAACGGAACGATTCTGGTCTGTCTCGGCCACGCCAACGCGCCCGACGACCCCGACAACGACCAGAGGCCGGAGAAGGCCGGTGCGATGTGTTTCATCGGCCGGTGGGATGCCGCGCAGGGCGACTATGCCTGGACGGCCGGCAAACGGGTCTCCGGCTCGCCGAATATCACCTCTCGCGGGATGGCCGAGCCGGTCATCGCCGAGTTGAAGGACGGGCGCGTGCTCATGCTGCTGCGCGGCTCCGACACGCCGCAAACACCCGGGCGGCGGTGGCATGCAGTTTCTCCAGAGGGTGGTATGACGTTCAGCGAAATTCGGGAGCTGAAGTACGACGACGGCTCGTCGTTCTACACCCCCTCGACGATGTGCGGCCTGATCCGCCACAGCGTGACGGGCAAGCTGTACTACGTCGGCAACATCTCACCGAATCCGCCGAGGGGCAACTGGCCACGATTCCCGCTCATCATCGCGGAGGTCGAGGAGAAGACGCCCGCACTCAAGCGGGACACGGTGACGGTCATCGACAACCGCCGGCCGGACCAGTCGGATCAGATCCAGTTCTCCAACTTCTCGCTCCTGGAGAACCGGGAGACGCACGAGCTGGAGCTGCTGATCACGCTGTACGGCGAATTCTCCGGCCAGCATTGGGCCACAGCCGACTGCTACAAGTACTGGCTGACCTTGCTGCCGAATTAATGAACGGTTTGTCGGGCCTGCTGATCCGACCCACACGACTCCAATCGAGCGGCATGGACCCCTACGGCGTCGCGCGTTTGTAGACGATGATGGCCGCTGAGCCTGCGTCCTTCAGACTGACGGATAGGCCCTTGTCCATCAGTTCGGCACCGGAGGCGCGGCGTGGTTCAGGCTGGTCCAGATCTTCCAGTGTGTAGATAGCTTGGGGGTCCAGCCCTTTCAGCTTGAACCGGGCGGCCTCGTAGACGCTCGTCTCGCGCCGAAAGACCTGGACGGCCCCGCCACCCGCATCGGGGCGATCGTACTGCCAGGCCATCCATGTGTCGGTCGATTGCGTGTAGGGCATCAGGGGATAGAAGTCGCCTAAGATGTAGTCCGCGAGCCGGCGCCATGCGTCGAGCACTCGCCGCAGACGCTTGAAGTCCACGACCTGCAACCCCTCCGAACCGGGACCGAAACTGAACTCGGCCACCAGGGAGCTGCGGGACCAGTACTCGTCTTTCTCGTGGATGACGCCTGTGCCCTGGAACGGCAGCCAAAGGGACATGCCGTAGGTTTGGCATTGCTGACCCGAAGGCGACGCGTACCAGTCGCTCCGGAGCAACGGGACCGAACGGCGCATCGTCTCCAGATCGTTCCTCCGTCCGCCGGAGGCGCAGGAATCGATGGGCATATCCGGATGGCGGCGGATCAACTCGTCCCAATAGGCAAAGTAGCCCTCGACGTGACGGATTTCGGTTATGCCCTGGCGATCGGGTGCGTCGTTGCGCCGCCAGAAGTCGAGCGGGTCGATGTTGAAATCCTGGCGATAGAAGTCGATCTTCTGTTCGGTGATGATCTTGTCGATGTGGTCGGTCAGCCATACGCGGCAGTTGGGGTCGTCGAGCCTGAGGAGCCCGCCGTTCTTGCCCCCGTGGATCCACTCCGGATGATTCTCGGTCAGCCACGTCCCGGCGTGGACGCGTTCCGGCTCGAACCAAACGAGCGTCTTGACGCCGTGCGACCGGGCGAAGTCACCCACTTCGCGCAGGCCTTTGGGGAATCGGACAGGGTCGACTTCCCACGTCCCCGTCTTGGGCCAGGTGACACCGTCGCAGGGATACCAGCCGGCGTCCTGCCACCAGTTGTCGACCTTGATGCCCTGTTCGACGTATTGGCGGAGGAAGGCAATCTCCTGGGCGGCGTTACTCATCAGGCCGGGGTAGTAGTTGCCCGTGCATATCGAAAGCTGCGGGCGGATGGTCCGGCCGCCGATCTTGCGGAGGTTATGAGCGACCATCCACCGCCGCCAGATATTTTGCCCGCGGAGCCAATCGCCCTTGTAGAACTGGACGACGACCATCGGGCCGCGGACCTCTTCGCCGGGGTGCAACTTGAAGTGCGTTCGTTCCTGTCCGCCTCTAAACCTCAGCGTGTTGCCCTCGTCGCGGGCGAGCTGTGCGGCCCACTGGCCGGCCCAGCTCAGGACAACGACGACGCCCTCGTCTCCCATGCTCAGGTTGTAGTACGGGAACGCCCCGTTGGTCGGGCGGCCGCCGGCCGGCGCGAATCGCGCCGTGGCCTTGGGTCCCAACGTCGTCTGAAGCGGCTCGTAGGAGGTCGGTGTGCAGTCGTCGCCGCGATTGTGGTACAGGGCGAATTCAGTCTGGCCGCCTCGTTCGAATACCGTGTCGATCGCCTGGACGTCAGACAGGATAGGCGAGTCGGCCATCCCATGGTTCTTGAAGTAAAGGGTCCACTCAACGGTGGGGTAGTCGCGATATTCGACGCCAACACAGCGGACGGTCAGCTTCGATGCGGGGTCGGTGCAGGTGATCGTCCGCTCGGTCCGGACCTCGTCGAGCTTTCGGCTGTGGCGTTCGAGGCCCCACGACGTGAGCAATTCGCCGGACGGCTTGCCGCCGTAGGCGAACGAGAAGGGTGGATCGGTCGAGTAGGGCTGCCTGCCCTGGGCGATGATCGGCATGTCGCCGAGCCACAGCGTTTCGCCGCCGGCCAACGTGACCTGGGCATCGACCCAATCGGCCTGGTCGCAGCTTATGCCGTCGCCGGCATCGCCAACCTCGAGGGTGAATTCGGTTGCCCCGTTCAGGTCGACCTGAACGGGTACGCCGGGCATACCCTCTCGCATGACGCCCGTGCGAAAGGCCCCTTTGCCGCCCACGGTCACGCTGAAGACGACGCTGCCGCGCCCACCGGAGGTCTGATCGTTGGTATCGACGCCGGCCACGGCGCTGAGGCATTTGCCGGGCGAAGGCAGTCGGACGACGACCTTGCTGGTGGCGTGGCAGTAGAGGCCGCGAGCGTACGGCTTGTCGACGATCTTCATAGGTCGGTCGCCGCGAGCGTTCTTACAGACGACCCCGTGATTGGCCAGGACGATCAGGCCGGGCGTTGTCGGGCGAGCGGGGACCACCCCCTCGAACTTCGCGAGGGTCCAGGAACGGCTTTCCGCCAGGTCCTCGGCCCGAGGCGCCTGCGGGGCGCCGCTCGATGTGGCTGCAAGCAGAAGCAGCGTCGGTCCGAACATCAGAGGGCTCACGAGCATGGTCCACCTCCGGTTTGTGATTCCGCTGTGCAAGGGGGGTATGTGACGCCTGGTCCGTTGCTGACGGCACCGTTGGTTCGCTGGCGAACGGTTGGTTGCCGGTATTCGCGAGGCCAAGCCTGTCAATTCTCTTTGCTCTGTTGGGAATCCTGCGCTCCCACCGTTCTCATGCCCGGTGGTCTTTTCTACCACCTTTTCTTATCTGGCCGAGGGCGTCCGCCGCGAGCATGGCATCGAGGACCCTTTCCGGAGTGATGACGCCCGCTTCGTGATGGACGGACTGTCCGGGCTCGCACGTCTTCTGGGCCGCCACCATCAGCTTCTCCCGGCCGGCCTTTCCCAGACCGATGTCCGCAAGGGTGGTTGGCAGGCCGACGTCCTCACAGAAGGCGAAGACCGTGTCCGATTCCTCCGCGGAGGCGTCTGCGAGTTGGAGCCCGGCCAGAGTACCGAAGGCCACTTTCTCGCCGTGGTAGAACGAATGGGTTTCCGCCAGTGCGGTGAGGCCATTGTGAATGGCATGGGCGGCCGCCAGTCCGGCGCTTTCAAACCCGATTCCGCTCAGCAGAATGTTGGCCTCGACAATGTGCTCGAAAGCCGGGGTGACGATATGCCGCTCACTCGCGACTTTGCCGGCCACACCATAGGCGAGCAGTGTTTCATAGCAGAGTCTGGCGATGTGCAGTCCTACCGTTGTGCAATATCCGCCGCACTCGTTCGCCGACTGGGTACGCTCACAGGACCTGGCTTCGAACCAGGTCGACAGCGCGTCGCCCATCCCCGCCACCAGAAAACGTGTCGGCGCCGCTGCGATGATCCCCACATCAACCAGCACCACCGCCGGGTTCGTCTTCTGATAGTAAACGGTCTCGAAGACCCCGTCCTGTGAGTAGCACACCGCGCATCCGCTGCACGGTGCATCGGTCGAAGCGATCGTGGGGATAATGATTGCCGGTATGCCCGCCCGATCGGCCACGATTTTCGCGGTGTCGATGGTCTTTCCCCCACCCATGCCGACAAGAACATCCACGTGCTTTTGCGCAACGATGGCGGACAGCCGGGCCAACTCAGTCTCGCAACACTCGCCGTGGAATACTTCGATTGGGATGGCCTGTGCCCTCAGGTCGATACCGCATCCGGGAAGGACCTTGTCGTTCGCCGAGGGGGAGGCGAGTATGAGCCCCTGTTTTCCCAGCAGATCTATCAGTGCGGGCAGTTCGCCTATGGCGCCGACGCCTTGGATGTATTTCCCGGGAAAGACAGCCTTCTTGTACATATGGAACTCCTATTCTCTGGATGCACTATGTGAACGACCGGCCTGCGTGGCGCCGCATCCGTGACATCCGACATGGAACAGGAACGTCACTGCCGCATCGAGTGCAAGACGCGATCTGATTCGGCCGCCCGTCATGACTTCCTTCACAGCGTGGCTCGTAAGATCCTTCCATCTCGCATTTGCCAGATAACCTTAGCCGGCTGCGCTGCCGGCCGATCTTCCGCCATCATACCAGCACCCACCCCCGTTGAGCCTACCCGGTCTTCGAGCTTTCTCCGGTCTTGTGGGCTGACACGGCCAAGTCTCCCGCGATCGGCGCGGGGCGTCGTCTTGGACCGTCGCAACGGAACCCGCTTTGAGAGGCTTGTCCAGAAACCAGAGTGTCCCCGCGCCCGGGTAGCCAAGCTTGACCTCTTTCCGGGGATAAGAAGACCCTGCGCGGGCCTGGCTGGTTGCAGGGGTGTGCCGAAGGTAGAATGAGCCCGTGGCAAGACAAGCCTCCACAACGTTGTTTGCGCTGTTGTCCTCCGGCTTGGAGGGGAACATACGAGATGGCAACCCCTGGTGGCGGGGAGAACGGCTCTTCGGGCTCCCAAAGATGCGCCGATGGGCCTTTCGACCTGTGCTTGAGGGTCTCAAGAGTGGTTTGGCTCCCGCCGTCGTCTTGCGCGGACCGCGTCAGGTCGGCAAGACGACTCTCCTGAATCAGATCATCGAAGCGCTGCTGGATGACGGGGTGGAACCGCAACGGATCTTCCGTGTTCAGTTTGACGAACTGCCGCGTCTTCGCGAACTGACCGAGCCGATCCTCGAGCTGAGCCGGTGGTTCTCGGAGAACATCCTGAAGGAGAGTCTTAATCAGGCTGCGTGGGACAATCGACAGGCGTTCATCTTCCTGGACGAGGTTCAGAACCTCTCGGACTGGGCACCCCAGATCAAGCATCTTGTGGACATGCATCCTGTCCGGCTGTTGGTGACGGGGAGTTCGGCTCTTCGTATCGAGGCCGGTCGTGACAGTCTTGCCGGGCGCTTCACAACATTGGAGATGGGACCACTGCTGCTCAGGGAGATCGGCGAACTGCGAGGGTGCGTTGCGATTCCTGCGTATCTGCCGGACAATGGGCTTGCGCCGTTCAAGGACAAGGACTTCTGGCTGGGATTGAGGCGGTTTGGCGAGGAACAAGCGGACTCTCGGTGTCGTGCCTTCACGGCGTTTTCGGAGCGCGGTGCCTACCCGGTCTCTCATGCTCGTGCCGATCAGCCCTGGGAGCGCGTGGCCGACTTCCTCAATGAGACGGTGGTACGCCGGGCGATCGAGCACGATCTGCGAATGGGCCCCCGCGGGCAGAAGAGGGACGAGGGGCTACTCGAAGAGGTCTTTCGGCTGGCCTGCCGATACATCGGGCAATCACCCGGGCAGGCCATCTACTTGAACGAGATCAATCAGGCGATGGGCGGCGGAATTGGCTGGCAACGGGTGCTGGCCTACCTGCGGTTTCTGGACGGGACGCTTCTGCTGCGACTGATCGAACCACTGGAGATGAAACTCAAGAAGCGGCGAGGGCCGTCCAAAGTGTGTTTGTGTGACCACACCTTGCGAGCGGCCTGGCTTCAGGAAGTTGTTCCGATGAGCCCGGACGGGCTCGAGGCCTCGCCGCACCTGAGCGACCTGGCAGGTCACATAGCTGAGAGTGCGACCGGGTATTTCTTCCGATCCATCCTCGGCCTTGGCGTATCGCACTTTCCCGAACGCGGTGCAGAGCCGGAGGTCGATTATGTGCTGACTGTCGGCGAGCAGCGCATCCCTGTCGAGGTGAAGTATCGGCAGCGGATCGAGCATCGCGACAGCTTTGGTCTGCGCTCGTTCATAGAGAAGGCCCACTACAATGCCCCCTTCGGTCTTCTCGTGACGCTCACGGACGACGCTGCAACGGACGACCCGCGGATCGTCTCGTTGCCGCTCTCGTCGTTGCTTCTGCTTCGATAGCAGATATCTCGCGATTTCATTTCTTCCGCGGACTTCTTTTCAGAGGGCTCTCGAGCGTCGATCACTCCTCACGCACGCCGCAGCATTCGAGACCCCATCCATCCGCCCAAGGCGTGGAGAGACAGCGGAGGACGTTGAGGGTTAGAGTATCGGGCGGAGGTTCGGGGGCAGATTGACGGTCGGGAGGCGTGGCGGGCGTGCGACGGCGGTCCCGAGTGCGACGGGTGCTGAAGTGGGCGGGAGTGCTGGCCTGCGGTGCGCTGGTGATTCTCTGTGTGGTGAGCGGTCGGGTGTGGGCGTGCCGGACCTGGGAACAGGGCCGGGGTGGTTCGTCGCCGCGGTGGTGCGTCAACTTCGTCCTGAGACGTGGAGGCATGGGGATCGAAGTCTTTCGCAGCGATCACGGCATGAACACGGGCTGGACGTTCGGCACCGCCCATGAGGACGCCACCTGGATGTGGTGGCATCGCCTCGATCGCTACCGGTATCAGGCGGGTTTGGGGTGGAAGTACGAGGTGGACATTCCTTTGTGGGAACTGTGGATGCTCGTGCTGGTTCCCACGGTGATGCTGTGGTATCGCGATCGCGTGTATCCTTCGTGGCGATGTCAGCAGTGCGGCTACGACCTCACCGGCAACGAGAGCGGCCGCTGTCCGGAATGCGGCAGTGAAACGGGGACGGGCGGGTGATGGCGGGTTCTCACGAAGGAGTAGGGTCGTCATGTTTGCCCAGCGTTGCTGGGGCGGGGGCATGGCTGGTGAATCCGCGCATTGCGCCCAGGGATCGTACTGCCGTTGCCGGTCAGGATCGGCCGGGGCACCTGAGACTATGTCGTGAGCTCTTGGATACGACATTCAAACGCGACGGGACGTCGCGTCTACAGAGCCGCTGTGCCGCGGCACGGCAGAGTGTCGCGGCTACTTCAGTTTGGCCATGTACTTGGCCGGCTCGGCCTTGAACTTTGCGATGCAATCCTTGCAGCAGAAATAGATCTTCTTGCCTTCGTGCTCGGTCCAGACCTTGGGGTCGATCGGCTCGCCGGATACCGGGCAGGTCTTCTGGGTAATGGCCGCCGTGGTCGTCGTGGGCTTGGCCGGCTTGGTGGCGGTCTCAGCAGGCTTCGGGGCCGGCGTGGTCTTGGTCTCGGGCGCCGAGGGCTTGGCGGGGGTCTGTTTCGGTTCCTCGCGGCAACCGGCCTGCATGAGGGTCACGGCGACGATCGTCGCCAACGAGCACATCAGGGCGTACGTCGGTTTCATGATCCTACTCCTTGTACGACGAGACAGTGAACTCACGTTTCACTCTTGCGCCGGGATCGAGTTGTTTCGTCCCGGTGCATCGGGTGAGGCATTCATGTGATGAACGGCGCCGTGCATGTCGGACCATCGCCATCCGATTTTGGCGCCACGGAGCATCCCTATTGTGCATAGGGACAGCCGATCTGGCAATAAGGTCACTCCACAAGGCATGCCGGCAAGCGACGGCCCACCGGGTTGTCTCCTCGGGAAGGGGTTCGGCGGCGTGCGAGGGTAGAAAGTGCCCTTGGCAGGGTATGACGGTACGAGTAGATTGATGTGTTTGCGGCAAGCAGAAAGGCATCGAACCCCCAGGGCCTCTGAGTTCGGTTGTGGTTGCCTGGGTGGCAAAGGGAAACGGACCGGAATGCCGCGGCGAAAGAGGCGAAGGCTCAGGTTCACGGATTAGACGAGCCAGACTGAAGCCGACACAGTCGGAGTCTCCCACACGATGAGTCCGGACAGAGAGACCCTCGATTCACTGCGTATCGACCGCGCACACCGGCCGCGCGGCCGGCTGCCGATCGTGCTGATCGTCACTGCGTTGGCCGTCATGGCGGCTGGCGGCGGGTGGTTTCTGTGGGTGAACCGGTCGAAGACGGTGGCCGTCCGGACGGTCGTGGTTCAGGAGAGGACATCGGGAGGCGACAAGACCCTCTTGAACGCCTCGGGATATGTAAACGCCCGGCGCAAGGCAACGGTTTCCTCGAAGGTGACGGGCAAGGTGATGGACGTGTTTGTCGAGGAGGGGATGAAGGTCGAGTCGGGGCAGGTGCTCGCACGGATCGACTCGTCGAATGTGGAGAAGAGCCTTCATCTGGCGGAGGCCCAGTTGGGGGCGGCCCGCACGGCGCTCGGTGAGACTCAGGCGAATCTGGATCTGGCCGATCGCGAAGTGAAACGATACGCCCGGCTTGCGACTCAGCAGGCGGCCAGTCCGGTGGAGCTGGATCGCGCCGAGACGACGGCGCGTTCGCTGAGGGCGCGGCTGGAGCGGCAGGCGGCCGACATCGCGGTGAGCGAGCGCGAGGTGGCGCTCTGGAAGCAGCAGCTCGACGACACGGTGATTCGGGCGCCGTTTTCGGGGATTGTGACGACGAAGAACTCGCAGCCGGGGGAGATGATTTCGCCGATGTCGGTGGGCGGTTTCACCCGCACCGGCATCTGCACGATCGTGGACATGAGTTCGCTCGAGATCGAGGTGGATGTCAGCGAGAGCTACCTGAACCGCGTCGAGTCGGGTCAGCCTGTGGAAGCTACGCTCGATTCGTATCCCGAGTGGCACATTCCGGCCAAGGTGATCGCGATCATTCCGACGGCCGATCGGCAGAAGGCTACGGTGAAGGTGCGTGTGGGGTTCGTGAAGCTCGACCCGCGCATCCTTCCCGACATGAGCGTGAAGGTGGCGTTTCAGAGTTCGGGAGAGGCGGCGGCGGCCCGGCAGAACCCGACCGTTCCGAAGGCGGCGGTTCGCAAGCACGACGGCCGGGACGTTGTGTGGGTCGCGCGCGACGGCCGGGTCGAACGGCGTGCGGTGACGCTCGGTGCCGTTCTGGGCGAACAGGTGGAGATTGCCGCGGGGGTCGGCGGCGGCGACCGTGTGGTGGTGGAAGGCTTCGACAGCCTGGCCGACGGCGCCAGGGTCACGGAGACGAAATGATGAGCAGCGGTGACGCCGTTCTTGTGCATGCCAAGGACGTCGAAAGGACGTTTCATCGGGGTTCGGAAGAGATCCACGTGTTGTCGGGGCTCGACCTGAGTGTGCCCAAAGGTGAGTTTCTGGCCCTGATGGGGCCGTCCGGTTCGGGCAAGACGACGCTGTTGAATCTGATCGGCGGCCTGGACCGGCCGACGAGCGGATCGGTGGAGGTCGGCGGCGATCGGATCGATCAGATGTCCGACCGGCAACTGGCCGCGTGGCGGGCGAGGCACGTGGGGTTCGTGTTCCAGTTTTACAACCTGATGCCGGTGCTGACGGCGGAGCGCAACGTCGAGCTGCCGCTGCTGCTGACTCACCTGTCGAAGGCGGAGCGGCGCCGGCACGTGGAGATCGCATTGAAGGTGGTCGGCCTTACGCATCGCAGCCGGCACTATCCGCGCACCCTGTCGGGCGGCGAGCAGCAGCGGACGGGCATTGCCCGGGCCATCGTCACCGACCCGACCCTGCTGCTGTGCGACGAGCCGACGGGCGATCTCGATCGAAAGTCGGGCGATGAGGTGTTGAGCTTGTTGCAGGCGCTCAATCGCGAGCACGGCAAGACCATCATCATGGTCACGCACGACCCGCATGCCTCGGCCCGCGCGACGCGGACCGTGTATTTGGACAAGGGCCAGCTTTCCACGGAGAAGCCGGAGTGAAATTCCTCTTTCTCGTCTGGAGCAATCTGAAGCGGAAGAAGCTGCGCACGACGTTGACGGTGCTTTCGATCTTCATCGCCTTCGTGCTCTATGGCCTTCTGTGCGCGCTGAAAGAGGCCTTTACGGCGGGCGTCACCATGGCCGGTGCCGACCGGCTCATCGTTCGCCACAAGGTATCGCTCATCATGACGCTTCCGGTGACGTACGGGGCCCGCATGGAGCGGATCGCCGGGGTGACCTCGGCGGTTCACTGGACGTGGTTCAACGGCGTCTATCAGAACGAGCCGAAGAACTTCTTCGGCAGCTTCCCCGTCAACCCCGAGCCGTTCCTGGCGATGTTTCCGGAGTATCTGCTGCCGGACGATCAGAAGCAGGCCTGGCTGAAGAAGCGGACCGGCGCGATTGTCGGTCGGACGCTGGCCGAGCGCTTTCAGTGGAAGATCGGCGACCGCGTGCCGCTGACCTCTCCGATCTGGCCGCGGAAAGGGGAGGGGGCCTGGGAGTTCGACATCGTCGGCATTTTCGACGGGGCGAAGAAGGGGACGGACACGTCGGGGTTCTTCTTCCGGTACGACTATTTCGACGAGGGGCGTGAGTATGGCGAGGGGCAGGTCGGCTGGTATGTGGTTCGCGTGAGCGATCCGAATCGCACGGCGGAAATCGCCAAGGCGATCGACGCCGAGTTTGCCAACTCGCCCTATGAGACAAAGAGCGAGCCGGAGGGGGCGTTCGCGCAGGGATTCGTCCAGCAGATCGGCAGCATCGGCACGATCCTGATCGCCATTCTGAGCGCCGTGTTCTTTACGATTCTGCTGGTAACGGGCAACACGATGGCCCAGGCGGTGCGCGAGCGCACCGGCGAACTGGGCGTGTTGAAGGCGATGGGTTTCACGAACGAACTGGTGCTGGCCCTGGTGCTGGCCGAGTCGTGCCTGATCGCCACGGTGGGTGGGCTGGCCGGCCTGTTTGTGGCGTGGATCGTGACGGTCCGCGGCAGCCCCGTGCCGTCGATCTTGCCGGTGTTCTATCTGCCGTCGGAGCAGGCGCTCATCGGTGTGGCGCTGGTCGTGGCTCTCGGCATGGTGGCGGGCATTCTGCCGGCGCTGCAGGCGATGCGGCTGCGGATCGCCGTCGCATTGGGGAGGCAAGCGTGATCAACTGGATTTCGCAAGTTGTCTCTTTGACGCTCGTGAATGTGCGCACGATTCCGGAGCGCCGGGGTTCGGCCTTTGCCGCGGCGGTGGGCATTGCGGGCGTCGTGGCGGTTTTCGTCGGGGTGCTTTCCATCGCGGTGGGCTTCCGCACGGCGATGACGGTTACGGGCCCGCAGGACATTGTCATCGTGCTCCGCAGCGGTGCCGACAACGAGATGACCAGCGCGCTGACGCGCGAGGAGACTCGGCTGATTGCCAACGCGCCGGGGCTGGCCCAGACGGCCGAGGGGCCGCTGATCTCCGCCGAGCTGTTCGTGATCATCAATCTTCCGAAGCGATCGACCGGCACCGACGCAAACGTCTCGCTGCGAGGCGTTCAGAAAGGGGCTGCGGTTCGGGGCGACATCCGGGTTGTGGAGGGCCGGATGTTCCAGCCGGGCCGCAACGAGGTGATCGTCGGGGCGGGCGCCGCCGGAACGATTGCCGGGCTGGACGTGGGCAAGAAGATTCGCGTCGGTCAGAACGAATGGGATGTCGTGGGCATCTTTTCGGGCGGGGGCGGCGCCGCGGAGTCGGAGATCTGGACCGATGCCGCCGTTCTTCAGCCCGCCTTTCAGCGAGGCGATTCCTTTCAGTCGGTCTATGCGAAGCTGAGCTCTCCGAAGGCGTTTCAGTCGTTCAAGGACGCGCTGACGACGAATCCGCAGCTCAAGGTGAAGGCCATCCGGCAGGCCGACTTCCTTGCCGAACAATCCACGCTGCTGACCAAGTTCATCGAGACGGTGGGCTACATGGTGACGGCCCTGATGGCGCTGGGGGCGCTGTCGGGTGCGCTGAACACGATGTACAGTGCGGTGGCCGCCCGCACGCGGGAGATCGCCACGCTGCGGGCGTTGGGCTTCGGTTCGAGCCCGGTCGTCTTGTCGGTGATGTTCGAGTCGCTGGTGCTGGCCTTGATCGGCGGCGGGGTGGGTGCGGTGGCGGCGTACTTCGCCTTCAACAACTTCAAGGCGACGACAATCAACTGGCAGACGTTCAGCCAGGTGGCGTTCGCGTTTTCGGTGACGCCGCAGCTTCTGGCGGGTGCCATTCTGTGGGCGGCGACGATCGGTCTGATCGGCGGACTGTTCCCGGCGATTCGTGCGGCCCGGCTGCCGGTGGCCGCGGCGGTGAGGGAGACGTAGGGCGATGCACGATCAGCCGTAGCGACGGCTCTTGTGAGGGGGCGAGGCGACTCCCACCGTTCGGTGGGAGTCGCCCGGAAGCGCATCCGGTTGAGATCCTCTGTTGTGTGTAGCGAGATCGCCGTCTCTCAAGATGTCCTGCGTCTGCGGACCGCGAGCAGACTCCCGGTCGCAAGCAAGGCGATCGTGGTCGGATCGGGGACCTCGACCGGAATAGTGAAACTTGCCTCTGCCCCTCCGCCCCCGATGGCTCCGGAATCTGTCAGGCCACCGTAAGCCCTGCCTGTCGTCAGGCAGACCACGGTGATCGTGCTACCAATGAGAACGTCGAAACTCACGCTGTCGTTCCAATAGCAGTAGTCGGGATCGATGCTGGTGGTGGGCGCGCCCTGATAGAAGTCGATTCCGCTGGAGACGGTGATCGCAGCAGAACCGCTGCCGCCCGGGGTCCATTCCTGCTTCCATCCGCCGCTGGCCAGATTCAGGGTGACCACGCCGGTATTACCGTATTCCGAAAGGAGTGTCCAGGAATACACAGTCACGGTGTTCGCCTCTGAATGAATATCGAGCCACTCCAGGTTCGGGCCCGTGCCGTTGAAGCTGCTGACCGTACAGGTGCTGTCGCCGATCTGGTAGGTGCCGGCCCCCGTGCCTCCGCCCGCCGAGAGGTTCTCGTTTTGGGCGGACATGGTGCCCCAGTACCAAGGATGCGTGGCCACCGCCGTGTAGGGATCGGTGGTTGTGCTCGACCAGCCTTGATTGTCCGCGGCGTTGAGGTAGACGTGTCCGTTGTAGCCGACAGGTTGCAGGATGTAGGCCTCTGCCCTGCCGGCCAATACGGCAAGCGACAAAACAATAACGACTAACCCAGCTTGCCTCATGTTTACGACCCTCCGGAATCCCCCGTCCTACCCCCGAGTGCCTGTAAGAGAAAATGAAACCTCGGGCCGGGCTCAGGCCGGTTGATGTGTAGCCACTCTCGCTGCGAGGAAACCTTCTTGACTGGCCGAGCGCTCGCTGCCCGATAATTGGCAGTATATACGAGACGATCCACAGATGGCAAGTGGAAATACCTAGATCCTGATCGTGATTACCATGTGGGGCGGGCTGGAGCATGGGGGGTAGGGCATACCGGCGATAAGACTTATTTTGGGCGATTTACCAGTTTGTAAGGTGTGTATGGTCCGAAGAAGACTGTTCAGGTATGAGGGGGGTGTGTGAGGAGGCGGAATGTCCAGCTCGCGGGTACGCTCGCCTTTCCACTCTTGGGGCCGCCGTAGTCACACGTGAGCAACGTAGGGTGCGTCGCGACGCACCTTCTTTGCGTTCGTGAATGAACGTGGTGCGTCTGCGGCGTGCGATGTACGCCTGAACACACCCTACACGCTGCGGAAGAAGCAGACAGGACGTCTGCTTTACAACCGGACGCGGTACGAGCCGCTGTTCCAGGCGCGGACGACGACCTCGCCTTCGCCGGAGACCTTGATGCCCCTGCCCTCGCGGGGGCCGAGACAGAAGTAGTCGTCTTCCGAGAGGATCCACCGGCCGTCGGCGGGGAAGACCTGGACGAACAGGGCGGGAACGGTGCCGGTGTTTCGGATGGACAGGTGTCCGGGTCGCGAGCGGACCTGCAACTCGGTGCGCGGGGCCTTGAGCATGGGTTGAAGCGGCGGGTCGGTGGCGGGCAGGACGTACTCATTTCGCGAGAGGCAGCGGCCGGCCTCGTCGGTCAGTTCGAGAAAGACCAGGGCAACGTGCGGGATCGTCGGCAGCGTCAGGGTCAGTTCGGCGATGCGTGCGGCGGAGTTCTCGTTTTCTGGGGCGGTCAGGGGGCCGTTCCATCCGGCCAGGATATTGCCCGACAGGTCGACCACCGTGGCGGTCCATTTGCAGTTACGCAGTTCCTCGGCGCTGTTGTGGAGCCAGAGTTCGGCCGACCAGGGCTCGGCGGGCTTCCAGGTCAGGCGGTCGTACTTCAGGCTGAGGTGGACGGATTCGTAGGCCCGGCGGACGCACCAATAGGCCGGCTTGGGCTGGCCCAGGTAGTCGAGGGCGTTCGTACACGAGGCGTTAGGGAAGGCCTCGTTGAACTGCCACGGTGAGACGCCGCTGCACCGCCACTTCCGTCGGCGGTCGGCCTCGATGATGTAGCGGAGCCCCTCGGCCTGTAGCCATTGGCTGGCGCGGATGAAGGTATCGACGTCGGGCAGCTCGCCGAAGAGGGGCTCAAGCTTGTGAAGGTTCAGCCACCAGCTTCCGTGATGGAGCCACACGGGGTTGTCGGCCGTGGGCGGGAACCGGTGCGGTAGCGAGATGAATCGTTCGAGGGTGTGCCGGTTGGTGGCGCCCTCAACGCCGAATTCCGAGTGATACAAAGCATCGATGGTGTTGTAGAGCCGGTAGTGGTCGACGGGGCCCTGGTAGAGCCACTGGCCGTGGATGTCGTGGAGCTTGCCGGTGCCGGCCAGTTCGGCGTTGGCCCACGAGACGGGTCCAGATGCCGAGGTGGGCAGCCAGAGCCGGTCGGGATCAAGTTCCTGAACGACGGATTTGAGCCGCGACAGGGCGGGGTGGTTGTCGGTCAGGGGTGTGCCGTCGTCGTCCATGAGTTCGTTGCCGCCGCACCAAATGGCCAGGCTGGGGTGGTTTCGGCGGAGGGGCACCATCTGGCGGGCCTGCGATTCGATGGCGTCGAGATAGGCGGCGTCTGTGGGCGGGGCGTTTTGGGGTCCGGAGGACGACAGGGGGAACTCCTGCCAGACCAGGATGCCGAGCCGGTCGCAGAGGTCGTAGAATTCGCTGCGTTCGAGGAGTCCGCCGCCCCAGACCCGCAGCAGATTGCCGTGGGCGTGTTGGACGAGGCCGAGCCACCGTTCGTGGCGGTGTCGTTGAACGCGGCCGTACATGTGATCGATGGGCACCCAGTTCCAGCCTTTGACGAACATCTTCCGGCCATTGACTTCGAGCGTGTAGGGCAAGGCGTCGGCGGGTGCGCCCTGGTTGGGGATCGCGCGGATTCGGCGGAGTCCGCAGTGGACTTCGCGGGTGTCGGAGATCGAGCCGGCATCGTCTGACAGATCGACGCGCACGGTGTAGAGCGGCTGGCCGCCCAGGCCGTTGGGATACCACCATTGCGGCTGAGCGATCGGCAGGCGGACGATTGCCTCGGCTGAATCGGCAATGGCCGGCACGACGGCGCGATCGGTGCCCACCACGTCTCCGCCCGGCTCGGTCACTTCGACGGCGACGTGCCAGGGTTCCGAAAGGTTCTGGTGCGAGCGGATGCGGGCGCACACCTCCAGTTGAACCGGTTCGTCGAACACCTTTGGGCTAACCCAGACGTCGTCGATCCATGCGGCCTGTGTGGCGATCAGGCGGACATCCTGCCAGATGCCCACGGGGACCAGCCGGGTACACCAGTCCCAGTCGTAGGCGAACCGCGCCTTCCAGAGGCGGGCATCGGCGGTGCGTCCGATCTGTCCCTGGACTTGATCGACCGACGGCATGTGGCGGACGAGCACGACCAGGACGTTGGGCCGATCGTGCCGCAGATGCGGCGTCACATCGAACTCGAAGGGGGTGAACATGCCTTCGTGCTCGCCGAGCTTCTCGCCGTTGAGCCAGACGATGCCGGCATAGTCCACGCCGTCGAATCGCAGGCGGACCCGTTTGTCGGACCAGCCGGCCGGCACGAAGAACGACTTGCGATAGACCCAGTCTCGCTCGGAGAGCCACTCGCAGGCGCGGCTGTTGAGATCGGTATAGGGATCGGGGATCAGGCCGGCGTAGAGCGCATCGGCGATAACGTCGCCGGGGACGGTGCCGGTGAGCCACGACCCCGCAGGCGGGGTAGACGTGAGGGGGTCCCAGTCTTCCTGCCAGACCTTGCGCCAGAACGCCTCGCTGGGCATGAGGTGGATCAGTTGCCAGTCGGATCCGCTGAGCGAGAGTTCCATCGGGGGCTTTCCTTCGGACGGTCCGTTGTCGCCGACGATCCTTGATTTATGGCGAGTATGGACGGGGATAGCAAGGCCGGGGCTATGAAAAAGGAATCCTGAACCGAGGGGGCGGTTGAAGATCGCGGAGGCTGCGGGGGCATTCGACACGTCCTGTATCGGGTCGGCGTGCCACAGGCGAAGCGCCGGCCCCCCTCTCAGAGACGGAGGGATGGAGGCGGCCGAAGCACGCGACGGCGCCGGCGATGAGACGGAAACAGGGAGGGCCGGAATGGCAGGGTCCGAGACAAGCCGAGGGGCGCTGGAGGGGATTCAATCGTCGTGCCCAGCGGCGGAAGGCTGCGGGCAAGCCTCCGGCCCCCCTCTCAGAGACGGAGCGAAGGATGCGACCGGACGGCCGATCGGTGCGGTCGGTGAGCGGGTGGCCGGGGGGGTGCGGGATGTCGATGGTTCCGTTGCTGACCTATCAGAAGGCGGTGGTATTGAGCCCCGCGCGGCTTCTGTGGGTGAACTGGTCGCGCCAGGTGGGCAAGAGTTTCGCTTTTTCGTTGCGGCGGGTCCTTCGCGGACTGAGCCGTCGCCGGACGCAACTGCTGCTGTCGGGGAGCGAGCGTCAGAGTCGCGAGCTGATGGAGAAGGTTCGGCAGCATTGTGAGGTTCTGCGACTGGCGGGGATATCGACGGAGGGATCGTGGGTGAACCGTGCATCGAGCCAAATGGAGATGGTGTTACCCAGCGGGGCCCGGATCATCGGGCTACCCGCGAATCCGCGGACGGTTCGGGGGTTCACGGGGGATGTCTTCCTCGATGAGTTCGCGATGCACATGGACGACCGGGCGATCTGGGCGGCCCTGCTTCCGAGCATTCTGCGTGGGGGCGGCGAGCTCGACGTGGCCAGTACGCCCAAGGGGATGAAGAGCCTCTTCTACGAGCTGAAGGCCAACGATCGGTTTCGGCGATTCACCGTGACGATTCACGAGGCGGCGGCGCAGGGGCTGCCGGTGGACGTGGCGGGGCTCGAGGGGGCGATGGGCGACGATCAGCTCTTTCGGCAGGAGTTCTGCTGCGAGTTTCTGGACGAGACCACGGCCTTTCTGACGTACGAGCAGATCGCCCGGTGCGAGGACGCGGACCTGACTCGCGACATTCAGACGGAGAGGCTTCGCGATCGGGCGGCTCGGCTGGCGGTGGGGGTCGACGTGGGGCGGCGGCGCGACCTGACGGTGATCTGGCTGCTGGAGGAGGTCGGGCCGCTGCTGGTGACACGCGGGGTGGTCGAACTGGCCGAGACGCCCTTTCGCCAGCAGGCATCGGCATTGCGAGAGATTCTGAAGATGCCGGCGGCCCGGCGGTGCTGCATCGATGCGACGGGGTTGGGCATGTCGCTGGCCGAGACGCTGCTGACGGAGTTCGGCGGGCACCGGGTGGAGGCGGTGACGTTCACGCCGCTGGTGAAGAACGAGCTGGCGCATCGGCTGCGGTTCTGCGTGGAGGAGGCCCGGATCCGGATCCCCGCCTGCCGGGAGATTCGCGACGACTGGCACGCGATGCGGCGGCTGATCGGATCGGGGGGCGTGGTGCGATTCGAGGCGGATCGCGGGGTGATGGGTCACTCGGATCGGTTCTGGGCGGCGGGGTTGGCGGTGAGGGCGGCCGGGACGATGAGCGGACAGATCGAAGGTGTGACCGAGGGGCGGCTGGTGTTTTCGCGATCAGGAGCATGGTGATGAGCGACGGGCGAAGCGGGTGGCTGGCGCATGCGGTTCGACGGCGGGCGTCCGGCGCGCGGCCGCGGCTTGGGCAGGTGATTCGGCCGAGGGAGGAGGACTCGTGGCGGGAGTATCCGGCGGATGGGCTGACGCCGCCGCGGCTGGCCCAGGTGTTGCGTGCGGCGGATGAGGGTGCGATCGATTCGGCCATGGCGCTGTTCGAGCAGATGGAGGAGAAGGACGCCCATTTGCACAGCGTGGCGCAGACGCGCCGGCTGGGGCTGACAGGGCTGGAGTGGCAGGTCCTGTCGGCGGCGGAGGTGCATTCGGGGGTCGATCCGGCGGCGGCGGCCGAGGCGGCGGACTATTGCCGTGGCCGCTTGACGGCGCTGCAGGGGTTCGAGCCGGCGCTTCGGCACCTGTCGCTGGCGATCGGTCGGAACATTGCGGCGGCGGAGATCCTCTGGGACCTCGTCGACGGCGAGCACGAGGTGGTGGACCTGGTGCCGGTGGGCTTCGACCGGCTGGCGGTGGATCGGCTGGGCCGGGTGCGGATTCGGACGGGGTCGCACGCGTCGGAGGGCATCCTGCCGCCGCCGAACAAGTTCATCGTTCACACACCGCATGCGATGTCGGGTCATCCGATGCGGGGCGGGCTTCTGCGGGTCAGTTCTCTGGCCTATCTGGCCAAGCACCTGGCGATGAAGGACTGGATGGTGTTCGCGGAGCTGTTCGGGATGCCGATCCGGATTGCGCGCTATGATCCGTCGGCCACGCCCGAGGAGAAGCGCGAGCTGCTGCGGATGCTGCGGGAGCTGGGCTCGGCGGCGGCGGGGGTGTTCAGCAAGTCGGTGGACCTTGAGATCCGGGAATCGAGCAAGGGCCCGCTCGGCGGTCCGCCCTATCCGGTGATCTGCAGTTTCTTCAATCGCGAGCTGAGCAAGGCATGGCAGGGCCAGACGCTGACGAGCGACACGGCGGACATGACGGGCACGTATGCGGCGGCGGAGGTTCACGATCGCGTTCGGGCGGACATTCGTGAGGACGACATTCGCAACGAGGGGCGGACGCTCCGGCGCGACCTTTTGGGCCCGATGGTTCGGGTTCAGTTCGGCGAGGGGGTGCCGGTGCCGTACTTCCGGCGGCGGTTCCATCGGACGGGCGATCCGGAGGCATTGGCGCGGGTCCTTGCCACGGCGGTGCGCGACCTGGGGGTCCGGGTTCCGGCACGGTGGTCGCACGAGGTGTTGGGCATTCCGCAGGCCGGCGCGGACGAGGAGGTGTTGCAGGGACGGGCAGCGGGCGTGTGATCGGCGGCACAGAGTAAATCGATGAGCGAGACAGGCCGACAGAAAGGGGCGAGGCCCATGACGAGGTCATTGGACGTGGTGGAGGCGGGCTTGGGCCCGACGGTGAGAGCGGTGTTGTCGTCGGAGCTGCCGGCGACGGTGCCGGTTCGGGTGGTTCTGGTGCCGTGGGGTGAGGTGGAGAGCGCCGGCGGGCGGTTCGTCCTGGATGCCGAGTCGGCGCGGGCCGTGGTGCAGGCGTTCGAGGCGCAGGGCAACGACCTGCCCATCGACTACGAGCACCAGACGCTCGGCGGGCGATATGCCTCGCCGTCGGGCCAGGCGCCGGCGGCGGGATGGATCAAGCGGCTCGAGGCGGTGGAAGGCGAAGGGCTGGTAGCGACCGTCGAATGGACGGCTCCGGCCGCGGAGCACCTGGCGGCCCGGGAATACCGCTACCTCTCGCCGGTGGTGCTGGTGCGGCGCACGGATCGGCGTGTGACGGGTCTGCACTCGGCGGCATTGACGAACAAGCCGGCGATCGTGCGGATGCGGCCGATCGTCAACAGCGACCGCCTGTGCCAGGGTTCAAGCGAGGGTCCAGTGTACTCAGGTGACCGGGGAACGGATCGCGCAATCGGGTTGCGCGACGGACATACAGAAGCGGAGGATCGGTTGATGCAAACGACGTGGGACACATTGCGTGGGCGGTTGGGATTGGACGAGTCGGCGGACGAGGCGCAGATACTCCTGGAGGCCTCGGAGCGGATCGAGGACCTGAGCGGCAAGCTGGCTCGCCGGGGCGCCGAGGAAGCGGTGGCACTGGCGATGAAGGCGGGCAAGCTCACCACGGCTCAGAAGGACTGGGCAGTGGCGCTGGCGCTGCGGGATCCGGAGCTGTTCCGCGGCTGGCTCGAACATGCCCCGGTGGTGGTGGCGCACGGGCGGATCGACGAGGCGTGCGGCGAAAGTCGGCCGGCGCCGGGTGTCGAGACGGCGCGGCAGGAGTATCGGGACAGCGAGCTGCTTCAGTCGCTGACCAGCGAGGAGGCGTACGTGAGCGATGCAGCTCGGGTTCAGGGCGGCGTGTCGTAGGCCGCGGCGGATGTGAGGTTCAGGAGGCGGCGGGCAGGCGTGCCCGCGATCGACAGAGGAGGATTGTGAATGGCGCTTTCGGCGAATCGAGACGTGGATCGGTATGTGGATTCGGAGCTTCGCAGCTACAAGATGGCTGCCGGCGCTCGGGTCTACAAAGGAGGCCTCGTGGGACTAAGCAGCGGGTATGCGCGGGCCCTCGTGGCGGGCGATCAGTGCGTCGGCATCGCCTATGAGGAGGCGAACAACGCCGGCGGAGCGGCCGGGGCAACGAGCGTGCGGGTGTTCACGCAGGGGGACTTCTCGCACGCGTTGAGCGGGGCGGCACTGACGAACATCGGCGATGCCGTGTACGCCTCGGCGGACGACACGCTGACCCTGACGGCCAGCGGCAACAGCCTGGCCGGTGTGTGCATGGACGTGCCGGAGACGGGCAGGATCATCCTGAGGCTGAACCCGTTCAACAATGTGGCGTGAGGGGTTGTCTGGTGATGACGGGTGGGGTCCGGGTTCCGGACGCGGTGTCCGGACCCGGACCTCGGGTTCCGCTGGGGGCGGGACGCAGAGGTTCGAACGCTGAACAAGGGGAGTGAAACACAATGGCAGTGATTAATACGGGATTGCTGACACGAGGGTTGCGGAGCGAGTTCTTCGCCCGGTTCGATTCGACGCCGACGTACTACGGCGACTGTGCGACGCGAATCGTTTCGACGGGCGATTCCGAGACGTATCGCTGGCTGGGGACGGTTCCGAAGATGCGCGAGTGGGGCACCGGCCGGCTGGCGCGCGGGCTTCGGACCGAGAGCTATTCGGTGGACAACCTCAAGTATGAGGCGACGCTGGAGGTCGATCGGGACGAGATCGCCGACGATCAGACGGGGCAGATTCGGATTCGGGTGGGCGAGTTGGCGCAGCGGGCCGCAACGCACAAGGACTATCTGATCGGCCAGCTTCTGGTCAACGGCGAGACGGCCTGCGGCTACGACGGAGCGGCGTTCTTCAGCACGGCGCACAGTTCGGGCTCGTCGGGCGCCCAGGACAACAAGCTGACCTACGATGCGGCCAGCGCCGATGCGCCGACGGTGGAGGAGTTCAAGGCGGCCCTGAAGCAGGCGATCGCCCGCATGCTGGCCTACAAGGACGACCAGGGCGAACCGATGATGCTCGCGGCGACGGGGCTGGTGTGCGTGGTTCCGCCGACGATGTACTTCACGGCGCTGGAGGCACTGAGCGCGACGATCATCAACAGCACGAGCAATGTGCTCAGCGGGGCGGCTCGCGCCATCGCACTGCCGTGGCTTTCGGATGCCAGCAAGTGGTACCTCCTCAAGACGGACGGGGTCATCCGGCCGTTCATCTTCCAGGATCGCGAGCCGGTCGAGTTCGGGGCGCTCAGCGAAGGCAGCGAGGAGGCCTTCAAGCGCGAGAAGTTCCTGTACGGCGTGCGTGCGCGATACGCGATGAGTTTCGGGTACTGGCAGTATGCAGTGCGCACGGACTTCGTGTGAGTTCGGGCCGACGGCTCGTCGTCCGACGAGATGAAGGTCGGGCAAGAGGCCGAAGGGGGGGATAGGCGGGAACAGGCCGCGGGTTGCGCGGGGGTGCATGGACTCGCGCAATCCGCGAGACCTGCTCGCAGAAGGGTGCGACGATGGCTTACATCACGAATGCGGATATCGAGAGGCGCCTGGGGTCGGCGAATTACATCCATCTGACGGACGATCTGGGCACCGGCGTGGCGGATGCGACGGTGACAGACGAGGCCCGCCGGGCGGCCGAGGGCGAGGTGGATGCCTATCTGGGGCGACGCTACGCGGTGCCGGTGGAGGTGGCTTCGAGTCCGGAGCTTGCGGGATTGCTGGCGGGCGTAGCGCTGGATCTGGCGGTGAATCGGCTTCACGGTCGGCGCCCTCCGGTGCCGGACGACGTGCGGCTTCAGGCGGATCGTTCGAGACTTCTGCTGGTGCGTCTATCGACCGGCGAGGCGGTTTTGCCTTCGGGTGCCGAGCTGCCGGCGAATGCGGCGGCCGGGCCAGCGGGTCAGGCGGTGGGACACCGCCGGGTGCTGGTGGAGAAGGAACTGACGGCGCTCTGAGGAGAAGCGGGGAGGGTGCGTCGATGGGTGGCCTGCGCGAGCTTGAGGTGGCGATTCTCCAGCGGCTGAGCCTGTTGCGATGTGGTGCGGCCGGGGCCTTTCGCGACCTGGTCGGTGATGCCGGCTCTGGAACGGGGCGGCTTCTGGAGGCGATGGCACATCGGTCGAAGCCGGCGGGGATGCTTCGCTATGCGGGGCGTCGGAGTGTCGCCGGTCGTCCGATGGTCGAGTGTGTGTTGTACGTGGGGGTTGAGGGGCTTCGCGGCGGTCAGGAGGCCCGGCTCGGCGGGACAGGGGTGGTGGGGGCACATCCCTTGCTGGACCTGGTTCGGGTCAGTCTGGACGGATGTATTCCTTTGACGGGCCATCGACTGCGATTCGCCTCCGAGACCTGTGTGGCCGGCGACGAGCGAACGGTGGTGTATCAGCAGACCTATCAGGTTGAGGAGGTCGTCTGATGCAGGGGGTCGCGGTTTGCATTCCCCGGTTGCGGGGTCATGCCGCCGGTGCCCGGTATGGGGTGTGGGTTCGGCGGGGAGAGGGTCCGCTCGACGAGGTCTCGGGCGAGCGGCTGGCGGAGGGGCCCTTGTGGCCGGGGACGCGGGCGCATGCCGGGCATGTGTGCGAGTCGCACGTGGGATCGGGGCATCTCGATGAGGCGGTGCCGGACGGTCATCTGTGCGGCTGGCACCTCCGGCATGCCCACCTGTATCCCGAGGTGGTGATCGTACTGACCTCGCCGTGGCTGTACTTCGGGCGGTATCGGTTTTGGGTTCGAGTGACGGATGCGGCGGGGAACGTCTCGTCGGATGCCACGAACGTGTTCGACATTACGATCAACGGCAGCCCGCGGGCGGCGTCCGACTTTGCCCGGTCGGGGTATGACGCCTCCGGCGATCGTCTGACGTTCAGTTTCACGCCGTCGCGGGATCTGGCGGGTTGCGCTCTGTGAAGAGTTTAAGGCCCGCAGGCGGCAGGTGAAGAGAGTAAAGGGAGAGTGACACATGGCAGACATCTATCCGAATGAGCAATGGCCGGCCGTGGGTGCGGTTGAGGCCCTGGATGGGACGACGGATCGGGCGACGGGGTTGCCGTATATCGCCAAGGGGACGAATCCAAGCAGTGTGCCGAGCTATCAGGTTCAGTATCAGCGGCGAGAGCGGCGGCTGAATCAGATCATGGCGCCGTGGCGGCAGGGACAGGTGGTGGACGAGGGTGCCCTTCGGATCGGGGTGTATCCGGTGGAGTACACGCTGGGCGGGGTTCGGAAGCGGTTCGTCGGCGCCACGGCGCAGGCGGTCGCCGACGAGTCGGTACGGTGTGTGTACCTCGATGTCTCGAACATGCTGCGGGTTCAGGAGGCGTTTCCCTCGGACCTTCGCACGCATCTGCCGCTGGCGAGGATCACGACCTCCGGCGGGGTGATGGAAATCGAGGACCGTCGCGTGTGGACGGCATATGGGGTGCCGGAGTTCACGGGGAGCATTGCCGGGACCGACCTGGCGTCGGAGGTGGCCGATGCCGTTCCGTCGTTGGAGCTGAGTGTCGGCGTGGAGTACAGCAATTCGATCTGGGTAACGGCGCAGGGCAGGAACGCGGCGGGCAACGCACTGGGCCGGCGTTTGCTGATGAGGGGCTGGCTGGGTTCGGCCCCTTACGATGGCGAAATCGCCACGCCGCCGAACACAGATTTCACCCTGCACACCGGCACGGTGGTCAAGGAGTTGACGACGAACAAGCACTTTCTGGCGCTCAGCGACGAGAACGGTCGGGTGGTATTCGACGTTCAGGAGACGACAGCGCGGACGTTCTATCTGATGGTGGAACTGGACGGGCGCGTCTATGCGTCGGGGGCGATCGCGTTCGCGTAGATGCGATCGGGGCTTGTGATTTCAGACAGAAGCAGGAGGGTGTCATGGCGACGTCGGACATACTGCTGTCGGTTCGGGCGGCCACGCTGCCGGACGATTCCAGCGGTTCGGAAGCAGCGGAGATTGTGCGAGAGGTGACCCACAGCGCCGCCGATCCACAGCTTGTCCAGATGGTGGCGCGATTCGACGATGCGGTGAACGAGCATTTGTTCTGGCAGTTTCGCCTGCCGGGGCACACTCGCGGGGTGCAGCAGGCGGGGTGCCCGCGGCTCCACCTTCAGTTTTATCTCGATCAGGACCAGCCCGACGACGACCGGGCGGTGGCCTTCGAGGCGGCGATGCTGGCCGTGACGGCCCGGGGCACGGGCGGGGTTCCTGCCGGCGACGCAGGGGATGTCGGCGGGCTGAGCCTGACGGGCGACGGCGGCGGGTGGGTCGGCGGGACGGCGCCGATCGACCATGCCGATCCGGCCAGTCGGGGGCGGCTCTACGCGATCGGGCTGGACCTCTCGTCGCACACCGACGGCGCGGTGGCGGGCGACTATGTCGTCATCGGACTTCGGCGAAGGGCGGACAGTCCGGCGGATACGGCCCTCGGAGATGTTTGCCTGGTCGGCGCGAGCCTGGAGTATACGGTCAGATGATTCGGGGGTGGCGCGTTGCCTGCGGGGGTGGATTCTCATGGCGATAGACTTCGACCGAAGTGCCTTGGAGGTGAGCCAGACGACCGGCGTGGTCCACAACCTGACGGCACTGTCCTTCATGGCGTGGGTGTATCTCGATGCCGATCCAAACCTGTCGGGCATCGTCTCGATCAACGGCGAGAACGCGGAAGCCCAAAAAGGGCTCTGTTTGAATCGGGACGGTGATGTGCGAGCGCTCACCGTCTGCATTACCCATACCGAAGCCGATGCGATTGCCGTCGCGCCGGCGCCCGCACCGAACGCATGGCACCACGTGTGCGGTCGGTGGTCGGGTCAGGCCTATGGGGGGCGCCCCGAGGTGTTCGTCGATGGGGTGAACGTGACGACAGGGGTCCAATCGCCTCTGGGGGAACCCACAGAGGACGGAGGCGGAATCAGTGTCGGCGTGTTGCCGGTCGTCGTGTCGTACTACCTGGACGGCGGATTGGCTGATGTAGCGATCTTCAGCCGCCGCGTGTCGGACCGGGAGATTGCCTCGGTCGCACGTGGGCGGCTGCGGTCGTACGGTCTGGGGCCGGTGTGGTGCGTCACATTGGAGGGTTCGAGGGGCGCCGCGACGGTAGGCGACGTGGGGCTGATGGACCTGAGTGGTGGTGGGAACCCTGTCGATTCGGTCGGCGGTGCGCCGACGTATCGTCGGGATCCGCCGCTGCACTGGGCGGATGAACCGCGTGCCGTTCATTACGGGGGGCGGGCGAGTCGCAACAGCCGGTCGACCCTGAACGTGACGGCCGGGGTGGTATTGAGGAGCCAGCGAGCGGTAGGGCGTCGTGCCGGCTCGTAGGGTCGAAGCGTTGAGTCTTGCCTGACGGGGTATTGGGCCGGGGGCTCTGACCGGCGACGAGAGCGAGGGTGATCAACGATGGCGGAATTGCGAAAGGGCAGTGCGTGGACGTGGATGTTCAAGCTGGTGGACGAGTACGACTTTGCTACGCCGCAGGTGGGTCGATCGCCGGCGGTCGAGATCAGTCGGAATGGCGGGGCCTTTGCGGCGGTGTCGGGTTCCGCATCGGAAATCGGTTGGGGTTGGTACCGGGTCTCGTTGAGTGCAGTGGAGACTGATGCGGACGTTCTGATTCTCAGGGCAATCGCCACGGGGTGTGCCCAGGCGGACGAGGTGTTCTACCCGCCGACGCAGACGGCGGATTCGGCGGTGGCCTCGGTAGCGGATGCCGTGCTGGGCGAGCCGATCACGGATCATAAGGGCCTGAGCGGCAGTCTGGCCTCGGCGGTGAACCTGATCTGTCGCGCCGTGGCGGGCAAGCGGGATCAGACTATTGCCACAGGCGTCATCCGTGTCTTCGACAGCGATGGGACGACGATTCTGGCGACGCTGACGCCCGGCGAGTCGGGTGGGGTGCTGACGCTCCGCGATGCGTAGGGTGTTGTGCCTCGACCCGTCGATGAGGGGCCGAACATGGTCGGTGAACGGATGAGAACCTGGTTGGGATATTGGCGGCCGCTGGAGGCGGGGCTCTCGCCGAACGGGCATGCCAACGGCCTCGTGCTGAGTCAGGGTGTGTTCTGGGTGAGGGCACGCGGGGGGTACAACCTGTATCGCTGGGTAGGCGACGGCGAACCGCTGAACGTGGGGCGGATCGTCGGGGCGGCGTCGGGTGACGCCTGCAGGATATCCAACTTTCCCTTCGTCCGGCACGAGGCCTCGACGGTGTACACGTATCTGCTGCGGGCGGTCGGGGCCGGTGGTGTGGAGGAGGCGACGACGCACCAGAGGCGGCACGTGGAGTTCGACGCCGAGGGTCGTCTGATCGGGTTAAGGCCGAACCCGCCGGTAGGGCTGGCGATCGAGCGTTTGGCCGGCGGGCGGTTTCGCCTGTGCTGGTCGTACGATGCGACGAACTCGGAGACCTCGCCCGAGCGGTTTGAGGTCTTCTGCGATGCCGGTTCGCCTGGGCAGGTGGACTACAGCGTGCCGGTGGCGAGTGTGGGCTTTGCGGCGGGCCGGGCGCTGTTCGAGTGGACGAGCGGGCCGTTTGAGGACGGCCGGCGAGTGTGCTGGGCGGTGAGGTCGCGATCGGCGGTGTGCGTTTCGGACGGCAACGATGTGCGGGTGACGTCGGAGGCGGATTCCATCGGGCCGGCCGGCGAGACACAGGCGTGGGTCGAACTGCCCGGCGATGTCTCTGCGTGATTGGGCTTCATGTGACCGGTGAGGGCCATGACGATCACGACGGCTCCGATGATCCAGACGTAGTAGCTGAAGTAGCGGAGCTTGGCGGCCCGGACGGCCACCAGCAGAAGCCGCAACGCGAAATAGCCGACGATGGCCGAGATCACCGCGCCCACTGCGATAGGGCCGACCAGGCCGGACAACTGGTCGTGCGGCATTTTGAAGGCATCCTTCAGCTTGATCACCGTCGCCCCGCATATGGCGGGAAAGGCGATGAAGAAGCTGAACTCGGCGGCCCATCGGCGCTTGAGGCCGAACATCAGCGACGTACTGATGGTCAGGGCGCTGCGTGAGACGCCGGGGGCGATAGCCAGTCCTTGTCCTATACCGATCGCCAGGGCGGCGACGGGGCCGAATTGGCGCAGGGGCTTATGGGGGCGGCCCCAGGTTTCGGCAACGTAGAGGAATGCGCCGGTTATCCAGAACCCAAGGCCGATGATGACGGGCATACCGTAGGCGGCTTCGAGCTGGTGCTTGAACAGGACACCGATCAGGCCGGTCGGAATCGAGGCCAGCACGCCAAGCAACAGCGTTCTCCAGGCGGCATTGCGGACCAGCCAGGGGCGTTTATCCTTCGAGGGGGCGAGTTCGACCAGGAGCCGGCGGAAGAATCGCGTGAACGTCACCCAGAACACGATCGTGATGGAGATGAGCGTTCCGCAGTGGGCGATCACGTCGAAGAGGATCATGGGGACCGATTCGGCATCCAACCCCATGACATGCTGCGCGGCCGACAGATGCCCGTCACTGCTGATGGGCAGGAACTCGGCGAGACCTTGAATCACACCCAGAACGATTGCCTGCACGTAGGTCATGCGAACACCCTGGCCGCCAGATCGGGATAGAACCAGCGGAAGAAGACCTGGCCGATCAGGTTGGCGTAGACGCCGGAGGCGAGGTCGTCGAAGAGGATCCCCCATCCGTGGGGGAGCGCTTCAAGCTGTCGCGCCGGAGGCGGCTTGATCACATCGAGCACGCGGAAGACGAAGAACTGCACCGCCATGGCGATCACGGCGGTTCTCAGGTCGATCAGCGGAAGGCCGAGCAAGGCCACCCATTGTCCGGCCACCTCATCAAGGACGAAGTGGCTCGGGTCCTTCTTCTTGAAGTATTCGACCGCCCACGGTCCGCAGGCCACCGAGGCGATGCAGGCGGCGACGGTCAGCACGGCCGTGATGGTATTCCAGCAGGTGGCATTGGGGGACAGAAGGTAGATCGGGAAGAAGACCACGATCGCCGCGGCAGACCCCCAGGTGCCCGGTGCGATGGGCAGATAACCCGCTCCGAAGAAGGTCACGAGACGACGCTGCATGGGTTCAACAGACTCCTTGGGCGACCGCCGGACGGGGGCCTCGGGTTCAGCACGAGATATCTGCGGCACCCTGTCGGGCATGCGCCGTGGGGATCATCATAACGGATCGCCATTGATTTCTCATGCAGGGGGTGATATCGGCCGTTGAGGGGGTAAAGGGTGAGTGCTTCGCGCGGCCGTCTTCGTGTTGCGGGGTGCTCTACATGCGTCGGATGGCGAAAAAGCCGTGGACCTGCCCCCAGAATTCGGTGAAGGTTCTCAGGCCGGTGATTCGGCGCAGGATGTATCGGGGGCGGAGGTAGAACTCCTTATAGGCACGGTCGAGAAACTGGCGATAGGCCTCGGGTTCGAGGGATGGCGGCAGGTAGATAAGGGCGTCGTGGTCGAGCGTCGAGGTACTGCCGGTCAGGTCGAACCGGTGGCCTTCCTGGGTGAGCCGCCGGTAGAACTCGGTTCCGGGGAACGGCACGAACTTGTTGAAGTGGGCGAAATCGAGGGGGAGTTCCTTGGCGAAGTTGACCGAGTTTCGCAGGCTGTCCCACGTCTCGGCCGGTGTGCCCACGATGAAGTCGGCTCGGACCCTGAGGCCGGCCTGTCGGGCCCAGAGCACGGCGCGGCGATTCATCTCGACGGTGGTGTTCTTTCCCAAAGATGCCAGCACGCGATCGTCGCCGGACTCGATGCCGTAGAGGACCTGCCAGCAGCCGGCATCGCGGATCATCTTGAGCAGGTCGAGATCGACGGCGTTAACCTTGGTGAGACAGGTCCACGGCAGTTTGGGCCGGCGGTTCCTGAGCCCCCGGCAGATCGCATCGAGCCGCTTGCGGTTCAGGGTGAAGGTGTCATCGAAGAAACGGATCTCGCGTGCGCCGTATTTTCCGACGACCTCGTCGACCTCAGCCAGCACGTTGTCGGCGCCGCGGGCCCGGTATTTCTCGCCGAAGATGGCCCGGTCGCAGAAGTTGCACTTGGAAGGACAGCCTCGGGAGGTCATGACGTGCGCCAGCGGCAGGCGGCGATACGATGCGGGTGTCGGGTGATAGGCACCCAGCGGCGGCAGGAGATGGCGCGCGGGGAAGGGCAGGGCGTCGAGGTCTTCGATTCGATCGCGGGGCGGCGTGACCACCGTCTGCCCCTCGCGGCGGAAGGCCAGTCCGCGGATGTCGTCGGGCCGCGTCGGTCCCTTGCCCATGAGGTGCCGGAGCAGTTCGATGAACGTTTCCTCGCCCTCACCGAGCACCAGGTAGTCGAAGGCCCCGGAGCGGGCGGCATGTTCGGTCATGGCCGTCGGATGCGGACCGCCCACTACGAAGGTGGCGCGGGGGACGATCTCGCGGAGTATCGAGGCCGCCCGGACGGCATTGTTGAAGGTCGGTGTGGTGGCGGTCATGCCGACGACGTCGGGTGAGAAGCTGCGTCCGGCTTCGGAAACGGCATCGAAGCCCAGCCCTCGGGCGCAGTCGAGGATGCGGACCTCGTGCCCTTCTTTCTCGGCGACGGCCGCGAGGTATGCCAGGCCCAGCGCAGGGATGACGTTCAGCACGTCGGCGAAGCGTTCTTTTTCGCCGCCGATTTCCTGGAATCCGAAGGGCACATCCACCAGGAGGACTTTCACGACACCACCCCGTTCAGCACACGGGCCACTTTGCGGATCGCCTCGTCGGTGATGCCCTCATACAGCGGCAGAACCATGAGCCGGCCGAAGACATCGTCGACGACGGGGCAATCCCGATAGCCCAGGAGTGTGGCGATGTTGTCGGCAATCTCGTCTTCGATTCCGGCATCGACGCCGCGCCACAGCATCTTCTTGCGGACTCGCCAGGCCTCTCCCGGCAGGAGGGCCATGAAGAAGTACCAGGTCGATTCGCAGCCGTCGTCGATCCGCTGGGTGCGGATGGCGGGCGAGAGCAGCGATCGCAGGAGGTCGGCCTTGGCCTTGCGCTCGGCGATGCGGGACGGCAGCGAGGCGAGTTTCCGGATGCCGATCTCGGCCTGAATCGGCGTGTACTGGATGTTCGACGGCGGGGCATGCTGGAACTTGCGATAGAGGGCGTTGAAGGGGCCTTTCCAGGTCGGGCTGGCCAGCATGGCGAGCATGGGAAAGCCCAGCCCCGTGGTAAAAAGCATGTTCTCGGTCTTGGTCGCACCGATCTTGCCGAGCAGAGGTGCGTAATCGAGGGCGTCACCGGCGGTCATCTCGTGGATCCGTTCGATGAGCCGCCCGTCGCGCGACGTCACCATGCCGCCACCCCAGGTGTTGACGGGTTTGGTCGTCTCGAAGCTGTAGAAGCCCGAGTAGCCGAACGAGCCCGTCTGACGCCTGCGAACCGTGGCGCCCAGGGAGTGGGCACAATCCTCGACGACGGGAATACCGTGTTTGTCGGCCAGGGCGACGATCGCCTCGATAGCACAGGGGGCCCCGAAGGCATGCAGCGCAAGGATGGCCTTGGTCTTCGGCGTGATGCGGGCGGCGATCGCCTCGGGCGAGACACACAGGGTGTCCGGCAGGATGTCGGCGGGCACGACCTTGGCGCCCAGGCTTTGAATCAGGGGGATAAGGTCTTTGAGCGTATAGGCCGGCACGATGACCTCGTCGCCGCTGCCGACGCCCAGGTGCTTGAAGATGAGCGTCATGCCGCGTCGTCCCGAGTTGACGACGGCGGTATGCTGGACGCCGACAAGCTCTCGAACCGCCTGCTCCCAACGGGTGATGAGCGCGGGGTCGGCGGCGGGTCCGCCGTCCCGACAGCGTTGCGTGATGTCTTCGAACTCGCCCGGATCGGTTTGTGCCCTGCGCCGCGGTATCACGTGAACGTTCTCCAGAGCCGGAGCGGGCGGCGTTCAGGCCGCCCCGTCCCGCCGGGGATCAGGCGGGCTGTTCCGGCGGGGTCACTTCTTGCTGTTCCCGAAATAGAATCTCAGATCGCGCCACGTCTGACCGATTTCGCCCAGCATTCCGCGGATGCTGCACCGCAGGCTCAGTTCGGCGTTGGTGGTATCCCAGCACGGTTTGCTGCACGTTCGCACGCATCGGCGGAGTTCCTTGAACTCGCGGCTCCGCCAGATCTCGTCCAGCGGCTTCTGTCGAACGTTGACCGGTCCCTCCATGTCGCAGCAGGGGGTGACCATGCCGCGAGGATTGATCGCACAGGCGGCGTAACCGGCATAGCACCGGAAGGACCGCCGCGGATTGCGATAGAGGTTGACGATGCCGTTGAGAAACACCTTGGAGGTCGTCTGCAGAGGGGTCTTGCCGGCCGCATCCGCGAGCTTGCGCACCTCAATCTCCAGGTCATCCAGATCGCTCTCGGTGAAGATCAGCTCCGAGAACTCTGTCTCCTGTTTGGACTTGTGCTGAAGATTGGTGTGGATCGGTGCGAACTTGATCTGGTGCAGGCCGAGCTTCTCGGCGAAGGGGATCATGTCGGCCATGTTGCGATAGTTGACCCGCGTGATCAGGAAATTGATACCGACATGGACCTCCGGCGCCTGATCGAGCAACAGGCGGATCCCGCGAATCGTCCGGTCGAACGTGCCCTGGCCTCGGAGCCGTTCGTGGATCTCGGGCACCGTGCTCTCGACGGAAATGGAGACGGTGTTGACGCCCGAGGTTCGGAGTTGGGCGACGTTCTTCTCGTTCAGGACGGTGCCGTTGCTGCACAGGTGTACGGCGATGCCGTTTTCTTTGGCAAAGCGGATGATCTCGAAGACGTCCGGTCGCAGCAGGGCCTCGCCGCCCGTGATCGACAGGAGAATAGTCTTCAGCTTGACGGCCGAGCGGATAACGTCCTTCCATTCCTCGGTGGTCAGCTCGTCATGGACGCTTTCGGAATCGGCGTGCTGCCACACCCCGCACATCTTGCACTTCAGGTTGCACCGATCGGTAATGAAGATGAGCAGAATAGGCATGTTATGGGACGTCAGGGCCAGGCGGCGGCTCAGATAGATGTCCGCCACCCGAGGGACATTCCGCAGAACCAGCCCCACGCGCGAAAGCGTACCGCCGTTTGCGCTACTCTCTGACGAGGTGTGATCGGAGCGATCGTCCGTCATGGTCCCCCTGTCCGGATGTTGGGTTTGTCCGTGCTCCACCGCTGTTTGACTTGAAAACAACTATTATAAGACACAGACTCTGCGGAAACACGTTGGTAACCCTAGACAATAGCGCGGTTGATGGTGGGAGTCAAGAATTTCGGAAGCTCGCCAGGCCGCGTGGTGACGGTCGGAGCGGGCAGCCGCGGTGATCCAGGGTTCGGCCTGTCAGCCCGACGAGGTCAGGGGCACGGGGCGCAAAAAGCGCTGGAGAAAGCTGAGTTCGGACGGTAATATGAACATGTAAGTGTCTAGTAACCTTTGGCCGGCGGTCTCTCCACAGAGAGCTTCGGCAAGGGTTGGGCGTACCTGCCTGATGGGGGGGATGGAGGAGAACATTGATGATCCGGATCTGCATTTCAATGGGGATAGTGGTCTGTCTGTGCGCGCCGGCGATGAGCCAAAGCAGCACGCTGACGCGCGATCGCGATCCCGTGGTGTTGTTGGGTGCGAACGTGCCGACGCTGGTGGGCTTGGAGCCCAATCACGTCGTGGCCTTCCGATACCTTGGCGGGTGGCAGCAGATCCCCGTTCAGATCGACGAGCGCAAGCTCGTGGACTTCTACGTAGTGTACAACGGTGCGCCGGGGGGCTTCACGACGATGGCGTATGCCGATCCGACCACCTACACGGGGGCCGACGAGGACACAACCTTCGACGCTGACGATGAGCTGGTCGTCATGGCCCGCGACGCCGGAGACCGCGCGGGGGATGCCGGTGGGCTGCCGGCCGGTGTTCTGGCCGGCCGCGCCGTAGAGATCGCGGTCAGCGATTCGCTGAATGGCGGGCAGGCCTATGTCTACCTCTTTGAGACCGATGGGACGCTGGCTCCCGATGCCGGGCAGGCCTATGTCAGCTATGCCTACAACATGCTGACCGGTACCTACATTCCCGACTACAACACGAGCACCGGGCCCAACCCTGAGGATTCCGAGGTGATCACGCCTTACTACCACACCCACTTCTCGGAGCGGTGGGTGTGCGACCGGGTGAATGTTCTGGCCGGCGGCGCGACGGGGGTGGATATCCTGGACCGCTGCAAGGTTCTGCTGGGTCCCGGCGAGTGCGGTCGCAACGAGGACTCGTTCAGCACCCGAGCGCACAACTGGCCGGGCGAGGGAGCCTTCTTCACGAACAAGACCGGTCCCATCCGGGCCATCCGCTCGTATATGGGTGCCAACAGCGGCATCCTGACACAGCGCCAGCACGTCTTCTACGAACAGCGGCAGGACGTCAGCACGTTCCTTCGCGTCCACGGCATCCCCGGGGTGATGGACTTCTACGACTACAGCCCCGAGGCCGCGGGCATGACCTACTACAACAATCTGAACCTCCAGGGCGCTGTGATCGACGGCCAGCCCGATGCGGTGACCACCGGTCCCATCGTCTGGGAAATGGCGACCGGCCCGCAGGGATCGCTGCTGATGGCCCACCTGCCCGAGGTCGACTTCTCGCCCTTCGTGTACACGTCGTACTACTCGGACGACCTCACTCCCAGCTACACCCAGTGCACCGGAGACGCCTGGGAGTATGCCTCCAGCGGGCTGTGGGTCAACACCCCGATTCCAAACACAGACCCGATCCTGGCACCGCAGTACGGCTACTACAGCATCCTGACGCTTCGTCGGATTGTCTTCTATGAGCCGCCCGCACAGACGGTTCAGACGGCGGCGCTTCGATACACGCAGGCCGGCGCACCGCTGGGGGCCCAGGTTTCCGATTTTCATCTGACGCGCACCTTGGCGCTGCGGACGGTCAATTCGCCCTGGGGGCAGGTGCTTCTGAGCCCGGAGCCCGCCGATGCGAACGATCCGAACCGGCTGGCCTATCCTTCGGGTGCGGTGGTGAGCCTGACGGCGGCCCCCATCCCGGGGCGGGCCTTCGGCCAGTGGACCGTGTACGATCCGAATCACCCCGACGATGCAAACTTCGCCGCCATGGATGCCAACACCGTCCTGGTTCTGACGATGGACGCCAACCGGCAGGTTGAGGCGACCTTCAAGTGCGGCGGCAGCGCAGGGCCGATGCTGATCCCGACGCTGGGGCTGCTGGGACTGTGGGGCGGCCTCGCCGGCCTCCGCGGCAGACGCTTCGGATCGCGACCCTGAGCGGTCGAGCCCCAAAACGCTTCACGATCGCCGACGTTACGGATGTGAGGGCCGGCGCCGTTCCCATTGACAGTCGTTGCGCCGTTCGGTAGGAATACCTGACTAGGAACAGACGGTCCGCTGAGTCTGGCGGATGCAGTCGGGCCTGCCGGCAACGGATATGCACTCCGTGGGACCTTCGTCCCAATTTCTTTGCGTGATTCGATATCGTGATGGCACCGGAAAGACGCAAGGTAGCGGTCGCGTTGTTGTCTGTCGTCTCCAACTCCACGCTGGTGGTCCTTAAGATCATCGTGGGGTTGATGATCGGCTCGGTGTCGGTCGTGTCGGAGGCGATTCACTCGGGGGTGGACCTTCTGGCGAGCCTGATCGCACTCCTGGCCGTCCGGAGCAGCACTCACCCCGCGGACGAAGAGCACCCCTTCGGGCACGGCAAGATCGAGAACATTTCGGGGACGATCGAGGCGTTGCTGATCTTCCTGGCCGCCGGCTGGATTGCCTTCGAGGCGATCGAGAAGATTCGCTACCCGCACGAGATCGAGGCCCCGTTCTGGGGTGTCGCGGTGATGCTGGTCTCGGTCGGCGCCAACGTGATCGTCTCGCGAATGCTGTTCAAGGTGGGGCAGGAGACGGATTCGGTGGCCCTGCTGGCCGACGCGTGGCACTTGCGCACCGACGTCTGGACCTCGGCCGGTGTCATGGTCGGGATGGCTCTCATCACCCTGGGCGATCGGGTGGCTCCGTACCTGGGCGACCGGCTCCACCTGATTGACCCGGTGGCGGCCCTGATCGTCTCGGGTCTGATCGTCAAGGCCGCGTGGCATCTGACGATTCAGTCGTCCCGTGACCTGCTCGATGTCCGTCTGCCGAACGAAGAGCGATGGATCCAGGACCTGATCAAGACGTTCGGTCCGGAAGTCCACGGCTTTCACCGGATGCGCTCCCGCAAGTCGGGATCGGCACGGTTCATCGACTTTCACATCTTCGTCAGCGGTACGATGACGGTCGAAGACTCCCATCGGCTGGCGCATGACATTTCCGATCGGATCCAGAAGCACTTCGAAGGTACGAACGTCACCGTTCACGTCGAACCCTGCGACGGCCAGTGCGAGCAGAGATGTCGCAGCGGAAGCCCGCCTGCTTCGGCGTCGTAAGAGGATCTTCAAGGGAACGACCCGCAATCGGTGCCCGCCTCAACGTCCCGTCAGTGACCAGACGAACCGGCGGCTTCGCTCGAGGAGCGGTCCGTGGGTGTTCCAACCGATGTACTGGTTGCCCAGGAGCCGGCTGCCGCCGCCGCCTCGCGAGAGGATCAGGGCAACCTGCGGAGGGCTGCCGACGTGGAGGCGCTTGGGTGGGACGCCGCGATCGCGCGTCACATCGAAGGGCACCCATCCGTACGGCGGGATGTAGACCTCTGTCCAGCGATGATAGATCGCGTCGATGCGGGGCCAGGGAGCGGGGCCCTCGGGGCGACACGTGGATCCGCCGGCGAACCGCGTGGGAATCCCCGCCGAACGGCACAGCGCACCGAAGACGAAGCTGAACTCCGAGCAACTGCCGGTCATCCGGCGGAGCACGACGGCGGCGGAATCCCAGACCCCGTCACGTCGATACCTCATGCCTGCGACGAAATCGTGAATTGCCATCACCTGATCCAGCAGATTGGTGTTTGGCTGGGCCAGTCGTGCCGCGGTCCGTTGAATCTCGGGCGAATCCAGATCGTAGACTCCCATGACGTTCTTGCGATACGCCGACAGGATGTCGGCCGGAATGTCCTTCAGCACACCCGCCTTCTTGGGATCGAGAGCAACCTTCACCGGCCTCGGTGCAAAGACACAGAGGAATCCGGTTTCGATTGCGGCGTTAGGCTCCAGTTTCGGCAGGGTGAACTGGAGGATCTCCTGGCCGTATTGGTCGCTGACGTGTTCGGCTTCATACGGCTGTCCGGGTGAGGTCCATTCCAGGCGGCGGATCTCCTGGTTGGCCTCGCTGTGGGGGATGGGTATCCAGATTCGGACACCTTGCAGGGTCGTTGAGGTGCGGTTCCTGAGCCGGTATTCGTAGCGGACCTGGTAGATCGATTCAGAGGCGTTTCGCGTGGTGGTCGGCGGTACCGCAAGTCCCACGGTAGCGACTATAAGTGGAAACAGGGTCATAAAGCTTCCCCGCCCTTTCGCTGCAGAACTCGTACGGGGGACGTTACATGACGACCGGCCTGAGATCAACCCTCCGATGCGGGACTCTCGGGCCGCCGCGCGCATGGTCAGAACCAGGTCGTGCGTGCTACGCCCGTGTGCTCAACAACTCGTAGACAATCATCAGGGCGATGCCCACCAGGTACATCCCGGCCAGAATGGTGATCCAGAGAACCAGGCTTGCCAGGGGGATCTCCCGCGTCGTGCGGCACTTGACGGTCTTGTAGACCACGGATATCGACAGCGTCAGCGGCAGGAGCAGGATCGCCCGCTGCCATCCCGAGAGTTCGGGACAGGGAGTGGTCATCAGTGCCAACAGCACGTCAACCATGGGAGGCCTCCTTCCCGCGAGCGGCCGCCCGTTGCAGGGGCTCGATTTCAGCGCGGGCGATGGCGTCCAGGATGACCAGAACGTTCAGGAGTCCGGCGATGCCCGAGTAGACCACGGCGATGTCCACCTGAGGCCAGAATGCCAGTCGGTGCTTGACCGTGACCTCGTGCGGCCGGATCGGCTGACCGCACTGAGGGCAGTTGCGAATGCGGTCGGGGCGGCCGACGAACTGGGCCTTGCAGTTCGGGCACTGATGGGTGTACGTGTCCAAGTGCTGCGACCAGATCGTCGCGGTGAGGGCGTGCACACCCGTACAAAGCTGGGCGATGAACCAGATTCGGTTCTCCTGTGGATCGATGGTCGACTTGACGCCGCCGATGGCCACGCCGGTCCAGAAGGTGATCGCCAGAACGACCATGATAATGACACCCCGGATATGATGTCCGAGGTAGCAATGACCCAATCCCGGCACAACCCAGGCGAGAAAGCCGGCGAGGGAGGACGACTTCAAGGAGACCTTTGCCGGGCGAGTGGGTGGCATGAGAAGGCTTCCGATCTATCAGCGGGAAGAATGGGGACACTTAACATCGGTGCAGCCGGCGCACTTGCCGCTGGGGCCGCTTGAGGGTACGCCGGTCGAGAAAACACTGAACTGCCGCACCGTTTTGGCGCTTCCACAGGCGGGGCACTTGACCTTCGGTTCTTCGGTCATGCTTCGGACCAGTTCTTCGAACTGATGACCGCACCCGCCACACCGGTATTCATAAAAGGGCATCAGACAGTACCTCGGGTCCGAGCAACGGTTGGAACGACAGCGACACCCCGGCCGACGGGCCATCACGCCTCAGACCACCGGCAAGTATAGAAACCTTGGAATCGCCGGGCAAGCAAACCCCCCGGATATCCTCACCGAACGAAGGGCCCGGTTCGCCTGGCGCTCTGCCATTGCGGGGGGCCTGCCGAGGCAGTAGGCTCACCCTCCGGCACACCGGATAGAGGAGCTCAAGCATGCAGGTGTTCTCTCGCCTTGTCGTCTGTGTCGTCATTCTCGCAGGGGGTGTGGGGGCTGTCAGGGGTGAAGCGATGATGTGGAAGGTCGGGATCGCCCGTGCCGTGATCACCCCGGAGAAGAACGTCTGGCTGGCGGGTTACTCGGGGATACGCGCCCCGGAAGGCAAGCGGCATGATCTCTGGATGAAGGTGCTGGCCTTTGAGGACCCCCAGGGGCGTCGCGCGGTCCTGGTGACCACCGACCACATGGGCATCCCCAAGGCCATGTACGAGAATATGGTCCGCAAGGTGAAGGATCGCACCGGGCTCGATCGCTCCCAGGTCATCTTCACGTTTACGCACAATCATTGCGGGCCTCGACTGCAAGGCGACCTGGTGGACTACTATCCCGTCGATGCGGCGCAAGAGAAGCTCGTCGCCGAATACACCGAGCAGATGGAGGCCCGGACGGTCGAGACGGTGGTCCAGGCCCTGTCGGCATTGGCCCCGGCCCGGCTCGCGATGGGAGAGGGAACCTGCGGCTTCGCCGCCAATCGCCGGAACAATCCGGAACCTAACGTGCCCGGCATGATCGCGCGGGGCGAACCCTTCCGGGGGCCGATGGACCATTCGGTGCCCCTGCTGACGGTTCGCACCGAGGGAGATCGCCTGGCGGCCGTCCTGTTCGGATATGCCTGTCATCCGACAACGCTGAGTTTCACCGAATGGTGCGGCGACTATCCCGGTTATGCGCAGCTCAACATCGAGAAGGCACACCCCGGCACCACGGCGCTGTTCTTCACCGGCTGCGGCGGCGACCAGAACCCCCTGCCCCGCCGATCGGTCGAACTCTGCGAGAAGTACGGCAAGATGCTCAGCGACGGGGTCGAAAAGGCCCTCAAGCAGCCGGCCAAGCCGATCGGTCCCGGTCTGCGGACAGCCTTCGCGTTCGTCGAACTGCCGTATCTCCAGAACGTCACGCGCGAGGAGCTTGTGGCCGGGTCGAACAGCTCAAACGCCCTCTACGCCCGCTGGGCCAAACGCCTGCTCCAGAGACTGGACGCCGGCGAGAAATTCAAGCCCTCGTATCCCTATCCGATCCATGTCTGGAGGCTCGGTCGTGAGCTGCTCTTCGTGGCCTTGGGGGGCGAGGCGGTTCTCGACTATCAGTTGCGCTTCCGGAAAGAATTCGGCCCCGGCACCTGGGTCTGCGGCTATGCCGACGACCTGATCGCCTATATCCCCTCACGGCGGGTCTGGGAAGAGGGCGGATACGAGGGCGGATCGTCGCTGTACGAATACGGCCACCCCGCCGTTCGCTGGGGTGGCGACGTCGAAGAGCGCATCGTCTCCACCGTTCGCCGACTCGTGAAGGCGGTCGACGAACAGGGCTCGACGCCCTGAGTCTCTGCGGGAAGGAACATGATGACACGCCCTGATGTCCAGAGGCCACCGATTCGGTGGACGATCGCAGGTCTGGTCGTTCTGAGTGCGGCGTTCCTCCGTCAGGCCCGGGCGGAAGACCCGTTGCGGGTGCCTCAGGAGGTTTCGGCGCTGATTCAGCAGGCCGGCGATGCCGATGACGACGCCGCACGGCTGGCGATCCTCAAGCGTATCCGTGCCTTGCCCGATCTGGGCCGAACCCTCCGGGACGACGTTGACAAGATGATCGCCGTGCTGGATTGCTGGGTTCAGGCGAAGGACCTGAGCTTCTTCGAGCGGACCCTCTACAAGAAAGGGGACTACGACTTCGGCGTTTCCGAGAAATCTTCTTTCTATCCGCTGACCGCCCTGTATCGGGGGCGAATGCTCGTCTGGGTGATCATCGAATCCCGCGGGTGGGGCAGGCCCGGTGGCGCGCGGTCCTACCTCGACCGCGCTCGCGGCTTGTTCGAGCAGTATTCCAAGGCCTTTCCGAAAAATCGCATCGCGCGGATGTATCTGGGCCAACCCATTCCGCCGGACAAGATCTATTCAGCTTCTGCCGGTGCCCCCCATTGGGCGGTCCAACAGCGCGAAGCCCTCGAACGACTCACCGACATTCTGGAATGGTGGGTGGATCATCGGATGCAACCCAACGGCGAATACGGCGGCGGTTGGGGAGACGATTGCGAGATGTGGCGATGCTGGGTGCCTATCCTGATCGGCTTCGACACGCCCAAGATCACCGGCGCCCAGGCCAGGTTCTCTCAGGCCATGATGAACCAGCCCCATATGGCAAAGGGCTATACCAGCCACATGACCGACGTGGAACACAGCGCCGAAGACTCGGCCGATGTGATCACCCCGATGATGCATCTCGACCCCGACAACCCGGTATGGAAACAGCGGGCCCTGCGACTGGCCGATCTGATGGAGAACCTCTGGACCGGTAGGAACGAGCGGGGATTCCTCCAGTTCAAGAGCACCTATTTCAACGTCGAGCGGGTCAGCGACCGCGCCCAGCAGGCGTGCGACACCGTCTATCACCCGCGGGCGGTGCAGCCGACGCTGCTCTACTGGCAGCGAACGGGCGACGAGCGGCTGACACGACTCTTCTCAGAGTGGATGGACACGTGGGTCGATGCCACCGCGCGGACCGAGCGGGGCAAACCGGCCGGCATCCTGCCCGTCGCCATTCATTGGCCCGAGGGCCACGCCGGCGGCCTGGGGCCCGATTGGTGGGATCCGAAGAACCACAGCGAGACCACGCTCTACCTCTGGCCCAGCTCAATGAGCATGATGGTTCACACGCTCCTGCTGACGCACCGCATGACGGGGCAGACGAAGTACCTTGAACCGATCCGCAGTATGGCCCGGATCCGGCTGAAATACCTGCGGGCGCCGATGGAAAATCCGGCGGCCGGCACCGAGGCGTGGTGCGCCTCGCGAATGGGGTTTCTGGCCGATGCGCTCGCCAAGTACCGATTCCTGACCGGCTCCGGGGAATTCGACGAACTGCTGAGCCAGGACATGCCGCCCTACATGCGGTTTCGAACGGGCGGCAACAGAGACAAGCTCTCGAAGGCCCTCCAGGAGGATGCCGAGTCTCTCCGTGTCAATTTCGCCGGCTTCACCGACGAAGTCCGCTACACCGATCGTCTGCTGAGATTCCCGAGCATCTTCTCGAAAGACGGATTGCTGCCAGAGCCGGTCTCAACCCTTCATGTGCCGGAGACGAATCTGCTCTATTCGGCCGTCACCGGTGATCCCGGGACGGCGTACTACTTCCCGCTCAACGCCGTGCGGTGGCGGACGCCGTCGCGGAATATCGCCACCCTCGTCACCGATTCGGGCAAGGATCGCCTGGCTGCCGAACTGTTCCATTTCGGCAAGGACACGCGGTCGATGTTGGCCGATCTGTTCCTGCTCGACCCGGCCGAGTACACACTGATGCTGTCCGCCGCGGATACTCCGTCGAATCCCCTGACGACCCAGAAGGTCCTCGTGCGGGGGCCTCGCACGCGGATTCGTTTCGAGCTGCCGCCGGAGAGGCTTTGCCTGTTGCGGGTGGCCAGGCGGTGAGACCGCCGACCGATGTCTTGCAGAGTGCCGGATCGCGGCAGATCCCGAGGCCTTCAGAGGGGATTGGCTACCCCCGCCGGCGTGTTGGAACGGTTTCGAGAATACCGACGTGCTGGAACCTGCGCCTGTGCAGGGAGAGCGGGATTTCGGTTTGACAGTGTGCCCGCCCAGCCCTATATCTAACAGCGGACAGATCCTGTTTTTTGGCGACGGATTCTTCATGTCCTCGCTTCGTGAGGCAGGCCTTGGGCCTGCCGCAACAGACGGGCAACTCGGGCTTGGAGACAGGGACAATGAAACCCACCGTGGTATTTGGCTTTGATATGGAGACGGACGTCGGCAGTTGGACACCCTTCTACGAAGGGGTGGTAAACGGTACACCCCGGATCCTCGACGTGCTCAACAAGCACGGCATCACCGCCACCTTCTTCTTCACCGGTGAGACCGCCCGCTTGCATCCGGAGGTGGTCAAGACGGTGGATCGTGCCGGCCACGAAGTCGGCTGCCACAGCCTCTACCATGAGACGCTGGGGGATGAACTCTTCCCGATTCCCGGCCTCAAGCCCGTGCTTCCGGAGGAGTGCCACCATCGGGTGGAGGTTGCCACCGATGTGGTTCAGCAGGTCCACGGCAAACCCATGGAGTCGTTTCGGGCGCCTCGATTGTGGGGCAGCACCGGCATGGTCAACGCGCTGGAAGACCTGGGCTATGTGGCCGATGCCTCATACCCCCTGTTCTACTATGGGAACAGGCTGGCACCATATCACCCCTCGCGGACCGACTGGACGGCCGAGGGGGATATGCGCATCGTCGAGATTCCCAACTTCGCGGACATGACCATCGAGAGCAGCGACCCCCACGGGCGGGATCGCGACCAGTGGCCGCTGTTCAGGACCGACGGCGCGGCCCGGCTCATGGTGCATGTGGACAACATGCTGGAGCTGTACAAAGAGAAGAATCTCCCGGCCGTGTTGTGTTACTACATGCACCCCTGGGAGTTCCACGAGATGCCCGCCGGTCTGATTCACTACGGCGAGGGCGCCGTATTGCCCGACCCCTTCATCATCAAGAACTGCGGGGCGGTCGCGGTTCAGGAACTGGACACCCTCATCACCCTCTTGAAGCAGCGAGGGGCGGTGTTTGCCCAGGCTCGGGACATGGCCAAGGCGTGAGGGGCGCGGCAGATGAACGACTTCGACGCGCTGATCGAGCTCAAGCGGCGGGGGGGATGTCTCGTTGAGGCTGCCGGGGCGCGAGTTGTGTTTGCGCCCGATCTGGGCGCCCGGGTCTTCTGCGAGCTGGGGGGTGTGTCGCTGCACCGGCTCGATCTGGAGAACGTCCGCCATCCCGACAGGCCCTTTAACAATTACGGGGGGAACAACTTCTGGCCGGCGCCCGAGGGCGGGGCGTTCGGGTTCAATTACGACGGCGACACCTGGCGCGTGCAGCCGGCCGTCAACAATCAGCCCTTCGAGCTCGAGGCGGCCGGCGCTTCCGGTGGACGGGCCGGTAAACGCACGACGTTGATCAATCGCAAGGGCGTCGGCGTGGATGTCGTGATGCGGCGGGGATTCACCGTGGTGGCTCCCCCGGCGCGTCTGGCGGCATTGCGGCCCGTCGCAAGTCTGGCCTACACGGTGGACGATCGCATCGACGTGATAAACCGGATCGGGCCCGACGATGCCCTGGTGGCCTGCTGGACGCTCGAACAGTTCAGCGCCAGTCCGACGACCCTGTCCTTCGCCCGGGTGGCTCAACCGCGCGAGGCCATCAACTTCGATTTCTACGAGCATCCGGGCGACCGAATTGCCTATGCCGAGAAGGGCTTCTTCTATACGACGGACAGCCGGCGGCGGGGCCAGATCGGGCTTCGCAAGAGCCACGCCCCCGATCTCATCGGGTTCTACGATCGCGGCCGCAAGCTGCTCTGTATTCGCGAGATCGTCGGATCGCCGCACGGGACGTATTTCAACATCGCCGATAACGACCAGCCCCGGGGACCGTTTTCGGCCGAGGACATATACAGTATCTTCAACGGCGACGAGTCGTTGGGATTCTTCGAGTTGGAAACCGTCGGCGGCGCCGAGGTTCAGGAGGGTTGCCTCAAGGGCTCTCGCCTGGCGTCGCGGACCAGCTTCGCTTTGTTTGACGACGTGGAACGGGTTGAGCAGTTTATCAGGGAAACCATTGGATCGAGGGAGGTATGACATGGGCTACCTGCCGATCAGCGAGCGTGACGGACGTCTGGCCAAGGTCAGGAAGATTCTGGAGGCGAAGAAACTCGATTTCGCCCTTGTCTATTACGACGAGTTCAATATCGGCAACGGGTGGTATCTGACCGGCTGGTGTCCGCAGTTTGAGAGCGGGGCCGTTCTGGTGCCGCGATCGGGCGATCCGATGATCCTCGGTGGGCCCGAGAGCGAGCCCTTCGCCAAGCAGGACAGCGCGATCACCGAGACGCGCAACTTCCCCGTCTTCATGGTGCCCGACGAGGAATACCCCAACGCAACGATTATCGACTTTCCCAAGCTGTTCGCAGAGCTGAACAGCCGGCTGGGCAAGATCCGGCGCGTGGGTCTTGTGGGCGCTGCCCGAATGCCAGCCGACTGCTACCGGCAGATCGCCGAGGGCTTCTCGGGCGTCGAGATGGTCGACATCACGCGCGAGTTTATCGAGCTTCGATACCTCAAGAGCCCCTGGGAGATCGAGCAGGTCCGGGCGGCCTTCCAGCTCGCCGACGAATGCTACGACGCCATGCGGGAGGCAATTCGGGCGGGGTCGTCGGAAATCGAGGTCGCCGCCGCGGGGGAATATGCCGCCCGAAAGAGGGGGGCCAGCGGATTCGGCTTCAGCGCCATCGTCGGCAGCGGTAAGCGGGCGAACGCCGTCGTGCCCACCGCCAGCGCCAAGCCGCTGGTCGCCGGCGAACTGGTCATGCTGGGGCTGGCGCCGAAGATCAACGGATACGCGGGTGTGTTCGGCGACACCCTGCCGGTCAGCGGCATGTGTACCGACAGCCAGAAGACCTGCATCCGTCACCTGCGAAAGGCGTACAATCTGACCAAGGCTCAGCTTGTCGTCGGCAAGTGCGGCCGGGAGATCGACGCACCCGCACGGGCCTACTTCCAGGAGCATGGTCTGCTGAAGTACCTGGTCTGCCCGTTTGCCCACACGATCGGGCTGCACGAGGCCGAGTCGCCCTTCTTCGGGCCCCACGGCGACGACGTGTTGAAGCCCGGCATGACGGTTTGCGTCGACGTCAGCTTCTTCGGCCATCCGGAATGGAACGGCGCGAGAATCGAAACCGGTTTCGAAATCACCGAAAAGGGGGCGATCCCGCTCAGTCCGAGAATGGATCGCATTCTGTCGGTGGCCCAGTGATCGATGGGACGGACCGTCCTCCAGACTTCTCGACAGGCTGTACGGAGAGTGAACCCGACCCGCAAGGCAAAACGCGGGTCCCTTCCCGATTGCGGGCGACGCCCGCCTTAGGAGAGCTGCCATGGTGAGCCCCACGTTACCCGACAGTGAATTCCATGCGCGACTGCAGCGGGTGCAGCAGCGGATCCAGGCCAAAGGACTGGACATCCTGATTGCCCACTCGAACGAGGCCGATTTCGCCAACGTGCGATACCTCTCGGAATACTGGCCCATCTTCGAAACGGCCGGTGTCGTGATTCCCGCGCGGGGCGAGCCGGCCCTGATCATCGGTCCCGAAAGCCAGACCTATGGCGAGGATCGCAGCCGCATCAAGAAGATCTACAAGGTGGTGGCCTATCGCGAGAGCGCCGAGCCCGAGTATCCCGGCGTCCGCGTGGATACCTTCGCCTCGATCTTCGCCGAGATGCTGAAGGGGCAATCCCCGAAGAAGATCGGGCTGGCCGGGTGGCAGATCTTCCCGCTGCCGGTCTACAAAGAGATTCAGGCCGCCGCTCCCGCCGCCGAGATCATCAAGAGCGACGACTGCATCACCGAAGAGCGGATCATCAAGAGCCCGGCCGAGATGACCATGCTGAAAGAGGCCTTCCGCATCTCGGAGATCGCGCTGGACAGGGCCCTGGCCGAGATCAAACCCGGCATGACCGAACTTCAGCTCGTCGGGATCATTCAGCGCGAGATGTATGCCCACGGGGCCGAATACGAGGGGCACCCCACGTATGTGCTGGCGGGCAAGCACTCGAACCACGCCATCGGCCGGCCCGGCTATCAGATTCTCGAAAAGGGTCAGTTGGTTCAACTCAACATCGGCGCCCGGTTCGGCGGGTACTCGTCGAGCATCGGGTGCCCGGTGTGCCTGGGCAAGATGGATTCGGAGATGCGCCGCGTCGTCCAGGCGGGGCTGGACCTGCACTTCAAGACCCGCGAGTGGATGAAGGCAGGCGTGGTGGCCCGGGACATCGTCGCGAAGTTCTTCGATCATGCCGACAAGATCGGCGTCAAGCAGTATGCCCTCTACGGTCCCTGTCACGGGTTGGGCATGATGGAGGTCGAGCAGCCCTGGATGGAGTCGCATTCGAACTACGCACTCCGCGAGAACATGACCTTCCAGGTCGATACGTTCCTGTACACGCCGCAGTACGGCCTGCGGTGGGAAACGGGCGTGGCGGTCACAAAGGATGGCGTCGCACCCTTCTCCGACAAGATCAAGGGCGTGATCGAACTCTGATCGCGGCCACCGCCGGTCGGCCACAGCCCGATCGGACATCGGTTCGCGGCGACGGATGCAACCCCTCACCCCCCGTGCTCTTGCGCCCCGGCGTTGACTTCCCTCGGGGCGGGGGGTAATCTTGCCATAGACCCATCTGTTCAAGGGCGCATGGAGAGTGCCTGCGTTCATCGCCGCGTTCTGAGGACAGTCATGGCTGACGAATCGGTTCGTTTCGGATGGCTCCAGAGGACCGCCCGCGTGCTGCTGTATGTCGCCACATTGGGCGGTGTGGTGTTGATCATCTTCGGTCTGTACCTCTGCTTCGGGATGGCCAACGAGGTAGGGGCGGGCGTGGGGATGATTGCCGCGGGGGCGACGGCGATCCTGCTGTTCGGGTTGGCGTTCGGCATCGTCGTGCTGATGGTCCATACGCACGCCGAACTTCACCGGATACGCCGCACCCTTCTCGACTTGATCCAGCTTCAACACGGCAATCACGATCGCCAGCAGGTGGCACTCGACCTGATCGCCGAAAACGTCCAGCTTTCCGATGCGGCCAAATCCCTGGCCCACCGCGAAAAAGAGCGCAAGACACTGCGCGAGGCCATCCGAGAGGACATCACCCGCGAAGACTGGGACGCCGCCTACAGCCTCATCGATCAGATGGCCAATCGGTACGGCTATCGCGACGAAGCCGATCGGCTCCGGACCGAGATACAGCAGAGCCATCGCGACGCGGTCGAGAGCCGCGTCAATATCCTGATTCAGCAGTTCGAGGGCTTGCTGGCCGGCTTCGATTGGGAAAGGGGCCGGGCCGAGGTCAAACGCCTGCTGACGCTCTTTCCCCAGCATGAACGCGTCCTCGCATTGCCCGACCGGCTCGAAGCCTGCTTCCGGGCCCGCAAGGAGGCACTCAAGAAGCAGCTCATGGAGGCGGCCGAGCGCAAAGAGGTCGACCGCAGCGTCGAACTGGTCAAGGAACTCGATACCTATCTGAGCCCGCAGGAGGCCAGCGAACTCGTCGGGGTGGTGCGGACCGTGTTCCGCGATCGGCTGGACAACCTGACGGTACAGTTCGAGTTTGCCATCCACGAGCGGAAGTGGCTCGAGGCGATCGAAGTGGCCAGACTGATCATCCACGAGTATCCGAACACCCGCCGGGCGCAGGAGCTTCGCGACGGGGTGCTCGAGACGCTCGCCAAGCATGCCGGAGTCTCCCTGGAAGAGGTGATGAGGTAAGGCGGCACAAAGGGTGCGCCCCGTTCTTCTCGGCGGGCAACCTTCTCTGCGCATGGGGCCGCCGATCCGGTTCGTCCCCAAGGGAGTGATTCCTATGGACCGCACGCTTCAGCAGACCGCAGAAAGCCTGCTCAGGCAATTCAAGGGCGAGACCTATGCCTTTGGGCACAATGCGATGGACAAGTTGGCCTCGCTCCTGGCCTCCCTGGGCCGACAGGTGCTGATCTTCGCCGGCAAGACGGCGCGGGAGTCGGGGCGGATCGACGCGGTGGCCCAGTCGGTCCACTGGTCGGGCGGCGTGACCTGCGCGGTGCTGGACGCGGCCGGACCCAATGCACCTGTGGACGACGTTCAGCGCATGGCCTGGGAGCTTTCCGAACGGCCGTCCGTCGACTGTATTGTCACCATCGGCGGCGGATCGGCCATCGACGCCGCCAAGGCAGCCGGTGTGCTCAACACGCTCGGCGGTGACCTCGAGCAATACTACGGTGTCGGGAAAGTCGGCCAGGCACTGGTCGAACGACAGACGAAGCTCGTGCCACAGGTCGCCGTGATGACCGCCGCATCATCGGCCGCTCATCTCACGAAATACAGCAATATCACGCGTACGGACGTCTGGCAAAAGAAGCTGATCATCGACGAGGCGATCGTGCCGCCGGCGGCGGTGTTCGACTACGCGATCACCACGCGAATGGACCGCGCGTTCACGCTGGATGGGGCGTTCGACGGGCTGGGCCACTGTCTGGAGGTCTATCTCGGCGCCACGGGCAAGGCTGAATACGACCTCGTCGAGCAGATCGCCCTGACCGGCATGGAGCTGATCATCGGGCAGGTCAACCGGGCCGCTTCGCATCCGGACGATCTCGATGCCCGCACCTCGCTGGGACTCGGAACCGATCTGGGAGGGTACGCCATCATGGTCGGCGGCACCACGGGCGCTCACCTGAACAGCTTCTCGATGGTGGACATCCTCAGCCACGGACGGGCGGTGGCGATTCTCAACCCATACTACGTGACGTTCTTCGCACCGGCCTGCGAGCGCCAGCTCCGGCAACTGGCCGCCCTCTACCGCCGAACGGGTTGGATCGATCGCCCCACCGATGCCCTGCACGGCCGCGACCTGGGTCTGGCGGTGGCCGACGCGATGCTCTCGCTGGCGGGGCACGTCGGCTTCCCCACACGACTGGCCGATGTCCCGGGCTTCTCCGACGACCATCTCCGCCGCTGTCTGACGGCGGCGAAGAACCCTCAGCTCCGCAGCAAGCTCGAAAACATGCCCGTTCGATTGACGCCCGAGGGTGTGGACGAGTTCATGGGGTCGGTGCTCGATGCGGCGGTGGCCGGCGATCCGCAGCGGGTCCGGAACATGGCCTGAGGGGCCCAGCCCCGCGCACTCATCGCGAGAACACGGCTGCCCAATCATCCTGGTGAATGCATTTCAGTCCGGCCGAGCGCAGAACCTGCTGCTCGACGCCGTCTCGTTGCACGAAGACATAGCGAATGTCCCAGCGATCCAGCGCACCCAGAATCGCCGGACGCGACGGGGCCTCGCCACGATCTTCCGGAGATTGGAAGAACCAACCGATGCCCGGCTCCGAGGCGTAGGCGGCTCGGAGTCGGCGGGGGATCCGGGCCACGTAGCCGCCCACCAGCTCGCGCCGATGAAGCGTCTGCCAGTAGAGTGCGTGCGGATCGCCCAGCCGCGGGTCCATCACGCGTCCCGGCCCGGGCGGGATCGGGCAGGGCCGGGCGGCCACCGCTACAGGCACGAACGCATAGTCCACAGCAATCAGCGCCGCCATCAGACCGGCCACAAGGGCGCCCGTGCGGGTTCCCCATCGTCGACCGGCGGCCGCCACGGCACCGGCCACGCCGACACCGATCGCCATATAGCCGATCACCATGTACCGCCCCGACTGCCCCACGCTGCCCAGCACCGGCACATAGCGATAGAGCCCCATCGGCAGATAGGCCGGCACGCCTCCGACGCGGACGGCCTTGCGCTTCCACTGCACCTTCTGCCCCGCCGCCAGAACCATCGCGCACACGAAGAGCACCGCCATGAACCGTCCGGCGGCGTCCTTCCGCATCGACCACCAGCCGACAATAGCCATCGGCAGGATCAACCACCCGAGATAGACCGCCAGCTCGAGATTCCGCAGCAGTTCATCCCATTCGGCGGACGGCGCCACTCCATGCCGCCACGCCGACGTGTCGTAGATGGGCAGCAGGAAGCTCAGAAGCTCCGGACACCAGCTAAGGCTGCCGAATCGCTCCGCCCCGAGGTGATATCTCAGGGCGTAGTACAGGACGAAGGCGCCCCACACCAGGCTGACGGCCGCGGCAAGCTGAAGCTGATCCCAGAATCGTCTCAGCTCCGCCCGCCACTGCCGGCTCCGGAGGCCACGGTAGATGAAGTACCAGAGGGTCACGTTCCCTGCGAAGATCGTCGTGTGGATGTTGCTGAACAGCATGGCGGTCCAGACGCCCAGGATCGCCCATCGCCGCCGCAGCCCATCCTCAACGCCGCCCAACAGGCACACCATGAACAGCGGCAGCAGACCCGCACACAAGAGGTTCAGGTGTCCTAGCGATTTGCTGGCCATGAACGGGCAGATCATGAACGCCAGCCCGCCCACCAGGGCCCCCGGAGTGCTGCGGGTCAGGCGCCGGGCCAGGGCAAACGCGCACAGACCGGCCAGCGGATAGAGTCCGATCAGCACCACATTGTAGGCCAGGGCGGGAGCCATTCCGCGCGACAGCCCGGCAATAATCGCCGAGGGGATCGGCGCGAGCGTGTGCAGGACCAGCGGGACCCCCTGCGGTGCGAACTGTGCCGTGCAAAACCACGGATTCTTGCCCTTGAGAAGGGATTCACCCACCCACCAGGCGTTCCAGATAAACTGGTAGTTGTCACCACCGTCGCCGATGAATCGTGTGGAGAGACTGCCCCAGACGGGACGGAAGAAGCACAACGCGATCAGCAGATAGAACCCCGCGGCACCGGCCCAGATCGTCGCCGGCCACCGCTGCGGGCTGCCTGGTGCCGGCCTGTCCATCATCCCAATCCCAGTTGACGGGCGATGATGCTCCGCTGCACATCGTTGGTGCCGCTGAAGAGCACCCCTCCGATCGCACCCCGCAGGAAATGCTCGACACCCCGCTCCGTCAGGTACCCCGCCCCGCCGAAGGTCCGGATCAGGTCCGTGCTCGTCTGAATGAAGGCCTCGCTGATGTAGGTCTTGGTGACCGACGCCTCCAGCGGCGCCCGCTCGCCGCGCTCCTTGAGCCAGGCGATTCGATACAGCAGCAGTCGGGCGACATCGAGGCGGATCGCCATGTCGCTGATCCGGTGGGCCACCGCCTGAAACGCCCCGATCGCCTGGCCGAACGCCTTGCGCTTCTTGGCATAGTCCACCGCCAGGTCGAGCTGATATTGCAGGACCCCCAGAATGGGGGCGAACAGCAGGGCCCGTTCCTTCTCAATGGCGGCCTGAAAGAGCAGTACGCCGCCGCCGGGCTTGCCCAGCGAGGCCTCCGGGGCCAGTCGGCAGTCCTCGAAGACCACCTCGCCCAGGCTGGCGGTCCGCGTGCCGATGGTCTCGAGTTCGCGGGTCCGGACGCCGCCGGTCTCGGGCGGCACGATCAGACAGACCAGCCGTTTGCGGCTGGGGTCGTCGAGGCGGCAGTAGACGATGTGCATGTCGGCCACCGGCCCGTTGGTGACGAAACTCTTGGTCCCGTGGACGATCCAGCCACCGGGGTTCTGCACGGCCGTCGCGGCGATCGCGTTAACGTCGCTGCCGGCCTCCCATTCGGTGACGTTGTGTGCGCCGATCCAGCGACCGTCACTCAATCCGGGCAGATACCGGCGCTTCTGCTCATCGGTGCCGTAGGCGATCAGCGGATCCATGACGCCCCAGAGGTGCGCCCCTACCGCCAGACAGAGGCCGATGTCGGGGCACCCGCTCCCGATGCCCTCCAGCGCCAGAACCAGTTCCGAAAGGCTTTTGCCTTGCCCGCCGTACTCCGGCGGAACGATGATCTTGAAGACGCCGTAGTCCGCGAGCTTCTGCCAGAGGGATCGATCGAACCGCCTCTGCCGGTCTCGCTCCTCGAAACCAGGCCACAGCTCGCGAGCGGCGAATTCCTTCGCCTGCTTGCGGATCGCCTGTTGTTCATCCGTCCAGCCGAAATTCATGATGCTCGTATCACCGATAGAATGCCCACCGACCACGCCCGCCTCAGCGGAACCGCCCGCGAAACTCGTGTGCCGGATACTTGACCGCGTTCTTGATCATCTTCTGTTCCATCGCCGAGGCCAGGTCCAGCCCCAGGGCGTTGCACAGCGAGAACAGGAAGGCCGCCACATCGGCGACCTCCTCGCGAACCTTGTCCATCTCGCCCGAGGCCGACACCTGATCGAGCTGATCGCTCCGCAGCCACTGAAAGTGCTCCATCAGTTCGGCGGCCTCGATCGCGATCGACATCGACAGGTTCTTCGCGTCGTGGAACTGCTCCCAGTCACGCTGCCGAACGAACTCGGCGACCAGTCGCCGGAGGTCTGCGACCGTGGTCTGTTCGTCGTTCACGCGCACACGCTCCCATTCAAAGCCTTGGGCCTCGGCGGCATGATACCCCGCGCCCCGTCGACTTGCCACAGACCCCCCGGACATTCGCACGTCGCGCGGGCCTCGTACGTCGGCCGATGTGACCGACACAGGGCCCCGACCGACGCCGACTATTCCTTCGCACCTTTGATGAACGCCTCGTACAGGCCCAGCACCTTCTCGTTGCTCAGGCCGCGACCCACCACCAGACGTACACAGGTCTTGGCACTCTGCCCGGCGCGAAGGTCGCCGCCGAACAGCGACATGTACAGCGAGCGATGGCCCGCAATGCCGTCGGACGGTGATTTGAAGTAAGGCATCTCAATGGCGAAACAGTCCTGCGGTCGCGACATCTTGACGAAGGTGATGTCCTTCTTCGCATCCCGCATCAGGCAGACCGGTGCGGCCAGCAATTGCGTGATCGACCATTGCACGGGGCTGTGTCCCTGTTCCCATCGTCCGTCGTAGATCATCTGGGCCGACGGCAGGTCGCGCGGAAAGGCCGTGTACGTCCCGTCGATCAGCTCGCTGTGCGTCGGGCAGAGAAACCGCGCCTTGCCGCCGGCATGACGCGGGGGCGCCACATAGACATAGTTCTGAAAGTCGTTGTTGAAATACGACGAGATGAAGATCTCGAACTTGGGCATGTCGATCCGCGGCGTGGCGGTGGTGACCACCTCGATCGTGCCGGGGTCCACCCATGTGAACGTGGCCTTGACCTCAACGGGGTGATCGTCCGCCGCAGGCCAGAAAACCTCCACCGAGCCGCCCGGCAGCACCTTGCACACCTGCGTCCACTGCCGCATCGTGTCGCCCTTCTGCGGATCGCCCCATCGCTTGCCGGCCGAAAAGACCCGGTAGAAACTCAGAATCCCCGGGTTGGTCCCGCCATAGGCGAGTTCCGTGTTCGTCGCACCGTCGATGAAGGTTGGGATGCCCTGGCTCTTGCCGTCGGCCTGCAGCTTTCCCTTGAAGGCCCCCGTGTCGAAGGCAAACCAGCCTTCGCCGGCCGGCTTGAAACTCAGGTCGGCCTCGGCCGCCCCCAGCCGCGAATCCATGATCGCAAACGCCGCGAGGACCAGCACCCACGTTCGCTGTCGCATCGTCAAAACCTCCGATAAGATGACCCCACGCGGTATCCCGCCGCGCGGCAGATTACGATGCCGGCGACCGCCTGACAAGCAGGCACCCCTCGTCGGGTGCGGCCGCGTCGACGGCGGTGCCGTCCGGCAAGAGGACGTCCGCATGCGACCCCAACAGTGGCAGCTCTTCAAGAAGGTGGCCAAAGGCGGCCGCGTCGATCGCGCGCCCCTCGCCCTGATCATCGACAGCCCGTGGCTACCCGGATACCTGGGCCTGAAACACCTCGACTACTATCTCGATCCCGAGGTGTGGTTTCGAGCGAACCTTCGCGTGATGGAGGAATTCCCCGAGGTCATCTTCTTCCCCTCGTGGTGGATCGAATACGGCATGGCGATCGAGCCGTCGGCCATGGGCACGCGGATCCGGTTCTGGCCCGATCAGACACCCAGCGAGGTCCGCGCGCTGCTGCGGCTCGACGATCTCGAGGCGCTTCCGCCGGTGGATCCGAACACCGACGGACTGATGGCACTGGCGCTGCACCGATATCGGATGCAGAGGCCACGCATCCAGGAGGCCGGCTACACCCTGCCCGTCGTGACCTCGCGAGGGCCGCTCTGCCTGGCCTCCTTCGTCCGGGGTCTGACCGAGTTCTCGCTCGACCTGCTCGACAATCCGGCCGGGGCCCATCAACTCCTTCGCCGCACCACCGACACCGTTATCGCCTGGCTGAAGGCGCAGGCCGAGGTCCTGGGTCCCGGCGTCGAAGGGCTGTTCATCCTCGACGATGTGGTCGGCATGATCGGGCCCGATGCCTATCGCGAATTCGCCCATCCCTATCTGCAGGAGATCTGCCGGGCCTTCCCCGACGAGTGGGTCAAGGTCTACCACAACGACGCCAACACCGAGCCCTTCCTCGAATCGCTCGCACAGGTGGGCTTCGACGTGCTGAACTGGGGCAAAGACCTGAACGTTGCGGAGGTCCGCCGGCGGGTGGGCGATCGGCTGGTGCTGATGGGCAACGTCCCGCCGCTGGATGTCGGCGTCCGCGGAACGCCCGAACAGGTTCGAGCCGCCGCGCGACGGGTCCTCGATGATTCGCAGGGAAAAGGCCTGATCCTCTCTCTGGGCGGCGGCGTCAGCCCCGGCATGCCCGCGGCCAACATCCGCGCCCTCATCGACGCGGCAAAAGGATAGCATCGGGGTTCAGCCGGCCGGCGGATCGACTACAGTGTGCCCTTCGTGCTCGGCACAACACCCCTGCATCGCGGATCCAGCGACACCGCCATGCACAGGGCCTTGCCCAGCGCCTTGAAGATCGCCTCGGCGATGTGGTGGCAGTTCGTGCCGTAGGGCACGTTCACGTGCAGATTCATCCGGGCGTTGTTCGACAGGGCGCGGAGAAACTCCTCGACCAGCTCGACGTCGAAATCGCCGATCTTCTGCCCGGTATAGCCCACGTGATAGACCAGCGACGGCCGACCCGACAGGTCCACCGTCACCTCAGCCAGCGACTCCTCCATCGGCACCGCGAAGTGCCCGTAGCGGAAGATGCCGGCCTTGTCGCCCAGGGCCCGGTCCAGCGCCTGGCCCAGACAGATCGCCACGTCCTCCACCGTGTGGTGGGCGTCGACGTGGAGGTCCCCCTCGGCCTGGATGTTCAGATCGAACAGGCCATGGCGGCCCAGGTGATCGAGCATGTGATCCAGGAAGCCGACGCCGGTTCCGACGTCGACCCGCCCCGCCCCGTCGAGGTCGATCGCCAGGGAGATCTGCGTCTCTTTGGTCTTGCGCTCCAGATTGGCCGTTCGCTTCGACATGGTTTTCCACTGCCCTTCCGGTCCGAGCCGGGCGTCGCCGCCCGTGGGCGGCTACGCGATCAACTCTCTCAACGCCGACAGCAGGGCGTCGTTCTGATCTTTCGTGCCCACCGTGATTCGCAGGGAATCCGCAAGCTTGGGCTGTTTGAAGTATCGGACCAGAATCCGACGGGCCTTGAGCGACTGATACAGAAGTTCGGCCCCGGGCCGCTCGATCTTCGCCAGCAGGAAGTTCGACTGCGACGGCAAGACGTCGAAGCCCAGCGACGTCAGTTCGCTCACCAGCCGGGTCCGTTCCTGTCGGACCGACTGCCACGTCTTGCGGGCGTATTCCTGATCGGCCAGCGCCGCCGCCGCCGCCGGAATGCTGATCGCATCGACGTTGTAGCTGTCCTTGACCTTCATCAGGCCTTCGATGAGATGCGGCTGCGCCACGCCGTAGCCGAATCGCAGACCGGCCAGCGAATACCCCTTGCTCAGCGTCCGAAGCACCAGAACATTCGGCAGCTCGCGCACCAGCGGCAGGCAGTTGGTGTCGGCAAAATCCACGTACGCCTCGTCGACGACCAGAACCCCTTTGACCTTTCGAGCCAGTTCGGCCACCCGATCGGGCGGCACCCACGTGCCCGACGGCGAATTCGGGTTGCACAGGTATGTCACACGCCCGTCCGCCCGTACCAGCTCATCAAAGGGCAGCTCATACCGCGGGCCGAACGGGATCTCGGCCAGCATCGAGGCCTGAATCGCCGCCAGCACCGAGTACAGCGAATACGTCGGCGTCGGGTACACCAGCCGGGCCTCCGGTCCGCTCATCGCTCGGACCGTCATGTCCAGCAGTTCGTCCATGCCGTTGCCGCAGATGATCATCTTCGGGTCGAGGCCGAACACCTTGGCGGCGGTCAGCCGAAACGCATCGCCCAGCGGCGGCGGATAACGGCGAAGCTGCTCGCCCGTGACGGCGGCTATCGCCTCGAGCACACGGGGAGAAGGGGGATACGGGTTCTCATTGGTGTTGAGCTTGATGACCCCCGGCTCGGTCGGTTGCTCGCCGGGGACATAGCCGTCCAACACCTCGATGTTCGATCTGAAGTAGGGCATGGTTCGCTTCCTGTGCGCTCAAGGCGCTCTGTGTGGTTTAACAAATCCGCTCTGCCAGGGCAAGGGATCGCCTCGAAAGCGGGTGTCCTCGCGACACGCGGCGTTTGTTTTTCTGTTTGACTGGCCACCGACCGACCGATATTGTATAAACATACGTAACGATCTGTGCCCGGGGTGTCTCCCCGGCCAGTGGAGTCCTGAGACCGATGCCGCGAACGCTGCAACATACTGAGAACACCGGTGAGCTGCTCCGGTTGCTCGGGCTGTTGCTCGCCTTGTGCGAGACGCGCGGTGCGTAGGGCTCCTTCGATCTGACACGAGTATGATGAGAGATTCAGAGCCCTACGCAGTGATGCGAGGGCTCTTGTTGTTTCAGGATCGACGATGATGATCCAGCCGAGGACCTTAAGACTGTCCCTTCGAAGGGCCGGCTCACCTTGAGGTGAGACCCGGCCCGAAACCATGGGCGTGTGCCTCCGCGCCCGGCTTCCTGCGGAGGCGACCAGTACGATTGCCGATTTCTCTCGAATTGCAGTGAATCCTCACGCCGCAGGAGCCGGCGTGAAGGCTCCGGAGTTCAACAATGAGTCAGACAGAACCACAGGTCCCCCAGGATCAACCGACTATTCGCATCTTCGACACTACACTGCGCGACGGCGAGCAGTCGCCGGGCGCGTCGCTCAACCGTTCGGCCAAGCTCGAGATTGCACACCAGCTCGAGCGCCTGGGGGTGGACATTATCGAGGCCGGCTTCCCCATCACCAGCAACGACGACTTTGAGGCCGTCCGTGCGATCGCCGGCGAGATCAACGGCTGCACGGTGGCGGGGCTGGCCCGATGCGTCGAAAAAGACATCCTCCGCGCCGCCGAGGCCGTCAAGCCCACGAGTTCGCCGCGGATCCACGTCTTCTGTGCCACCAGTGCGATTCACCGGCAGTACAAACTCAAACGGGCGTGCGAAGAGATCCTCAAAATGAGCGTCGAAGGCACTCGCCTGGCCAAGAGCTTCGTCCACGACGTGGAATTCAGCCCCGAGGACGCCAGCCGCACCGAGATCGACTTCCTGTGCGAGGTCGTCGAGGCGGTCATCGCCGCCGGCGCCACGACCGTCAACATCCCCGATACCGTCGGCTACAGCACGCCGGAACACTTCCGGCACATCATCAGCGAACTGGTCCGCCGCGTCCCCAACATCGGCCAGGCGGTGATCAGCGTACACTGCCATAACGATCTGGGACTGGCGGTCGCCAACTCGCTGTCGGCGGTTCAGGCCGGTGCGCGGCAGATCGAGTGTACGATCAACGGCCTCGGCGAACGGGCCGGCAACTGTGCCCTCGAAGAGATCGTCATGGCGCTGAAGACCCGCAACGATTTCTATCGGGCCCGGACCCGCATCGACTCGCGGCGGCTCTATCCCACCTCGCGCATGGTGGCCAACCTGACCGGCATGCAGGTTCAGCGAAACAAGGCGATCGTCGGCAAGAACGCCTTCGCCCACGAGTCGGGCATCCACCAGCACGGCGTGCTGGCGCATGCCTCGACCTATGAGATCATGAAGCCCGAAGAGGTCGGCCTGTCCTCCAGCGAACTCGTTCTGGGCAAGCACTCGGGACGACACGCCCTGCGCGACCGTCTTCAACAGCTCGGCCACAACCTGAACGACGCCGATCTCGATCGGGCGTTCGCGGTCTTCAAGGAACTGGCCGACAAGAAGAAGGAAGTCTTCGATGAAGACCTCGAAGCCATCGTCGAAGACATGATCGCCGACGTCACCCGGACCTGGGAACTCCTGTCGGTGCAGACCATCGCCGGCGGCGGGGTGATTGCCACCGCCACCGTGCGAATGAAGCACCTGCCCGACCAGCAGATCATCGAAGATGCTGCGACCGGCGACGGCCCCGTCGATGCCATCTATTCGGTGGTCCAGCGGATCACGGGCGTCACCGCCAACCTCAAGGAGTATCAGCTTCGAGCGATCACCGGCGGAAAAGAGGCCCAGGGCGATGTGTCGGTCAAGGTTCAGACCAACGGCACGACCGCTCGAGGCCGTGCCCACTCCGTCGACATCATCGAGGCGTCCGCCAAGGCCTACGTCAACGCGATCAATCGACTGATCACACTGGGCGAGCACGAGGCCGATGAAAAGCCCGAAGGCGTCTGAGGGCAGACCTTCCTGCAAGACACACGTGTCCCGCCGTCGGTACGGTGGGACACGTTTCTTTCTGCTCGCGGCGGGCGGGCTCCGGCCCGCAGGTCCCGCGAACTGCCCGCAGATACCACCGCCTCCACACTATGTCCGTGGCAGCAGCTCGATCGCCCGCGAGATGAGCTGCAACAACTGATGCGCGGTGTCCACACGGATCAGTCCGTCGGTGAGTTCGTCCCGAAAGCGCTGAACGATCTCGCTGTCGCGCAACGACACGGTCTCCGTCTGCCGCGGCGGCTCCTGCAGAAGTCGGTCGATGGCATCTCCATGCCCTCTCACCCGCAACTGCCGAAGCGCGGCCTCCATCCGATTCAGGGTCTCATCGAATTCACTGACAATCGTCGACATGATCGAACCTCCGCAAAGACATCACATGTCCGCGTTCCAGGGGTGTGCGATACGTCCGCTGCTTCAGCCGGGCGCCGGCAATCAAGGAGACGTCCGAGCCCCCTCGGTTGAGGGCTTGGAACTCCCCGCGGCCTGAGCCGCCTTCCGCGCCTCCAAAAGCTGGCGGAAGTACCGGCGAATCTCGTCCTGTACCGTCAGGCTCTCGATGGCCAGCTTCCTCAGACCGCGCGCCACCTCGTTGAGCCCCGCCACGTTGTCCTGCCCGTTGCGCAGCCGCTGTTCGGCCACGCGGCGGTCCTGCCGCAGCTTCGCCAGGGCCGCCGAAAAGGCCTCCGTGTGCTGCTCGACCTGGGCATCGTCGGCGGCGTCCTTCTTCAGTCGCGCCACGAACGCGGCAATCGCCTCGGCCTCACGCGTCTCGTCCGAGGCCGCCAGATCGGCGTGGTATTCGGCAAACCCCTGCTGGAGCTGCTTGGCCATCGCCTCCAGCGTGTCCGCCGCCGCGAAGTCCACACGGGCATCGCCGCCACATCCCGCCGCCATCACCACACTTCCCAACGCCAACCATCTGTTTGATCGCATGATCGGTCTCCTTCTCTCCGCGCAAGAGAAGGGGGTAGGCGACTGATTGCGGACCGATCAGGGTAGAACATGACCGAGCCGCCCCTATGCAGGCGGCCGGAACCCGTCCAATAGAGGGCATCGATAGGATTCAGGGCGCACAAAGGGCGCAAACAAGACCACGCGACCTTTCGATCGCGGATCCAAACGAAGAATCACTCCAGGGAAGTTCTACCGAGGCCCTTCCGGGCTCAAGGCACGCTTGAGGATCTTGCCGGTCGGACCGCGAGGCAGAGTCTGAGCGATCCAGACGGTCTTGGGAACCTTGTACTGAGGCAGATGGTGCCGACAGAACTCGCGAAGCTCGAGATCGTTAGCCGTCTGACCCTCCTTGAGGATCACAAAACCCACCGGCACCTCGCCGCGGGTGCCACCCACCTTCTCGGCGATCACCGCCGATTCGGCCACCGCCGGGTGCTGTTCCAGCACCGATTCGATCTCGCGAGGATAGACGTTCTCACCGCTGACGATGATCACTTCCTTCTTCCGGCCGGTGATGGCGATGTAGTTCTCCGAGTCGACCCATCCCATGTCGCCCGTATGAAGCCAGCCGTCGGCATTGAGCACGCGGGCCGTCTCCTCGGGGCGATTGTAGTAGCCCTTCATGACGGTGGGTCCGCGGACGACGATCTCACCGGTCGTGCCCGGCGGTACGGGCCGACCGTCGTTGTCGATACAGTACGCCTCGACGTTCGGCATGAGCTGACCGGCCGTCCCGGGGCGATTCGCCCAGGGGCGGTTGAACGAGACAACCGGCGCGGTCTCCGTCAGGCCGTAGCCTTCAAGCAGCGGAATGCCGAACTGCTCCTGCCAGGCCTTGCACAGCTCCGGAGGCACCGGCTCGCCACCGGTGATGAACGCCTCGATGCTCTTGAAGTGTTCCGGACCGGCGGTCTTGACCCTCAGGATCGCCGAACACATGCTCGCGATGGCATACACCATCGTGCTCCGCTGCTGGGTGATGCTTCGCACCACCAGGGCGGGCTGGAACCTCGGCAGGTACAGCACGCTGGCGCCGAACGTGATCGGCATGATCATCATGGTCGTCATGCCGAAACTGTGAAACAGCGGCAGCAAACCCAGATAGCGCTGGTCATCCGAAGGATGCAGGTGTGCAATGCATCCGCGGGCATCACTGTCCAGATTGCGATGCGTGAGCATCACGCCCTTGGGCTCTCCCGACGTGCCCGAGGTGTAGATCAACGCCGCCACATCGTCGGGGTCGAACTTCGGCGCCGGTGGCTCAGGCCAGGCCTTCGGATCGAAGGTGTCCATCCGCAACGGCGGATCGTCCAGATACACCTTCTCGCAGGGCAGCCGACCCACGACCTCGTTCAGCGTGTTGAACTCGGCCGGAAAACGCGTCGTGATGATCAGGTCGAGTCCGGCATCCTTGATGATCCGGCAGAGTTCCTCCGGATGAAGCAAGAGGTTCAGAGGCACCGCCGCCCGACCGGCCCAAACGATGCCGTACCACGTCATCACAAAACCGGGCGAAGACGGCCCGAAAATGCCGACGTTGGGACGACGGGTGCTCTTCTCGACCACCTGCCGGACCGCGCCCGCCATCTTCACCAGCTTCGCGTAGGTCAACTCTGCCCCAAATGGGTCGGATGTCGCCACCCGTTCAGGGGCCTTCTCTGTCGATGCCAATAAAGCGTCTATAAGCATGCTCGCCACTGCCGGAAAATGATCCGCCCGCGTCCCTGAGACGCGAGAACACTCTTTCCGACCCTCCTCACCTTGATATGCCACTCGCGCCGGATGGCTTCGGGGGACCCGAGGGATCCAACGCACGCTTGAGAATCTTGCCGGTTGGCCCCCGAGGGAGCTGCTCGGCGAACCAGATGACTCTGGGAATCTTGTATTGCGGCAATCGGTGACGGCAGAACTCGCGAAGCTCGGTATCCGTGGCGGTCTGACCCTCCCTCAGGATCACAAAGCCCACCGGCACTTCACCACGGGTGCCGCCCACCTTCTCGGAGATCACCGCCGATTCGGCTACCGCCGGGTGCTGTTCCAGCACCGACTCGATCTCGCGCGGATATACGTTCTCACCGCTGACGATGATCATCTCTTTCTTGCGGCCGGTAATCGTGACGTAGCGGTCCGCACTGACCCGCCCCATATCGCCAGACCTGAACCAGCCGTCCGAGTCGATGACGGCCGCCGTTTCCTGCGGCTTGTTGTAGTAGCCCTTCATGATCAGGCTGCCGCGAATCATGATCTCGCCCACGGTCTCCGGCGGCAGCGGCCTGCCGTCGTCGTCCACCGTCCTCGCCTCGACGCCGGCCAGCAACTGTCCCGCCGTCCCACCACGATTGGCCCAGGGGGGGTTCACCGACACGACCGGCGAGGTTTCCGTCAGCCCATAGCCTTCCAGCAACGGGGTGCCGAATCGATCCAGCCAGTCCTTGTACAACTTGGGTGGAAGCGCCTCACCCCCGCTGATCGGCAACTCCACCAACTTGAACGTGTCGGGCTTGGCGCTCTTAACGTGCATCAGTGCCGTATACATGCTCGCGATCGCGAACACCATCGTGATCCGCCGTTGCTCGATCGTTCGGATCACCTGGGCCGGCACGAACCGCGGCATATAGTATACGTTCGATCCCAGAACGAGCGGAACAACCATCATACTGGTCAGACCAAAACTGTGAAACAGCGGCAGCACCCCGAGAAACCGCCGGTCCGGACCCGGTCTGAGCAACTCGATGCAACCCTTGGCGTTGTCGACCAGGTTCCGGTGCGTCAGCATGACCCCCTTCGGGTCCCCGGAGGTGCCCGAGGTATACAGCAGCGTTGCCACGTCATCCGGATCGAACTTTGGCACGCGGGGCTGAGGCCAGAAGTGCGACGTGATGAACTTCCGCTTCAACGGCAGGTCGCCCAGGTAGATCTTCTGGCACGGCAATTGGTCCACCGTGTCGTTAAAGTGCGCCACCGCCTCGGGGAATCGCAGCGTAACGATCAGGTCCAACCCCGCATCCTTGACGATCTTCATCACCTCGTCCGGATGTAACAGGAGATTTAGGGGAACGGGAACCTTGTTGGCCCAGAGTGTCCCGTAAAACGTCATCACAAATCCGGCACACGAGGGCAGGAATATGCCGACGCGAGGGGCCTTGGTCCCCTTCTCAACATACCCCTTCATGACCGTCGCCAGCCGAACGAAACGGCTGTACGTCAGGCTCGTGCCGAGCTGGTCGGCAATGGCCTCACGATCCGGATACTTCTCCGCAGATTCCAGGAGTGTCTCAATCAGCATTATTTCACCTGGGGGCAGGCATGGACGCAATCCTTGGGCATCAATCCGCCGCAGGATGGGGAGGAATGATAACCCGATGCCCCAGCGGCGTCCAGTCCACCCGCCCCCTTCTGCCGGCCAGGTCGGTCTCAAGCCCCCCAGTGCCACCCTCGTCCGTGGAAGCGGCCTTCGAATCGGGTATACTCCAGCGTTTCTGCGTGCTTGGTGGCCGTCGGTGGTCCGGGTCGACCGACCCGGCGGGGGTCCCCTCCGACAAGACGTCCCGAGCAGACAGGTTGGGAGAAGACTCCTTGGCACAACTGTTGTCCGGCAACGAGGCGATTGCCCGCGGTGCTTACGAAGCGGGCGTGACGGTGGCGACGGGCTATCCCGGTACCCCCGCGACGGAGATCCTGGAGGCGATCGAGCCGTACAAGGCCGACATCTATTGCGAATGGTCCCCGAACGAAAAAGTGGCCTTCGAGGTGGCGGCCGGAGCTTCGCTGGCGGGCGCCCGAAGCGTCGTCACGATGAAACACGTCGGGCTGAACGTGGCGGCCGATCCCCTGATGACGCTCAGCTACATCGGCGTCGAGGGCGGTTTCGTCGCCTGTGTGGCCGACGATCCGGGCATGCACTCGTCGCAGACCGAACAGGACACGAGACAGTATGCCCGGTTTGCCAAGATCCCCGTCTTCGAGCCGTCGGACTCTCAAGAGGCCAAGGACTTCGTCGCCCTGGCCATGGAGGTCTCCGAGACCTTTCGCACGCCGGTTATCTTGCGATCGACCACGCGGGTCAGCCACTCGCGGAGTGAGGTGGACTTCGCCGAACGGACGCCGCCGCGGATCGTCGGTTTCAAGAAGGACCCGCCGCGCTACGTGCCGATCCCGATCTGGGGGCGCGTGATGCGGCGCCACGTCGAAGAACGGCTGGCACCGCTCGCTGAGGCCGCATGCCGATCGTCCGCCAATCGCATGGAATGGCGCGACCGATCGCTGGGCATCATCTCGTCGTCGGTCGCCTACCAGTATGTTCGAGAGGTATGGCCCGAGGCCTCCGTGCTGAAGCTCGGCTTCGCCTACCCCTTCCCCGATGCGCTGATCCGCGAGTTCGCCGCCGGCGTGCAGCAGGTGCTGGTCGTCGAGGAGCTCGACAACTTCCTGGAAGAGCACGTCCGGTCGTTGGGAATCGCCTGCCGCGGCAAGGACGTGGTTTCGAGCGTGGGGGAACTGTCCCCGACGGCGCTGGTGGCCTCCAGGGCCTGCCTGGAGGGCAGGTCGGCGCCCCGGTCGGGGCCCCTCGACGTCGCCGCCGATCTGCCGATACGTCCGCCCGTGCTCTGCCCGGCATGCCCGCACCGCGGGGTCTTCGTCGCACTCGCCAAACACGATGTGGTCGTCACCGGCGACATCGGATGCTACAGCCTCGGCGTCTTCAAGCCCCTGGATCGGATGGATGTCATCCTCTGCATGGGCGGCGGGATCTCCATGGCACAGGGCTTCGAGAAGGCCGGCGAGCCCAAGAAGATCGTCGGAATGGTGGGCGACTCGACGTTCTTCCATTCCGGCATCACCGGCCTGCTCGACATCGCCTACAACAAAGGCACCTCGACCATCATCGTGGTCGACAACCGGACCACCGCCATGACCGGGCACCAGGACCACCCCGGTACGGGACGAACCCTCATGGGCGAAGATACGGTGGCCGTGTCCATTGCCGAGGTGGGTCGGGCCTGCGGCTTCAAACGGGTCCGCGAGATCGACCCCTACGATCTGTCGACGGTGCGAAAGGTCCTCGATGAGGAAATCGCCGCCGATGAGCCTTCGCTGATCGTCTCGGTTGCCCCCTGCCCGCTTCAGGAGCGGCGCCGGATCGGCCCCCGGCGGCGGATCCGAGAAGATATCTGCAAGCACTGCAAGATCTGTCTGAAGCTGGGGTGTCCCGCCATGGAGGCCGCCCACGGCACGCAGCAGATCAACCAACACTTCTGCGGCGGATGCGGACTCTGTGAACAGGTCTGCCCCTTCGACGCCATCGCCCGAGAGGAGGACCGATGAGCACCCACCAGACTACCAGTGTGGTCCTCGCGGGCGTCGGGGGACAGGGCACCCTGCTGGCCACCCAGATCGTCGCCCGAACTGCGATGAACGTCGGTTTTCGCGTCAAGACCAACGAGGTCCACGGGATGGCCCAGCGAGGCGGCTCCGTCATCGCCCAGGTTCGCTACGGTCCGGAGGTCCACAGCCCCCTCGTGCCCGAAGGCACCGCCCGAGTGCTCTGCTCCTCCGAACGCATCGAGGCATTGCGCTATGCCCAGTACCTGGCTCCCGACGGCCTGGCCGTCGTCAGCGGGCAGGTCGTCGTGCCCGTCACCGTCTCGACGGGGGCGGCCACCTATCCCGCCGACGCCGAAGAGCGACTCCGGCGAACCTTCCCGCGACTGATCTACCTCGATGCCGAAAGCCGGGCAATCGAACTGGGCGACCTTCGAGTGGCCAACACGATTCTACTGGGCGCCGTTTCGACCGGGCTCGACCTGCCGCTGGAGGCGTGGCATGATGCGGTGGCGACCTGTGTCCCGGCCAGATATAAGGACGTAAACCTGCGGGCCTTTGACCTCGGTCGCACCTCGGCGTGAGCCGCAGGAGATCGAATGGATTGCCGAACTCAGAGGCCTGATGTTGCCTAATGCGGGAGTCCACGTATGAAGACCAGTGGCAGCTATCACAACCCCCAGGCCGAGACGATGTCTCGCGATGAACTGACCCACCTTCAGACCGAGCGTCTCAAGCGCATCGTCGGGCACGTATACCACAAGAACGCCTGGCAGCGCCGGCGGTTCGAGGCGACCGGCGTCTCGCCCGAGAGCATTCGATCGCTGGACGACCTCCAGAAGCTGCCGCTGATCGACAAAGAGACCTTCCGCGAGACCTATCCGCTGGACCTGTGCTGCGTCGATTCCAAGACGCTGGTCGAAATGCACATGTCCTCGGGGTCGACGGGCACGCCGGTGGTAATGCCCTACACCCAGGCCGATCTCGATCAATGGGCCGAGTGTATGGCCCGATGCTACGTGATGGCCGGTGCCCGGCAAGGCGATCCGGTGCAGATCACGCCCTCGTTCGGCCTGTTCAACGGTGGTTTCGGCATGTATCACGGCGCACGGGCGGCAGGCTTGTTCATCATCCCCGCGGGGGCAGGCAACACCACCCGGCAGGTCCGCCTTGCACGCGACTTCGGCACCCGGGTCCTGACCGGCGTCGTCAGCTATGGCGTGCGGATCATGGAAGTCCTCGCGGAGGTGGGCGGCGAACTCCCCCATCTGAAGGTCGGTATCTTCGGCGCCGAGATCTTCACCGAGGCCATGAAGAAGAAGATCGAAGGCGGCCTGGACATCGAGGCCTTCGACATCTATGGCATGACCGAAACGGGCGGCGTGGGAACGCTCGGGCAGGACTGCGGGGCTCACAACGGCATCCACGTCTGGGAAGACCACTACATCCTCGAAGTGTTGAAGCCCGGCCGCAACGAACCGGCGGCTCCCGGACAGCCCGGCGAACTGACCGTCACCTCGCTGACGCGCGAGGCCCTGCCGGTGATCCGCTTCCGAACGGGCGACCTGACGAGCGTCCTCTCCACCGAGCGATGCGCCTGCGGTCGGACCCACGCGAGACTTGCCCCCATTACCGGCCGCGTAGACGACATGCTGATCATCAAGGGGGTTAACTTCTTCCCCAAGCAGGTCGAACAGGTACTCATGCAGATTCCCGGCGTAGGGGCGAGCTATCAACTCATCATCGAGGAAACCGACGGCGTCAAAGACCTCCGCGTGAACGTCGAGGCCGAGCCGCACGTCACAGGTTTCATGGTGGAAAAGGCCCTGAAGGAAACGCTCGGCTTCAGCCCCAAGGGCGACGTGTTCCCCATCGGTGGCCTGCCACGCCAGGAGGGCAAGGCCCAGCGCGTCTTCTATAAGGACCCGAATAAACCCGCCTAACCCGTCCGGGCCGTCGGCGCCGGCGGATTGCCGCCATGGGGTTGCAGGGCCTATTCAACTCTCTTGGCCATCACCTTCGCCCCGCTCTGGTGTAGGTACAAGCGGCTGATCGTGCCGTCCTTCTCCCGGACGAAGACAATCTTCGCCTCGACCTCCTTGCAGAAGAACTCCGTCTCTGACGAGGGGAAGAACTGAATGCGTTCCTGATCGGCGAGCTGGACCATCAGCCGCCCGTCGGACAGCGTGACGTCGAACAGGTCGCCGTCGAACATCTTGTACTTGCCCACGTACTTCGCCAGGACGCTGCCATCCAGTGTGATCTCACGCGGTGGCGCAGGCGGACGATACTCCGGCCCCAGCTTGGTGGCCTTCTGATTCATGTTGTTCTGGTGCAGAACCAAGGCCGTAACCTTGCCATCGGCCCCTTTGACGAACTCCAGTTGGGCGTCGACGATCTTATAGAAAAAGTGTTGCGTATCCTCGGCGTACACGGGGTACTCGGCCTGACCGGTCAGCCGGGCCAGAAGGCGGTTCCCTTCGCGACGAACGCTGAAGATCACCTCGGGCTTGAGCTGATAGTATCCCACGTACGTCTCCAGGACATCCGTCGGCACGGATACCACCTTGCGGACCTTGCGAAGCGCATACTTCGGTTCGAGGGCGTGCAACCCCATCTCGTCGGTGCCGGCACCGTCGGTGCCCGAATTCGACAGGACGATCACCCCGAGCTTCTTGGACGGGGCAAACGCGCAGAAGCTGCGGTAGCCGCCTGTGCCCCCGTTGTGCCAGAAGATCTCTGTCCCGTGCCGGGTATGGATGTGCCAGCCGAGCGCCACAAACACGCCGGCCATTTCCGTGTCGGTGCGCCCCTGACGCACCATATCGAGTACCGGCCTGAGCGGCGTGTCCACGAATCCCAGATTCACCACCACAAACCGCAGCATGTCGCGTCCGCATGACCGGATTGCCCCGGCCCCGGCGATCGTATCGAAATTCCAGTTGCTCGTCGGGTTGCCGTCATCGTCGTATCCGGTCGCCAGACGGGCGCGAAGAGCGTCGGTCAATCGGATGCACGTGTCCGGCATGCCCAGCGGCCTGCAGAGATGATCGATGATGAGTTGCTCGTAAGGCTGGCCCGCGGCGCGGGATAGTGTATGCCCCAGCAGACCGGCGCCCAGGTTCGAATACTCATACTTCGAGCCGATGTCCCGCGTGAGCTTGCAGCCCTTGAGAAAGAGGTAGAGATGTTGGGCGTCGTAGTCTGCGTAGGGGTCGTTGCTGTCCTTGGGCGAGAAATTCGTGGGCATTCGCGGCAGGCCCGACGTGTGGTTGGCCAGCAGCCGCAAGGTGATCTTCCGATCGCCCCGCGCCGGCGCATGAACATCCGGAGGCAGGTACTGGTCCACCGGGTCGTCCAGCCGCACCTTCCCCTGCCGGGTCAGGTCGGCCAGCAGCAGGGCCGTGAACACCTTCGTCACCGAACCGATCTCGTACACGGTGTTGGGCTCCACCGACTGGGCAGATCCCTTCGACGGCTTCCCATAACAGAACCACGACGCCCCATTCGGATCGACCATCCCGACAACCATCCCGACACTGTAACCGTTGTCCACGGCCTCGCGGACGTTCTGCTGAAGGTCCGAGGGGATCAGCGAAGCCGCTGACGTGGACGGCGCCAAAGGGCTCGAGGCTGTCAGAAGCAGCATCAGACAGGAGAGACACAACATGCCACGATCCTCCAAGGTGACACAACAATGAAAGACGCCCGGCAGTGCTCGCGGCGGCTTGCTCCGTCTGAAGTCGCTCGTGCGCAACGTGCAATCCAACATCACCGGTACTATCCTGATCGATCCAGAGGCGACCTTCAACCGGTCGGCTGTCGGCGTTGCCGTAAGAAAGCGGAGCCCTTTGCTCCGCCGGATCCGGGAGGCCTGACCATGATTCTGCATGTAGCACTGTACTCGCTGATCGGCATCCCTCCGGGGGCGATCACGCTCTCGCCCGATGCCCCCGCCGCCCTGTGGGTTGAAGGCGAGCCCGTCGTCTTTGCCCTGAAGCCGGACACGGCGGAATATCGCGTGGTCGATTACGGCGGCGCGGCGGTCGGCTCCGGGTCCGTCAAAGACGGTCGTCTCCGCCTGGATGCGATCCCTCCCGGATACTACGAGCTCGAATGCGTCTCCGGTTCGGACAAGGCTCGGATGCCCTTCGGCGTGATCGCCAAACCCCGACAGACGGCCGCCGCGCCTATTGCGGTCGATGCGGCATCCGCCTGGCTGGCCGGTCCGTCGCAATGGGAGCCGCTGGCCCGAATGCTCCATCGCGCCGGCATCGACTGGGTCCGTGAACGCTTCAGTTGGAGCGAGGTGCAGCCGATCGACGCCGGCTTCACCTGGGGCAGATACGACACGGTCGCCAAGGTGTTGGCCGATCAGAAGGTAAACACCTATCAGATCTTCCATGACTCGCCCGGTTGGACCCATCCCGGCTCGGATCGCACCCGAAACCCCGACGACCTGCGGACCGTCTACCGCTTCGCCAAGGCGGCGGGCAAACACTTCGCGGGTCGGATCCAGGCGTGGGAGGTCTGGAACGAACCCGACATCGAGTTCTGGCCCGACCTCTCCGACCGCTTCGCGGGCGTCCAGAAGGCCGCCTACCTGGGTCTGAAGGCCGGCGACCCCAACCTATCGGTTCTGCTGGCCTCATTGTGCCAGGGGCCCACGACATTCTCTCAGAACCTGCTCGATTGTGGCGTCGCCGACTACTTCGACATCTTCAACATTCACATCTACGGCGAGCCCCGAAACTACCCCGGCATCGTGCAGCGACACCGGAAGCAGAATGAACCCTACGGTGTGAACGCACGCCCCATCTGGCTGAGCGAAGCCGGCATCCGTCTGGTCGCCAAGGACAACGAGCTGACCCCCACCGATCTGCACCGGCAGGCAGAATTCATCCCCAAGTCGCTGGTCATGTCGCTGGTGGCCGGCATCGACCGCCACTTCGTCTTCGTCCTGTGCGACTACATGGAAAACGGCATCCAGTTCGGGCTCATTCACAAGGACCTTTCGCCCCGGCCGGCCTGGGTGGCGCTGGTGGCGGCGGCTCGCGTCCTCGGTGAGGCGAGATACCTCGGCCGATGGGCGATCGACGCCGCCGGTATCGAGGCCTATCTCTTCAATTCCGGCCAGGAGATCGTCGCGGCGCTGTGGGCCAGCGAATCGCGCAATATCGAGGTGGACCTCGCATCAGATGCCGTGACCGTAGTCGATCTGCTCGGACGCGCCCGGACGGTCAAGACCCGCCAGGGTCGCCTGCGCCTCACCGTCGATCGCGCGGCGCAATACGTGGTGGGGCTTCCTCGCTCCGCGGCGACGGTTCCGGCATCCCAGCCGAGGGCGGCGGGTATTCTCCCGGCCAATAAGCCCTGCCCCGTAGTCATGCGAGGCTATGCGGTCAACGTGCCGCATCGCAAGACGCGCGATGCCTACGTCATCGATCCGACCCAGCCCATAGACTATCGCGCGGAAATCTGCAATCTCGACGAATCCCAGATTCATGACGTGGTTCTCAAGACGGAGCCTCCCCGCGGCTGGACGATCGAACCCGATCGGTGGCAGGGGCAGCTCGACCCTATGGGCCGAGAGGTGATTTCCATGAAGATTCGCCCGCAGCCCTCGGGCGGGCTCGATCCCTCGACGCTCCGCCTCACCGGCCAGGCGGACGGGCAGCCGATCGCCCGGTCGATCAGCACCTTCATGCCAGATCCGGCCAAGTTGCCGCCCGCAAGCCGGCGGTCGTTGGCCGCTGGAGAGCCCACCGCATGGAAGACCAACATCTCCGGCAACGGTACCATGACCGTTTCCGGTCCCGACCCCGGCGTCGTGCGGTTTGACATCCGCTTCACGGCGCCCGGCGATCGGTGGGCCTATCCCGTGATGCAATTCCAGCCGTCGGCAGATCTCCATACGTTCGAGGGAATTGCCTTCGACTATCGCTGTGCCGGCGACGACGACCAGACCCATGTCCGTCTTCAGATCATTGAGTCCGGCGGGTCGGCCTACGCCGGTGTCGACGGGTTGGTGGCGACGAAGCAGTGGCGCCGCGCGATCGTCCCGTTTGCCGAACTCCGCTATGGTGACTACTCACCAAAAGATGCAAACGGCAGGCTCGACCTTGATCGCGTTGCCTCGCTGATGATCGGCTGCAATACCCCTCGCAACACGGTGATGCTCGAAGTCCGCAACGTCGAGGCCGTTTCGTTCACCCGGTCCGAATCGGCCATGTCGTCGCCGGCGCCATGACACCCGGACGATCTCGCCCGTCCGGACGAAAGACGTTCCACTGGCCGTGTGGCACCGAGGCCACGGCGTGTACAATACTCCCCCATGCCTCACGAACTCGCCATCGTCGGACCGGTGTCGCCCCCCTATGGTGGCGTGTCGGTACACGTCGAACGGTTCCTGCCCTATCTGGATCGGGCGGGCATCGACTATGTGGTGTACAACACGGCCGGACCCACCGAAATCCCGCCCCGCGTGATCTCCGTCGCCCGCCGAAACCGGTGGTGGTTCCTGAAGTACCTGCTGACCGGCAAAGAACCGGTGATCTACTTTCAGAACAGTCAGTGGGCCATCTGGGCGGCAAGCTGGTTCCTCTCGCGCCTGCGGGGCAAGAAGGTCATCTTCATCCTCCACGGAGAGATGCTTCGAATGGCGTGGGAATCGCACGGGCCGTTCGTGCGACGATGCATCCGCCGCGGGTTCGATCGCGTCTCTCGCGTCGTGGCCGTCAGCCCGAAGGTGCGGGACATCGTCCTGAGTGTCGGCGACTATGCCTCCAAGACGATCGTGGCGCCGGCCTTCATCCCCCTGCCGGCAGGCGACGATGATCATACCCTCGTCACCGACACCCACCAGGCCTTCCGCCGCGACCACGACCCGCTCATCCTGGCGATGGGGGCCCCCGTGCTTCACAAGGGCTCGACCGATCTCTACGGGATCGACATGACCATCGAGATGGTCGATCACCTGCGCCAGCAATATCCGCGAATCGGCGTGCTGTGGTTTCTGCTGGACATCATCGGGTCCGACCCGAACTACACCGAAACCATGCGCCGGGTCATTGCCGAGAGGGGCCTGGGCGCACACTGGATGTTCTCGCCGGCCGTGCGTACCCTCCAGCCGTTCTATCGCATGGCCGATCTGTACGTCCGCCCCACCTGCACCGACGGCGACGCCATCAGCGTCCGCGAGGCATTGCACTTCGGCGTGCCCGTGATCACCAGTGACGCCGCTTCCCGACCCGAAGGAACGGTAACCTTCGCAACTCGCGACCAGGCCGATCTCGACCGGAAGGTCTCAGAGATGCTCGACGATCTGCCGGCCGCTCGGGCACGGCTCACGGGCCTGACCTCCGACTGCGCCGCAGACCGTATTGTAACCATGCTTCAGGAAGTCATCGCCGAGGTAAAGCGTTCGTAAAACATGCTTCGGTCAGGCCTGCGGGCCGGCCTGGGCCTTCCTCTATCGCGCCGGTTGCCTTCGCACGTTCGCAAAGACCTCGGGGTGGTCCAGCATGACCATGTCGACATCCATGCCGAGGATCCGCCGGAACACCGCCGGATCGCTGCCGCCATAGGCCAGGACGATCTTCAGGTCGAGCTGCCGGGCATGACGCAGAAGTCCGGGGGTGGCCCCATGCAGGTCGATCTCCACCAGCGAGGCGCCGAAGAGCCGCTTGCCCTCGTCCATCTGCCAGGCAAGGCTCGTGTTCACCTTGATGGGAATCCGCTTGTCGAATCTCCGGAACCGGGCGGCGTCGAACGGGTTGCCGAACCACAGAAACACGCGGTCGCGCATCCGGGTCTCATCGATGAGGCGAATCAACGCCGTGGGGTCGGCGTCCTTGATGTCCAGGTTGGCCCCCCCCTTGCCGTGGAGCCAGAGGAGCACCTCGCGCACCTTCGGAATCCGCTGGCCGCGGAACTCCGGCGAAAACCGTACGCCCGCATCCAACCGGTCAATCTGATCGCTCGTCAATTCCGAGAACAGCCCCTTGCCGTTCGTGGTGCGATCCACCGCCAGGTCGTGCATGACGTAGAAGACGCCGTCCTTGCTCGTCCGAACGTCGATCTCAATCCATTCGGCACCAAGGGTGATCGCCCGTTCATAGGCCGCCATCGTGTTCTCGGGGGCACGATCGTTCGCCCCGCGATGACACACCATCTCGATCCGGCGCGAGGCGGCGGGACCTTCCCCGGCCGTCGCCCCGAGCCCTCCGCCCAGAAAGCTCACAACCCAGAAAGCCGTCAATATGCCTCCCGGCCAGAACTCCAACCGGTGGGGTGACAACTTCTGTCGCTGGAGGATCGCACAAACGCCTCGCCTCGCGGCGGGCAGACAGGCTTCCAACGGGGTCGTCATCGTCATGAATGGGCCCTCGGCGGTAATTCTCTGAATTGTATCGCGACAGATCCGGAAATGTTCAAGGTTTTCTCGGACGATAGACGAAGTACTCTCGGGTCTGCGTGCGCTTGGAGATGCGTACACGAACATAGGAACTGGAGTGGGTTCACGGATATGTTGCACCGTCCGCGCGCCGGTCTATTCGGATCGGTGCTGTGCTGTGTCTGTGTTGCACTGACGTTGGGGTGCCAGGAGATCTCTCCCGAGGTCCGGCAGCTCCTGACCGACGGTGCGCAGTCGTACGAAAAGGGAGACTACAACACAGCAGCGACCCGACTGACTCAGTTCGTCTCGAAGGCCCAGGATTCGCCCGAGGTCTCCGAGGCACTGTATGTCCGCGGGCTCTGCCAACTGAAGCTGAACCGTCGAAGCGAGGCGCGGGCCGACTTCCAGCAGGCGGTTCAGAAGGCCCTGCGAAAAGACTTGAGTGCCCGGGCCCAGGTCTCGCTGGCCGTGATGGCCTACGACGAGGGCAATTGGGCTCAGGCGGCGGCACTCTATGCCGAGGCCATGCCGTGGATCGATGACATCGCGGGTTACGACGAGCACATGCTGCGGCAGGCCACCAGCCTTCAGCGGCTCGGCCAGTGGGAGCCGTCGAGACAGTTGTTCGCCCAGTTGATTCAGAAATACCCCAATGGCGCCGCTGCTCGAAGCGCTCGGGACATGCTTGCCTGGAACCATCCGTATTTCACCGTCCAGTGCCATGTCCTGACCAAGCCCGACACCGCGGCGCGAGAGGTCACCCGGCTGAGAAAGCTCGGCCTCGAGGCGATCCAATTGATGGACAGCCGGGGAGGTCAGCCCCGGTACCTGGTTCAGGTAGGACAGTACAAGACGTACGACGAGGCCGCCCATGCCCTGGAGCGCGTTAAGCCACAAGTGCCCCAGGCCCGGGTAATGCCTTGAGATGTGTGTTGCAGCGAGTGGAACTGACTTCGGGTCGGTGACACCTGCGTTGAGAGTTGAGACGCTCAGCCGTGCCGTCGTCCGCGGAGACGTTGCACCTCGGGCGAGGACCAACGTCCGGGCACGTCAGGCGGAGCGTCGGCCAATTCGTCAACACCGGTGTCACAGACCACTACGGGGAGGCCCAGGCCGTGAGGCCCAGAAACCAATTCTCATCGGCGGGCGCAAGCTCGGGGATTCGGCGGTCGATCACGCTGTTGTCCGCTGCCGTGTTTCTGACGGTGTGGTCGGTCGGCTGCCACTGCGGCAAGCAGAAGGAGCCACCTCAGGCCCAGGACTTCAATCCGCTGCTCCAGCCCTCGGAACAGGCGATGGACATACCGGCCAAGCAGATCGTGCTGCCGACCTATCGCCTGAACGTCGGGGACCAGCTCGAAATCATCTACCACGTCAAACACACGGTCACCCACGAGGACTACCGCCTCAAGATTGAGGACGCCCTCTCGATCCGGTTCCCCTTCCAGACGCAGTACGACCAGGATGTGACCGTCAATAGCGATGGCACGGTTCGCCTGCTGCTGCTGGGACGGGTCGCCGTGTTCCACCCCTCACCCGACGGCAATCCCGAGCATGCCGTGGGCATGACGGCCGACGAACTCGAGGTCAGCCTGAAGAAGCGCTACGCCGAACACATCAAAAACCCCGAGCTCACGGTGACCGTCAACAAGGCGAACATCAAGATCGCCGAACTGAAACGAGCGATCACCACGGCCCCTCGCGGGCAGTCCCGTCTGATGCCGATCAATCCCGACGGAACGATCGACCTCCCGTACATCGGGACGGTCATGGCCTTCGGCAAGACGATTGCCGAACTGCGGTCGGACATCAACGAGGCCTACATGAAAGCCGACCTCGAAGAAATCGACGTGACGGTGCAGATGAACGCCTGGGCGTCCCAGCGGTTGTTCGTGCTGGGTGAGGTCCGCTCGCCGGGAGCGATCACCATGTCGACGCCCATCAGCCTGGTGCAGGCCATTGCCGCTGCCGGTGGGGCCACGCCCCGCGGCGATCAGGGCAACGTTCTGGTCATCCGCCGCAAGGGCGTGCCGATCCCCCAGGGGGCGGTTGTCAACGTCGACGAGCTGATGCAGGCGATGAAACCGAACAAGGACGGCACGCCGCCGGACTTCTCGAAGTTCCGCCGCGACATCTGGATGCAGGATATGGACATCGTCTATGTCCCGATGACCGGGCTCGCACAATTCGACGATTGGGTCGATCAGGTCTTCACGCGAGGCATTCGATCGATCATCCCGTACTCGTATTCAACGAACCTGAACTTCGGTTACGACCTGCATAACGAGCCGAGTACCATCAAAACACAAAACGGCAGCGCCCCGAACGTGAACATCGGACTCAGCCCGTAGCATCGGCAGGAACGGCAGGGACAAGACGGAGTTACAGTGACCACGGCGCATTGAGCACATATCATGCCAGAAGCATTTTCCAGTCGGACGTTGCGAGAACTGACGCGGGTGGTCTTCTCACACCTGCTGGGGATGATCCTGATCCTGGCCATCCTGACCGGCGGCACGTACATGGCCTGTCAGAAAGCCGATCCGATCTATGAATCATCGGTCATGATCATGGTCAAACAGCCGAAACGGCAGACGACCAACGTGCAGGAGGTCTCGCCCGATCGCTCGCTCGAAGTCTTTATCAAGACCCAGCGAGAGCTGATCCTGTCCGATCGGGTGCTCAGTCGCACGATGGCCCTGCTCGAGGAAACGCGCCTCCGCGACACGTGGCGCAAGAGCCAGCAGACGCTCATGACCGTCTCCATCGAGCGGCGCGAAGAGGCGCGGGCCCAGATCGAGACGCTCCTCAAGCAGATCGATCAGGCGGCCGACAAGATCATCAGTACCCGCCAGAAGGACCTGACCAAATTCCGCAAGAAGGTGGACGTCCGCACGCCGGGCGGCGAGACCGTCGGCATGTCCGAGGTCTTCACGGTTCGGCTGCGCCTGCCCGACACCGCCGGCTTCAAGCCCGGTCAGCGCGTCCAGACGGCGGCCGACCTGCTGGCAAGCTGCTACATCGATCGCTACTGGGAGGTCCAGGCCGACAGCGTCCGCGATACCTCCGCCTTCGTCCGGCAGCGCCTGGCCGACCTGAAGGCCAGTACCCTCGACCCCGCCAACAAGGCGATGACCGACTTCATTAACTCCAAGCTGGGAGGTGCCGGCGGCGCACGGGCGGCCGGCGCCCTCAATCCGGCCGATGTCGTCATCCTCGAACAGCTGCTCAAGAGCGGCACCGAGGCGGGGGCCCAGATCATCCGCACCCGCTTCGAGCAGGACAAGATTCGCCTGGGCAGCGATCTGGCTCACGCCCAGTCGCTCCAGCAGCAGGTCTCCGAACAGATCAGCGACGAGAGAATCGCCAGGCTGATCACGAAAGCCCGCGTCGATCAGCTTGAGAAACAGGTCCTCGACCTGGGCGAGGCACCGGCCGATGCCAAGGACAACGTCAAGCGCCAGGAGGCGCTGGCCAAGATCGCCGCCGAACTGGCTGCCATGACCGATGAGCCGCGGATCATCGTGCCTCAGGAGGTCCTCTCCAACAACGACATCGTCAACAAGATGAAGAAGAAGCTGGCCGACCTCATCATCGACCGCAACAAGATGATGGGCCAGTTTTCCCCCACGTATCGACAGCTCATCGACCTCTATATCGAAATCGCCCGAGCCAAGATCGAGATCGTCGAGGAGCTTAAGGCCGAGAAGAAGGCCCTGGAAGTACAGATCCAGACACTCAAGGCACAACAGGAAGAAATCAGCAAACAGCTCGTCGCCCTGACCCTGAAGCTCGATTCCATCAGCGTGCTCCTGCCCGAGTACGAACGGCTGAAGAACGATCTGATGACGGCCCGGGCCAGCTACGCCCGGATGGAAACCGAACTCATCCAGGCCCAGGCCGACGAACAGCAGGCTCGCAAGGCGATCACCATCCAGGTCGTCGATGTGGCCAGCACGCCCGACCCGGAGAGACCGGCCGTGCCGTGGACGCCGGTGTACACGCTGATCGCCTTTGCCGTGTCGCTGTTGCTGGCACTGGCATACGCATTCCTCGCCGACCACTTCGACCATTCGTTGCGGAGCATCCAGGAGGTGGAACGGTATCTGGGCACGACGGTGCTCGGATCGGTGTCGAGGTCCGGACGGCGGATCGTGCTGTAATAGTACATCGCGGGTACCGGAACGGAGTCCGGTACCCGCGAACCCTTGCCGAGCCGAACGGTCGAACGTTCGGCGGATCGGGCGACAGACGGCCCGGCTCGGCGGACGTCCCCGAGCGACGGGGCGCCATCCCAGGACGGTTATAGGGAGAACCAAGCCTTGGCAGATACGGCCACATACGCTTCGAGGGTTCGAGGATTGGCGCGGGGCGAATTGAATCAGACCTGGGCCGGCGTGTTCTTCGCGCCGGAGAAGACCCCGCCGAAAATCGTTCTTATCACGGCGGCGGAACGGGGAGAAGGGGTCACCCAGATCGTCGCCGGTCTGGGAGTGGTCGGGGCCGAATCAAACCCCGAACTCAAGATCCTCCTGGTCGACTTCAACCTGCGATCTCCGGGGCTGGCCGATGCGCTGGGCATCGAGGCAAGAGCCGGCGTGGCCGACGTGATCCGTCACCAAACCGCCCTCGCCGAGGCCATCCATTCCACCGACCTGCCCAATCTGAGCTTCCTGTCGGCCGGACAGAGCATCGAGCAGCCGCTGGCCCTGCTGCGGAGCCCCGAACTCCGCTCCGTACTCAAGGAACTCTCGGAACAATACGATCACGTCCTGCTCGATGTGGCACCCGCCAACAGCTTCCCGGACGCGCAAATCCTCGCCGGATGCGTCGACGGCACCGTCCTGGTCACCCACACCGGTGTGACGCGCCGTGAGACGGTGGCCGAGGCCAAGAAACGGATCGAACAGAGTCGCGGGCGCCTGCTGGGTGTGGTCCTCAATCAGCGGCGGTTCCCGATCCCCGCGTTTCTCTACAAACGGGTCTGAGACCCGACGGCAGACCCTGCCACGGGATGCGCCGGTGGGATCCGGCCGCACGGCAGGGTGCCGATCCGATGATGCGTGCGTCGGAGGCCCCTTCGGCAACCACCACCGGCCCCCAGGACGCCTCTGCGAACAGGATGTGTCATGGTCATAGCCGCCCAGCGAGTCAGCCTGTTGGTCGTCTCCTTCGTCGTGCTGCTGGCGGCCCTCACCCTCTGGGCCGTTCCCGCCGAATTCATCCCCTATTGGCTCGGAGGCATCGGCGCGGTCACCCTCTTCGTCACCTACACCTTCCTCGGCAGTCCGCTGAAGGCCGTTCTCTTCTGGCTGGTCTGTGTCACCTGCCTGGATGAAGAGTTCTACCGCCTCATCGTGCCCGGCTTCTTCAACCTGACCATTTCCCGCGTACTCCTGGCGGGGCTGGTCCTGCTGTTCCTGGCGATGTGGGCGGTCGATCGCATCCGCCTGCGCTCGGTCGGATGGGCCGGCGTGCTGATGGTGATGATCCTGGCGTGCTTCACCACCTCGGCCGCCGTGTCAGGGTTCCAAACCGCCTCGCTCATTACCGTCCACTACCGGCTCATCGGTGGTTACTGGTTCCCCTTCGTCGTCTTCTTCATGATGGTACACGCCATCCAGACCGATCGTGACATCAAGCGGCTGCTGACCTTCTTCCTCTTCCTGGGAATCTACCTGACGTTCACCGGCTGGGCCGAACACCTCAAGGTCTGGGCCCTGGTCTGGCCAAAGTACATCTCCGACCCCGACCTGGGCATCCATTGGGGTCGCGTGCGCGGTCCGTTCCTGGCCGCACCCATTATGGGGTTGGCGCTGGTCTTCGTGTTCTTCAGCAACATCCTGCTGGCGCGGATGTCGGGACCGGCAGTGCGGATCGCGTCATGGCTGACCTCACTGGCCATGTTGCCGGTGATCTTCTGGACGCATACACGCAGCGTGTGGCTGGCGATGGCCGCCGGCGCCATCGTCTGGATCGGCTGGACCCGCCGGGGACTCAGCCGGATCATCAGCATCTCTCTGATTGCGGCCCTGGTCATCGTGGCCGGCGCGCTCAACTGGCAACAGATCACCTCACCGCAGCGCGAGGTGGGCGGCGTCACCAGCATCGAACCGATCTATGTCCGCTTCGGCCTGGCCCTGATCACACTGGACATGTTCTCCGACCATCCCCTGTTCGGTGTCGGGTTCGGCCACTTCCGCGACCATGCCCCCCAATACGCCCACAACCCCGCGAGCCCCTACTACCGGTTCGCGGCCCAGGCCATCGAACACAACAACTTCCTGAGCGTCCTGGCCGAGTGCGGCCTGACGGGTCTGATTCTCTACGTCCTGCTCCTGATCGTTCTGTTCCGGGCCAGCCTGCGCGTCTATCGTCGGCTGCCCACCACGGGCAACGAGCCCGTCAGCCGTCAGATCATCATCCTCTACTGGATCCTCCTTCTGGACTTCCTGATCGACGGCATGTTCCGAGAGACCAGCGTCAGCCCCTTCGCCAACGTGCTCTTCTTCGCCGTCAGCGGCGTGGTCTTCGCCCTCGACTACTGCCTCAGCCCGACACCACTGCCGGAACCTGAACTGGCCCGCACGTCTGGCGTGCCGGCCACACAATAGGGTATGCCCCACCCTCTCTTACTCGAAACAGATGTATAGCGACCGGATATGAGCATTATTGCTCATGAGCCCTTCTTTGATGCCCCAAGCCCTTGTGATTTCCACGACGAACGAGACAATGGAGACTGCAGACGGTCCGTGCGGGTAAGGGTTCACTTCTCAAGACTCGCCAACGAGAATCTGAGACCGTCGTGATCGCCGGCAGCCGAACCAGGCGGAAATGAGTATCGAATCGCGCAGGTCCATTCGAGAGAATGGATGCCAACAGACCAGACTCCACGATAGAGGCAACTGCTGCGGAACGGAGACATGCCATGTCCGACTCCACGATGACGCAACAGCATGGACTCGGTGTCATCGAGACTCCGGCGGTGGCTCCGAAGTCTGCCCCGCAGCCATTCGCGGTGCAACCCTCCCCCACCGAATCGGCAAACCTGGACAGTGCGATCGTGGATTCTCTCCCGTCGCACATCGCCATCGTCAGTCCCAACGGTCTCGTCGTAAAGGTCAACCGGGCATGGCGGACGTTTGCCGAGGCCAACGGGGCGGTCGTTACCCGCACCTGTGAGGGCGCCGATTACCTGGGTGTATGTGACCGGGCCAAGGGGCCGAATTCCGAGGGGGTCGCCGAGTTCGGCCAGGCCCTGCGCGACGTGCTGGCCGGAAAACGGTCGGAATTCCAGATGGAATACGCCTGCCATTCGCCGACCCAGGAACGATGGTACATCGGCCGGATCCTTCGCCTGCAGAACAACAACTCAGGTTGGGCCGTCGTCTCCTTCCATGACATCACCGAACGCAGACAGGCCGAAGCCGCCCTCCGCCACAGCGAGGAACGCTATCGCACGGTCGTCGAGGATCAGACAGAGGTCATCTGCCGGCTCCGTTCGGACGGCACCTACCTGTTCGCCAACGAGGTGTTCTGTCGGTTCTTCGGGATCACCAGCGACAAGCTGGCCGGAAGGGGATGGTCATTCGACGCCCACCCCGACGATCGGGAGAGGGTCCGTGCCCAATTGGCCACCCTGTCGGTGTCGCACCCCGAGGTCGTCGTCGAGAACCGGGTCTTTTCCGGAACGGGCGAAGTCCGATGGATGCAGTTCGTTAACCGCGGCACCTTCAATCAGGACGGCACCCTGGCGGAAGTCCAATCGGTCGGCCGCGATATCACCGATCGCAAGCAGGCCGAAGAGGCGCTCCGGGAATCCGAGGCCAAGTACCGTCGCCTTCACGAAAGCATGAGAGATGCCTTCGCCAGCACGGAGCTGTCCGGCCGGATTCGGGAGTTCAATCACGTCTACCGCGAAATGCTGGGATATTCCGAAGAAGAACTGCTGCAAAGGCGCTTTCAGGAATTGACGCCAGAGAAGTGGCACGCGTTCGAGGCCCACATCATCCAGGAACAGGTCCTGAAACGGGGCTTCTCCGACGTCTACGAAAAGGAGTATCGCCGAAAGGATGGGACAGTCTTTCCCGTCGAGCTCCGCTCCTTCCTGATCGTGGACGAAGCGGACAGGCCTGTGGGGATTTGGGCCATCGTGCGGGATATCACCGACCGCAAGAGGGCGGAGGAGGCCCTGCGCGAGAGCGAGAAGAAATTCCGCGCCCTCTTCGAGCAGGCCCCGCTCGGAGTCGCCCTGATCGATGCCCTCTCGGGGCAGTTCCTTCAGGTCAATCAGAGGTACGCCGACATCGTCGGACGCACGCGCGAAGAGATGCTCGCGCTCACCTTCCAGTCGATCACCCACCCCGAAGACCTTCAGGCCGACCTTGACAACATGAAACGGCTCCTCGATGGTCGGACACAGTGGTTCCGCATGGAGAAGCGGTATGCTCGCCCCGACAACACCATCGTCTGGGTGAATCTGACCGTGGTACCGATGTGGAGCGAAGGCCAATTCCCTCGCCGCCACATTGCCATGGTCGAGGACATCACCAATCGCAAGGACTCCGAGCAGGAGCGCGCTCACCTCGAGGCGCAGCTTCGCCAGGCCCAGAAGCTCGAAGCGCTCGGGCGGCTCTCGGCCAATGTGGCCCACGACTTCAACAACCTTCTTGCCGTCATCCGAAACAATAACGTGCGAGCTGCGGAAATCGCCGGCGAACGCCGCGACCTCCGCACCGTCCTGGACGGAATCCACCAGGCAACCGAACAGGCCTCCGCCCTGACGCGGTCGCTCCTGACCTTCGGTCACGGGCTGAAGACCGAAAAGAGGCAACTCCCCCTTGCCGAAACGGTTCAGGGCGTCTTCGGCCTCCTCCAGCACATGCTGCCCAAGAGCATCCGTCTGGAAACCCGCCTGCCCCAGGAATGCCGATGCTCGATTCACGGTGACCCCGCACAGATCCATCACGTTCTGCTGAACCTGGCGGTCAACGCCCGCGACGCCATGCCCGAAGGCGGGACACTGAGCATCGAAGTCCGACCCGTGGCCGATCCCTCGCCCGCCAAGGCAGCAGGCCCGACGCAAGACCGCGCCGCGCATGCCGAGATCGTCGTATCCGACACCGGCTGCGGCATGTCCGCCGAACTGCTGCTCAGGATCTTTGAGCCGTTCTTCACGACCAAACCTCGGGAGATGGGCAGCGGACTCGGCCTGTCCATCGTCCATGGCATCGTTCGCGACCTCGGTGGGTCGATCAGCGTCCGGTCCGAGGTCGGTGTGGGAACCACCTTCACCATCGGTCTGCCCTGCGACGATGGCCAGAAGCTGAAGGACTCCGTTGCGGGTGCGCCCGCCCGAAGCGAGATCGTGGCCCTCGTGATGCGCGACGCTTACCTGAGAGGCATGGTCGCGACAGTCCTCAGAACCTCCGGGTTCTCGGTTGTCTTCACTACCGATCACGAATATGACACGCTCGTGGCGGAGGGAAAGGACAAGATTCCCCTGATCGTGCTGGACGTCACCGGCATAGAGCATGACGCGCCGGCCCGGTGCCGGGCCTTCCGCACGAGGCATCCCGACCTTCTCATCGTCCTTATCGCGGCCTCCAAGAAACCGCCGAGTGCCCTCGCAGACTCGCGGACCCTCGTCCTGGCTGAGCCCTTCAAGGTCTCGGAGGTGGTATCGGCCGTCACCGACCTGCTCGAGCGGCACTCCGACGAATGAGAAAAGCCCACTCACCCCGCCCCGCGGCCGTCAGGTACGGCCGCCGTGTACCGATCCCATGCCGCCGGCGCCTCCGCACGGTCATATGCCTGCTCTCTCGTACTTGCAGCGCGTTCGGCTTGACTTATCGCGGATGCCGAGGATAATTGACCTGGGCAGTATTCGGGCGATTAGCTCAGTTGGTTAGAGCGCACGGATCACACCCGTGAGGTCATAGGTTCGAGTCCTATATCGCCCATTTCCACACCCACATTCACACGCGCTGATGCCACCGGTCGAACCCTCAGCAACTGATCACAAAGATCGCCAGGTCGGCGTTCAGATTCGGATCCGTCGTCACCTCGATGCCGTCCTCGGTGTTCAGCGCGATGCGGCGATGCACGCGGATACCCCGCGCTTGGCAGAAGTCCTCGAAGTCCGCGATCGACAGGAACCGGCTGTTCGGCGAGTTGTACCACTCAAACCGCAGCAGGCAGCCGGACTTCGGGGCCCGGCCGTGCTCGCTCAGCATCCGCCGGTGCTTGATGTAAGCGAAGTTCGGGAAACTCACGATGCACTGCCGCCCCACCCGCAGCATGTCCGTGAGCACGCCCTCGACGTCGCGAATGGCCTGCAACGCCTGCGACAGCACCACCCAGTCGAATTGCGCATCCGAAAACTGCGAGAGTCCGCGCTCGACGTCGGCGTGGATCACATCCAGCCCGCGCCGCACACAGGTGACCACAGCAACCTCGTCCAGCTCGATCCCCACCATCGGCGAGTGGTCGCGCTGTCTCAGTTGGGCCAACAGCCCTCCGTTGCCGCACCCCAGGTCCAGCACGCTCACCGAGGGCGGAATCAGATCCAGGATCCGATCGTAATCCAGCCGCCGTGAGTGAAAGATGCTCGTCGGGCTCGAGCCGTACGGGTCCTCCTCGAACTCACCCTCCGGCTGCCCATGATTGCTCAGATTGGCCAGAAAGGCCCGGATCAGCTCGCCATAACTGGCCAGATTGTCCGGCAGCAGAAACGCATCATGCCCGCAGGTGCTCCGTACATTGCAGTAGCTGACAGGCTTGTCGGTGGCCACCAGCGCATTGACGATGTCCTGCGACTGCTCCGGCGGCAACAGCCAGTCGCTGCTGAAACTGATCACCAGCCAGCGGCATTGTGTGTGACACAGACTCGATGCCAGTTCCTCCGGCGTCGAGCCCAGGTCGAACAGATCGGTGGCCTTCGTCAGCGTGATGTAACTGTTCGCATCGAACCGCTCGACAAACTTGTCGCCCTGATAGCCCAGATACGAACCAACGGAAAACACCTTCTCGAATTCCGTCGGCACGTCGCGCGGGTGCAGCCGGTCCGCCTCGAACTTCCGGCTCATCGCCTCGCGCGATAGATACGTGATGTGCCCGATCATCCGGGCGATCGCCAACCCGACCATCGGCCCCCCCGAGCCGTTCTCATAGTACTCGCCGCCGTTGAAGTTCGGATCGCGCGAGATCGCGTTACGCCCCACGACGTCGAAGGCCAGCGCCTGGGCCGTCAGCCGTGCCGAAGTCGCCAGCGTCATCGCCCCGGCAATCTGATCCGGAAACATCGTCGCCCAGCCCACCACCTGCTGCCCGCCCATCGATCCGCCCACCGCCCCGAGCAGCCGGCGAATGCCGAGTCGCTCGATCACCCGCCGCTGAAGGCGAACCATGTCGCCCACCGTGATCTCGGGAAAGCCGTTCCCATACGGGCGACCCGTCTCCGGATTCACGCTGTTCGGACCGGTCGTGCCGCGACAGCCGCCTAAGACGTTCTGGCAGATCACGAAGTACCGGTCCGTGTCGATGCACTTGCCCGGCCCCACCATGATCTCCCACCAGCCGGCCTCGTCCTCGGCGTCGTGCCGGGCCACGTGCGAATCGCCGCTCAGGGCATGACAGACCAGAACCGCGTTGCTCCGGTCGTCGTTCAGCCGGCCATACGTCTCATAGGCTACCGTGACGTTGGCCAGGCGGCCGCCAAGCTCCAGGCTCAACGGCTCGTCGAACGTGACGGTCTGAAGACACTTCAGCGGCCGGCCGCTGCGCGTCGTGTCGCTGCTGGCAAAGAGGTCCTGTCCCATGCTTTCCGTGGTCTCCGATCAACACTCCTGAGAGGCCAGCAAGGCCTGGTTCAGATCGGCCTTGATGTCCACCAGGTCCTCGATCCCCACGCTCAGCCGGATGTACTCCGGCGATACGCCGGCCGCACGCTGCTCGTCCTCGCTGAGCTGCTGGTGCGTCGTCGAGGCCGGGTGAATCACCAGCGTCTTGGCGTCGCCGATGTTCGCCAGATGACTGGCCAGCTTCACGCGATTGATGAACGAAATCGCCGCCGGCTTGCCGCCCCGAATGCCGAACCCGATGATCGCACCCGCCCCCTTGGGCAGATACGTCCGGGCGTTGGCATGGTTCGGATGGTTGGGCAGCCCCGGATAGTTCACCCACGCCACCGCCGGATGTTCGCACAACCACTCGGCCAGCGCCTGGGCGTTCTCGCAATGACGCGGCATCCGCAGATGAAGCGTCTCGATCCCCAGCAGAAACAGAAACGCCGCGAACGGGCTCATGCACGCCCCCGTGTCCCGAAGCCAGTGCGTGCGGATGTGGATGATGTACGCAATGTTGCCGATCGGCTTCAGGGCGTCGGCAAACACCAGCCCGTGATAGGCCGGATCGGGGGCGCAGAACTCCGGCCACTTCGCCGCATGCTCCGCCCATGGGAACGTCCCGCCGTCGACGATCGCCCCGCCGACGTGTACGCCGTGCCCGCCGAGAAACTTGGTCGTCGAATACACCACGATGTCCGCCCCGTGCTCGATCGGGCGAAACAGCGCTGGCGTCAGCACCGTGTTGTCGCAGATCACGGGCAGGCCGCGCTTGTGCGCGATCGCGGCGATCTTACGATAGTCGGGCACGTCGTTCTTGGGGTTGCCCACGCTCTCGAGATAGACGCACCGCGTGTTGCCGTCGATGAGCTTCTCGATCTGCTCGGGCTGGTTCGAGTCGAAGAACCGCGCCTCGACGCCAAGCCGGCTCAGCGTCTGCGTGAACAGCGTATAGGTGCCCCCATACAGACTCGTCGTCGAAATGAAGTTCTGCCCCGCGTGGGCCAGGGTCAGAATCGAGGCCGTAATGGCCGCCTGACCCGACGCGAACGTCAACGCCCCCAACCCGCCGTCCAGGGCGGCCAGCCGCTTCTCCAGCACGTCGTTCGTCGGGTTCATCAGACGCGAATAGATGTTGCCGAACTCCTTCAGGGCAAACAGATTTGCGGCATGGTCCGTGCTGTGAAAAACGTAGCTGCTCGTCGCGTAGATCGGCACGGCACACGCCGTCGTGGCCGGGTCCGGTGCCTGTCCGGCGTGTAACGCCAGGGTCCCAAGTCCGGGTGGGGGGATACTGTTCGCCATGTATCAAGTCTCCTTCTGTGAACGCCCGTGAGGCGTGTTCACCGTCTAGATATCAAAGGCCAGGGGGGCCTGCGCCTGCCTATGCTGCCGTTCGATCAAGTCCTGCAATGTGATTCCGCCCAGGACGCGCTCCATCGCCTCGCTGACGTCCCGCCAGACGTCGCGCGCGACACACGTCTCGGAACGCTTGCACCGACTCCCGTTGTCCACGCAATCGACCAGCGAGAGCGAGCCCTCCAAGGCGCGGACGATCTCCAACACGCGGACCTCGGCCGGGGGACGTGCCAGGGCATATCCACCCGCCGCTCCTCGCACCGACTGAACCAGTTCCGACGACCGAAGCGACGTCAGCAGTTGGTGCAGATACTTGCGAGAGAGCCCCTGGCTTTGGGCGATGCTCTCCATCTGGACCGGTCCCTGCCCGAACCGATTCGCCAACTCCAGTGCCACCCGCAGACCGTATCGACCCTTGGTGGATATCCGCACAGGAAGCCTCGCAACCTATTGTCAAACAAACACTTATACTATGGACGCCCCGCAACAACCACGAGACGCCGATTATATCACCATGTCTACCAATTTACTAGACTACTGTCGGACAAAGCCTCTGTCAAGCCTGAGCGCTACGAAAGCAAGCCGGGCGAGGTCGCTGCCCAGTAGGTAGAGGCTGGAGAAGGCCCGGAAGACTCGGTGCCAGGATCCGAGGGGGCCTGTTCGAACGGGACTGGCTGCTTTCCCGCTTCCCCTCCGCCCCCTGGATTGACAGGTCGTTCTTCGCGCCTCATCGGGAAAGAACAGGGCGGGGAAAGAACGCAGATGTAGCTGGTTTGAGAGCGAATCCACAACGACGCTGGCCCTCAGACCGGAGAAGTGCATCCGGCTCCTGACCACCAACCCCCGCTCCGGATGCCCCACCCAGTCCCTGCCTTCCTCCAGCGCCCATCGACTGCGCCCGATGATTCCTTCCTCCGGCTGGTGTAGAATCGTCCGCTTCCGCGGCGCCTGCGGTGCGGGCGCCTTACCGGGCTCATGAGGCCTTTTCCGCCTTCGCCCGAACGAAAGAGACATACGACGTGACCTCGCCTTCCGCCAAACACCGCCCCGCCAAGGGGGTCGTCGACGACGGCCTGACCCCCGCCATGCGCCAATATGCCGAGCAGAAGGCGCAGGCCCCCGACGCCATCCTCCTGTTTCGAATGGGCGACTTCTACGAAACCTTCTTCGAAGACGCCAAGACCATTTCCCGCGTGCTCGGGCTCACGCTCACGGCCCGCAGCAAGGGCGACGATGCCATCCCACTGGCCGGCGTGCCCTATCACGCCCTCGACGGCTACCTCGCCAAGCTGGTGCGGGCCGGCTACAAGGTCGCCATCTCCGAACAGATGGAAGACCCCAAACAGGCCAAGGGCGTGGTCAAACGCTCCATCGTTCGCATCGTCACACCCGGCACGCTCACCGACCAGGCCCTGCTTCACGAACGCGAGGAAAACTATCTGGCGGCCGTCGTCGAAGACTCCTCCGCGGGTCGAGCCGGACACGTCGGCCTGGCGGCGGTCGAGCTCAGCACGGGGGCGTTCTTCGTCCAATGCCTGTCGGGACAGGGGGCCATCGACGAGATCGTCCGGCTGCATCCGGCCGAGCTGCTGGCACCCGAGATGCCCCTGGACAAGCGGTCGGTCCTGCTCGATCAGTATCGCCAGTTGGCCGGCGGGGCGGTCACGCTTCGCCCGCCGCACGTCTTCGCCCCGTTTCAGGCCGAGCAGATGCTCTGCCGGCATTTCGGCACCGTCGGGCTGGGCGGGTTCGGCTTCGATGCGATGGACCCCTCGCTCTGTGCGGCCGGGGCCATTCTCGACTATCTCCACGAGACGCAGCGATCGACGCTCAAGCACGTCACGGCCGTGCGGCGGCGGGCGAGCGACGACGCGGTCGGCATCGACCAGGCGACGATGCGGTCGCTCGAGATCGAGCGGACGCTTCGCGAGGGGCGGCGCGAGGGCTCGCTGCTCCACGCCGTCGATCGTACGGTCAATCCGATGGGGGCCCGAATGCTGCGCCGCTGGCTCTGCTACCCGCTGCGCAACACCCGGGCGATCGCGGCCCGGCAATCGGCCATCGCCGAACTCATCGAGATGCCGCAGGTCCGCCAGGCCGTGCGAGAAGTCCTCCGCCGAATGGGTGACATCGAGCGGATCACCGCTCGCCTGGGCGTGGGCCGGGCGAGTCCGCGCGACATGCTCGGCCTGGGTCAGACCCTGGCGCAACTGCCGCCCCTGAAAGAATCGCTCGGCTCCGGCCGGCTCGATCCGACCGACGCGGGGCCCGGCTCGCCCCTGCTGGCGGTCCTGGCCGAATCCCTGGTCGGACTCGACGAACTGTCGAGCTTCCTCGCATCGAGCATCTCGCCCAACGCCCCGCTGACCGTTCGCGAAGGCGGCATCATTGCCCCGGGCTTCAACGCCGAACTCGACCGCCTCCGCGGCATTGCCCAGGGCGGACAGCAGTGGCTCGTCGATTACCAGCAGCAGGAGATCCAGCGGACGGGCATCGCCGGGCTGAAGGTCGGCTTCAACCGCGTCTTCGGCTACTACATCGAGATCACCAACGCCCAAAGCGCCCGCGTCCCGCCCGACTACGTGCGCAAGCAGACGGTCAAAAACGCCGAACGCTACATCACCGACGAGCTGAAGAAGTATGAGACCGAGGTGCTGACCGCCCAGGAGCGTGCCAACCAGCTCGAGTATGATCTCTTCGAGCAGATCCGCCAGCACGTCGTCGGTTGGATCGAACCGCTACAGCGGGTGGCCGAGGCGATCGCCCAGATCGATGCGCTGGCCGGGCTGGCGCTTCTGGCCGCCGAGCGAGACTACGGCCGCCCCGAATTCGTCGACGAGGCCGTCCTCGAGATCCACGACGGGCGGCATCCCGTGCTCGATCAGACCCTGGGGCAAAGGTTCGTGCCGAACGACTGCCTCTTCGATCGTCGCGAGGCGCGCCTGCTGATCATCACGGGCCCGAACATGGCCGGAAAGAGCACCTATATCCGCCAGGTGGCCCTGCTGACACTGCTGGCGCAGACCGGTTCGTTCGTCCCCGCGCGACAGATGCGGCTGGGGCCCGTCGATCGGATCTTCGCCCGCGTCGGCGCCAGCGACGAAATATCGCGAGGGCAGTCGACCTTCATGGTCGAGATGACCGAGACGGCCAATATCCTGCACAACGCCTCGGCCGACAGCCTCGTGATCTTCGACGAGATCGGTCGCGGCACGAGCACCTTCGACGGCCTGAGCCTCGCCTGGGCGATCAGCGAGCACGTGGCCCGGCGGATCGGCTGCCGGACACTGTTCGCCACCCATTACCACGAACTGACCCAACTGTCGGAAACACTGCCCGGCGTGAAGAACTTCAACGTCGCCGTCCGCGAGTGGAACGATCAGGTGGTCTTCCTCCACCGCATCATCCCCGGCGGCACGGACAAGAGCTATGGCGTTCATGTCGCCACGCTGGCCGGCATCCCCCGCACCGTCATCGACCGCAGCCGGCAGGTGCTTGCCGAACTCGAAAGCTATCGCGCCCAGCCGGCCGCCCCACCGCAGGGCACCCCGGTTCCCGACGCGCCGGTGCGGCTCAACGGCCAGTTGCTCCTGTTCGACGACGGCAGCGGCGAGGTGCTCTCAAAGCTCCGTCGCCTCGACCTGACCCAGATGACGCCCGATCAGGCCCTGGCGATCCTCCGCAAACTACAGGGAGAGGCAAAAGGCGGATAGTACACGACATCACCGCCGATCGACGTCACGAAGTGACAGGTATCGGGAACGGTTTCACAGACCAGAGCATTCCACGCGTGGGTACAGCGGCATCCGGAGCAGGAGGGCGAGCGATCGGCTTCCCAAGCGGGATCGAGGGTGCTCCGTCTTCCGAGCCGGGGCGTCCCGCCCTCGTTGTTCTACACATCTTTTGATCCGGCATTGTGGAATCGGGTTTATCGCGAG
>CAYUQT010000002.1:20894-239373 GCA_964446835.1 uncultured Planctomycetales bacterium | reverse complement strand
TCTCGTGCGGTAATGGTCTGATGGCGATGGTGACGGTGACGACTGTGCTGGGCGTCGTGCGGTTGGCGCGACGGCGTCGGGAGGGGTGAGAGGGTTGAGGGGAGGCGTAGTATTCCTCCGCCACGCCGGGGCGAGGGGCCGGGCTTCGCCCGGTTATCCGGATCGAGACGATCGGGCTCGGAGGACGGAGGGCGGGGGAAACAGCGTTGTGCGGCTCGCGAGTACGCTCGCCCTCCCAAAGGCAGAGTGGTGCGTCACGACGCACTCTACGTGGCTTCGATGCCGCCGCACTCCCGAATGGTGGGCCGCGAAGCGTGGGGTTGCGGTGTCATCGAGGGCTGCGTCGGCGCCCCGGGACCTTGCGGAACCCACAGCAGAGTGACAAGGTGGCGGTTGTCAGGAGCAGTGCTGCGGGATTGTAGCCGCCGCACTTGAAGACGGCCGTGACCTGACGATCCGTATCCATGACGATGGTAACGGGGTTGTTGGCGTCGACGGTGACGTAGTTGGCGTCGCCCGGGTGATTGGGGTCGTAGAGTTCCCAGTGTCTGAATGCGCCGCCATAGTTGGGGTCAGCCTCGGCGGCGAGGGTCACTGCCGTCCCGGGGGTGTATCTCATTGGTTCTGGAAAGCGTGGCCGGGGGGTCGGCGATGCGATTCCCCAACCGCGGTTGACGTAGGTGAGCGTGAGGACGGCGGGGGCGTAATGCAGGGTGGGACCACCGCCAACGGCGAAGACACTGTTGGGGTCGCTTCCCCAAACGCCCCAGAGGTCGCTTCCCGGACCACGGTCCATCTGCGACCATGCCGTTCCATCATAGTGAATGGCGGATCCGACCCATCCCACGCCAAAGACGTCGTTCGGGCCGCTTCCCCAGAGGGCAATGGGGTAATCGGATGATCCGAGGCTTACCAAGGACCATTTCGTGCCGTTGTAGTGCAGGATGTATCCGTAGTATCCCCCGGCCCAGACGTCGTTGGGGCCACTCCCCCAGACACAATGCATCTCGAGGGGGGCCGGGCAGGTCATCTTCGACCAGCTTGTTCCGGTGAAGTGGTAGATGCCCCCATAGTCTCCTACGGTGAAGACGTCATTGGGTCCGCTGCCCCAGACGGCCGTCAGCTCGATCGAGGTTCCGCTGGGTGAGGTCGACCAGGTGGCCCCGTTGTAATGCCGGATCGCACCGTATCCGCCTACGGCGTAGATGTCGTTGGGTCCGCTGCCCCAGATCGCGTTGAGGTCTCTGGCTGTTCCGCTGGCCATCGGTGCCCACGCATCGCCGTTGTAATGCAGGATCGTGCCCTTGCCTCCAACGGCGAAGACGTTGTTTGGGCCAGTGCCCCATACGCCGAGAAGGTTCTCTGTTGTCCCGCTGGTCATGAGGGACCATGCGGTGCCGTCATAATGCACGATGGGTCCTGTCCATCCGACGGCGAAGACGTCGTTCGGTGCGCTGCCCCAGATGCCGTCGAGATAGTGTGTCGTTCCGGAGGGCATCTCGACCCAATCGCCCGCGACGGCCAGACTGCCCAGAGGCAACAGCAGAGATGCCACGGCGAATCCATAGATCGTTGAGGTCATGGGGAGTCTCCTTGCTGTTACCCCCCTGGACAGGCTTGCCCGAGCATGTGGTCGGGTAAGCTCCACCCAATGTACTGTGTTCTGCCCGCCGGACATAGGGATGAATTCGGCCATCGGATATCCCGCACTGTTGAGTGGGGTGTCAGTGGGAGTGGCGACGTGGTTGGTGAGTCCGGTCGACACCAGGTGATCGAGTCTCATTCAGGCGATGCAGAACGGGGGTGGAGGTTGTTCGGCGAAACATGGCGACTGGCAAGATGTGGGGTCTGCGGCGGGGAATTGGCGCTGTGATGCATTGACCTGATGCGTCAATTGGCTTAGCTTTCAGCCCGGGTTTGGCGGGGGAGAAGCGCGGACAGAGTTCAGCGGGTTCTTGGTGGAGGCTTTAAACGATGACAAGGTTTTCCATGGTCGTAGGGTTTTGCCTGGGTGTTGTCGGCCTGTCGTTGAGCGGATGCGAGCAGCAGGGCTGTAAGCTGACGGCAGGGAAACAGGCACACGCGAAGCATGCCAAGGTTCTGCGACACGTGGTGCTGTTCAAGTTCAAGGACGGCACGACGCCCGAGCAGATCAAATCGGTCGAGGAAGCGTTCAAGGCGCTGCCCTCGAAGATATCGGCGATCCACAGCTTCGAATGGGGCACAGACAACAGTCCAGAGAAGCTGAGCCAGGGATTCACCCACTGCTTCCTGTTGACCTTCAAGAGCGAAGCAGATCGTGGGGTCTACCTGCCGCATCCGGAGCACAAGGCGTTCGGCAAGCTCCTGGGGCCGTATCTGGACAAGGTGTGCGTGGTGGACTACTGGGCCGAGAAGTAGCTGCTTCGGTCGTTGGATGACCGGGTGGGCATGCGACGGGATAGATGTCCTCAGACGGGACATGATCCGTACGTCGGATCCGGTGTGCGCGAGATGTGTTCCTGAGACTGTCAGCGGAGAACGGGATAATGCGTCATGGCTTTTCCAGGATTGTTGGGGTGGCCGGCGGATTCGTATTGGGGTTGGCTCTGACTCCGGAGATGGCTGCCGGTGGGCCGGTGGACGTGCAATGGAAGGCCCAGTGGATTTGGGATGCCGGTGAGGCCTCGCCCAGGGGCTATTACCTGCTTGCCGTCAAGGACTTCGAGACGGCAGAGTCGGCAGGGGTGTGGCGGGCCCACGTGACCGGCGATTCTCGCTACCGGTTCTTCGTCAATGGCGAGTGGCTGGGCAACGGGCCTGCTCGGTGCTTCCCATTCAACCAGCAGTTTGACACCTATGACCTGACAGGTCTGGTTCGCAAGGGCAAGAATCGCCTGGCGATCCTGGTGAGCCACTATGGGGAGGGGACGTTCCAATACAACCCGTCGGGACAGGCCGGGGCATTAGTCCAGGTCGAGCGCGAGTCGGGGCAGGGATGGCAGGTCGAGGTGATCACGGACGGGACGTGGCTCGTGCGGCAACACAAGGGCTATGTGCGTCCGACCATCCGCATCAGTTGCCAGATGCCGTTTGAGGAGATCTACGATGCACGAGAAGTACCTCCGGATGTTTTGACGCCGGGCTTCATCGAGGGGTTTTCGGCCGCCAAGGTGGTTGCCCCGGTGGGGGGCGGGCCATGGAAGCAGCTCATTCCGCGGACGGTGCCCATGTTCACTCAGGAATATGTCTCACCGGTGAGGGTGCTGAAGGCTCAACTGGCTCGCACGCCGAACCTGTCCCTGGGGCTGACCCTTCGTCCGTATCTGCTCGAAGGCTACTTCATGCAGAACCACCGCGAACTCAAGGGATTCGCCGTGACGATCCTGGACAGCCCCGTCGATCAGACGGCGCGGTTCTTCACTGCCATGGACCGGTATGAACACCCGATCATCAACGGTCAGGAGGCCGAAGACGGCAAGCCGATTCAACTGAAGAAGGGCGAGAACCTGTGCATGATCGCCGCACGGCCGCCGTCGAGTAAGCATCACGAGTTCGACAGGGCCTATGTGGCGTTTCTGGAACAGCCGGTTCGCATGAAGGGCGTCTATAACGACCAGACGGCCTGGACGGTCTTCGGTCCGATCAACGACTACAAGGATCAGTACGAGAAGATCCGCAAGAGTCGAACACCGGGCGACCTGGGGCCGTGGCGATCGTACGCCAAGGCGGTTCGCCCCGAGCATATCGTCACGGCCGGCAGCCCGTGGAATGAGACGACGTTTGCCGAGAAGGTGGAGGGGACGCTGAAGGCCGACGCCCTGGAGGCGATGTGTTGTGACAGCCCGGAGGTGACGGTGATTCACCCCTCATCGGGCGGCGATCCGGAGGTGTTCCTGGACTTCGGTCGGGAGGTGGTCGGCCAGATCGCGCTGGACGTCGTTGCTCCGGCCGGTGTCGTGATGGATTTCAACTGCCTGGAGGAGATCGAGGACGGCAAGCGGATTCACTACAGCTACGGCAACCTGTCGGCGATGCGTTACATCACTCGCGAGGGGCGTCAGCAGTATGTGTCGTTTCTACGACGCGGATACCGATACTGCAAGATGACTCTGCGGAATGTGACGGCCCCGGTGCGGATCCGAAGCATCCAGACGGTCTTTGCCACGCATCCGCCGGTTCAGCGAAGCAGCTTCGCGTGCAGTGACCCGCTGCTCAATCGCATCTGGGAGGTCGGGCGTCACACATTGCGGTGTTGTGCGGAGGATACGTTCACGGACTGTCCCACGTATGAGCAGACCTACTGGGTGGGCGATGGTCGGAACGAGGCCATGATCGACTACGCGGCCTTCGGCGACGTCTCGCTGACACGGCGATGTGCCGAACTTCCCCCGCAGTCGCTTTTCAGGCAGCTCATTCCGGAGAGCCAGGTGCCCAGTGCGTGGGACAATCTGCTGACGGCATGGAGTCTGCTGTGGGTTCAGATGGCGGAGGAGCACTACCGGTTCAGCGGCGATCGCGAGTACCTCAAGGGGATCTATCCATCGGTGAAGACCACCCTTCAGAACATCCGCAACCGTCTGACGGACAGCCGCGGCCTGCTGTCCATCGATGCCTGGAACATGTTCGATTGGGCGGGGCAGGACTCGGGCCACGATGTCGTCACCCACAACCAGATGTTCCTGGCCGAGGCGATTCAGCGTGCGGCCTATATGGCCGGTGAACTGGGCGAACAGAAGGACCAAGCCTGGTTTGTGGACTATCGCAAGAATCTCATTGCCCGGATCAACGAGCATTTGTGGGACGAGAAGAAGGGGGCCTACATCGACTCGATCCATGACGATGGCAAACGGAGCGATGTGGTCAGTCAGCAGACGAACTCGCTGGCGATCGCCTATGGCATCGCGGAGGGGCGTCGGCTGGAGCGGATCAAGGATGTGGCGGTCGAACCCAAGAAGGGGATGGTGAAGGTGGGCAGCCCGTTTGCCCTGTTCTATATCATCGAGGCGCTGGCGCGGCAGGGCCGGCAGGCTGACATTCTGAGCGTGGTGCGCACGCGCTGGGGCGAGATGGTGGACAAGGGTGCCACGACGTTCTGGGAGACCTTCCCGGGTTGGGAGAAGAAGTGGTGGACACGGAGTTGCTGCCATGCGTGGTCAGCCGCTCCGACGTATTTCCTGACCCGATATCAATTGGGAGCATGGTGGGATTCGCCGGGGTGCCGGCGGGTGCGAATCGCCCCGCAGCCCGTGGACCTGAAGTGGGCCAAAGGGACGTGGCACACGCCGCTGGGGCCCGTGGCGGTGAGCTGGGAGAACAAGGATACCTCCTTCGTCCTTGAAGCGGAGCTTCCGACTGGCGTTTCGGCTGTCGTGGAAGTGCCGGGAAGGGCGGAGGCCTACTCAAAGGTCACGGCAGAAGGGGCCAAGGCCACTCAGCAGAAAGGCGTGTGGTGTCTGGAGGTGCCGGCCGGTGGGGCTGTCAAGGTGAAGGCAGAGAGAAAGCGATAGCCCCTGATCGATGGGTCAAAGACCGCCGGGCGATTCGATTCTGATTGCAGGCGGTGGATCAGCCGCGAAGCGGAGAGCCCGACGGAATCGCCATGGTGAAGACGCTGCCTTTTCCGGGTGTACTCGCCACTGAGACGTTCCCGCCGTGGGCCTGGACGATATGCTTGACGATGGCCAGGCCGAGACCTGTACCGCCCATTTTTCGGCTGCGGGCCCTGTCGACGCGGTAGAAGCGTTCGAAGAGACGCGGCAGGTGTTCGGCGGCGATGCCGCAGCCGTTATCGCGGACGTGGATCAGGAGCTGATCCGCTCTTAGCTCTGCCTCAAGAGAGACATCGCCGGCGGGCTCAGTGTACTTGATGGCGTTGTCGAGCAGATTGACGACGGCACGCTCCAGCAAGGGGGCATTGGCTGTCACTCGTATCTCTGGGGGGCATGAGACGTTCAGAGTGATCTTCTTCTCGACGGCCATGACCTGACAGGCCGCGATCGCGCTGTCCAGAATGTCCCTCAGCGCATGGTCGCTCATCTCAACCTTGGATCCCTCCTGCTCCAGGCGAGAGAGTTGCAGAAGGTCGTCGATGATCGCGTTCAGGCGATCGGCCTGGGCGGCGATGATGCCCAGGAACCGTTCCGCCTGTTGAGGGTCGGACAGGGCCCCCTCGCGAAGGGTTTCGACAAAGCCCTGGATCGATGTGATCGGTGTTTTGAGCTCATGAGAGACGTTGGAGACGAATTCCCGACGGATCTTCTCCAGACGCCGGATACGGGTGACGTCGTTCATGACGAGCAGAGTGCCGATGTCCCTACCGGCGGCGTTTCGCAGTGAAGTCCCGTGAACCTGGATGAACCGTTCCTCTCCTACACCCCGAAGGACGATCTCGTCTTCGATGGTGTGTTCTCCGAGCGAGAGTCTCAGGACGAATCGAAGGAGATCTGCGTTGCGGACGATCTCGATAAGTGGACGCCCGTGGGCGGTCGTGAGGTCGACGCCGATCAGACGCCCGGCGGCCTGGTTCAGACCGATGACGCGCTGTTCTCGATCGAGGGCGAGAACCCCCTCGACCATACTGGCCAGGACGGCCTGGCGCTCATTCCGCTCTTGAGTAATGGCGTGGATCTTCTCGTCGAGTTCGGAAGCCATGCGGTTCAGGACCAGGGCCAGCCCTCGAATCTCGGCGGTGTCCGACAGGGGCAATCGCGTGCTGAGGTCTCCCTGGGCGAATCGCTCGGCGCCCTGTCGAATACGCTCCAGCGGTCCGATGATCCGCCGGGAGATGCCCAGGCTCAGGATCACGGCAAGAGCAGCGACCGTCAGAGCGATGATCCCGATTCGGGAGTAGACCTTCATGAGGGCGTTGTGGACGTCTGAGAGGGACACCGAGGTGCGCAGTGCGGCGACCACCCGCGTATCGTCTTTGAGGGGCAGCGCCACGTACAACCTGTCGGCCCTGAGGGTCCGACTGTAGTGAATGTCTCGGAAGGTGTGGCCGTTCAGGGCTTCGCGAATCTCAGGACGGTCGGCGTGGTTCTCCATAGCCTGAGGGTTCTCATCGGAGTCTGCGATTGGTGTTCCGTCTGGTTCGACAATGGTGATTCGGGTCTTGGCAGCCGACCCGAGGGAGCGGCAGAGGGTTTCCAGGCGATCGCGTCTTCGATGTCTGACGTCGTCGATGACCTGGGCGGCGATAAGGGCGGCCTTGTCTTCCAGTTGGTCTCCGATGTCGGACAGATAGAATTCATGGACATACCGGACGGCATAGGCACAGACGGCACCGGTGCAGAGAATCACCAGGAGGAGCTGCGTGAGATAGACTTTCCAGAAGAGTCTGTGCTTCATGGGTCAGGCTTCATGTGCAAAGCGGTAACCGACGCCACGCACCGTTTCGATGAGGTGGGCGTGGGCATCGAGCTTCTTTCGAAGCGAGGCGATGTGAACGTCGACCGATCGGTCGGTCACCACCGTATCGCTTCCCCGTATGGCATCGACGATCTGGTATCGGGAGAAGACCCAGCCGGGTCTCTTGGCCAGCAGGCTCAGGATGCCGAACTCGGTGAACGTCAGGGCCAGCGGTTTTCCATCGACATGCACCTCATGCCGCCCCGAGTGTATGGTAAGAGGTCCGATCGTCAGGGGCGTCTCTTCCGTGCCGGCCGGTTCGCTGCGACGGCGAAGTGCAGCACGGACACGAGCGACCAGGACCTTTGGGCTGAATGGTTTTACCACGTAGTCGTCGGCGCCCAGTTCCAGGCCGGTGATGATGTCGGGGTCTTCGCCCTTGGCCGTGAGCACGACAATGGGGATGGCTCGGGTATCGGCCGACGATTTGAGTTGCTTGCAGACCTCCAGCCCGTCAATTCCGGGCAGCATCAGGTCGAGGACGATCAGGTCGGGCTGCCGCGATCGAGCCAGGACAAGGGCCTCTTCTCCGGTCGTGGCGCTCATCATCCGATAACCATATCGGGTCAGGTTGTACGTTACCAGCTCGATGATATTCTCCTCGTCATCGACGACGAGGATGCTCTCCTTGGTCATGTTGCATCCTTTCGTGTCGTCCTGGGCGTTTCGGTGCTCGGGGCACGATGTCGTACGATCTCTCCTTCGACCATGTAGATAACGTCTTCGGCGATGTTCGTGGCGTGGTCGGCGATCCGTTCCATGTGTCGCGAGATGTCCAGCATGGCGAGTAACGAGTCGGCCCGTTCGGGATGGCCGAGGATCATCTCCTTGACCCGCGAGTTTACGGTGCGAAGCATCTCATCGACGTCGCTGTCCATGGTGCGCACCTTCAGGGCCAGTTCGCTATCCATGTTGACCAGCGCGTTGAGGGATTCTCGGAGCATATGCTGTACCTTATCGGCCATGCCGGCGAGATCAAACGCAAGGTCGATCGGTTCACGATCCAACAGGAACCGGGTCCGCTTGGCAATACTGACGGACTTGTCACCGATCCTCTCGAGGTCACCGTTGATCTTGAGTACGGCGATGATGAACCTCAGGTCCGTCGCGACGGGCTGATGAAGGGCGAGAAGTTTCAAGCACTCCTCCTCGACGTCGATCTCGAGATCGTCGATAGGGGAGTCCTCCTGAATCACTCGATTGGCGGCGAGGGTGTCGCGACGGAGTATCGACTGGACAGCCTCATGAACGCTCCTCTCGACGAGCGCTCCGAGGTTCAGGAGCATGCACTTCAGCTTCTCAATTTCTCTGTGGAGGTGAACGGACATGATATTTCAGGCTCCTATGCCGTACGTTTGCCTCTGGCTATCCGTAGCGGCCGGACACGTAGTCCTCGGTTCGCCGATCCCCAGGGTTCTCGAAGATGCGGGGCGTCGGCCCAAATTCGATGAGATCGCCGAGCAGCATGAAGGCCGTTTCGCTGGAAACCCTTGCCGCCTGCTGCATGTTGTGCGTCACGATGACAATAGTGTACCTGTCTGCGAGGTTTCGCATCAGGTCTTCGACGTGTGCCGTGGCGATCGGGTCCAGGGCCGAGCACGGTTCGTCCATGAGCAAGACCTCCGGCTCAATGGCCACCAGACGCGAGATGCAGAGCCGCTGTTGCTGTTCGGGCGACAACTTAAGGGCGGGAGCGTCCAGGGCGTCCTTTAGCTCATCCCACAACCAGGTGGCTCGAAGGCTGTTCTCCACGGACTCCTCAAGCTTGGCACGGTCGGTCATCCCGTGCACGCGCAGTCCGTAGGCGACGTTGTCAAAGACTGTCAACGGAAAGGGGTTGGGCCTCTGAAAGACCAGGCCCACGCGCCGTCGCAGCCGGGTCAGACTGAGGGTCGAACCGAGGATGTCCTCATTGTCCAGGAGGACCCGGCCAGTGACTCGCACACCGCTGATGAGGTCGTTCATCCGGTTGAAACAGCGCAGCAGCGTCGATTTTCCGCATCCTGAAGGGCCGATGATGGCAGTGATGGCCTGCGGACGTATGGAGACGCTGACGTCCTTCAGGGCGTGGAAGTCCCCATAGTAGAGGTTCAGCCCTTCGGTTCGTATCTTGAAATCCATGGCGTTCGCCTACCCGAATTGCCCGACCAGATAGTCATTGGTCCGCCGCTGCCTGGGCTTCGTGAAGAGCTCCGATGTCGGTCCGATCTCGACCAGTTCGCCCATCAGGAAGAAGGCCGTTCGGTCGGAGGCCCTGGCCGCCTGCTTGGTGTTGTTCGTCACGAGCACGATCGAGTGTTTCGCCTTCAACTCGGCCAGCGCGTCTTCGATCTTTCCGGTCGAGATGGGGTCCAGTCCGGAGCAAGGTTCATCCAGGACCAGGACCTCCGGTTCGAGGGCCAGAACCCGAGCCAGGCACATCCTCTGCTGTTGTCCGCCCGAGAGGTTGTAGGCGGGCGTCCGAAGGCGGTCTTTGACCTCGTCCCACAAGACGACGCTTCGCAAGGAGGCCTCGACACGCTCGTCCAGAGTGTTACGGTCGTGCATGCCGGCCAGTTTCATCCCATACACCAGATTGTCGTAGATCGACCAGGGCAGGGGCACAGGCACGGCGTACACCATGCCGATGCGCCGCCGAAGGACGGCGACGTCCATCGTTCGGTGGTAGATGTCCTGACCATCGAGCAGAATGGCCCCTGTATGCGTGAAGGCGGGGTTCAAATCGTTGAGACGATTCAGAGAACGCAGGAACGTGGTCTTGCCGCTGGCGGCCGGGCCGATGATCGCCAGTCGCTCCCGTGTCCGAATATCCAGGGTCAGTTGCGTCAATACACGTTCTCCGCCATAGCTGGCGGAGAAGTCTCGGACTTCGATCTTGGCTTGGGCGTCTTCCGGTAACATCACCTGCTACCTCCCTGGGCGACAAAACGACGCATCAGCCAGTAGGCGATCAGGTTGATCGCGAGAATCGAGATCACCAGGACGGAAGCCGTGGCATAGGCGTTGGACATGGAAATGCCCTCGCGAGAGAGGACATAGAAATGCAGGGCCAGCGTCCGCGACGAATCCAGAAGCGACTGAGGCATCCTGAGACCGGATCCGGCGGTGAGCATCACGGCGGCGGTTTCGCTGATGCTTCGGCCCAGGGCCAACACCACCCCGGTCGCGATGCCCGGTAACGCTGAACGGAGGACCACGTGGGTGACCATCTGCCATCGAGTGCTGCCGAGGCCGTGACTGACCTCTCGATAGGCATAGGGAACCGCCCGGATCGCCTCTTCGCTCGTGCGGATGATGGTCGGCAGCACCATCAGGGCCAACGTCAGGCTTCCGGAAATGATGGAGAACCCCATCTTCAGGGTGATCGCAAAGAATACAAAACCGAAGAGCCCAAAGATGATGGACGGTATGCCTGCCAGGCAGTCTGCGCCAAAACGGATGATGGCGGTCACGCGGCCTTCTCGGGTGTACTCGGTGAGGTAGATCGCGGTAGCCACGCCGATCGGCGCGGCAATCAGAACGGCCAGACCGGAGATCATCAGCGTGCCCACAATCATCGGGAGTATCCCGCCCTTGCGCCCCATGCTCTCGGGGGACTGGGTGAGGAACTCCCACGTGACGTGCGGCAGCCCGTGGGCCAGGATGAAGGCAAGGATGAACAGCAGGACACCGACGGTGATCGCCGCCATGGTCCACAGTACCACGACAGCCAACCGTTCGACGATGGCTGGTGAGAGCCTCATCTCGATCCCATCCCCGGCGATCGCCGACGAGAGACGGTCAGCGCGATGCTGTTCAGCACCATGATGATGACAAACAGCGTGACGCCCGTAGCGAACAACGCCTGTCGGTGGTGTCCCGAGGCATAGCCCATCTCCAGGGCAATGTTGCTCGTCAACGTGCGGACGGGGTCAAGGATACTATGAGGAATGTTCAGTGAGTTGCCTGCTACCATGATCACGGCCATCGTCTCTCCGACAGCGCGGCCCATGCCGAGGATGACGGCGGCGACAATCCCGGACCTTGCGGCCTTGAGCATGACCATGCAAGTCGTTTGCCATCGTGTGGCACCCAGGGCGATGGATCCCTCCCAGTACGGACGCGGTACCGCATTGAGGGCATCCACCGAGATACTGGTGACTGTGGGCAGAACCATGATTCCGAGAACAACCGAGGCCGCAAGCACCGAGAGTCCAGGCCCGCCCAGGTGATCCCGGATCAGCGGTACCAGAGTGACGACGCCTACAAACCCATAGACCACCGAAGGGATGCCGGCCAGCAATTCGACGATGGGTTTGAGGATGCCGGCCACCCTGGGTGGGCAGAACTGGGTCAGCACGATGGCAAGCCCCAGGCTGAACGTTACACCGATGGCCATTGCTCCGCAGGTGACCATCAGTGATCCGACGATCATCGACAGAATACCGAAACGCTCTGCCTTGGGATCCCAATCCGAAGACAGGAAGAAATGTCCTGGCCCGATCCGCAGGATAATTGGCAGCCCCTCCTTGAAGATGAAGACGGTGATGACCGCCAGCCCCAGAATGGCTGAGAAGGCAACAGCCAGGAGGATCGCCTTGATGATCTTGTCTTGCGTCATTGGGCTCTGATCAGTCCCTCGGCCTCCAGGATTCTCTGGCCCTCGGGAGAGAGAATGAAGTCGATGTACTTCTGAGCCTTGGGAACAGGGCTTCCCTTCGTTACGAACAGAAAGGGCCTGGCCAGTTTGTACTTTCCGGCGAGTACGGTGTGAGCGTTGGCCTCCTGGCCCTCAATCCAAAGGGGTTTGACGTCCTTGGCCACAAGTCCCAGGGACATGTAGCCGATAGCGGCCTGATTGCCCTTGACCAACTCTTTGACGGCTCCGTTGGACTCTTGGGCCAGGGTGTCTCGAGATATCTTCTCCTGCCCCATCACGAGATGAACGAAACTCTCACGAGTACCCGATCCCTCCTCACGGGTGATGGGACGGATGGCCTCATCCTTGCCGCCGAGGTCCTTCCAATTCTTGAATCTTCCGCTGAATACCCCGCGAAGCTGTTCGATGGTCAGCCCCTTCACCGGGTTGGATGGGTTGACTACGATCGCCAAGCCATCGCGGGCGATGGTGACGGACGTGAACTGCTTGGCCTCATCGGCACTGAGCGATCGCGAACACATGCCGATCTGGGCCAGTCCGTTGGCGACGGCTTGCAGGCCGGCGGTAGACCCGCCACCCTGCACCTCAACACGCTGGCCGGGGTTCTTCTTGCCATATTCCTGTGCCAGGTGCTCAGCAAAGGGCTGGATGGATGTAGACCCCACAACGTTGACGGTCTCTCCGTCGTTTCGCCCGCAACCGGCGCAGAGCAGGAAGATCGAGGCCGCTGCGAGCAACCGTGTCGGGACAAGCACCGCCTTCAACCAGATCGTGTTCATGTTCATCGGCTCCGAAGCTCCCAAGGCAGTTCAACCAATCCGCAGGTAGGTTCGCCGACGAGCGTTAACATTGTATTAAGATGGCGCTCAGTTCTCATGAGGCCGTTGTTTCAAGGGGGTGGGTGTGTTGAGTACGTCGAGCCTTTGGTGTGCTCTGAGTTCTGGGAACTGGAAGCCTCCCACGTCGGCAGACGTGCAATATGGGGGTGGGTAGGGCTTCAAGTTCAGATCGCAACCGGAAGCCTTTACGGGGCGAGAATCCATACAGTCATCTTGCGCTTGCCCCAGAGACGGGCCTCCTCGTGGGAAGAGAAGAGCAGGTCAAGCCTGTTTCCGCGGATGGCCTTGCCCCGGTCGAGCACGGGCACGGTTCCCTTCGAGTAGCCGGGCACCTTTATACGAGTGCCGAAAGGTATGGATCTCGGGGCCGCCAGCAGCCTACCTTGGGCGGGGGCGCCACTGGCGGTTAGTCCGCACGCACTTGGACCGCAACAGATCGTACAGGGACAGTATCCGGTCGCTTCGACCGTCCATGGCTTCAGAGTAGCCATGTAGGCCAGTAGTGTCAGGTATAGCATGGGATCGGCCCTCCTTAGCCACATCGGTGGTTCTAATGTGTTGGTTGAGCTAAGTCATTCGTCTTCACTTCCTGCAAAAGAATCCTATGCCTCTGTTTCATGTGATGCCTGAAATCGGTAGCGAATTCCGCTCAGATACGATTCTGGACCGATGGCCGATGACGCTGGCTTGTTCCCCTAATATGCGTTTTACGCTGGGGACGCTCCGAGGGTTCTCATGCCTCGGCCAATACTGTCATACGAGACATCGGAGGCCTGCGTGGGGGGGCAGGATTGCTCATTCGCGATCGAAGGACTGTGTCCATCGCTCGGCTTCACGCATGAGGTCATCGATGGATGAATCATGCAGTTGCCGGGCAAGGTCGAGCAGGGCGGCAGTGTCGTCATGTGCTGTCCGAGGCGGGGACGGCAGCATGTCGTCCCATAACGGGTAGCCTCGCAATGTCCGTCGAACCTGCCGCCTGGCAGGTTCCAGACGAGCCGTCGCCTGCCGCGGGTGGACAGCAGAGGTGGCGAGATTCTCGGACGGTTCACGGCTGGCGATCCAGACGGTCATCATCCGACGTCCCCATCGTGCGGCCTCCGTATGCGTCGCAAAGAAGAGGTCGAGCTTATTTCCCTTGATCGCGCCGCCACGATCGAGGACGGGGACGGGGGCCTTGGCATAGCCAGGAATGTATACCAGCGTTCCGAATGGGATTTCTCTGGGGGCAGCTACGAACCTGCCCTCCGCCTTGGCGCCGCATGCAGTAATGCCGTCGGCCCATCGGCCGCAACAGATTCCGCATGGACAGTAGCCGGTGACCTCGACAATCCAGGGTTGTGCAGTGGACAGAAAGGCCGCGACCAATTGGCTTGACACGGATAGTGTCTCCGTATGAAGAGTGTCCGCGGTGGTGGTGTGCGGCGTTTCGATCGTGCCGTTATCGGCCTCAAGGCCGTGGCACTAGAGATCAGACACTCAGAGTGGCTCTGAGGATAGTGGCATATCTGAGTCTCGGTAATGGGGGGCCGTTTGCCGAAGGAGCCGTTCGGGAAACGCGCGGAACGGTATTGATTCTGGTGCCGAGGTGGGTTATCCTACATCCTACGTTGGACAGGTTGGTTCCGTAGGGTCTTCCCAGGACGCGTTGGACGATGGGTGTGCCTGCGGGGGGCTGTGACGCCAAGGAGCGTGTCGTGCGATTGGAACGGATTCGGAGAGAATCACTTGTCGATGAAGTGGCCGAACGGATTCGCCACGTCGTGACAGAGTCCCACCTTCAGTCGGGTGATCGTCTGCCCACGGAGATGGAGCTCGTATCACAGCTCGGCATCAGTCGGAACGTGCTTCGTGAGGCCGTCGGACGTCTGGAGAGCCTTGGGTTGGTGACCGTTCGGCGGGGGCTTGGAATGTTCGTTGCCGATCGCAGCGATCTATCAAGTTGTGCCAAGCTGCTGGGCAATGCCCTGATGATCTCGCCGAAGGAGCTTCGGCTGTTTGCGGAGCTTCGTCGGGCGATCGAATGTCATGCGGTCCGCAGTGCAGCCGAACGCGCCACATCGGAGGACCTTGCAGAGCTTGAAGCCCTGTGCATGCGAATGGAGGCCACCGCGGACGATGTCGGCGCACTCGATGCAGACGTTGAGTTCCACCGAAGACTCATCGACATGACCGGCAATCGCCTCATTCAGCATGTGATGGAAGTGGTGCATGAGTTCATGGCGGCAAGCATCGTTCGGGCCGCTCAGGGGGTATTCGACCGATCTCCTGTGAGCTCTATTCATGCACCCATGCTCGAGGCGATCCGCAATCATGATCCGGACGCTGCTGAACAGGCGATGAGGGTTCATATGGACATCTCGGATCGGCGAATCGATCAGGTGGAGGAGGCCGTGGGGGACGAACGGTCTTCTTCCGTATGACGGTTGTATGAGAATTCAGAGGGGGATGGCTACAGACGTCGTTGAAGGAGGACACGAAATGAAGATGGACGGGCGAGCCGCAGTGATGGTGGGTATGGCCATCGGAATGATGGTGTTGGGCGTGCCGCAGGCGATGGCTTCGCCTCTGGCCCTGATAGGGACCGGAGGAACGATGTCGTCGGGCAACCTGGCAACCACCGGCACGGCATTTGCGGGCGGAGAGTTGGGGTATGGGATCCATTTCATCCACCATCTGAACGACGCAACCTACGGGAACAGTAATAGCTGGATTGGCGGTGACGGGACCGCACCGATCGCCGGCATCAGCTTCAGCGGGGCCAAGACGGTATCGAGCATCGCCTGGGGCCGCGACAACACCGGGCAGTACTCGGATCGGACCCTGGGAACCTATCAGGTTCAGTACACGACGGTGGCGAACCCGGATGCTTCGACGCCGGATTCGGCTTGGGCGACTGTCGGTTCTGTCACATATGACGGTTCCACGACATCGCCGGGGCTTCGGCATCAGTATGGTTTCAACGCCGTCACTGCCACGGGGGTTCGTCTTGTTGTGCCCGGCAGCGGAATTGCCAACGGCACATGCATCGATGAGCTCGAGCTGTATTCCCAGTGGGGGCTGAGTCTCATCGAGACCGGCGGCACGGCGGGTTGGGGCAACATCGCCGACGAAGGCACGGCCTTCGCAAAGGACTGCATACAGGGTTACGCCATTCACCAGATCGACCACCTGAACGACGGGCTCTACGGCAACAACAACAGTTGGATCGCCGCCTCGGATCCGAGTTTCGCCGGCATCGATTTCGGTGGCGGTTTCGTCATCGACGGCGTGGCCTGGGGACGCGATGGTACCAGTCAGTACAACGATCGCTCCAAGGGCAGTTACACGGTGCAGATTACGACGGCCGCGTCGCCGACGACCGCTACGGATGCGCAATGGACCACCGTGGGTGTCGTTGACTATGAAGCTGCAATGGCCGGGTCGGGCTCTCGCCATCGGTATCAGTTTGGCCAGGTCTACGCGACGGGGCTTCGCGTTCTTGTTGATTCCATATCCGGTGAGGAGATCGGCATCGACGAACTGGAGGTCTATAACATCCCCGAGCCGGCCACGCTATCTTTGTTGGCACTGGCCGGTGCAGGGCTCGCGGTCCGACGCGGTCGTTCAGAGTGAGGATCGCAGCAATCGCTACAGTATGAGCGTGTGCCGAGGATACCCGACTCGGTACACGCTCTTTTGCAGTATGACACTGACTCCGGCCGCATCTCGGCGAGTGAACAAGGGTACTTCCCCGAGCGGAGTGGGATAGGGTACGATAGGCTTTGAACCAGGCAATCGTTCGAGAGGGATCTTTGCGATGGCAGCGATTCTTGAACAGCGGCGGCGGCAATGGAGGCGGAGTCTATCTGTGGGCGCGGCGCTACTGTGCGGTCTGACGGCGCTGGGTTCTGCGGCCGATCCACCCGTCTTCTCCGATCGGCCCTACAAGGTCGAGTTCGGTCCCGAACAGATCCAGTTCATTCGAATGTCCATCAGCCGAACCTCCGGCAATTCGGCGGCGATTGACGAACTGGAGGTCTATGGCCCCGAGGGCAAGCAGAACCTGGCCCTCGCCAAGTCAGGGGCCAAGGCGACGGCCTCATCATGCATCGCCGGATATGCCCAACACGCCGTCGAGCACCTTAACGACGGACAGTACGGAAACGACTTCAGTTGGGTGGCTGCCGGCTCCGGCGTCGAATGGGCTCAGATCGAGCTGCCGCGTCGGATGAAGGTGAATGCCGTCGTCTTCTCCCGCGATCGCAAGCGCCAGTACGCCGACCGTAGTCCCCTGGAGTTCGAAATCCTGGTTTCTAAGGATGGTCGGCAGTTCAAGTCGGTGCGAAAGGTCTCCGCCCAGGCAGGCGCGGTGACCGTCCGTCCGAGCGGACAGGGCTTTACTGCCTCCGTTCCACCGCCGTCTCCCCCCCCACAGCGCGACGGGTCGGGACAGATTCGGTTCGCACGCGTAGAGCAGATGGCGACGGCGCCGGACAAGGATGAATTCGGTTTGGCCAACCTGGCCAGATCGCCAAAGGCCAAAGCAGCGGCCTCGTCACTTCTACAGGGTTATCCCATTCATCAGATCGGCCATCTCAACGACGGTCTGATGGGGAACGATCACAGTTGGGTCAGCTCGCAGGAGCCATCCTGGGCGGAGGTCGATCTGGGCGAGACGTACTGGATCTGCCATGTGGCGTTCGGCAGTGACAGCTCGCGACGACACGGTGATCGGGCGGCTGTCCGGTTCCGGATCCTCTCGGCCAGTGTATACAACGCCGACAGCGACTCCTCCACGTGGGCCTGCGTTTACAGGCACAAGTCCGAATCACCGGTCAACACCCGAACGGACTTCCGATTCAAGCCCGTGCAGGCCCGATGGGTCCGGATCGCGGTTGAGTCGACCAACGGCAGCCAGGTTCGAATCGACGAACTCGAAGTGTATGGCCAGAAGGACCCGATTCCGTCCGAGAAGATCGCCCCACAGCCGGGAACGAAGACTCAACTCGCCGAATTGAAGGACGAATCTCAGGAGATGCTCCAATACGCGTTCCTCGGCGAGGAGCACGCCTGGTTGAAGGCCTATGGACGGGCCGACATCAGTACGCGGCTGGTTCCCTACAATGGTCGTGTCACGGAGTATCCGCACCACGTCGCCGACGATGCTCTTCCGCTGGCGCCGCTGAGCGCAGCGGCCAATCTCGACGCAATACTGGATGACCGGTGCTGGAACGATGCCTCGCGGGGTGTCGTTCGTGTGGCCGATCCGTACGATTTCGCGGGTGGACCGCTCGTCGAGTATGCCGTGTCTGCCGGCTACAAGGGCGACGACCTCTATCTGGCCATACGAGCCACGCGGCTCCTGAGTGGCCATGTGGCCACGATCAGTCGCACCGATGGTGAGAGTCTCGGTGTGTTGGCGGTGACCGAAAAGGGGCTGGTCTTCAATACCTATCAACCCAATGGCAGGCTCGCTAAATCCGAGGCGGTTCAAGGTGCCATCGATCGATCGCTGACCTGTGTTGAGGCGAAGCTTCCGCTGGCATCGTTCACCGATTGTCGCGAACGAGGACTGCGAATCGGCATGGGCATCGGAGGTCGGCACACCTCTGCGGCCGGTCGGCCTGTAATGTTTGTCTTCTCACCGCTGTCGATTTGCGAGGTTGGTTCCTGCGTAAACGGTACGTTTCGTATACGCCTCAGCGTGGCGAGCGGGGCGGAAGCTACTACGGTTCGGGGCAATGCCGCGGCGCTGGATGAAGGTGTGACGATCGCTCCCGGCGAATCGAAGGAGATCGCGGTTCCGGCAGAGCGAGGCCCGATCGGTTCGCAGTTCACTCTTCGCGTTCAGGACGGGCGGGGTGATGAGTACTGCCTGAATCTCTTCCGGTACGACCCGCTGCAACGGACACTCACACTCATGGCGGGTATGATCGATCGACTGGCTAAGAAGGGCCTCGATGTATCGAAGGAGAGAGGCGAACTGGAGGCACTTCGCGGGCGTCACGCCACGATCTTCGGAACGTCGCATCCGGACCCTGCGACCGAGCGACAGGCGTTCTTCGACGCCCGGCTCGCCAAGCGACGGTTGCTGCTCCGTGACCCCGACTTGTCACCGGTGGATCACGTGCTGTTCGTCAAGCGACACGCGTATGAGCCGTCTCACAACTACAGCGTCATCCTGGATTCACCCTGGCGGGCAGGTGGTGGCATCTACCGGCTCGACATACCGCGTCGTGACGGACGACTCGACGCCGGCGATTCGCGACTGACGCGGCTTTTCGATTCCGGCACCGGCATTGCACGCGACCCGATGGCCAACTTCGATCTCAGCAAGATCTACTTCGCCCATCGCCCGTCACATGAGGGCTACTTCCACGTGATGGTGATGAATCCGGACGGCACCGGCCAGAAGCAACTGACCGACGGGCCGTTCCACGACTACTGGCCGTGCCCGCTGCCCGACGGCGGCCTGGCGATGATCTCCACGCGGTGCAAGGCTCGATACCTTTGCTGGCGGCCACAGGTGTTCGTCCTGTTCCGAATGGACACGGACGGTCAGAACATTACACCGCTGTCATTCTCGAACCTGAGTGAGTGGGCCCCATCGCTGACCCGCGACGGCCGGATCATCTGGACGCGATCCGAATACATCGACAAGGGGGCCGACTTCAGCCACACCCTCTGGACGGTCCGCCCCGACGGCCGAATGGCCGACCTGGTCTTCGGCAACACGATCATTCAGCCGAACGGCTACGCCAATGGCCGGGAGGTGCCGGGCACCTCTGAGATCTGCTGCACCCTGATCTCACACTTCGGCGACCTCAACGGGCCGATCACGCTGATCGATACGAGCAAGGGCAAATTCAACTCCAAGGCCATCACGAGCATCACTCCGGAAGTCCCCTGGCCGGGGATGTGGCCTGATGAGGAGTGTTTCCGCGATCCGTGGCCCATCGCACGTGACTATGTGCTTTGCTCGCACGCGCCTCGACGTCAGTTTGGCCTTTATGTCATCGACCGGTATGGCAATCGCGAAGTGCTGCACCAGGATTTGACCATTGGCTGTATGACGCCGACCCCATACCAGGCGGTTTCACCGCCGCCGGCCCTTTCTCCCATGGCCCCGGCGCATCAGATTCAACAGGTTCAGAACATCGACGATCAGCCGATGAGCCAGTTCACCCTGGCCGACGTCTATCAGGGTATCGAGCCAACCGTGCCCCGCGGGACGATCAAGTACATTCGCGTCGTTGAGGAGGTCCGCGCGAATCTCGAGCGACTGGGCAATGGCGAATACCGCAAGGACCACGAACCGTTCCTGAACCACTATGCCGCGCCCGTGGACATCGTCAACGGGCCGTACGGATGGCCTTCGTACGTTGCCAAGGCGTCGTGGGGGCTGGCACCGGTTGAGGACGATGGTTCGGCCAACTTCGTCGCCCCGGCCGGCAAGACCCTCTACTTCCAAGCCCTGGACAAGGATTTCAATGAGGTGCAGCGGATGCGATCGGTCGTCCAGATGCAGCCGGGCGAGCAGCGAAGCTGCATCGGCTGTCACGAAGATCGGCGCCATGCCCCGCCGCGGAAGCCCGGTGTGGCCCTACGGCGCACGCCCAGCATCCTGACGCCTCCACCCTGGGGCACCGCGGCCCTGTCCTATGAGAAGGCCGTTCAGCCGGTTTGGGATGCCAAGTGCGTTAAGTGCCATGACGCCAGCGACAAGAAGAAGATCGACCTGAGGGGCGTACTGGACAGGAACCGGGTGCCCGCTTCGTACAAGACGCTGATCCAGCAGGGGTGGGTCCATTATCTCGATTGCGGCTGGAATTCCGGCGGCAACGAGAAACGTGAGCCCTACACCTTCGGCACGTTCAAGAGCAAGCTGTGGAAGGTCCTTGACGCTCCGGGTGGGCACTACGGTGTCCAGCTTACGCGTGACGAGGTCCACGCGATCAAGTGCTGGACCGACATGAACTGCCCGCTCTGGCCCGATTACATCGACCGTAGCCTTCGTCCGATGAGCGTCGCGGCCAAGTGACACGGGGACCGAAAGTCACAAGAAGACCACTCTGCCTGCGGGCCGGTGCCACGTCCGACAGTGGGCGCGATATGCTGTTGCGTGAATGCGACGAGACGTCGCACCTGCGCCAGATGAAATGAAGGTGCCCCGACGGGTCGCCAGTGACAGCGGGTTTCACCGCACAGTAAACGAGTATCGTCCGGAGTCGACCTCGAAGACGATAGTGCCATCCTCCACTCGAAGAAATCTTACACCCTCAGCCTCGGTCGCCGGATGGCCGCTTTCACGTACCGCTGCGATATTCCTGCCCGGAACGTACACCGTGGCCGTCGTGTTGGCAGGAATCGACACATCGAGCCTGCCATGATCGAGTGTCCAGCCGACGGCAATCAATCCATGAATCGAGTGGTATTGCCCCTTTGCCCAGGTCAATCCGCCACCGGACCGCGGTCGGATGACGAAGTGCTTGTAGGCGGGGTGTGTGTCGTCGGCATTGATACCGAGGATGACGCGGTAGATCCACTCGCCGACGGCGCCGATGGCCCAATGGTTCAGCGAGTTCATACCGGGGTCCTGGAATCCGCGGCCATGGACGTAGCCGTCCCATCGCTCCCAGACACTGGTAGCGCCCTGGTCAATCGAGTAAAGCCAGGAGGGCATGGATCGGTTGTTGATGAGCGTGTAGGCGAGGTCATTGTGCCCCGTGCGTGTGAGTTCGAGCATCATGCGAATCGTGCTCTGGATTCCCGTGCTGATATGGCCCTTGTACCGGGCGATTCCCTCGATCATGTGCCTGACGGCGGCTTCACGCTGCGAGTTGGGAATCAGGTTGAAGTGCAGCGCCAGGGCATAGCCCGCCTGAGTGTCGCCGGTGATTCGTCCGTCGGGGGCGACGAAGGAGTTGCAGAAGGCCGCTTTGATGTCGGCGAACAGCCTCGCATACCTCTCGGCATCGTCCTTGCGTCCGAGCACGGCAGCCATCTTGCCGACGATCTCGGTGGAGTGGGCGAAGAACGCGGTGGCGAGGACTTCCTGAGGAACCGCGCCGCCGGTTTTGGGCCAATCGTTCAGCTTGAGGGTGTCGGCATTGAGCCAGTCGTTGTAGTCGTTGTTTCGGCCGTTGCGCCAGATCAGATCGGGGTTCTTGCCGCGGATGTATTCGACCCATCGCTTGGCGGATTCCAGGTGTTCAGCGAGCATCCGTGTATCGCCGTAGTTCTGATACGTTCGCCAGGGGACCACCGTTCCCGCGTCACCCCATGCGGGTACACCGGAGAATCGCTGGTTGTAGCCGAAGGGATGGGGTGCGAAGTCGGGGTATCGCCCGTCATCGGCCTGGTCGTCGCGAACATCACGCACCCATTTGGTGAAGAAGCCGGCCATATCCATGTTGAAACAGGCCGTCTGGGAATAGACCTGGATGTCGCCCATCCAGCCGAGTCGCTCGTCGCGCTGCGGGCAATCGGTGGGGGTGCTCATAAGGTTGGCCCGCTGCGTCCAGAAGATGTTCTCCCAGAGCTGGGTGAGCAGGCCGGACGAGCAGGCGAACTGCCCCACGTCGGGCGATGATGAGTGGAAGACCCGGCCTGTCATGTCCTCGAGTGCGGGTCTGCTTGGAAGGCCGGAGACCTCAACGAATCGGAAGCCGTGGTAGGTGAAGCGGGGCTCGAACACCTCGGGGCGATCGCTGCGGAAGGTGTAGCGGTCGATTTGTGCGGCGCCCCGCAGGTTAGCCGTGTAGAGCGTGCCATCGGGATTGATCGCCTCGCCATATCGAAGCACCATCGTCGTCCCGCCGGCCGCGCGGGCCTTGAAGCGAACCCATCCGACCATGTTTTGGCCAAGGTCGTAGACATAGACCCCCGGTTTGGGCTGGCTGAGGCCTTTGGGTTTCAACTCGCGGGTGACGCGGATGGGCTCATTGCACTGAGCTACCAGGCGGGCGGAGACCTTGTCGACCACCCGGACGGGCTTCCATGCCGACTCCTCGAAGGCCGCGGTGTCCCAGCCGGGCAATTCCTTGCGGGCGTCCTGGGTTTCGCCGTCGAGGATGTCATTGATTCGGGTCGGACCATCGAGGGTGACGCGCCAGGAGCTGTCGGTCACGATCCGCTCGGTCTGCCCATTGGAGAGCTGCACCTCGATCTGCGCGATAAGCCGCGGGATCGGGCCGTAGATGCCGAAGGCCGGACCGCCGGGAACGATGAACGCCAGGCCGATCCGACCGGCGTACCAGCCGTCGCCGAGGATGGCCCCGACGGCATTGTCGCCCTTCTTCAGAAGGTGCGTAACGTCATAGGCCTGATACTGGATACGCTTGTGATAGTCGGTCCACTCCGGGGCCAGAATCTGATCGCCAACCCTTTGTCCGTTGAGATGGAGTTCGTACAGCCCCATGGCCGAGACATAGGCCACGGCTCGTGTGACGGGTGCTCCGATTCGGAAGGACTTCCGCATCATCGGTGCCGGCAGACGCTCAGGGGTTACCGCCGCCTGTGAATTCAGGAGGCCGTTGGTCAGGGCGGGTCTGGACCACGATCCATCGGCACAATCGGGCGCCGTGACAGGGTTGTTCAGGGCCACGTTGGTCTGTCCGGCGAACACCCGCATTTGGGCAAGGGCAAAGGCAAACACGTCGGCATCGCGATGCGCCAGCTTCGTGACGAACAGGCGAACATAGCGGGCGGAGACCGCCTCAAAGGTGTATCGCGGAGCATGGGTGCCAGGATTGGGGACGTCCTGGGCCGTCTGATCGACGACGATCTTGCACTTGGCGAAATCGGCGGAGTCGGAGGTCTCGATTCGGAACCGCACGGGGAAGAGAAATCCGGGCGTCTGGGCCTTCCAGTCGTAGGGTTGGGCCGGATGAAGCTGCACGGCTTCGATTCGTTGGGGGCAGCCGAGGTCGATCATCACCCACTTGGCCACGTCGGGCCTTTTGGCCAGGGCACTGTGGTAGCCGTTGTGTGCGGCCTTGAACGTCGGGGGATTGATGGGTGCCTCGACCCATCGTGCCTGCCAATCGGCGGGTTCGAGCAACCCCATGCACCATGTAGCCGGATCACTCCAGCGAGAAGCGACGTTGTTTTTATCCCATGCTCGAACCTTCCACCATACGCGAGTTCGGGAAGGAAGCGGCTTGCCTCGGTATTCGACCTGAATGGACTGATCGGAGTTTACGACACCACTGTCCCAGAGGTCGCCCTGGTTTCTTTCGAGAAGCTGCGGGGAACTGGCGGCCAGGATTCGATAGGCGGTCTGTCTCTGACCGCGCTCGTTCGATTCGAGCAGCCAGCTCAGGCGGGGGGTGGGTGCATCAACGGCCAGAGGGTTGCTCAGGTACTCGCACCGCAGCGTTGTGGCCACAATTCCCCTTGAAGGAGTGATTCCGCCGGGTCGAAAAGCTCGGCCTGCCTCATGGCAGCCACTGAGGGGGCCGAGGGCTGTCGAAGCCACGAACACGGTCACGCTGATCATTGAAACGGAAGCTGTTCGCATCGGAGGTCTCCTCATCATGCGGGGTCGGTGTTATCTTCTCGATTCCGACATGTTTGACAAGGGCTGCAGGGCAAGAGGTCTAGCGTCGCTTGAGTTGATCCAGCAACACGGCGGCAATGAGAATGACGCCGCTGGCCACATACTGGTAGAAGGGGGGGATGTTCAGCAGGTCCATCGCGTTCTGGACGGTTCCCATGATGAGCACACCGACAACGACGCCGAGCATCGTGCCCACACCACCCGTCAGTGAGACGCCGCCCAGAACGCAGGCGGATATGACCTGGAGTTCCAGGCCTTCGGCCGTCTTCGGCTGCCCGCTGGTCATGCGCGACGCGAGGATCACACCGGCAAAGCCCGCGATGAGGCCTTGAAGCACGAAGATAGCGATCTTGGTTCGGGTGACCGCGACACCTGCAAGCCTCGCCGCCTCTCGATTACCGCCGATCGCCAGCGTGTTTCGGCCGAACGTCGTGCGATTGAGCAATAGCCCGAACACGAGAAAACACGCCATCATGATCCACACCGGAGTGGGCAGGCCCAGGAAGCCTGAGATGCCCAGGGTGAAGAAGCTCGACTGGCTGACGCCTATTGCCTTGCCGTCCGAGACGATATAACTCAGTCCGCGCACGATCTGCATCGTTCCGAGCGTAGCGATCAAGGCATTAACACCGAGGCGAGCGATGACCACGCCATTGACCAGTCCGACGACGCCACCTGCCAGGATTCCTCCGGCAATTCCCAGCGAGACGCTCGATGTGTAGTTGATGACCACGGCTGCCAACACACCGGCGAGCACCACGGTGGAACCGACTGAGAGGTCAAAGTCGCCCGCGGCCAGGCAGAAGAGCATCGTGCAGGAGATGATACCCACCGTCGTGACGGACAATGCCAGGCCTTTGAAGTTGATCACACTGAAGAAGTTCGGTACGCCTGCCGAGACACCCACAAACAGCACCAGGAAGACCACGAGCATGCCGCTGTTGTGCCAGAGGTCTCTCATCAGGATGGAGAAACCTCTTTGGGGGAGCTGCAGAGCCGTGCGAGCAGGTATGTTCGGTTTCATCGTAGGATTCCCGTGGCCCCAGGCTGCGTTGCAGCGATATGGGGGGTCGCTATGTCGATTGCTCCTCAGTTCGCCCCCGATGGGAGGGCATGCTCCAGGATCCGATCTGGAGTGGCTTGTTCCCGCGGGATGGAGGCGGCGATCAGACCCTGTCGCATGACGAGGATGCGATCGCACACGCCAAGTACCTCGGGCAGTTCGCTTGACACCATCAGCACGCCAGCACCCCTGCAGGCCAGGTCGTGGATGATCGCGTGAATCTCGCTCTTGGCTCCTATGTCGATACCTCGCGTGGGCTCGTCGAGCAGCAGAACCTTGATGTCCTCACTCAACCAACGGGCGAGGATCACCTTCTGCTGGTTACCACCCGAGAGGTTCTGAATCAGTTGATTGAGCGAGGGCGTTCGGATGGACAGCCGATCGACGTGTGTGGCAGCGTTCTCCCGTTCGCGACGTTCGTGAATGACGAAGCCCAGGGGCGAGAAATGCCTCCGGCCGCTCAGATTCAGGTTGTCCATCACCGAGCCCATGGGAATGATGCCTTCTCTCTTACGATCCTCCGGGCAGAGGACAATGCCATTCCGGATGGCGGAGGCCGGCGTCGAAAGTCGGACGGTCTTGCCAAGGACCTTGACGCGGCCGCCGGTGGGGGGAGTGGCTCCATAGATCAGCCGGAGCAACTCGGTGCGGCCAGCACCCACCAGGCCGAAGAGGCCCACGATCTCTCCCTGGGCGATCGAGAGGCTCGCCGCTTGGGTGAGTCCGGGACCGGTGAGGCGGTCCACTTCGAGTACGGCGTTCCCGTGGGGTCTTGGTTGATATCGAAACAGGTCGTCGATCGAGCGTCCGACCATGCATCGGATCAACGTTTCCTGCGTGACACCGGATAGCGAGTCGAAGGTCTCCACGTGCCGACCGTCTCGCAAAACTGTGGCGCCGTCACAGAGGTCGAAGACCTCTTCCATGCGGTGAGATACGTAGAGGATGATCCGTCCCTGCGATCGGAGGTGATGGATCACGGCGAAGAGTCGATCGACCTCTCGGGTGCTCAGGCTGCTCGTGGGCTCATCGAAGGCGATGATTCGGGCGTTACGGGTCAGAGCCTTGGCGATTTCGACCATCTGCCGCTGGGCGATCGGCAGCGTGCTGATGCGCTGATGCGGGTCGATGCGCTCGCCGAGCATATCCAACTGGCAGGTTGCTTCGCGGAACAGACGCTGCCGATCGATCCAACCGAAGCGGTTCGGCAGGTGACCGAGGTAGAGGTTCTCGGCCACACTCATTTCGGGGATAAGCTGGAGCTCCTGGTAGATGACAGCAATGCCGGCTCGGATGGCATCGGATTCGCTGCGAAAATCGTGGCGGCGACCGCCGATCAGGATCGCACCTGCGTCCGGACGATGGACACCGCTGAGGATCTTCAGAAGTGTGCTCTTGCCGGCGCCGTTTTCGCCCAGCAGGGCGTGGACGCGCCCTGCACCGGCGCCGAAGGTCACGGCGTCCAGTGCCCGGACCCCCGGGAACTGCTTGCTGATCTGATCGAACTGGAGATACGGACGGTCCATGGCTCACCGTCCGGCAGCCTAGTGGGTTCTTCGTGTTCCAGTGCCCTGCGCCGGAGTCTGCGAGCCTTCCGGATGCGTCTTACTACCTCGCCAGGCCAACAGGAGCATGATTCCGGCGAATACCATCAGGACCAACCCCCACCAGAGGTTGATGTTGATCCCCAGGGAATGCTTCTGATAGATCGCCCGATCGGATACAAGGCCGAAGATCGTCAGGATCACCCCCAGGATGCCGAACATCAGGCCCATCGGAATGCGAATGTCGAGTCCCATGTCTTACCCCCATTACCAGAAGAGGATATTGAGGATGATCGCCGCCAGCATGACCACCACGCCCAGTGCCGCCGGCTGTTTGTACCAGGGCACGCCGTGTTCTTTGATCTTGGGCGTGAGCGAGTATACCAGCCCCCGGAGATCGTCGTCGGACTTCTTCTGCCGGGTGGCCAGGGAGATCAGGATGGTGATCACGAAGCAGGTCGTCCACGCGAAGATCGCCCCGTAAAAGTTCTGCGCCATCTCAACGCGGTACTCGTGTACCACCGTTCCGAGCCAGCCCCCTTTGACGAGCGACGTGGCACCGTGGGGGATGGTGAGCCCATGGTGAAGGGCGGCGGCCAGCGTACCGGACAGCAGCCCGAAGAACGCTCCGTGCCCGGTCGTGCGTCGCCAGAACATCCCCAGGAGGAACGTTGCGAAGAGCGGGGCGTTGACGTAACCAAACACCAATTGGGTCACATCCATGATGTTATTGAACTTGGAGGCCACATACGCCGCGGCAACGCTGAGTGCGATCCCGCCGACGGTCGCCACGCGTCCCATCCACAGATAATGCTCGTCGCTCTTGTTGGGGCTGATGTAGCTCTGGTAGATGTCGTACGTCCATACGGTGTTGAATGCGGTAACGTTGCCCGCCATGCCCGACATGAAGGATGCCATCAGGGCCGTCAGACCGAGGCCGAGCATGCCCGAGGGGAAGTAGTGGGCCAACATCATCGGAATCGCCAAGTCATAGTCGAATCCGCCGTCTTTGGGCGGCAGCTTGAACCCTGTTGTACCGGACTGATAGGTCAGGCCGATCGCGATGATGCCCGGAACGATGACCAGTGCCGGGAAGAACATCTTGGGCACCGCAGCGATCAGCGGAGTACGTCGCGCAGCGGACATGGAATTGGCAGCCATGGCCCGTTGAACCACCAGGAAGTCCGTACACCAGTAGCCGAAAGACAAAACGAAGCCGAGACCCATGATCATACCGAAGGCATCGACGCCCATCGGATTCGCCGCCGAGGAGCCCATATGCCGCCAGGATTCGGTCCACGCGCCCGCCGCGTAGCCGTTGCTCGTAGATACCGTCGCCAGGCGGGCCTGCAGTCCCGACCATCCGCCGGCGTCCTTAAGGCCCAGGAGTACCAGCGGCAGGAAACCCAGGACGATCAGGAAGAACTGGAGAACCTCGTTGTAGATCGCCGAGGTCAGTCCGCCCATGAAGATGTAGACCAGAACGATCACGCCGGACATGAGAATGCTGAAGTGGAAGTTCCAGCCGAGCAGTAGTTCGAACAGCTTGGCCAAGGCATACATGGAAATGCCCGAGGAGAAGACGGTCATGGCGGCGAAGGAGATGGCGTTGAACCCACGCGTCTTCTCGTCGAAGCGGAGCTTGAGGTACTCGGGAACCGATCGCGCTTTGCTGCCATAGTAGAAGGGCATCATGAAGACGCCCACGAAGACCATCGCCGGGATCGCACCGACCCAGTAGAAGTGGCTGGTCATGATGCCGTACTTGGCACCTGAGGCCCCCATGCCGATGACTTCCTGGGCACCCAGATTGGCCGAAATGAAGGCCAATCCTGTGATCCAGGCCGGAATCGACCGTCCGGAAAGAAAGAAGTCGGTACTGGTCTTGGTGTAGCGTTTCAGTGCCACCCCAATGCCCAGTACGAAGGCGAAGTAGACGATCAGAATCCCGTAGTCGATCGTGCCGAGGTGAATCCCATGCATAGTCTGCCCACCCGAAAAACCTCTGACAATCACCACCTCACGAAGGGGTTTCTTATCAGATCCTCATGGAATAGTCAAAAGCCAAAGGCGGACGTCCCGTCGGCCCGGTCCGCTCAGCATCCGCGGGGGCCAACGAGGACCCCTAAAGCTTGAAGTCTTCCTTGGCCAGTCCGTATTTCTTCATCCGCTCGTAAAGGGCCCGGCGAGAGATCCCCAGGGCATGGGCGGTTGTTGTGATTTCCCCGTGATGGTCCCGCAGCGCCTGGTCGATGACTCGCCGCTCCGTCTTTTCGATTTCGTCGTGGAGTCTTCCGGCCGTGGCCGGTAGAGACGCCAGCCGACCGGCACTATAGGTTTCCTCCAAGGCCAGCGGCCCGGCGACTCCGTTGTGGGCCGTGATCACCATCCGCTCGACGGTGTTCTTCAATTCACGGACATTGCCAGGCCAGTTGTGGCGGATCATCTCCGAGAGCGTGGTCTCGCGTACCTCCGGCGGTGTCACGCCATAGCGATCGGCTGCCTGTTTGAGGAAGTGGCTGATCAGAAGGGGGACGTCCTCGGCTCGATCCCGCAGCGGAGGCACATGTATTTGAAGCACCGCGATCCGGTGGTAGAAGTCCTCGCGCATCCGCCGCTGCGCGACCTCTTCCAACAGGTTGACCTTCGTGGCGCTGATCAGGCGGATGTCCACCTTCCGAACCGAATCGGTGCCGAGCGGCTGGACGATACCGTCCTCAAGGACACGGAGGAGCTGGATCTTCGCTCGCAGAGAAATGCTCTCGACTTCATCGAGGAACAGAGTTCCGCCGGAAGCGGTCAGCAATTTGCCGGCCCGTTCGCTGATCGCGCCGGTGAAGGCGCCGCGGGCGTGACCGAACAGCTCGCTTTCGAGCATGTTCTCAGGCAAGGCTCCCGCATTCACGGGGATGAAGGGACCGGCGGCCCTGGAACTGATGTGGTGGATAGCGCGGGCGATCAGCTCCTTGCCGACACCGGTCTCCCCGACGATCAGCACAGGGGCATCGGCCTTTGCGACCACTTCGATCTGCTCGAAGAGGTCCTGCATCGGCCGGCATCGCCCGATCATTCCAAACCGCCCGTCCTTCTCGGGCGACAACATCGCCAGCCGCCGCTGGAGCTCCTGACTCTCGCGGCTGAGTTGCGTCTTCTCGACCGCACGGGCGACGCAGGCCAGCAGGACGTCGTCCTCAAAGGGTTTCTCAACGAAGTCGTAGGCACCCGTCTTGAGGCATCGGACGGCCATCGCGATATCGCCGTGGCCGGTAACCATGATGATCGGCACAGACAGGCCCCGCTGCTGGGCTTCGGCGAGAAATTCCTCACCGCCCATGCCCGGCATCTTGACGTCGGTGATAATGGCATGGATGTCCGAAAGGCGTGGCCACTCCAGAGCCTCTTCGGCGGAGCTGAAGCTCCCCACGGCGTAGCCTCGGAGCCGAAGCATCTGTCCTATCGAAACGCGGGCTGCCTCGTCGTCGTCGATTACTACTACGAGCCCCTTGGGGGGCGTGCTCGCCTTGGTCATTACGCTTCGCCCTCGGTGTCGGATATGAACGACTGCTATCCCTGCCCCATCTGTTCGCTTCGCCCGGCGATCGGCCGATCGCCTCAGTGGCGGGCGAGATCGCCCTCCCGCTTCCTTTCTCGAGATCGCCTACAGCGGTGGCGTCCCCGTCGACGGCGCCCCCGGCTGGCCGGCGATCGGGAGCCGAACGCGAAAGGTCGCGCCCTTGCCCGGTCGGCCCAGCGCCTCGATCTGACCACGATGCTCCTGAATGATGTTCAGGGATATCGACAGCCCCAGTCCTGTTCCCCGTCCAACCTCTTTCGTGCTGAAGAACGGCATGAAAAGCCGGTCGGTGTCTTCCTGGTTGAATCCCACGCCGCTGTCGGTGACTTCCGCGACGACGGGACAGTCTCGCCGGTGATCGAGCCATGTACGTACGTGGAGCTTGCGATCGATCACCGGCTCCATGGCATGACGGGCGTTGGTAAGCAGGTTCAGAAAGACCTGTTCGAGCCACATGCGGTCGCCCATCACCTTGGGCAATCCATCGCCCAGAGAGACAGAGACTTCCACACCTGAGAGTCGAAACTGGGGCATCACGAATTCCACGCTGTCCCGCACGATGCCGTTGATGTCCACCGGGGCGAAGTGCCGTTCCGTTCGCCGGGTCAGTTGACGCATCTGACTGATGATTCGCGCCGCTCGATCGACCTGTTCTGATATCTGGCGAACGTTCGAGAGTATATCCTGAGGGGTTCCAGCCGAGTTTTCAATCATGTACACAGCGTTTTTTGCGTAGTTCTTGATGCCGGTCAGCGGCTGGTTCAATTCATGAGCCACAGCGGCCGCCATCTCACCCAACTCCGCCAGACGCGTGGAGTGAACCAGTTGCTCGGTCTGCCGACGAGTGAGTTCCGAGAGTTCCCGTCTCTTTTCTTCGGACTCTTTGCGATCCGTGATGTCGTATGCACTGACCATGATCGCCTGGTGTCCCTGATAGCGGGCGCCGGAACTGGCTACATCGGCCCAGATCACCCCTCCGTCAGATCGGATAAAACGACATTCGTATCGATAGTCACCATAATCACCATCCTGTCGCCGGGAGATGATGGAACGGATCTGCGGTCGATCCAGTTCATGGACGAAATCCCAGATCGACCGTCCGACCATCGCTTCCGAGGGGCATCCCAGCATCTGTGCGAAGCGAGGGCTGGCGAAGACAATGCGATCGTCGCGATAGATCAGGATGCCCGTCAGGGATTTGGCCACCAGGAGTTCATACTCTTCTTCGGAAGCCTCGAGTGCTTTGCGGCGGCTTCGTGCCTTGAAGCTCAGTGCCCCGACAAACCACGTCACGAAGAGGTAGGGAATAAGCCGGGAGGCGATGGCCCATCTCGGTTCAACTCCCTCTGAGAACAGGTCCATACAGTACGCACTGGCCGCGAACAGAAACGCCAGTGCCACCGCCTTGCGACCCCACCAGATTCCAGCGATGACGAGCGGAATGTAGGGGTAGTGGTCGAAGAGCAGGGGACCTCGAAGATGCGCGGGCAGACACCATCCTCCCACGGCGTACACCATGATCAGAAGCATCATGATTCCGCTGTGGTGTTTGCGAAGCGGGTCGAGGGGGGGATCCACCGAGGACGGGACATTACCTGACTGGACGGGCCGTGTTGAACTCATGGTTGAGAAGGCTCAGTGGCTCTTAAGATTGTAGGCTAACGGAAATGCGGTGTCAGGGCAATCCGATACCGTTGCAAAACGAGGTTTGTCCGTCATAATGACACCGAAGGTGCGGTTGGAGGGTATGCGCCGATGGTCCGGCGTAACTTGGGCGGGCGGAGGACCAACCCATGACGTCCTGCGAGAGAGTGCTTCGCGTCCTGAGGCATCAGGAGGCGGATCGGATTCCTATCAGCGACAGTCCCTGGACGACCACGACCGCCCGTTGGCATCGTGAGGGACTGCCTGAGAGCGTCGGGCCGGACGTCTACTTCAACTACGAGTTCTCCGGTCAAATCGCCGACACGTCGTTTCAGCTACCCAGCCATGTCGTTGAGGAAACCGATGACTACGTGGTTGAGAAGAACAGCAACGGCGCCACCCGCAAGAACTGGAAGAGCGCGACCAGCACGCCCGAGTGCATCGGGTTCACCATCACAACGCGGGATTGCTGGGAAGAACACAAGCACCGACTCACCTACAACCGGAGCCGTGTGGATTGGGACGGAGGTTTGAAGGCCAACCATTCCGATGTCATGGCGGGCAAGTTTGTCACCTACTCGTCGCCCTTCGGATACGATTGGGCTCAGGGGGTGATCGGCAGCGAAACGCTTCTGGCGACGATGGCCCTCGAACCCGATTGGATCAAGGAGCTGCTCCGCACCCATGCCGAACTGGTCATCAACAGTGCCGAGGAGATGATGAGTCGGGGGTTTCACTTCGACGGAGCGTTTTTGTTCGACGACAACGGGTACCGTAACGCCACGCTCTTCAGCCCCCGTATGTATGACGACCTGATCTGGCCCGTTCACAAGAGAGTCTGTGATTTCTTCAATGCCCGGAAGATCCCCGTGATCCTGCACACGTGCGGGAATGTCAACGCCTTGATACCCGGCTATATCGCAGCGGGCTTTGCCTGCATTCAGCCTCTGGAGGTCAAGGCCGGCATGGACCTGATCCGGCTGAAGAAGGAATATGGCGACCGGCTCTCGTTCATGGGGGGGATCGATGTGCGAAAGATGGCATTGGAGGACCCGGCTGCTATTGAGGAAGAGATTCGCACGAAGATTACCGCGGCGAAAATCGGCGGCGGATACATCTATCACAGCGACCATTCGGTGCCGGACAACGTGAGCTTCGAACAGTACAAGCGCGTTATGGCCCTGGTCGCCCGATACGGCAGTTACAAGTGAGCTCAAACGGTGTGGCGACCCCTTGCGTCACTCTGAGCACTTCAGCGAAGCCCTTTGCGGCAAGGAGATTCAGCGATGTCGAGATACGCCCTGGGTTTGGACTTCGGAACGAATACGGTGCGCGCCCTGGTGGTCGATGTGGCCGACGGTAACGAGATCGCAACGGCGGTGGCCCCATATCCCAGCGGTCAGGATGGCGTGGTGATCGACGAGAAAGACCCCAACCTGGCCCGGCAGTTTCCGGCGGACTATCGCAAGGCACTGGCCAAGTGCGTCAAGGACGCCCTCAAGCGTGGCAAGGATACTAAGGGCTTCAAGCCGGACAAGATCGTGGGTATTGGCGTGGATACCACCGGTAGCACACCGCTGCCGGTCGATTCGAACTGCGTCCCTCTGGCGGATTCCGATGAATTCAAGGACAACCCGAATGCCTACGCGTGGCTCTGGAAAGACCACACCAGCTATGCCGAGGCTCAGGAGATCACCGCCATCGCCGCACGCGAGCATCCCGAGTACCTCGCCAAGTGCGGTGGTACTTATAGCAGCGAGTGGTTCTGGAGCAAGGCGCTTCACTGCATCCGCGTGGCGCCGGACGTGATGACCGCCGCGGCCAGTTGGGTGGAGATGGCCGACTACATCCCCGGATTCCTCGTCGGCTGTACCTCGCCCAAGGACCTCAAACGCAGCGTCTGTGCGGCCGGGCACAAGGCGATGTACCACGCGAGCTGGCATCTGCCGGCGGCCGACATGCTCGGCCGTCTGGATCCCAAGCTGGGTGAGCTTCGAGCCAACAAGCTCTTCGAACAGGCCTACGCTGCCGATCAGAAGGCGGGCCTGCTCTGCGACGAGTGGGCCAAGAAACTGGGCCTTCCCGCGGGGACTCCCATAGCGGTCGGAGCCTTCGATGCCCACACCGGCGGCGTCGGGGCCGGGATCGCCCCGGGCATTCTTGTCAAGATCATCGGCACGAGCACCTGCGACATGATGGTCCACCCCAACACCCACCCGTTGGCGGATGTCCCCGGGCTGTGTGGCATTGTAGACGGCTCCATCCTTCCGGGGTGTTTTGGCCTGGAGGCCGGGCAATCCGCCGTGGGCGACATCTTCAACTGGTTCGTCCAGGCATTCGACAAGGGGACGGCCAAGGCACACGAGAAGCTCACCGATCACGCAGCCGCACTCCGCCCCGGCGAAAGCGGGCTGCTCGCCCTGGACTGGAACAACGGCAATCGAACGATTCTCGTGGATGCCCGTCTGACGGGGCTGCTGCTGGGGCAGACGCTTCACACCCGCCCCTACGAAGTCTACCGCACCCTGATCGAGGCAACGGCATTCGGCGCCCGCGTGATCATGGAACGGTTCGAGGAGTACGGTGTAAAGGTCAACGAGGTGGTCAATTGCGGCGGCATCGCCGAGAAGAACCCATTGGTCATGCAGATCTACGCAGACGTGATGGGGCGTCCGATGAAGATCTCACGGTCGGCACAGACCTGTGCCTTGGGCAGCGCGATGTTCGGCGCGGTGGTCGCGGGTGTTGAGGCGGGCGGCTATGCAAAGGCCGAAGATGCGCAGGCCGCGATGGCCGGCGTCAAGCCAAAGGTCTACCAACCGGACCCGGCTGCCCAGTCCACCTACGACCGCCTGTACCGTCTCTACCGGCAGCTTCACGACGGCTTCGGCACCAACCAGTGGCAGGGCAACATGCATAATGTGATGAAGGAACTGCTGACCATTCGCGATCAGGCGAGGGCATAATATCCTGGGGCTGGGCCTCGCTGACGTCCCGACCCATCATCACTCTCAAGACGCTCCATAATCCTCCGCCAGATCGGTGGGAGGTGGCCGGCACTTGTGAGGCCGGTCCGAGGACTGCCAATCGTGGCCGGGGGGGCGTAGCTTTCTGGGCGCTTTGGCGCTAGAGCCTATAGGACGCGTCTGTTTGTGTTGTAACGACGAGCGTTGTCCAATGTGTCGTATTTCCCAATTGTGCCGTTGCCCATATCAAACCTTTCACCAACTTTCCAGCTTCGTTCTTGACCCTCCTCCTTTCGTCAGCCAATAATTCCACGGAGACCTTCATGCACGAAACGGATAGGCAAAACGGCAGGGGATTGAGGTGTCATTGTAGTATCGTAATCCTCTTTGCTTTATTGATCGCTCCGCGATGTCTTGGCTCGGTCAGCCTCACGGGTGTTCCGGACTATCGCTGGTACTATGGTTGCAGTCCGACCTCTGCCGGGATGCTCGTGGGCTATTGGGATGGTCTTCCGGGCTACGGAAACCTGTTCGACGGTGATGCCTCGGTGATCTCCCAGGCGACGAAGGACATGATCGCCTCTCCGTCACACATCTCCGATCCAAGATGCGTGCGACATACGGCGAACTGCATCGCCGATTTCATGAAGACCGGCCTGGATGGTCTGACCGACTACAGCATGATCGGCAAGGGACTGCACGACTACATCGAGTGGGACAATCCTAACACAGCGATCGACGAGGGATATGACGCAACCGTAGCGACGCATTCGATTTCCGCATTGGGGGGGGACATGAGCTGGGACCTGTACGCCAACGAGATCGATGCAGGACGACCTGTCCTGCTGAACGTGGTGGCGTACTACAACAGCAGTATCTACGGTCACAGCGTTGTCGGCTACGGCTATCAGGATGACATGTTCACACTCACCGTCCTTCGGGACGATCAGCCTTGCGAGGTGACGGTGCCGGGTTTCGCCGTGAGGGATACGTGGCCTGCCGGCACCGCCCAGAGCAGTTGGTATGGGGCAGGCCTGTCGACGGTTGTACCGGTGATTGACGATCAGGGGGTCGAGTGGTGGCCTTGGCTCGATGTTCAAGCCGTGCCGTCAAGCCCGTCTCTGTGGAGTTGGATGATCTACCAGGGCGTCACCGTAGATATCGCCGTTCCCGAACCGACCACGCTTTCTCTCTTGGGAATAGCCCTTCTGGGTCGCACCCTGTTGCCTCGTCGCAGGCAAACACTCTGACATCGCCCCCCCGTGGATTGGCTGGCCAGCCCATGGTGGGATGTGGCTGGATCAGTCATATCGTGATGTCGTCCTGGACGGCATCAACCTTTCTGCCTTAGCATGCCGTTGCGTGCTCGCCGGTAGCACGGCCACCGCAACCAGACGATCTGCCAGGAATACGGCCATGACCACCATCGCTCGTACTGCGTGTTTGCTGATCATGTGTCACGGATTCGCCCTCGGGGACTTCGGCGGGGCCGGGTGGTGTCCATCCATTGTGAAGGAGGCACCGCCGTCGCTGAGCGGCGCCCCGTTTGTTTGTCCGGTCGAGGCCGCTCGATTTCGAGTCGAGGAGGACGGTCTGCCCTCCGCCGACGCCTCGGATTTCGCCACGCGGGTGGGGGGCTTCATCACCGAGCATCCGGTTGAGACCGACAGTCCGACTGCGTCGGCCCTGTGGTCGGTCCAGGCCGTGGCATCCCGACAATGCAAGTGCCTTGCCTACCTGAGCGGTCCGCAGCGTGATCGGCGTTCGGAGATCATCCAGCTATGTTTGATCCAGGCGGACATTCTCCATTGGCGTCTGGCCCTCCGATCGGGTCACCACGGGCAGTCCGATCGGGCTTTCTGCGCTACGGTCGGGGCGTTGGTCTGTACGGCCGGTGCATTGAGAGATGCCAGTCCGGTGGGGTCCGTGGCCCATGAGGTCGCCACGCAATGGTTGCGGACAGCCTTGGGGCAATGGGCCACCTACGGAGACAAGAAGGGTAACAAGGAAGACCGGGCCGCCGCCAGGGCCATGATCGACGCGATACACGTGGATCCCGGCCTTACCGAGCTGCATGGTTCCGACGAGGAGTTCTTCCGGCAGCTCGACACATCTCGATCGGACATGGCGGAGGTTCGCGGTCCCGTGGCGGCACGTGATTGGAAGGCCGCCCGAGAGGCGTACATTCAGGTCCTGGCCCGACGGTTTTCGCCGGAGCGCGGGTGGCCGGACATCAACATGCGCAAGACGTTCAGCCTGGACGAGGCCAATGACAATTGCCGCAACGTGTTCATCCTTCAGGCACACATGTATCGCCGATACGATTTCGGTCAGAAGGTGGACTGGTCGCTGGTCGTCGACAATGACGTTGAAAGTCGTGTATGGATGAACGCCCATCCGTGGATGTGGACATTGCTGAATGCGTATCAGTCGACGCACGACGAGAAGTACGTCGAGCACCTCTGTCGCCTGTTCAACTCGTGGTACGAATCGAGTCCGCCGCCGTTCACGCGGTCGAATGCGCAGTGGCGAACGCTGGAGGCTGGGGGGCGTCCGGGGCAGCGATGGGGTCTGATCCTTCTGTCGCTGGCCAATCATCCGGAGTTCCGGCAGCGATGTCTCTTCAACATGGCCCGGTCGGCACTGGATCACGGCAAGTACCTCTGCATGTACGCTGCGGGCGGCGGCAATTGGCTCCAAGTGGAATCCTCCGGCCTGATTGTGGTGGCCTTGCTCTTTCCAGAGTTCAGGCTCTCTGGGCTGTTCTACGAGGTGGGGATGCGGCGGTTGGAGTGGGTGAATGCCAGGGCATTCCTTCCGGACGGGTTTCAGTCGGAATGTGCGCCGCTGTACCACCGTTTTCCTCTGTCCAGCATGGCGGCCGCCCTGCGTCTGGCCGCGTTCCTGAAGGCTCCCATTCCCGAAGGCATGATGCGACAGTACGAGGCGGGTGTGGAGGCCCTTGAATACATCAGCTACCCAGACGGCGTGCTTCCGATTCTCAGCGATGGGAGCCCCCATCGAATCTCCATTCTCGAGGTCATGCAGAGCGGCGCCGGGGTCTTCGGGCGAGACGATTTCCGGTGGTTCAGCACTTCGGGGCGCGAGGGCAAACCTCCGGCCAGACCCTCTCATGATTTCACCCACGCTGGCTTCTGCGTGATGCGGGATCGGTGGGGACCCGACGCTCAGGTGCTGATCTTCGATGCAGGATACTTCGGCGCCGGTCACCAGCATGAGGACAAGCTCAACTTCGTCCTCTATGGGGGAGGGCGCGAGCTGATCGGCGATCCGGGCATCTATTCGTACAAGGGTGACGAGTTCGAGCCCTACTGGCGGGGAAGCTGGAGCCACAACACGGTCATGATCGATAATCTGAGCCAGCACCGGGCACTGGGACCTTCTGAGGGGATGCCCGATCCCGATCGCCGTTTTGTGATCGGGGGAATGCATGACTTCGCGGCGGGCTGGTATCGGCGAGCCTACTCGCCGCGTGGGTCTCAGGTCTGGGAGGGCAAACGCGGAAAGGCCGACAAGGGGCGTTCCGCCGCGGTCCGCACGGTTCAACACCAGCGATGCATCTTCTTCCTGAAAGGACAATACGCCGTCCTTTGTGATCGCGTCGTCGGAGCGGGCCGGCATCAGGTGGACATCCTGTTTCACCCCGCGCCGATTGTGACGGTCCAGGGCGACAAGACTACCGTTCGGGCCGTCAAGCTCGACGTCGAACAGGGAAGAACGATCACACGTGAGCCGGATCATGCCAATGTCGCGATCCTTCCCGCACAGTTGCAGGGATGCGAGGTGCTCGACCTCATCGCGCAGAAGTCGCCCGTTCGCGGGTGGTATTCCCTGTATGGGATTCAGCCTTCGCACGACATCGTCTATCGGTGCCAGGCGGAGTTGCCTTTCCACTTCGAGACGGTGGTTCAACCGCTGCCTCAGGGGAAGGTGTCGCCTATGGTGGTCACATCGCGTCCGGTGACCGCAGAACCGGGCAAGGTCTGCGCGGGGCTTGCATGCGGCGGTGACCTGTTCCTGATCAGCTACGACGGACCCGCGGACATGACAGCGGGCGAGGTTCGCTTCCGAGGGACGGCCGTCCTGCTTTCTCGCCAGGCGGGGAAGTGGCGTCAGGCGCACATGATCGACGGGGAGCGGCTGATTCTGGGTGGTCAGGAGGTGTTCTCTGCAAGCGCCCCGGCGGCGTCCCAATCCCTTCTGTTGAAGTAATAACAGGTCATTTGAAGAGCCTTCCATAACTAAGACATTGGCGTACAACGTCTTGAGTTCAACAATCAAACAGTTGTTAGAAACAGTCGTGGTCAGAGTAATTATTGCACAATGCAAACTTTCTCTCTTCTGAGGTGTCTGGTTTAGCAGAGCCGAAGCCCAACAAGGCGACAAAGGTTGCCGCCGGGCGGACGCTGATGTGGGACCTCAATGTGAGGAGGAACACCCATGAGGAACGAAATGAAGATGGTGATGGCGGGTGTAGTGATGTGGGGGTACTCGATGGCGTTGGGGGCGTCGGCTTCCTCGTATTCGGTGGCGACGCGAGGCGGTTCAAGCACCGCAACCGCCCAGGCGCAGGGCAACGCCAATGCAGTGGCTCAGGCGGGAGCGACCAACGGTGGCAGGGCGGTTGCGAATTCGACGGCCTACGGCAATCGTCGCGGGCTGGCCAACAGCAACGCCTATGCGATCGCCGATCGTGGGCTGGCAGTGAGCAATTCGCGCGCCGATGCCCGTGGGTACATGGGTGGCTACGGCATCGCCAACAGCGAAAGCGTGGCCGGGACGGTCGGCGGTGTGTCGATCAGCAACAGTGATGCGTCGGCTCGTGGGTACTTCGGCGGTCTGGCTCGCAGCCAGTCCTACAGCACTGCACTGAGCCGCTGGGGCTATGCCGAGAGTGACAGCCGGTCGATCGCACGGGAATACGTCGGGGGCTACGCCGACGCGACGAGCGACTCGCTGGCCGACAGCTACGGTGGTGTTGCTCGAAGCGGCGTGGTGGCCGACAGCTTGGCGGGCTATCACGCCACGGCCGATTCTGATGGGCTGGGTGTGAGCGTGAGCGGTCCGATGCGGCGGAGCAATGCCGACGTACGGGCGACCAGCCGGAGCAACTGGTGGGGCGACGCTCGCTCCAATTCGGCGGCGATTGAGATCAGACATTGAGGTCTGCGGTGAGTCCTGCCCCGGTTCATGCATCCGGAGCCGGGGCAGGACGAGGACGGATGCAAAGCCTGAGGTCTTCTAGCGACAGGGAGATCAACCATGAAACGGTTCATCGAATATGCAGCGACGGTCATCATCGGGGTAGCTAATGCGGGGCTCGTGTTCGCCGGAGAGGCATCGACCGGGGCATGGGCGAGGAATCAGGGCGGTGCCGGTGCGAGTGCCAATTACGTCGGCCAGGGCGGACCGGCCTATACCCGCACCGACACTCGGAGTGGGAACATCAATCTGGCTCGAGGATTGGCCGTGGGTTTCGACCAGGACGGCCTGGACTTCTCGTTCAGCCACGCGATCGCCTCCCGCTTCGGGCCGGCCTTTGCGGGGACCTTCAACCTGAGCATCGGCTTCAACGGCAGTGTGTCCGGTAGCTATGGCGGGGTGGTGTCCAATGGCGGGGTCAACCGATCGGCGGAAGCCGGCGGAAACACCCGTTCGGGGCCCGCGGGCAGCCAGTCTCAGGCGATGGCCAGGGGCGACGCCAATCCTTGGGGCACCGTTAATGCCCGCACCGATTCGTACAGCCAGGATGTCCGCAAGACCCCAGTGTTCCGGAGGTCGAACGGGTCGAATACCCCGAGGAGATAGAGGCGTAAGACGTGCCTCCGATCCGCTTCGGGGGACGATAGACACCGGCCGGGAAGTGGATGTCCATCCGCGACCCGGCCGGTTCTTTGATGCATAGGGCTGCCGACATCCGTCAGGGCCTGCGAAGGCCCATACGACAAGCGTGCCGCCGAAGCATCGTCAGGAATATCGGATCGGTGCAGCCTTCCGGTGTCAGGCGCTACTTCGGTATGGGAAGACCTCTTGAGTCGCTGTGCGAAACCAGCGACCGAACGCGCATGAACCTGGGGCCGTCATTCATGAGCAGGGGGGCGATGTAGTGCTGGACGAAGCGAGGTCGGGTCGCGCCGGTGTGCCCGCCCCAGTCACCTTCCTGTTCAAACTCGGGCTGCCACGTGATATTCGTGACCTTGGCGTACAGGCGTCGCGTTTCCGCATTGGCGCCGGGAGGCAGATGAAAGCCTTGGAGCCCTGCAAGGTTGGCGCCGACGTATCGTCGGTCGGCCGATCCCGAGAACGGGACCAGTACCTTCAGCACGGCATCATGGTCGGATGTGAACACGTACAGGTCGTTCTTCACGTGGCGAAGCGCCTTGGTCATGTCGTAGTCACTGCTCAGCGACGCTCCCAGGAGAACGACATTGTCCACGGAGCTGCTGGCGGGCAACGCTTCCAGGGTATATATGGCCACGGCGGTACCGGCCGATAACCCCATCAGGTTTACAGGCGTGTTCGGGTTGGCCTTGGTGCAGTCGGCGATGAGGGCGGCAAGTTCTGAGGCCTTCTTCCGCTTGTAGCCGACGCCCTCCTCTTGATCGGCCAGAACCCCGAGGCGCGTCTCCCAAGGGAAGATTTGGAAATCACCCTGATAGCCGGCCAGATCGAGCCCGTGCTTGACGTTTCGCCCCCAATTGAGCAACGCGCCGCCACCCCCCGCACCGTCGAGATAATAGACCACGCCGTGGCTCTCGGCGGGCAGACTGGCCGACGGGGATATGCCGGAACAACCCACGATCCATCCTATCGACATCAGTCCCAGCGTCAGCATCGAAGGTCTCATAAGCACTCCTTTTCCGAGTCTTCTCGAGAAGAGCCTGGAAGCTAGAGTCGGGCCTTTACTCAATGAGGTTGAGGGAAAAACGTCCAAGGACACCCGGCATTCACAGCGTTCTATTGGGAACCGGTCGGACATCCATATGCTCGCCACGCTCGAGTGAACATCGGCTGCTTGATGCGGATGTGTCTTGCGCGGCGGTGGCACCCGCGGTCGATCTCAATCAAGCCACTGTTTCTTGTCCATCTTCGTCGGCAGGTAGGTCTCGGTGATGAAGCTGAAGTCCTTGGCGGAAAGCGCTTCGAGTTCGAGCTTCACCCCCAGATGAAGCATGTGTTTGATCTCTCGCTGCCAGGCGGTCTTGGCGAACCAGGGATAGTCCATGATTTCCTTGGCGCGGCGGATGTCCTGATCGTTCAGTCGGATGCTCACGGCCTTGGGGATGCTGAACGCTTCGGCATCGTGGCTGCTCATACCGATGAACCGGGCCGCCGGTACGGCCATACGCTGGCTTTCGAAGGCCAGGTTGATGCTGCCTTGCCTGACCACGGAGTAGATGTAGTAGCCCCAGGGGTCGTTATCCACGAGGACAAAGACGGGCAGTTTGAGTTCGGTGTGCATGCGATACACCAGGCGCCGAACGCCTCGGGGCGGCTGCCCTCCGCCGTGGATGATCATGCACTTGTGTTCTTCCCAGAAGCGGTCTTCGCTGAACCGTCGCCAGACGGCGGCCTTCTCGATCAGCAGGATAAACTTGGCCTTGCAGGACTTGAATTGAATTACGTGGTCTTCGACGATGCTGGGCACAGCCCAACCACCGGTGCCCATGCGGGACAGGTCGATGGTGTCGCCGCCGTCGACGATGGTCATCGGACCGACCATGCTGCCCTTGGGATCGGCGAAGAGCCCCAGCTCCTCCCGAAGGCTGCCGAGCGCCACCTCGAGGTCCTCAATGATGGTGTCGGACTCCTCTTGCTCGTCGAACGTGTTCTCCTTGGACTGACCGATGGTGTGCTTGCAGTGGTAGAAGAGATCACGAATGCTGGTGGTCTTGATCTGGTCGGCCAGTTCCTTGCAGCCCGAGGCGACGAGCATCGTCTGCATGAACTTCTTGGCCTGCCCGAGATTGAAGAAGGCGCGGCGCTGCTTGGCGTGCCCCATCTCGATGATCTGTCGCTTGGCGTTGAAATTCACATTGCTCAGGGCGCGAACCGGAATGTCCACCGAAGGGTCTGCGTGCTTCTGACTGGCGGCGATCACGGTGTCGGCCAGCGTGACGATCCGGCGAGCGGTCTTTTCGCGGGCCGCCTTCTCACCTCGTCGCGCGGGCCGGCCTTTGGATCGGCTCTCTACGGTGTCGTCTGATGATCCCTCGGGTTCAGGTCGATTCTTCTTAGCCATGGGTTGGTCATGCTCTCCTTAGGGCATGGGCGGCGGGTTCCACCCACCGGACAACTCTCGACAACTTGGCCGTGAGTATACAGGTCGAGGGGCGCTTCGCCAAGCGGTCTGTGTCAAAGCGTGACGTTTGAGGGCGAAGGGGCGGTGGTGTGTCGCATGGCGGTAGATGCCGATCCCACCTATAATCAGAACCGCTTGGGTTTTCGTGCAGTGAGTCCGTCTGAAGGAGGCTTGCTTTGAGCAAGGTCATGGTTGGCATCATCGGCGGGAGCGGTCTTGGAGACGCATTGGGGGCCCAGACACAGGGTGAATCCCACAAGATCGACACACCGTTCGGGCCCACCAGCGCGCCGATCATCACGACGCGAACGGATGGGGTGGATATTGCATTTCTGTCGCGCCACGGAGCCGGACACCTGATCGGTCCATCCTGGGTTCCCTACCGCGCGAACATCTACGCGATGAAGAAACTCGGCGTGACCCACATTCTGGCCAGCGGTGCGACGGGCTCGCTGCGAGAAGATGTTCATCCGGGCGATCTGGTCATCGCCGATCAGGTGATCGACAAGACGTTCAAACGCGAGGCGTCGTTCTTTGATTGTGGGATGGCCACCCACGTGGAATTCGCCGAGCCCTTCTGTCCGACGTTGCGACAGGTCCTGCTGTCTGTGGCCTCCAGGGCGCGGGGCAAAGTACATGATCATGGGACCTATGTCTGTATGGAGGGGCCGCAGTTCTCTACCGTTGCTGAGTCCAAGATGCATCGCGCGTGGGGGGGCGACCTGATCGGGATGACGTGCATGCCCGAGGCCAAGCTGGCGCGAGAGGCGGAGATCTGCTATGCCCTCGTCGCCTTGCCCACAGACTACGACTGCTGGCGCCCGCACGAACCCGGCAAGACGAAACAGGCCTTGCTCGCGGAAATCATCGGGAACATGTCGCGAGCGACGGACATGGCGATCGGCCTGATCAAAGAGGCTGTGATTCATATGGGCAAGAATCCGCCGGGCGACTGTGGGTGTCGGCATGCCCTTGAGTTGGCGATATGGTCGGACAAGTCGACGGTGGATCCCGCATCCGTTCAGCGGCTTGAGCCGATTGTCGGGAAGTACTTCAGATCGTGAGGAACCACCGGATGTCCCTGCCATGGGTGAGGGCACATCCAGCGTGTCGTGTTGAGGGGGGGCGCCGCACTCCCTCGCGCCGTGGGGTCGGCTTGACGAGGGGGTGCGGCGCGGCCTTCATTCTCTTCTTTGTGGGGATGGGGGCGCTCCTGGCTGAGGAGGCGGCTCAGGACAACGGGCCGTCTGTCTACCTCAGCGACAGCTTTGAGGCTCAGGCTGCCGTCAAACGGGCCGACCAGCTCGCCGAGGCGAAACGGTGGACGGAGGCCTCCCGGGCCTATCGGGAGGCCGTTCAGAAGCATTCCGACAAGCTGATTCGCGATGACAAGTCGCTGTATGTCGGTGTGGCGGAGTACGTCAATCGGCGAATCGCCGCATGGCCCGCCGAAGGGGTCTCCGCTTACTCCCTTCTCTGGTCGACGGCGGCTCAGGCGGCACTCGATGACGCGAGAGCTTCGGGAAACCTGAGATCGTTGCTCAGGGTGGCCGACGACTACTTCTGCACACCTCAGGGGCTCCAGGCCGGAAGTCTGGCCGCCGAGTTGGCGGCCGAGACGGGTGACTTCTCGCTGGCGATACGTCTCTATCGAGATCTGCTCGCTCGGCATCCGGATCGGGAAAAGCACCGTGTAGAACTGACCGGTCAACTGGCAATCAATCTGGTCTGGTCCGGTCGGGCGGACGAGGCGAAGTCCCTGGTCCAGGCGATCAACAGTATGTTCCCTCAGGGCGTCTTGCGATGGCGAGGTGCTGACGCCAATCCTGTAGAAGTGATCGATCGTGAAGTGCGGGATTGGGCCCCTCCAGGCCCAACCTCACAGCCGGCGGTCTGGCCGGTTCTGGGCGGCAACGCACAGCGCAATGGGGTCATTAACAGTGAGGTTCACGTAGGGGCGCCGCTTTGGGAATACGGGGCCAAGCAAGGGTTCTTCCCGGTCTCTCCGGAGCCGACGTTGCCTGCCGAACGAGAGATGCCTGCCGAGGTCGCCGCCACGCGAAACGGGCGGCAGCTCACCATGGTTCCGATTACGGACGGGTCGACGGCCTATCTCTGCGATCCGTACTCGATGTGGGCGATCCGTCTGGCCGACGGTCGTGCGGCATGGTCACCGTTCAGCATCGTTCGCGCCTCCGAGCGGGTGCCACCGACGCCCGCCATGGGCGAGCCCGCCCGGTTCGATTCCTGCACACTCTCACGCGGGCGACTTCTGGCCGTTCTGGGACAGGTAGGGGATGTTCCGATGGACGAGTCGCAGACGCGGAGGCTTCGTCCCACGCTGGTCTGCCTGCTGCCGGCCAGCGGACGGCTTGTGTGGACCCTGGAACCCTCGCGCATGGACAAGCGCCTGGTGGACCTTGAGTTCGACGGTCCACCGCTCGAGAACGACGGGCGGCTCTATCTGGTGGGCCGGCGCCAGAAGCGGTTCGGGTTTGAGGATTGCTATCTGGTGTGCCTGGACGGCGATGCCGGTCGGCTGGATTGGATGACGCACATTGCCAGCGCTTCGGTGGGGGGGTTCGGGTACCGTCGCGCGACACTGGCAATTCCATCGATCTCCGAGGGTACCGTCTATGTGTGCAGCAATTTGGGGGCCGTGGCGGCCATTCAGGCCCATGACGGTCGAATCCGATGGTTGACCCTCTACCGGCCGGAGATGGGCGACGAAGAGGCAATCCTCTCACTGGCCCACGCTCGCCGCGTTCTCCCCTGGCGCTACAGTCCGTCGATATGCTGGCGCAACCGCCTGATCTGTTTTCCCCTCGACAGCGACCGTGCCTGGGTTCTGGACCGGGCCGATGGCAAGGTCATCGGGCAGATCGCCGGGGGCGATCTGGGCCAGCCCGGCCAGATTCTGGGCATCGTCGATGACGTCCTCTATACGGCGGGCAGCGAGTTGGTGGCGTGGGAACTGGTGACGGGCCACACTCGGTGGAGCCGATCCCTGGCCGAATGTGGCGGCCTCTTGGGTCGGGGGCAGATCACACGCACCCATCTTCACCTGCCCATGACGAAGGGGCTCTTCCGGTTCGCCTTGAAGGGGGGAACGCCCGATGCGACCCCATGGTTCCAGGGGGCTCGTGGCGGCAACGTGTTGGTGACGGCCGATCAGGTCGTCGTCGTCGGCAGGGATCGGGTGATCGGTCTGGCGCCCAAGGATGAGGCGATCGCTCGCCTTCGTCGGCGGATTGAACAGTCACCGAAGGACCCCTTCCCGTGGCTGGACCTCTCGGATGTGGCCTATCGCATCGGAATGCGCGATATGGCCGTCGATGCGTTGAGGAAGGCCGTCGAGGCGGCGGGCGGATTCGCCCGAATCGATGGGGCTGAAATCAAGGCTCGCATCTTCCAGCAGTTCATCACGCTGGGCGACCGGTGCCTGTCTGACGAGTGGTCGGACGAGAAGCGGGCTTTGGAGCTGTACCAGCAGGCGGCCGAATGTCCTCCGGATGCCGACGGACAGGTCCTCTACCGCCTGCGGCTGGCGGATCTCTACGTTCGAACGCGAAACAGCGAGAAGGCCGTCGAACAGTACCAGCAGATCATTTCGGACCGTTCACTGCGTTCACGGTCGGCGACGCCTCAGGGAGAGGTGCACTCCTGGCCGGCGGGGCAGTGGGCCGAACGTCAGATCGATCGCATCATCGGTCAGTCCGGCCCTTCAGCCTACGACGTCTTCGAGAAACAGGCCGCCGCGATTCTGTCCATGGGGATCGAAACGGGCGATCTCCAGCCGCTGGAGCAGGTGATCGACCGTTTTCCCAACGCCCGGGCTGCTCGTGAGGCACTGCATGCCAAGGCACAACTGTTGACCCGGCGGGGGGATTTTGACCAGGCCGTCCGGGCCTATGTTCAGGTCCTCAATCGCAGCAACAATCAGGCCGATCGCCCCGCGATCATGCAGCGGATCATCGAGACGTGCCTTCAGGGCCACCGACCTGCGGCGGCGCGCCGATGGGCGATTCGGGCCGCCAAGGCCTTTCCGAACTACCGCATGGAACAGGGGGGACGATCGATCGGCTTTGCCGACCTCAAGATCGTTGACGCACCGGCAACACCGCTCGGGCTCCGCCCGAAGTTGTCCCTGCCTCTCCGCAAGGCGTGGAGTCGCCGGTTTACGAACTGGGTGACGGTACTCCAGCCCGTGAATCCATCGTTGTCCGAGACGCGCTACGACATGATCGTGGTCTACTGCGCCGGGAAGGTGGAGGCCTTCACAATACCGGCGAACCGCCCGATGTGGTCCACTTCCGTTGCGTGCGAAGGCAAGCCGACGCTGCTGGGCATGGCGCAAGGACGCATGGTCCTGGTAACACGGCGCCAACTGATGGGCGTGGACATCGCCACGGGCAAGGTGATCTGGTCACGGGAGAGCGCGCCGGCCGACGCGGATCGGCCCGAGTTGGATCCCGAGAACGTCCCTCGATGGAGCGGGTGGGCGATCTCGGAAGATCGGGTCGTGGGGATCATCGACGACGGTCAGGCGGTGTGTCTCGATGTGCGAACCGGTCGAGAGTCCTGGAGCGGCAAGCTGGGCGGGCGTGCAGGGGGGGCAATGACGCTCGACGAGGAATTCCTGATCTGTGAAACGCCAGCCATACAGGGTCCCGCGTTCGCTCTGACAGTGTTCGATGCGGAGACAGGGCGCCCCCTGCGAACCCTTCGTGCGGAGGACGGCGGACGTGCCCTGTGGATGCGCATGATGGATCAGGGGTTGCTGCTCGTTTCGACCGGCAATCGGGTGTACGCCTTCGATCCGTATAGCGGCAGTGTGGTATGGCAGACGTCACAGGTCTTCACCAATCTCCGATCGAGCCTCCAGGTGGGACCGGCAGGGTTCTACCTGTCTCAGGATGGCCGGACGGTCGTTCGCTACTCGACTGAGACCGGCAAGGCCGATGCCGAGTCGTCGATGCTGCCGGGAGGCGGACCCGGAGCCCTGACGATGGTTCTGGACGGCGATCGTCTGTTCGCCTTCACGTCGACCCATGTACTGGCCCTGGATGCAGTGAGCCTGAAAGTGCTGTGGAGCGGTGCGACGGATCGGAGCCCGAGTCTTCAGGTGCATTGCGTGGGCCGGCCGTATGTTGTGGCGATCGATCGACAGAAGACGCCGGGCCTCCTTCGCGAGGGCTTTCGTCACTTGGCGTATTTCTACGATCGCCGCGACGACAGCGGTATCATCCCCGCCGATTCGGGTGTAACCGACCTGGGCGGGGGTGAGATTGTCCGCGGAATTCACTTCGCAGATCACTCGATTCTGGTCGTCGACGGTGCGGTCATCCATGCCTGGACGGGTCCGGGGGATGCGGCGACACCGTAGAGGGCTGTCTGTTGGGCAAAGAAAGGAGATGTTTCATGAGAAGGATAGCAGGCCTCTTGCTTCTAGTCGTGAGCGTCGGGTCGGGCTGCGGGTATATCCCGTTGTACCCCCTTGACCCGAACGCGGCCTTCTCCCAGGCGGTCAAGGATGCTGAAAATGCCGAGGCATGGGAAATCTATCGGAATCTGACGCCGATTCTGGCCTCCACCGAAGGCCTGATCTGGGAAGGCGAATCGGGTAAGTCTCGGGTTCTGATGACGGCCTTCACGACCTATCAGGGCTACAAGAGTCAGGTAGGCCAGACTATCACACTGGGCAAAGAGGTGTGGCTGACGGCCGCGCCGCAGGTCAGGGAGTTCATTGCGGATCGGCGAGTCTGGCCCGATCAGTTGGACCTGCGATTGGTCGAGTTATTGGGACTGCCGCCCGACGGAAAGGCGAGGTATTTCGTGGAGATGTGGGTCGACCCGAACAATCTCTTTCGTCCCAGCCCCGACCCGGAGATCACCGACTATGAGTCGGAACTCACCTTCCCGGGACCCAACAGTGTGATCACCCTCAACCCCACATTTGTGGGGTGGTACAACAATCAGGTCAGTATCTCCTACGGGCCGGGCGGCTACCCGTGGACCCGGTTGGGCTACACCTACGATTGGGGCAGCCCGATATGTCCGCATGTCGGCCTGAGCGAGTACATCGCCCCGGCGGGCGCATCCGTGACGATCAAACAGACCGCGGAATCCGTGGATTACTGCCGCTGGTGGTAGCTGTCCCGGTGTGGGACTGCCCGAGAGATGAGGACTCAGGCATCGCCCCGGCCTTTCACAGAGGCCGGGGCGATTCTATCATGGTCCACAATTCCCATGTTGTGGAAAGGATCGGACCATGAAGAGAACGCTCGCGATGTGTTGGATCGTAGCACTCGGCCTCTCGCCACGTGCGTGGTCGCAGACCACTGCTCAGGGGGCTCGAACCCTTGAGAAGAAGCTGATCGAGTATGGCTGGGACGTGCCCACGCCGGATTTCATCCGAGGTCACATCAGGGAGATGGAGAAACGCCCCTTCGATGGGTTGATCTTCCGACTGAATGCGGGGACGAACGTCCTGGAAACCCAGGCGTGGGATGCCTCCCGATTCGCCCGCGACTACGATGACCTGCGGGAGATCCAATGGTCGAAGTTCACCGACAACTTCGTGATCATGTTGGCGGCGTCAAAGGAGGACTGGTTCGACGACGCGCAATGGAAGGCAATCGAGAACAATGTGATTCTGGTCAGTCGGGCGGCCAAGATCGGTCGGTGTGTGGGCATCTGCTTCGATCCGGAACCCTATGGTGACAATCCGTGGGCGTACAAGAACGTGGCCCATCGCGCTGTGCGATCGTTCGGGGACTATGAGGCGATCGTACGCCGTCGGGGTGCTCAGTTCATCCGTGCCATCGAGCGTGAGTTGCCCAAACCGCAGATCCTGACGTTCTTTCAGACGAGCCTCTTTACGGGGCTGTTGAGGCCCATGGATCCGCAGGCACGGTCTAAAGCCCTTTCGGGGCACGACTATGCTCTGCTTCCGGCGTTTCTCAACGGAATGCTGGACGGCGCCAGCCCCGGTGTGGTTGTCATCGACGGGAATGAGAACGCCTACTACTACACCGACCACCGGCAGCACCTGTCGGCCTATCATCTGATGACCCAGCGTGGACTTTTGCTGATCGATCCGGCCCTGTGGGGCAGGTACCGGACCAACGTGCAGGCGGGACAGGCCCTGTACATTGATCAGTACTACGGGTTGCGGGAGCAGAAGGTGCTTGGGCACTACATGAAGCCGGACGAGAGCGCCCGATGGTTTGAACACAATGTGTACTGGGCGATGCAGACCTCGGAACACTACGTCTGGTGTTACAGCGAGCGCATGAACTGGTGGAAGGATCAGATTCCTCAGGGGTGCGAGCAGGCCATCCGGTCGGCACGGGCAAAACTTGATGCCGGTCAGCCGCTCGGTTTTGACCTCGCTCCGATCATTGCCACCGCGGCGCAACGTCACAAGGACGGGGCTGCCAAGCCGACGAAGTAAGGACGATTTCTGCTTCGTCAGATCCGTGGCCGGAGGATCTACCGCACGGCGCAGGGGAGTTGTCTAACTGGGGCTGAGCGAGGCCTCGTCCGCCCTTCGACCGAACCAGTCGAAGACGGGGCGGTCGGTCGCCGCTCGCAAAGCTCCGGCCCGCTGGGCGGCGTGAACATACGACGTGTTGGAGACGACGACGGCATCGAAGTCCGTCTGCAGGGCATCGGATTCCTTGAGGACGGGGACACCGCGATACCGACGGTTGCCGTCGGCGGCGAAACGATCGTCGGAGATGGCAACCACCTCGATGCCCATGGCGGCGGCACCTCGCCAGAACGCATAGACGTTCTTTCCCAGGTCGGCCAGGATGATCCGGCGAACCCCGGACTGCGCCAGGTGGGCCATATGCCCCTCGATCCGGTGGATGCAGAAGAAGGTCTCGAAGGCTCGCGGTGAAAGGGGTGTGTTTGAGCCGCCGAACCTTTCCGCGATCGATCGGGTCAGACCCGCCGCCAATCCGCGGGCATAATCCGACCCACATCCCGACGGGAAGCTCAGCCAGGCATATCGCTGCATCCAGTCGCTCAGATAGATGCGAAGCCACGGATTCTTCAGGAATCGCCATGCGAGCACCATGTTGTTGCGCGTGTCATAGTACGCGGTGGTGCCGCGGTATCTGGCCTGAGGTGTCTTCAGGTGTCGAACGTGAAGATCGTCGTATACGTTGACCTGATAGCCCGCATTGGCCAGCCGGAATGACAGGTCGTACTCTTCGGCCTGCATGAAGAACCACGCGTCAATCCCCCCGACATGGAGGAGGATGTCGCGACGGAATCCGACACCGCAACCGATGAAGACATGGGGCATAGCGCTGCATTCCATCCGTCCATCCGGAAGGTGCGCCATGAAACCTGCCGCGGCCAGCGAGGGGGTGGATTCGAATCGCTGGATCATCCGGGGCACGGCATCGCCGATGGGCCAGGAATCGTCATCCAGGAACAGGACGTAGCGAAAGCGGGTCTCGCCGAGGGCCAAACCCTTGGCACAGCTTCCACGGTTGTCGGGTAGTGCAAGGACGTGAACTTCGGGGAAACGCTCGGCCACGGCGCAGACGGTCCCGTCGGTCGAGGCATTGTCGACGACGAAGATCTCCATGTCGTTGGGGGACAGTCCGCAGGCCTCGACCTGCGACAGCGTTTGCAGGAGAACGTCCCGCCTGTTGCGAGTCGCCATCACCACACTGACACCGAGGGTATTGGGGGGTCGCATGATGGCAGCCTACAAGAGGATAAAACGGGCATCAAGTTCCTCTGGACAAACGAGAAGTCCTCTGTCATCATAAGACGGAGGTAGCGGGTGTCCCGGAGTCTCGTTACAGGCCGGCGAACGGCTTGGCTCCGATATGACAAGCCTGTGGGTGGTATAAGTGGGCACGATGGCAGTCGCGTGATCTCCGCCCAATCACACGGAAGACCACGGCTGACCCTCTCTTCACTTCCTCCTGACCGGCGCACCCGCCAGATAAGTGTCGAACCGTTTAATTCCAAGTTACTGTTTTCCACAGGACCCTATCCCATGCCCTACGAAGACAAGATGATTATGTGCGCCGCTTGTGGTCAGGAGTTTGTGCATTCAGCCGCCGACCAGGAACGATATGCCCAGATCGGGCTGACGAATGAACCCAAGCGATGCCCAGGGTGTCGCGCCGCCCGCCGTACACGCAAGAGCGACGAGGCGGGTGGGGGTGGGATGCAGGGACAGTCCAGACCCCCTCGGAGTTTCTCCGGCGGTTCGGGTCCCCGCGGTGGCGGCGGCGATCGCGGTCGGGGTGGGATGGGTGGCCGGTTCGGCTCGCGTTCCGGTGGCCCGCCTCGCGGACGCTCCTCAGGGCCCGGTTCCGGACCTCGTGAATTGTTCGACGCCGTCTGTTCGGCGTGTGGTCAGACGACGCAGGTTCCGTTCAAGCCGGTCGAAGGCCGTCCCGTCTATTGCAGAGACTGCTATCGATCCCGGCGTCCTATGTAAAGGGTGGCGCCGGCGCCATCCCCATTTTTCGGTGGGTGAGTCGGGTGGTGGCTGCTGCAGCGCCTCGGTCGAGACGGCGCGCCGTGCTTGACACCCTGCCGGTGCAACGCTAAAGTACGAATGTCCTGCGGTTGAGCAGGCATCAGGTAAGCTGCCCCCAAAGGGGTAGTCGGGCGCGTGGGTTTCCCAGTCGGGGAGCGCAGTGTCCGGCGGTGGGTTGGCGCTCGCGGCGCCGAACTCAAGCCTCGGGGTGGTCCAGCGCTACCGCGAGCAGTTGTGCCGAACCCTATGTAATTCTGGGAAGGATGCCCTTACCCGGTGGTGTAATAGGTAACACACCAGATTTTGGTTCTGGCATTCCTGGTTCGAGTCCAGGCCGGGTAGATTGGTCCGGTGTGGTTACCGTCGCGGATGTGTGCATAGCGGAGATTGAGGTATGAACGGTCTGAAGGTCTTTGGTGGGACGAGTAACCCCGCCTTGGCCGAAAAGATCTGCCAATATCTCGGCGTCAACCAGGGACGCGCCCGGGTCGATGAGTTTCCGGACGGCGAGCTCATCGTTAAACTGGATGACGACGTGCGAGGACGAGATGTATTCGTCATTCAAAGCACGTGCCACCCGGTCAACCGGAACCTGATGGAGTTGCTGATTTTCATTGAGTGTCTGCGTCGCGCATCGGCTCGGCGAATCACGGCGGTGATTCCGTATTTCGGCTACGCCCGTCAGGATCGCAAGGATGAAGGCCGCGTACCGATTACGGCGAAGCTTGTTGCGAATCTGATGACGACTGCCGGGACAGATCGCCTTCTGACGATCGATCTTCATGCGGCTCAGATTCAGGGGTTCTTTGACATCCCGGTGGACCATCTTCTCGCTGAGCCCGTCTTCTCAGCCTACTTCCAGCGGACGGTTCACGAGGAGATCGTGCTGGTCAGTCCGGATGTCGGAAACCTCAAGCGGGCCAGGATATATGCCCAGCACCTTCAGGGTGATATTGCCGTCATCGACAAACGTCGGATCAGCGGGAGCCAGGCGATCGTTCAGAATATCATCGGCGATGTTCGCGGGCGTCACGTTCTGATGGTCGACGACATGATCGCCACGGCTGGTACGATCTGTGAGGCCGCCCGATTGGTCAGGAGTTTCGGCGCTCGGAGCGTCACGGTCGGTGCGACGCATGCCGTTCTCTGCGGACCGGCGATGGAGCGTCTCAGCAGCGCGCCCATCGATACGTTGACGGTGGCCGATACGATTCCGCTGAACGACAAGACCATGTTTGGCGGGAAGAAGATTGAAGTGTTGAGTGTTTCCGAACTGTTGGGCGAGGCGATTCGGCGGATTCACCGCGACGAATCGGTCAGCAGTCTGTTCTTGAAGCAGTAGTGTGTGAGCCTCCACCTTTCAATGAAAGGGGCATGCCGCAACGCTGGCGACCACGGGGGCTTTAGGAGACCGAAGTGATGGAAACCCAGATGATCAAGGCAACGCGAAGAGAGGCACTGGGCACCAAGGCGACTCGTCGCCTGAGGAAGCAGGGGCTTGTTCCGGCGATCGTATACAGCAGCGAAGGGGCCCCCGAGCCCATCGCTCTACCCGCGCACGAGCTGAAGCTCTCGTTGCACCAGAGCACGCACCTGCTTCAGGTCGATATCGACGGCCAACAGTTCCAGTATCTGATCAAGGATGCGCAATATGACCACCTGGGGACAGACCTGATTCACCTCGATCTGGCGAAGGTCGATGTGCACCAGGTTGTCGAGGTCAAGGTGCCTATCGATCTCCGCGGCACGCCGGTAGGTGTGAGCGACGGTGGCGTGGTCGATCAGATGGTGCAGGACCTGGCGATCCGCTGCCGGGTGACTGACATTCCGGACGTGATCCGGCTCAACGTGCAGCAAATGAAGCTGGGCCAGACGTTGTTCGTTCGCGACCTCGAACTGCCTGCGGGCGTCGAGGCCACCGCTGCCCCCGAGACCCCCGTGGTGGCCGTACGGGCCTTGGTCGAAGAGGAGGCCAAACCGGCCGTTGCCGAGGCCGAAGGCCCCGCCGAGCCGGAAGTCATTGGTCGGCAGAAGAAAGAAGAAGAGCCGGAGGCAGAGGGCTAGTCGGTCGAGCGCGATCCATCGGAAGTGCTGGGGCACCCCGATTGGAATTCGGCGCATCGAGGACCCCTGCGGCCTGATCGGCTTGAGCCCGCGCGACCATGAAACTGATCGTGGGTTTGGGCAATCCGGGACGGAAATATGCCCAGACGCGGCATAATCTGGGCTATCAGGTGATGGACCTGCTCGCCCAGCGATGGCGGATTGAGGTTCATCGCGAGAAGTTCAACGGCCTGTTCGGTTCCGGACGATGGGCAGGTCAGGACGTGGCGCTGCTTAAGCCAACCACGTTCATGAACCGCAGCGGTGAATCGGTTCTGGCGGCCAAGCAGTTCTATAAGTTGCCGCCCAATGAGGTCTTGGTGGTGCTGGACGACCTGGCACTGCCGATAGGTAGGATTCGTGTTCGGCCCGATGGTTCATCGGGGGGACACAAGGGGTTGGAGGACATCCTCCAGCGCCTGGGTACTTTGGAGCTGGCACGCGTGCGTGTCGGAATCGGGGCCGCAGAGCCGGGACGCACGGTGGAATATGTGCTGAGTCCTGTGGCAGAGGACGAGGCTCCGTTGCTGATCCAAGCTCTGACATCCGCAGTCGAAGCGGTGGAGTGCTGGGTTCGAGATGGAATTCAAGAGTGTATGAACCGGTTCAACAGCCCGCCGGGCGCCCGATGCAGGGACAAGTCATCGGGTGATGCGGCGGAGCGTAACCGGGAACGACCTGAGGAGAAGTGACCTTGAAGCTGAGCACTTATGAAGGCATGTTCCTGTTCGACCCCAGTGTGGCGACACAATGGGAAACCGTCGAGAAGGAGATCGGACGTATCATGCAACGTGCCGGCGCGGAGCTCATCGGCGTCAAGCGATGGGACGAGCGACGGCTGGCGTATGAGATCAAGCATCGCAAACGCGCATGCTATGTCCTGACCTACTTCAAGTGCCCGTCGGCGAGCATCGTGGGCATCGAGCGAGACGCCCGCCTGTCGGAGATCGTGCTCCGTCTGTTGGTGCTGCGATGCACGCTCAACGACGATCAACTGTCCGTGTTCGGACGCGAGGCAGCGGATCAGTGTGCTCTCCTGCGGAGCGGGGCTCAGCAGCCCTCAAGGCCTGAGGGCGCTGAGGACGAAGGTTTCCGATCCAACAGGATCGAGCCCTCGGTTGCCGAGCCGATTGCGGCTGCCGAGCCTGCCGACATCGAGGTTCCCGAGGAAGTGACGCGGGCCGAGGCCGAGGCGCTCTGGTCCGACACCGGGAACGATGAGCCCCGTTCGTAGAACGGTGGGTTGTGGCGTCCCCGACGGGCTTGTGTCCTCTTGAACAGGATGAACGACCATGGCCGGCTACAATCGTGTGATTCTCGTGGGTAATCTCACGCGTGATCCGCAGTTGTCGTATACGCCGAGCAATACCGCCGTGGCGGAGTTCGGACTGGCCAGCAGCCATCGATGGCGCGGCCAGGACGGCCAGGATCACGAGGAAACCTGTTTCGTTGATTGCTCCGTCTTCGGTCGTCAGGCCGAAGTGTTCTGCCAGTACATGAGCAAGGGGCGGCAGGTTCTGGTGGAAGGTCGCCTGAAGTTTCGGCAGTGGGAGACCCCCGAGGGACAGAAGCGAAGCAAACTTTCGGTGACGGTAGAGAAATTCCAGTTTCTCGGCCAGGGTCGACCGGAGGGGGCTGCCCGTCCCGAGGGCCCCCAGGGCCGTCCGATGGGGCAGCCACAGGCCCGGCAGACGCGTCCCCCGGTGACGTCTGCTCCCGCGAGGGCCGCCGCGGCCGAGTCGATGCCCCCGATGGAAGAAGATATGCCGGCTCCTGTCGATGAGGGCGATGTGCCCCCACCGATGACGGACAAGGATGTGCCGTTCTGAGGATGGCCGGATGTGTGAGAGTGGCGGGGTCACGCTGACCCGTCGAGGTTCCGTGAGTGTTCGGCCGCAGGGTGATCAGTGCGATAGGGATCATTGCGTGCGGCGGATTGTGATAAAGGATGCGTGGAATGCCTCCCTCAAATACTAAGAATACGAAGCGTTGGCGTGAGCAGGAGAGTTGCCGGTACTGCCGTGAGAAGATCAAGGAGGTCGACTACAAGGATCTCCAATCGCTGTCGAAGCTGCTCAGCAGCCGTGGGAAGATCTTCAGCCGCAAGAGAAGCGGCAACTGTTCGCAGCATCAGCGTTCGGCTCAGCGGGCGATCAAGTACGCTCGATTTCTGGGACTGCTGCCTTTCCAGGGATAGGCATTGGAGCCGGGCGATCGCAGGATGGGCACCCAAGGCCGCCCGAGTTGGGGGTCGGTGCATCTGAATCGCCGGGCGGTCTGGCTCGGTCCTGTCGGGCCGTGGGAGTGACTAAGAAATGATTAAACTGCTTCTTCGCAAGGATATCCCAAAGCTGGGTCATGTTGGCGACGTCGTCGAGGTGTCGGAAGGCTACGCACGGAACTATCTCATCCCGTGCAACCTGGCCATGGAGCCGACGCCGGCGAACCTCAAGGCCATTGAAGAGGACAAGAAGCGAGCCGCGTCGATTCGTCTCGAGCGGCGGCGGGCCCTTGAGGCGCAGGCGACCTCGCTGGCCAATGTCGAGATCACAATCGCAGCGGCGGCCAACGAAGAGGGCCACCTGTACGGCTCTGTGGGGCCTCGGGAAATTGCCGCAGCCCTGCGCGACGAAGGCCATGCCATCGAGGCGTCACAGATCCAGTTGCACACGTCCATTCGCCAGTTGGATTCGGTGATGGTGCCGGTCGTGTTCGCCGACGATCTGAAGACCGAGGTCAAGGTGTGGGTGGTCCGTGAGCGGGCCAGCGAGCAGCTTGACGACGGCGGAAAGTCATCGGAGAATACCGATACTGAGGAGGCGGCTGACCATGGAGGGTCCGATTCCACGAATCAAGACTCCGAGTGACGATCGCCTGGAGCGCGTCCCCCCGCAAAACATGGATGCCGAGATGTCACTGCTCGGCTCCATGATCATCGATAGTGAGGTGATTGCGGAGGTGCTTCAGGTCCTTGGCCCGGAGGGCAAGGATCGTTTCTACCGCAACGACCACCGCCTGCTTTACGACGTCTTGCTGTCCATGTTCGACCAGCGCCGTCCGATTGACGCGGTGACACTCCGCGACGAACTGGAGCGCCGAGGCCTGAGCGAGCAGGTCGGTGGGGTCGAGTACATTGTCCAGCTTGTCGAGTCGGTACCCTCAGCGGCCAATGCTACCTACTACGCCAGAATCGTTCGCGATAAGGCCATGCTGCGCGAGCTGATTCGCGCCGGGGGCGAGGTCATGGAACTCGCCTACGCCGAGTCAGACACGGCCCGCGATATCCTTGACCAGGCCGAGAAGAAGATCTTCGAGGTCGTCAGCCAGCGGGTGGTCAGCGAGGCGCAGAACTTCCGAACGGTTCTCAAAGAGGTCTACGAGCGTCTCAAGGATCGGGACGATAATCCGTTGACGGGACTGCCCACCGGCTACTACCAGTTGGACGAGAAGCTCTGCGGCCTTCAGAACGGCGAGATGATCGTCCTGGCGGCCCGTCCGTCGATGGGAAAGACAGCCCTCGGACTGAATATTGCCGAATTCATCGCCGTGGACGATCGAAAACCGGTGCTGTTCTTCTCGATGGAGCAGAGTGCGAATCAGGTGGCTCAGCGTATCCTGTGCGGCCGGGCCGGGATCGATTCGCAACAGATGCGGCGCGGTCGTCTCAGCGAGAGAGACATCCAGCACTTGGGCATGGTCTGCGGCGAAATGGAGCATGCCCCTCTCTTCATCGACGAATCACCGAACATGACGGCCCTGGAACTGCGGAGCAAGGCCCGCAGGCTCTTCCTGCGTCACCGACTATCAGCCATCTTCATCGATTATCTCCAGCTCATGACGACCACGGGGCGCATCGAGAGCCGGCAGCAGGCGGTGTCCGAGATCAGCCGCGCGCTGAAGGCCCTGGCCCGCGAGCTGAATATCCCGGTCGTGGTGATTGCCCAGTTGAACCGTCAGGCAGAAGAGCGCGAGGGCCACCGCCCTCGGATGAGCGATCTTCGAGAGTCCGGGGCTATCGAGCAGGATGCCGATGTTGTGCTGCTCATCCATCGCGAGGACTACTATCACAGCAATCAACCGGGCTATGCCTTCACGAACACCGCCGAGGTTATCATCGCCAAACAGCGAAACGGTCCCGTGGGGACGGTCCAGCTTCACTTCGACGGACGACTGACCCGGTTCAGCAATCTGTCGGCTCAGACCGAGCCGATTTCCATGAGTTCCATGGCCGATGCCACGGCCGATCTGGGCGGCGCCCCCTTCTGAGAATCATCCTTGAGACGGTCGCTCCGAACCGCAACCCACTGGCGGTGAGTGTCGTTTCACACGTGTTGGAAGATCCAGGGCCGAACCCTCCGGGTCGACACGACCCTCGTCGAGGCTTAGAATCCCCACCGGTCATTGTGCGTCCTGGGTTTCAGAAGGCGCTCTCAGGACCAACTCAGGGAGCGTTTCTTGGAGCGGCTGCTGTCGATCATCCAGAAGCATTGGGGTTACTCCAGCCTGCGTCCGCTTCAACAAGAGGCGATGACGGCAGCACTGGCGGGGCGTGATTCGCTGGTAGTCCTGCCCACGGGGGGTGGCAAGTCGCTCTGTTACCAGGCACCGGCCATCCTGACGGATCGTTTGACGGTGGTGGTGTCCCCCCTGATTGCCCTGATGAAGGACCAGGTCGATCGACTGATCGAGCGGGGCATCAACGCCGCCTTTCTGAACAGCAGTCTCGATCCTGAAGATCGGCGCTTGGTGGCTGCCGGCGTTCGGGGCGGAGCGTTCCGGTTGCTGTTCGTCGCCCCCGAGAGATTCACGAATCAGGCCTTTCTGGACCTGCTGTCGGAGGTCCGGGTGGGGGCATTCGCCATCGACGAGGCCCACTGCATCAGTCACTGGGGGCACGATTTCCGTCAGGAGTACCGATCGCTCGGCCGCCTCAAGGAGACCTTCGCAGGCACACCCATCCATGCCTTCACCGCGACGGCCACCCCTCGGGTGCGGCAGGACATTATCGCCCAGCTCGGACTGACCGACCCGGAGGTTCTCGTCGGTGACTTCTTCCGGCCGAACCTGCGATACTCCGTCGAGGAACGCCTGGGGGAGTTTGAGGAGGTGTGCCGCTGCGTTCTGGATCGCCGCGACAGCCCGGGCATCGTCTACTGCATCCGTCGGGTCGACGTGGATGTGTTGTCGGGCCGGCTTCAAGAGTCAGGCGTTTGTGCGGAGGGGTACCATGCGGGCATGAGCGATGATGATCGCACCCGCGTACAGGATGCCTTTGCCGCAGGCCGTGTGAACGTGGTCGTGGCGACCGTGGCCTTTGGTATGGGGATCGATCGCTCGGACATCCGCTATGTCATTCACGCGGCCATGCCCAAGTCGATCGAACACTATCAGCAGGAAACGGGCCGTGCGGGTCGCGACGGCAAGCCGGCGGAGTGCATTCTCTTCTATTCCGGGGCGGACTACGGCCTCTGGAGAAGCATTATTGAGGCGCAAGACTCAGCAAGCAAACAGGACCAGCTCCGCCTGTTATCGGAGATGTATCGCTACTGCGGCGATGCGGCCTGTCGGCATCGGCGCCTGGTAGCCTATTTCGGACAACAGTGGAAGGGGGGTAAGTGCCAAGCCTGTGACGTCTGCGCAGGGGGGTTGCCCGTCTTGGCCGATGCCACCGTGATGGCGCAGAAGATCATGTCGTGCGTCGTTCGCACAGGGCAGCACTACGGTGCTTCCTATGTGGCGGACGTGCTGATGGGCACGGCCTCCGATCGCGTCGTGCAGCGGGGCCACGAGGCGCTGAGTACCTTCGGGCTCGTGTCCGACCGGCCAAAGTCTGCCCTGACGTCGTGGATGACACAACTCGTCGATCAGGGGATGCTTCGCCAGAGCGGCGAATACTCGACACTCTCGGTCACCGAGCAGGGGTGGGCCGTCCTTCGCGGGGAGGCGGAGGCCGAGCTGTACCTGCCACCGGCCGCTCGGCCGTCTCAGAAGACTAAGGGCAAGAAGCGCAGGAACGCGCCGGCTCGCAAGTCGAAGACTCCGGTGCCCAAGGAGAAGGCGGCGAAGCCCGCGATCCGCGAAGATCTGCATATGTCGCCCGAGGTGAAAGGTCTGTACGAGGGCCTGCGGGTGCTTCGCAAGGCGATTGCGGGAGAACTCGGTGTCCCGGCGTTCATGGTCTTCAGCGACAAGACGCTTCGGGCCATGGCACGGGCCCGGCCGACGACGCGAGAGTCCCTTCTCCAGGTGCACGGTGTTGGTCCAGCCAAGTGCAACACCTATGGCCGAAGGTTCATAGAGCTGATCCGTCTGCACTCGGTGGTGCGGGCGAGGTGAGGTTGCTTCGGTGTTGTCCCCATGTCGCATCTCAGGTGAGCGGTTGGGGCACAGAGTGAGGATGGTACACATGCCCGCATCCGGTTATATGACGTCGGTCGCAGTCCTTCTGAGCACCATCAGCACCGAGGCGGCGGATCCGGTGCCGCCCTTATATGAGGGAGATCTGATCTTTCCGCTTGAGAAGTGGCACAACCATTCCTCCTGCATTGTGGAAGCTCCCGACGGTTCACTGCTGGCCTGTTGGTTTCATGGGTCAGGCGAGCGACGGGCCGACGATGTTCGGATCGAGGGGGCTCGAAGACGCCGCGGGCAGGGAGGATGGAGCCCTCGCTTTGAGATGGCCGACACCCCGAATTACCCGGACTGCAACCCGACGATGTACGTCGATTCGAAGCAGCGTCTCTGGCTCATATGGCCGACGATCCTTGAGAACTCGTGGGAATCCGCCCTGCTGAAGTATCGATTGTCGGCCAATTGGTACGGGATGGACGGGGCGCCGCGCTGGGACTGGCAGGACGTCCTGCATATCACGCCGACGAACCTGGATACCGACATCGAGGAGGCCTTCAAGCAACTTCCCGACTTCCTCCGAAACAACCTCTCCGGCAAGTTCGCCGAAGCCCGCAAGCGACTCGCGCAGAAACTCTATCACCGTCTGGGTTGGATGCCCCGCGTGCACCCGACGCGGCTGGCCGACGGCAAGTGGATCCTGCCCCTGTATTGCGACACCTTCTCGGTCTCGCTTATGGCAATCACCGCCGATGACGGGCGAACTTGGCAGTTCAGCCGCTCCCTGGTGGGTTGGGGCAACATCCAGCCGAGCGTCATCCAACGATCCGACGGCAGTCTGGTGGCCATGATGCGCGAAAACGGCATTACCCAGCGCATTCGGGCGGCATCATCGACCGATGGGGGCATGACGTGGAGCCCGGTGCGGTCGATGTCGATCCCGAATCCGGGGTCCAGCCTCGAGGTCACGCGACTGAAGAACAACCACTGGGCCCTGGTCTACAACGATACCGAGCGGGGGCGCCATTCCCTGGCCGTCTCGATCTCCGACGACGAGGGCAAGACCTGGAAATGGACCCGACACCTCGAACGCGTCGAGCGTGAGAAGGGCGGATTCGCGTATCCGTCGGTCATCCAGGCCTCCGATGGTTCGCTCCATGCCACCTACAGCTACCACCTGTCGACGGGCGGGGCCATCAAGCATGTCCACTTCAACGAGGCATGGGTTCAGCAGGGGGATCCGGTGCCGACCAGTCGGTGATCCTCAGGCGGGCGGCTAACGAGTTGCGACGGCGAACTCGACGATCTCCCGCGCGTCGGCATAACGAGTCTGATGCCCCTCCTGCTCGCGATAGATCAGGTGGACCTTTCGGCCGAGCTTTTTCAGAATGCCCGCCAGGCGCAGAACGCTCTGAGGCGGGACCGCATCATCCTTGCCGCTGGCGGTGATGGCGACAGGCATGGTCAGCCGCTCGGGCCAGTACTCGGCGCTTCGCTTCTTGTACTCCTCGGGGATGCGCTGTTTCGGACCGCCGAAGGACTCGGCGATGGCGTCCTGAAAGTTCTCGTATTCCAGATGGTTGGCCGTGCCGTTCATCGAGGCCACACCGGAAATCATGTCCGGATGCAGGGCGGCAAAGGTGAGCGCCGAGGATCCGCCCATGGATCCCCCGCACAGAAAGACCTTTCGAACGCCACGATCCCGGCGGATCTCCTCGATGATCTGGACGAGGTCTGCCTCGGCCTTGGGGCCCATCCATGAGGTCTTGGCGCGATAATCCGGCGAGACAAAGATCATGCGGTGTGCCATCGCCACGTCACGGGCCGCCCGGCATTCGTCTCGGGCGTTCTGGACGAACTGCCAGCGGTCGGAGCCATGGCCGTGAAGCGCAATCAACGCATCGCCTGGCGTATTCGGCTCCAGGTCCGGGGGCAGCATGAGGACGTAGTGCTGGGTCGAGCCGTCACAGCGGGCCGTGAAAGAGACGTCCTTGACGACGGGTTGTGACTCGGCTCGCACGACGGCCAGAAGGGTCGCAACAAGCAGATTCGACAGGATGAGGCGTGGGGCCATGAGGTGTTACTCCGAAAGGACTCCCTGCTCCTTCATGATCTTCTGATAATTATCTCGTGTGATGATTACGCCGGTTGTGTAGGTGGCCTTGGGGGGGTGGACCCCTTGCCGAATCCACCGGTAGAGCAGCTCGGTCGTCTCGTAGCCGTGACGACGAATCTCCAACAGGCAGGTTCCGTAGAAGCCGGTGGGCTTCTCCTTGCGGAATTCAATCTCGGTGTTGCTGCCGCCGATGCCGACGCCCAGAATGCTGTCGGCGCCGAAGCCTCGTCCCTCCATGGCGCGGACGGCCCCCAGCACTCCCTCGTCGTTGAACGAGCAGATCATCCATCGCTTGACGTTGGGTCGCTGTGTCAGAAGCGTATTGGTGGTGTCGAATGCCCCGGGGATGTCGGTCGTCTTGACGGGGGCGCGGAAGACCCGATCTCCAGGAAATCCCGCTGTCTTGAGTGTCTCGATCGCCCCCTCGAGACGGAGTCTGCACGTTTCGAGTTCGTCGAAGGTCACGGCGCACAGTCCGGTCTCGTCGGCCTTGTAGCCTCTCCGTTTGAACTCCTCCCAGAGGGCCTTGCCGACCGTCTGGCCGATCGCCTTGGCGGATATCCCCAGATAGGGCACGTCCATCGGCCGACCATCAGAGCCGACGAACTGATCGTCGACGCTGAACACCTTGAGTCCGTGGGCACCCGCCTTGGCCATGATCGCCGGTCCGAGCCGGACGTCGGGCGTACAGATGACGAATCCCGCGGCGCTCTGCGCGGCGAGCTTGTCGATGGCGGACAAGACCTTCTCTCCATCGGGCGCGGCGATCTTGATCAGATCGAAATCATGCTTCTTGGCGGCTTGCTCTGCGAACTTCCATTCGTCCTGGAACCATGGCTCCTCGGCCTTCTTGACGAGGAAGCCGATGCGAAGGCGTTGCGAGTCGCCGGCCGGCCGATTCGTGGCCGGCGACTTGTCGCATCCCGTCCAGGCCAGCAGGCCGGCGAGGAGGGGGGTGACGGCGGTGTGTGCGCGAATCATGCCGCGATCCTCATTTCCCAGTTCGACACCTCATCACGATCCAGCTCGGCAGATCATATCCCCGAGTCAGTGGCTTGGCGAGGAGGTAGACGAATCGCCGGATGCTCGTGGGGATGCCTCGTAGTGGCAGGGGGCAGGCGCCTGGTTTTTTCGAGGGAGGGGCTACGCATGTGAGAACGGAGCAGGGGCCGGTGAGAGGTAAGCTCGGCAGATGCGGAGCCTGCGGCATGCAAGGCAGGCGCAATCAAAGAGGCCGAATCGGAGGTCGCTGCATTGCGATCTCCGATCCAGCCCCGTAGGGGTCGGTCATTCAGCAGCCTCAGAGAAACCGGCCACCTGTGCGTCGGTCGGCCCCATGACGCCATAACGTGCCCGGCCATTGCAGGGTACGCTGGACCTCAGGAGCGTCTTGGTGACAACGGCGTTATTGTCCTCGGGGAAGGTGAAGGTGATCGTGATCTGGGCGTCTGCCTGATCGATCATGTCCGTACAGAGGACGTCGAGTTCCCCGCGGGACTGCTTCGGAATGGGGGAGGTTGTTCCCTTGGTGGCGGGCAGGGTGTGGTAAACCCCGCTCTTATCGCGGTAGGTGATCTCCGCCCGGACCGACTTCTCGTAGAAATTGTACACATAGAAGTAGATGGTCCCCGTTGTCGTGGTGTTGTTGAGGCTCGATACCGGAATACAGCCGGTCATCAGGGCGACCAAGGGGATGCAAACGGCCGGCGCCAACTGTTTCCCCTTCAGAATCATGAATGGTGCTCCTTATAGCTGTTCTTCGAAGAACGCGTTAAGTTTGGCGAGAGCCTCGTGTTCGATCTGCCGGACTCGTTCACGAGTCAGGCCGATCTCTTCGCCGATTTCCTTGAGAGTCATCGGTTCACGGTTTTCCAGGCCAAAGCGCAACCGTAACACCCTGGCCTCCCTTTCGTCGATACGATTCAGCAACTGCTGGATGGTGTCCGCCTCGGCCTCCGAGAACATCGCCTGCTCGGGGGCAGGAGTCTTATAGTCCGCGAGGATTTCGCTGAGGGTGAACTCGGTATCGGAGCTGCCTGTCTGCGTGGGCGAACTGAAGGCCTTGACGGCCCGCTTGATGAAGCGGACCTTCCTCATGGGGACCTTCATGTGTTCGGACATCTCCTCGAGGTTGGGCGCGCGTCCGAGCTGCTCTTCGAGCTCGGACGACGCCTGTTTCCACTTGGCAATCTCCTCGACCATGTAGGCCGGGATATGGATCGGCTGGACGGAGTTGATCAGCGCTCGCCGTATCGCCTGCTTGATCCACCAGGACGCGTACGTGCTGAATCGGCTGCCCTGATCGGGATCGAAGCCTTCGACGGCCCGCAGGAGGCCCAGATTGCCCTCTTCGATCAGATCGGCGAGGGGCAATCCGCGGCTGGCGTAGTTCTTGGCGATGTTGACCACGAGACGGAGGTTGCTCCGCACCATCATCGCCCTGGCTTCGCGAGCCTTGTTCTCGATGTGCTCGCGCTCGGCCATACTGATCTGGCGCCGCTCGAACTTCTCCGGCGCATCCTGATGGTCGCGGATCTGTATCGCAAGCGTGCGCTCCTCCTCTGCGCTGAGCAACGCAAACTCGTTGATCTGCTTGAGATAAAGCTGCAACCCGGATTCCACAGGCTTGGCCAAGATCGCCTCCTGTCGGCCCAGTCCCGAACCGACGGACTACGACTCCTGGGATTCATCCTGGGGGTTCTGAGGAGCCGGCTTGAAGAGCAGTGGCTCGTCCAGAACGCTCGGCAGTTCGCCACCCGGACCGTGCAACCCGCCACGGCGAGGCCGAACACGGGTCGAGGCCCGATGCTCGTCGCCCTCTTCGGTGGCCGCTGCCCACTCCGCACGCTTCTTGCTCAAACCGATCTTGCGCTCGCCGACGTCGACGCGAAGGATCTTGACCTCGATGTCGTCGCCGATCTTGACCACCGCATGGGGGTCTTCGACCTTGTGGTCGGCCAGTTCGGACACGTGGAGGAGGCCTTCGAGATCGGGTTCGAGTTCGACGAAGACGCCGAAGTTCGTGATCTTGGTGACCTTGCCTCGAACGATCATGCCTGACTGGTACTTCTCGGGAATCGCGCGGAGCCACGGATCCTCGTGGAGCTGCTTGAGGCCCAGGGCGACTCGCATCTTCTCCTGGTCGACACTGAGAACGACGCAGCGTACCTGGTCGCCCTTCTTGACGACCTCGCTGGGATGACCGATCTTCTTGGTCCAGCTCATGTCGGAAACATGCAGCAGGCCGTCGATACCCTCTTCGATCTCCACGAACGCGCCATAGTTGGCCAGGTTTCGGACCCGGCCCTCGATGATCGTGTTGGGCGGATACTTCTCGGCAACGCGCGTCCAGGGGTTGGTCTCAACCTGCTTCATGCCGAGTGAGATTTCCTGCTTCTGCTTGTTGATCTCGAGGACGACGACGTCGATATCCTGCCCGGCACTGATGATTTCGGAGGGGTGATTGATGCGGCGGGTCCAGGACATCTCGCTGATGTGGACGAGCCCTTCGACGCCCGGCTCGAGCTTCACGAACGCCCCGTAGTTCATGATATTGACCACGTTGCCCTTGATCTTGCTGCCGACCGGGTAACGCTGGTCGATGTTGTCCCACGGATTCTCCTTCAGTTGCTTGAGACCGAGGGCGATCTTCTCGCGGTCCTTGTCGACGTTGAGAACCTTCACCTCGATCCGATCGTCGATCCGAAGGAGTTCGCTGGGGTGTCCGATACGCTCCCAGCTCATGTCGGTGATGTGGAGGAGACCGTCGATACCCCCCAGGTCGATGAACGCACCGAATTCGGCGATGTTCTTCACGATGCCCGTGCGAACCTGCCCGGTCGCGATGTCGGACAGGAGGGAGGCCTTCTGCTCGGCTCGCTGCTCCTCGATGAGCTTCCGGCGGCTGATGACGATGTTGCGGCGTTCCGTGTCGATCTTGAGGATCTTGGCCTCGATCTCCTTGCCGATGAACTCGCCGATGTCGCCGGGGCGACGCGTATCCACCTGGCTGGCGGGCAGGAAGACCGGCACGCCGATATCCACGAGCAGGCCGCCCTTGATCTTCCGCGTGACCTTGCCGCGGACGATGTCGCCTTCCTGGCTGGTTTCGATGATCCGCTGCCAGTTGAGAATCCGATCGGCCTTGCGCTTGGACAACACGACCAGGCCGCTGTCGCTCTCGACGGTTTCGAGCCAGACCTTGATCTCATCGCCGATGTCGATGGCCGATGGATCGTCAAACTCGTTCGTACTGACGACGCCTTCGCTCTTCAGGCCGACGTCGACGATCACGTCGTCGCCGACGATGTTCACAATTCGCCCGGTCAGGACGTTGTTCGGCTGAAATTGGCTGACGGCTTTGTCGATTTCCGTCGCGATGTTGTCCCAATTGGCGCCCTCGCCGAATGCGGCCGTCAACTCCTTCGCCAGCAGGTCTTCCGATACGTCCAGTTCATTGATCAGGTTCTGATCTACCATGTTACGTGCAATCTCTACGTTTCTAGCAATACCGTCGGCCCGACGCCGAATGCCCTGGCAGCCGGCCGTATGATTGTCGGGGTCAACAGTGCACCACATGCCCGGGCGCGGGACCATCCCACGCTTCGTCCAGACACGTCAGAGCCAGAGTATAGCATGGTGACGAGCCTCCTAGCAACGGGTGTAAGAGGTTTTCCCGGTGGCAAGCGTCAGGGACTTATCGGATGTCGTTGGCCGAGCAGGTTCAGTCTCATCTGAACCCACATCCGCTCCGTTGGGCACGTGCATCTGGTTCTCGGTGACCGCGTGGAGATGCCTTTCACGGGCTTCTGTGAGGAGACGGGGGACAGGGATCTGTGGGGGAAGGCGTGAGAACAGCCAGAGCAGGGCGCGCGGATTGTGACCGACGAGTCGAGGGGCACACCCTGTGCAGGGTGGCGGATCGATGGACACGGAACCGGAATGTCTATGAGGAGGCACCCCATGCTCCATCAGAGGTGACACTGCCGGCTTTTTGCCGGCTGCAGGAGTTGCCCGCTTGAGGGTTCCCGGCGACAATGTTCGCCGCGTTGGGCCGGGTGAGATCGCCCGGTTCGAGTGTCCTTGGCGAGCAATCCCTTGGAGGTGCTCTCATGTCAAACGACTCCGTTATGGAAACCCCCAATGCTTCGGATCGTACGATACCGCGTCGCGACTTCCTGAAGGGCTCGGTGGCGATGGCCGGGTCCATCGGCGGCACGCTGGCCGTGGGGGCTGGAAGTGCGGCGATGGCTGCCTCTCAGGCGGTGCCGGGCAAGCCGTGGAGCGCCGACGATCGCATGAAGATCGGCATCAACCTGGAATACGTTCGGCATGCCGACAAGAGCCTGGCCTATGGGGTGACGACGGCGTCCAAGCTTGGCTACAAGTATGTCGAGCCGTGCTTCCTGATGGGTCAGTGTCTCCTGTCGATCGGGCAGTACTGCCACGTGACGAGTCTGGACACCGATCCCAAGAAGATCCGGGACATGATGGATGAGGCGGGTGTGAAGATCAGCGCCCTGTCGTCGCACTCGGACCTGCTGGATCCGGAGTTTGGCGTGTCCTATGCCCGGCGCGGCATCCGGTACGCCAAGGACGTGGGGACGAGCGTCGTTCAGATCACCGAGAACATGCACCCGCCGAAATGGATGACGGAGAAAGACGCCTACGAGATGATGAAGGTGGCGCTGCGTGCCATCGCCGAGACCTGCGAGGACAACGGCGTGTACCTGGGCATCGAGCAGCACGGTCCCTATACGGCCAAGATCAAGCGGCTGACCCATATCCTGGAACTGGTCGAATCGCCCTGGATCCGCGTGAACTATGATTGCGGCAATACGTTCCTCTCGGGCGAAGACCCCTTCGAGATGCTCGAGGCCTGCATCGATAAGGTAGTTCACGTTCACGCGAAGGATATTTCGGTGAAACAGGCGGAGGCCGAGCGAGGCAAGGTGACGGGCACGGCCGTGGGGTGTGCCTGTGGTGACGGCGTGATCGACTGGCATCGGATGGTCCGCCGGTTGAAGAAGGCGGGCTTCCGCGGCGTGTTGTCGGTGGAATGCGGGACCGAGGCCGAGGCAGTCAAATCGTTGGCTTACCTGGCCAAGGTCCTGAAGGAAGAAGACGCGTAGGTTGTGGTGGGCCCACCGGCCTGCGGGAGAGTGATACGCGGACCTGATGGTAGAGCGGTGATGGGCACCGTTCTGGAAAGTGCATCTGGAGCATCATGGCAATCGGAAAGCAGATACGTTTGGCGAGATTGTTCTCGCACGCCAGCGGGCGATTGTGTTCGGTGGCGGTGGATCACCTGATGGGATATCAAGAGGGGCTTCCTTCGGGGTTGCGCGATTTGCCCACCACGCTCAAGGCACTGGTGGCGGGGAAGCCGGACGCGGTGACGATGAATCAGGGCGTGGCTCGCGGCTGCTGGCCGCCCTATGCGGGAAAGGCCCCGCTGATCATTCAGAGCATCATCGGCCGGCCGGACGACACGGCCGACGAGCACATCGCCGAGCCGGAGGATGCCGTGCGTCTTGGCGCTGACGCCTTTGCGACGTGTGCCTTCGTCCGCGGGGCGACCGAGGCGGCGCATCTTCGCCGCATCGCGGATTTCGTCCGTCAGGCATCCGTGTGGGACATACCGGTGATCCTTCACACCTATCCGCGGCGTTATGCCTCGGACGGCAAGGTGAGTATCTCGTTTGCGCCGGAAGACATCGCCTGGGCGGTTCGGTGCGGCATCGAGGTTGGCGTGGACGTCATCAAGGTTCCGTTCTGCGGTGATGTGGCTTCATACGCGGAGATCGTTCGGACGTGTCCGGTGCCCGTGGTAGCGGCGGGGGGGCCGAAGGCTGATACCCTGGCTTCGGCGTTGGAGATGGCGGCCCAGGTGACCGCCGCCGGCGCCAAAGGCATGACCATCGGGCGGAACATCTGGGGCTGCCCGCAGATCACAGAGGCGCTGCTGGCGTTCAAGGCGGTGATTCACGACGAGGTTGCGCCGGCCCAGGCGATTCAGCGGGCCGGTCTGCGATCGTAAGGCTCTGGGCGGGTCGACCATGTCCGACGGAGTGCGTTTTGACATCCTGGGCATCGGCACGGTGGCCGTCGACGATTTCGTTCACGTCGATCGCTATCCTCCGGCGGACGAGAAGGAGCCCATCCGTGGTGAAGACCGTCACTGCGGCGGGCAGATCGCCACGGCCCTGGCGGCCGGAGCGAAGCTGGGGGCGCGCTGTTCCTACGCCGGCGTGTTGGGCGACGACGATTTGTCGAACTACCTCCGGCAGAATCTCGAGAAGGCGGGCGTCGACTGCGCCAGCATCGTGCGGCGTGAGGGCACGGGGCCGATCCATAGTGTCATCGTCGTCGACGACCGCACGCACTCCCGGAATATCTTCTTCAACCTTCACTCCATTAAGCCGCTGTCCAAGGAGCAGATTACCGAGCCTCTGGTGGCGGGCGCCAAGGTTCTGTTAATCGATCAACTGGGGCCCGATGGGATGGTTCTGGCGGCCCTGCACGCCCGCGAGCAGGGCATTCCGGTGGTGGGCGACATGGAGTGGCCGGATGCGGCGAGGCGGGATGAGCTGATGCGACTGATCGATCATCTGATCGTCCCGCGCGATTTCGGTACGGCGGTGACGGGGGTGAGCGATCCGGCGGAGCTTGCGGCGGAACTGCACCGCCGGTCGCCTCGCACGTGTACGGTTGTCACCTGTGGGAAGGATGGCTGCTACTACGTAATTGGGTCGGATCCCGGGACGGTGCTGCATCAACCCGCCTTCAAGGTTCGCGTAGGGGAGACGACCGGCTGCGGCGATGTCTTTCATGGTGCTTATTCGGCGGCGTTGGCCTGGGGGCTGGGTATTGTGGAGTGTGTCCTGACCGCTTCGGCCGCGGCGGCGGTGTATGCGTCGAGGCCGAACGGTTGGCAGCATCTGCCGGATCGGGCGGATGTGTCCGGAATGGTTCTGTCCATGAGGGTCTGACCATGGCGAGCATGAGTGCACTGACAGCGGAGATGCGAGAGATTCTGGACGAGCAACCTTTGATCGATGCCCACACGCACGTAGACGCCGTGCATCCAACGGCTCGAGGGTTACACGATCTGCTGCTCTATCACATGGTCATCAGCGATCTGTACAGCGCGGGCTGCCCGGACGGCCTGCGGCTCAGCGAGTGGCCGGACGATCAGGAAGCCCAGACGCGCATCGAGCGGGCGCTGCCCTTCGTGCCGTTCATCGAGAACACGAGCTGCTTCTGGGGGCTGCGTACGATCCTGAAGGATCTTTATGACTGGACCGAGCCGATCACGCGCGACAACTGGCGGCGTCTGGACGGGATCATCCGGGAACGTGCCGGCGATCTGACTTGGGCACGAGCGATTCTCCACCGTGCGAACATCCGGCGGACCTGCACGGAGCTGTGGCGCCGGCACGATGGACGTGCGGACGATCTGTTTCAATACAGTCTCGAATGGGGCTTCTTTGCACGGAATCAGTGGGGCGAGTTTGACACGACGCTGTACGATCTCGAACAGACATGGGCCCAGGATGCACCTGCTCCGCCGATGCCGGTGACCATGGGCGGTTCGCGCCCCCCGGCCACGCGCCCTGTGAAGAACCTCCGCGACGTCAACGACGCGCTGGATCACTACGTGGCCCTGATCCCGTTTGATCGGGTGGTGAGCACGGCGCAGCACCTCTCGACCGACATCGACTATCGCGTTGTGACCGATGCCGATATGACCGCGGCCATGAAGCGTCGCGACCAGGCCGGTCCGGCCGAACGGGACATCTACGTGAGCTACGTACTCGGTGGTTTCCTCCAGCGGCTGAACGATCGTGCCGAGCCCTTCGTGTTCCAGTTTTCGTTCGGTGCCGAGCCGCTGCCGTTTGAGACCGACAGCCGCCTGAACCAGAAGACGTTGTCCTCGGTGGCTCAGCTTATGTCGCGATACCCCCGCGTGCAGTTCCACTGCTATCTGTCGAGTGCCCACGCGAACCAGACACTGTGCACGATGTGCCGTGAACTGCCGAACATCGTTCCGGTCGGCTACTGGTGGCACAACTTCTTCCCACCGTTTATCCGCCGCGTGATGGACGAGCGGCTCGACATGGTGGCGGTGAACAGGCAGATCGGCTTCTTCTCGGATGCGTACACCCTGGAGTGGGCCTACGCCAAGGCGACCATCGTTCGAAATCTGATGTCGCGCGTGCTGGCCGGCAAGATCGCGATCGGTCAGTACGATGTGGGGGCCGCCGCTCGAATTGCCAACGAGATCCTGTTCGTCAGTCCCCAGCGATTGTTGAAGATGGTGCCGCGGGCGTAGCTCGCTGTGCCTGGTCAACGGCTGGATGCAGACGTTGTGGTTGCGACGCGCACATCGACGTCATCTACAAGGCAATCGCCGCCTCGGGCGACGAACTCGATGTCAAAGTCGGTGGCAGCGGGGTCGGCCAGGGTCAAAGACCGGTCGAGTTGTTTCCACTGACCGAGGGTATCCTCGAGTTGAGCGATCTCGGCGTATCGTCCCAGCCAGGCTTGACCGGTAAACAATGCAGCGGTGACGGATAGCTTTGCACCTTCGGGCAGGCGATACCAGAGGGAAAGGCGAACGGTTCGGCCTTTGGGGATGGGCATCAGCCATTGAGACTTCACGCCCGTTCCGCCCCGAACGCAGAGTGAATGCTGTCCGGCGTGTGCCGCACGATCGAGGGGGGCACTGCGGCCGTCATACTGAACCCACCCCCATCCCGATTCGATGTCACCGTTATAGAGAAGGTTGCTGCCGCTCGCCATCAGGCTTTCTACCGACGTCGGCAGATTCGAAAACACCGGCACGGTTCGATCGAGGCTGGCCGGGGTGATGTCGTCGTGATGGGGGTTGTTCGGGCAGAAGGCGTCGCGCATGGCGTCGAGATGGCCGAAGCCATACTGCACGGTGGGTTCAATGTAGCTACCCTCGCCAAACTCATTCCAGCACTCGGCCAGGACCATCCGGAGTTGTGGGTCCACGTAGTTGCGGGCGGCCTGGCACATCTGGCGGTACAGTTCAGGCCGGGCGCTCGTCCGCACCAGTGCCCGATCGCCGTACCACGGTCGCGAATCCCACCCCGGTGAGACTGGCACGATATACGGCAGGTCGCTCTGCGCCCGCACCCTCTTCCAGTTTTCTTCATAGCCCCGAACCATTAGGGCGTAGGGAGCCCGTCCGGCCTTGCGCTGCTCGTCGGTCATGCCGGATTCGGGGTAGTTGTAGGCGGTGGTAGCGCGGAATCCGGCCTGCTTCAATTCCGGGACATTCCCCTCTTCGAGCGCCACCGGATACACCCCGCCGCAGCCGGCCTGGCGGGTGATCGCGGACATGCAACGGAACATTGCCGCGGTCCCCTCCGTGCCGAAGGATTCGAGGAGCCTCCTGGGCCTGGAGAAGATCAGCACGTTGTCGCCGTTGATGCGGAGATGATTGGGCTGTCTGAAGTAGCGTTCGGCCAGGATACGGGCGAGCTTCTCGATGTGCGGAGCGGTGTACTTCTCCTCCTTTCCTTCGTTACACCACATCAGGCAGAAGTTCATGCGGTCCCGATACCGCGCCCTTAGAAAACCCTCGTCCAGTGCCTTGTTGTGTTCAGTGCTTGCGCCGTGCTCGTAGTCATAGTACCAGTCAAACGCGAAGAAGCTGATGCCGTGCTCGACCGCCCACTTGATGTGCCAGTCGGACACCTCGGGCTCGCCGTCGCGATAGTAGCCCATCAGCGGCGTGGGAAAGCCAGTCTGTTTGAACGGCATCCACCGTAGCGGACTGAAATGCCCCGGGAAGTAGAAGCACCCGACGGTAAGGTCACTCGGGCACGGAACTGGAGGGGGTACCGCGTCGGCTGCGAGGCCAACGGCTGCGAGGAGTCCGGCCAGTGGTGTCATCAGAAGTCCTCCTGTTTCGAAGAGTCTCAGATCGCGGGGCGCCATTGTAGTCGCCTCCCGTCTGACCGTCCCCTTTCAGCGGGTGATGGCTGAACGTGCCCGATTCCAACAGGCCCCAAGATTCTCCACAGTGGTCATCACGTTTCATTTGACATGCATAGACTGCCGATGTATACTATACCTAGACAGCCGATGTACTAGTCCGTTCCATCTGACAGGGAGTTGGGTCCGATGCCTACCGATCCCGATCTATTCCGCGGAACCTTGAACACCATACTGCTCGAGACGCTCTCGCGCGGGCCGATGTACGGCTATCAGATATGCAAGGCCGTCAACACGAAGACGAACGGCTACTTCGAGCTTCGAGAGGGCAGCCTGTACCCGGCCCTGCACAAACTCGAGCATGATGGGCTGCTCAAATCATTCTGGGAGGAGCCCGAGGGTGGTCGTCGGCGCAAGTACTACCAGATTACCGACGGAGGGGCCAAGACACTGGCCCGAAAGCGTATCGAATGGGGTCTGTTCGCCGACGCGGTGGAACGTGTCTTGGGCAAGATGTCCCCGGCTGGGGAACCGGCCCCGATCCTCGTCCCTGTTCGGTGAACGCGAGGCAGGCATCGGCTGCGTGAACAACTGAAGTCGAAAACGGATAAGTGATCCATGACACGAGTCTGGCACGACAGTGCTCTGCCGTCGAGGGTGTCCGAGATTGTCCGGGGACCGGCCTCGTTGCGGCAGGACATCGCCGATGAGATCGCCGACCACCTCGCCTGTCACACCGAGGAATCGGCCCAGAGTGACCCCGTCGCTGCCAGGCAAGAGGCTGTTGCCGCGTTTGGAGATGTCGAGACGATTGGCCGCGAACTCCGTACCGTCCACTGGGGAGACTGGATCATGTTTCAGAAGGTTATGGTTGCCGCACTCGTGTTGATCGTCGCCGGGATGGCCACCTCGACGTACTTTTCGTACTCGGCCACTCGAACCATGTCTCAGCAGATGGCGGATGTGACTCGTGAGACGAGCCGGCAGTTCGCCGAGGTAAGCAAGCATCTGGCGACACTGAGCGACCATCAATTGGCCGGACGTCCGCCGCGCGTAAAGGTCTTCTGCTATACGGTGGCGCCGCAGACGCCTGTGGCAGACTATGAGTTGACGATCGATTCTCTGGACTACGTCGGCAACCGTGAGGTGGATACGGGAAAGACCTTCTCCAATACGTATCGTTCGGATGCCGGGGGGTGGCTCGACAGCGGCCCGCTGCCGCTGGGCATTTATCAGTTGAGAGGTCGCGTCACGGCCCCCGGTGATGGTCCTAACACGATTCAAGGCTCGTGGACCGAGGTCGTGCGTCTGCAGCAGAACGGTGTGACGTGGGAGGTCCGCAGGTGTGTCGGTTCGAACACCTCGTACGATATTCGAATAGACCCCGCGACTCTCCCGACATGGGATCTGGAGAAGATGAAGACGGTGGAGGTGAGCTTCAGTCAGAACCTTCCGCCTCGCATTCACCAGATCATGACGCGAACATGGAGCAGCGCTCGGTTTGCGATCGACCTGCGTCAGGGGGCCAAGGTGGTGGGTCTCCTGCCGGGGGAGGCCAACGCGCTTGTAGGCTATGGTGGAGTGGGCCGAAACTACATCTCGTGTGTGAGCAGACCCGCGGAGACGTGCCACATCTCTGAAGTGGGCGGCGCGCTGGTGCTCAGTATGGGTACGTCCCGCTCCGACTCAAACACCCTCGTCGGCAGGGTCTATCAGGGCAGCAAGGACCGGCCGGTCGTCGGGGCCCGCCTGGAGTTGTTGCATGGATACTCCACCAGCGATGGCAGGAGCATGGCCGGATCGGTGCTTCGGTGCGATCCGGAATCATTGGTTCGAGAGTTCCTTCGTACAGACGCTTCGGGTCAGTTTCGGACAGCGGCCTGGGGGCACGAAGACATCCTGCTGCATTGGAAGACGCCGGATGGCACCCCAGCTGTGCTCAGGCTTCCTGTCCACGTCGGCAAGAGTGGGCAGAACTATGAGATGGATTTCGACGTAACGAAGTTGTGTACCGTCCGACTGGTGTGTACCGGTATCGATAAGGCACTGGACGCATTCGGGGCTTCCACCAGAGTGTCAAGGCAGCCAGGTGTTGATTGGCATGAGGGCAGACCAGGGCGAGGTTCTTCGTCGCCCAGGGGGTACCTCTCGGTTGAGCGATCTTCAGGAACCGTTGTGAGGACGGTTCTGATGATACCTGGCTACTATGAATTCGTCCCCGTGCTCCTCGATCCGGGATCAGTGCGGAATTCTCCTACGACCCTCATGAATCGCGTCTCGCGAGAACTCGACCCCGGCGAGTCATGCGAAATCGTTATGGATTTCGAGAGCTGCGCGAGGCCGAGATCCTCAGCTCCGGCTCGACCAAGCTTGTCCAGACCCGTGACGACATCAGGCGGGACCAGCCGACCGAACCAGTGACGTCCGTCAAGAGGTGGCAGAGATTGTCGGTTTGAGTTGCACCGGATCACTTGGGCAGCGCAATGCGACCGACCAGCAGTAGATCGGGGTGGTGGCCGTAGTACTCGCCCTCGACCCAGCCACCGCCGGTCTCACCACCGAGTATAAAGACCTCGTCGTTGCGAATGATGGCCATGGGGGCGTTGTTGTTGATCGGCAGCGAGTCTGCGCGGCCGAAGAGGTTCGTCTTCGTGTCGTAGACGAAGACATCGTTGTGGTATTCGCCTTTGTTCTGGAATCTGCCGGCCTTGCCGTACGTGGTGCGAACGCTGCCGTCGGGGTTGGCGATGTGGGCGTACTGGTAGCCGCTGATAAGGACGATGTAGCGGCCTTGGAAGACCACGTCACCGGGAGGGAAGTTGCCGCTGCCGATGGGCAGGTCGCGCAGCCGCGACCACGCCCGAGTGGCAGGGTCGTACACCCAGTTGTCGACCACTGTACAGTAGCCGACGGCCTTCCCGTCGCGAACGAGGTCGCCGGTGGCGCCACCGATGACATAGATCTTGCCCTCGACGACGGCGACGGCAGCGACCCATCGGGGAGTGCCGGGGCATTCGGGCAGGGGCTTCCAGCCGGCCTTGAGGTTGGTGGTGTCCAGGGCGTTCAGGCGGGCACCCATGCGCGGCGTCTTTCCGGCACGGTCGTTTTCGGTGTAGAACCGGTTCTCATCGTAGTCGGCTCCCCCGAAGGCGTAGATGGTGGTGCCTATCGCGCAGAGCCCCACCGAGCAGACTCGCCAGGGGTATTCGGGCATCGTCTCCCACACCCACGCGTCGCCGCGGGCGGAAAGCCGGTAGCCGTCCTTGTAGCAGAAGGGCGACGTATAGTTGAACCCGCCCCAGTAGTAGACGTGATTGTCGACGGTGATCGCCCCGAGCCCCTGACGCGGCGTTCCGGGGTATTCCGGCAGTCGGCGCCAGCCCTCCGCACGATGCGAGAGGTTCATTCCCCAGGCCTTATTGAGGAATCCTCGGGGGTACCGATCGGGTTTGTGGGGTTCTTTGCGGCCCTGGCAGAAGCCACCCGCCATGATCAGCGTGTCATTGACGATACCCACATTGCCGTCCTGCAAGCCTTGGGGCAGGTTGGGGCCCCGGGTCCATGCGATCTTGAGCAGGGTCTTGATCTCGGTCTGCGGCCGTGGCGACGCAGAGACCGCTGTGGGTTCGGCTTGGGCTGAAAGACCCACAGAGAGCAGCAAGGCAGTGATGAACATTCCGATCATGACGCGATTCTCCTGGGCCAGAAGCGGGATCCTATCCCACGGTGGGACTTGAATAAAGGGCAGACGCGTCCGTGGGGGCGCCGGAGATTGTGTGAAAGGAGATGCGTGTCGGGTGGGTGGTTGGGCTCGTCTCAACGGGATGAGGGTCAGTCTTTCCCGAACAAACGCTGCCAGCGTGTCTTCTTCTGCGCCTCTGGCGGCGGTGGTGGCGCTGATGACGGGGCGCATCTGGCGAGGTGTTGCTGGATCAGGTCGCGGTGCTTGAGCTCCTCCCTGAGGAGATCTTCCACGTGTTGGCGGCCCGCATCAGCGGGAACGACTTTCGCCAACTCGGTCATCAGGACGATCGCATTCTCTTCCATGCCCAGGGCGATCTGAAGGATCTCCGATAGGGACTCTTGGCCCGAGAGCCGTACGTTGGGGTTTGCTTTGAAGGAGAGGAAAGGACCCGAGGCCAGGGCCGACAGGCGGACCTGCGCCTGGGCCATGTCCTGGGCGGTGGATACTTCGCTTTGCGTGAGTTCGCGTTGCACGGCCAGAAGGGCCTTCTCGTGGTCCAGCTCCATGGCGGCCAGACCCTTCAGGAGCTTCTGTGTGGCTTCGTCCGCCGTCTTCTTGGCGGCCTGATTATAGAAGGAGGCCGCCGTGCGTTCGAGCGAGATGCCCATGGTGACTACGTCACCGGCAGTAAAGTTCTTCATGTCAGAATCCTCGTCGAACCGTCCGATCGTCTCCAATACCTGTAGCGTCGGCTGTTTGGCGGTGCGACTGTTGTTTCCAGGCGAGGTCCCTGTCGTTTCTATCAGGAACAGGTCTCTATGTAACACCCTTGCGGGCAAGGGTGCAAGTGCTTCCGGAGCCGCCCAACCCAGGTTTCATGGCACGTTGCTCTTCGGGACAGATGACCCTATCGGAGTCGGCGGACGATCTGATCGCAGACGTTCGGTCCCCTTTCTCTCTGCGGAATAGCCGCTAGACTGTCATCGCATTCGCCCCATGTCGCGGTTCCTGGCGGAGAGGAAACAGCATGACCATGCACTGGCTGGACTGGATGATCCTGGCGGTTCCGATGGTGATCGTCACGGTCATCGGGATCAAGACGCAGCAATACTGCAAGGCCGTGTCCGACTTTCTGGCCGCGGGGCGAAGCGCGCGGCGCTATTTGCTCACCGTGGCCGAGGGTATGGCCTGGATCGGCCTGATCACCCTGGTGGCATGGTTCGAGAAGTTCTACAAGTCGGGTTTTGCGATTCAGTGGTGGGAGGGGTTATACCTCGGCGTCCAACTGTTGCTGGGGGTCACGGGTTTCGTGATCTATCGTTATCGCGAGACGCGGGCGATGACGATGGCGCAATTCTTTGAGATTCGCTATAGCCGCCGGTTTCGAATCTTCGCGGGGGTGTTGGGTGCAGTGTCGGGGATCGTGAACTACGCCATCTTCCCGGCCGTGGGGGGGCGGTTCTTCGTTTACTACTGTGGCCTCCCGGAAACCGTCAGACTCTTCGGAATAGACTTCCAGACCTTCGGCCTGGTCATGCTGGCCTTTCTCTCACTTGCCCTGCTTCTGGTGACGGTGGGGGGGCAGCTCACCGTATTGGTGACCGACTGCGTTCAGGGGTTGTTCGGATACGCCATCATCCTGGTGATCATCTACGTGTTGTTCACGATCTTCAGTTGGTCTCAGATCACCGAGACGCTGACGAATGTTCCGAAGGACCAATCGCTGCTGGACCCGTTCCGCCAGAGCGGGATATCCGATTTCAACATCTGGTTCGTGCTGATTAATGTGTTCGGGTGGATCTATGCCTACATGGCCTGGCAGGGGGGGGCGGGGTTCAACTGCTCGGCGGAGAGTCCGCACGAGGCCAAGATGGGTCGAATTCTGGCGCAATGGCGTATCCTCTCGATCACCATCCTGGTCATCCTGCTGGCCGTGTGCTCGTACACGTATCTGCATCACCCCGCCTTTGCCGACGGGGCACGGCAGGTGACGGCAAGGCTGGCCACGATCGACAACCCGCAGATTCAGACACAAATGCGGGTTCCGGTGACGCTGGCGCATTTTCTGCCGGTCGGCATCAAGGGAGCCTTCGCCGCGCTGATGCTGTTCCTGTTGGTGACGACGGATGTGTCGTACCTGCACTCGTGGGGGTCGATTCTGATCCAGGATATCGTGCTGCCGATGCGCAAGACACCGTTCAAGCCCGAGCGGCAGATCCTCTATCTGCGGCTGGCGATCGCGGCGGTGGCGGTGTTCGCGTTCTTCTTCAGTCTGTGGTTCAGACAGACGGACTACATTCTGATGTTCTTCGCGGCCACCGGCACGCTCTATCTGGGCGGGGCGGGGGCGGTGATTATCGGGGGCCTCTACTGGAAGAAGGGGACCGCGGCCGGGGCATGGTGCGCCATGGTGGTCGGGTGTGTTCTGGGGGTGGGTGGGATCGTCTTTCAGCAGGTGTGGCATCTTCTGGCGCCGACGCTGATGAAATGGTTCCCGACGAGCAGCTTCCTGATGCAGCACCAGGACAAGTTCCCGATCAATGGCCAATGGCTCTGGCTGATCGCGATGCTGATGGCGATCTTCGGCTATGTGGGAGTGTCGCTGCTGACCTGCCGACGGTATTTCGACATGGACCGCATGCTCCATCGCGGACGGCATGCTGATGTGCCGGAGAGCGAGGCGCCGGTGGTCGAAGGCTCACCTCGAACGTTGAAGGCCCTGCTGGGTATCGACGAGGCGTTCTCTCGATCGGACAAGTGGGTCGCTTATGGGGTGTTCTGGTGGGGCATTCTCTGGCTGGCGATCTTCGGCGTGGTGACAGCGTGGAACCTCCTCGTTCCGTGGCCGGTGAAGTGGTGGGTCAGCTACTGGTATTGGGCGGGCGTAGTGATTCCCGTGGCCATGGGCGTCGTCACGAGCATCTGGTTTACGATCGGTGGGATCAGCAACTTGCAGACCCTGTTCCGGAGGCTGAGGACGATGGAGCGGAACGTTCTGGATGATGGTCGCGTCATCGATCATCAGAACGTCGATGACATCGCGCCGGCGGAGGATCGGCGCTGAGGCGCGGGTGCCCTCCGGTTCGCGGGCGGCGCCAATGTCCGGGATCTGCCGGCAAGACGGGGGAATCATTGCAGCAAGACCCCGTGGGGGCTGATGATCACTTCGCCTTCTGCGAGGTGCTTGTCGTTGGCTTTGCGGGCTTCGATGTACCCTGCCGCATGTCTTCTCGTGTGTTGACCCCGAAGCGAATCTTCTCTGCGAGGACGGGGTGCCACCGTTCGGGTGCCCCTTCGACAAACTGGTAGAAGAAGTAGCGAGGGCTGTTGAGGGGGTCCTTGAACCGGACGTCCATGACGGTCGGGCGCCCCTTTACGCATGTGACCAGGGTCACCTCATATTCCGGCAGGGTGAAGCGTTCACCTTCTTTCATCTGCTTGCCGGTGGGCATGCCGACCTGAGAGAAGGTGGAAACGAATCGTTCCTCGACACTGTACATGCGAAGCGTTCGTTCGCCGGTGACCTCGTAGATGACATCCCAGACATCCGTCATGAGGATGAAGATGGGGGCCTTGTCGCCGAACAGATACCAGGCGCGGTCCTGCGTCCAGGAGTTCTGAACGCCCGACGGGGTGGCGACGATGATCGCGTGAGGATCCTTGATGTCGGTATTCTTGGCGATTTCGGTTCCGACGGCCCGGATGTCCTGTTCCGCCTTGAGTTCCAGGGTGCTGAAAAGCAGGAGTGTGCCGAACGTCACGGGCAGCGGCAGCAGAATCAGGAGAAAGGCCGGCACATACCGGGTGAAGAAGCGGCCGAGCCACCGGCTCCGATCGTACTGGCCGCGAATCCAGCAGGCCCCGACGTACGATGCACCGATGCACGGCAGCATCAGCAGCCGCGAATCCGGAAGCGTACACGACACGACCGGCAGGAACATGATTGCCCAGATGCCAAAGCCCAATACCGACGGGTCGCCGACGGGACGTCGCCGGAAGTACCAAACCAGCAGCAGGGCGATGCCCAGGCTGATGGCCGTGAAGATGAGCAGGGGGGTGAAGCCGGACTCCCGCCAATAGAACGCCGCAGGGTTGATCGGCAGGGGCCATGCCGTGAAGTAGGACAGGATTCGCATAGGCGCCTGCCGCAGGTAATCCATCGGACGTCGCACCGGGTCGAGCATGTAGACGCTGTTCGTCTCAAAGCGAGCCGTGAATCGTATGACAAACCATACCAGCGTAGTCCCGAACAGCAGGGCGAGTTGGATCTTGGCCCGCAAGTCGCCTTTGGCTTGTTCCCAGCCGTCGAGCTGTTTGCGGGTGACGAGCCAGAGCAGGCCAAACCCCACGAGCAGGGGGGCGGAGGCCTCTTTCGAGAAGAGGGCCAGCAAGGTGGCCGCGAGGGCAATGGGCACCCACATCAGCTCGCCATAGCGGGCGAATCGCAGGCCGCAGAGCATCGCGATCAGGGTGAACATCACCGCCAGGAGGTCGCACCGCGCCGAGATGAACACGACCGTGATGGCGTTGCTGGCGGCCATCGTGAATAGCAGCGCCCCCCAGCGGGCCCGGGCCTCGTTCGGCTGCACCGTTCGGAACAACGAGAGCACCATCCAGGCGCTCAACACGAACGTGAGAAACTGCGTGGCATGGAAGCCCACCGGAGACCCCTTGCCGAAGATGAGGTAATCGAGATAGAGGCTCCACTCGGCCACCGGTCGCAAAAGCTGCGCGCGCACGTCGTCGGACACCCACCACGGCAGCCAGTTGGCCTGACGCTGAGCACGGTTGTATTCGGCGCTCTTGAAAAACTGATACAGGTCCATACTCGTTCGCTGTCCCTGGCGGAACTCCTGCATGTTCCGAAGCGCGCGATAGTCGTCGATGAAGAACGGCATGATCAGCCAGATGCCGTAGATGGCCAGGAAGACGATGGTCAGAACCAGTCGGGGATACGGAAACCGCTCATACCACGCCGCGATTCGGCTGAGCAGACCGCGGCTTGATTCAACCGGTACTACATGAGGCGAATTGATGTGCTGCATGACAATTCCAAAGCTTACGGAACGGATCAGCGGTCAGACGATTCCCCATCAGACGGCGGTGATCTGTGTACCCTTGACCCGGTAATAGGTCTTGCCCCATCGCAGGGTGCCCCTTCCCGAGAAAAGGTACGCACTCCAGAAAAGTATACCCGCGACGACCGCCGATCCAAACGGGAACCAGAACAGAGAGCCTCTCTTGGCCAGCGTGTTGCTCAGTGCATCGCGAAGGGCCAGGACCAGCCCCGTCCAATGCAGAATCGAGAAGACGGTAAAGGTCAGGCACAACGCCGGGTTGAATCCGAGGGCAAGACAGATCACTGCCGTGGGCAGAACCCATCCGGGGGCAAAGCAGCCGCCGATGAGCACCTGCGTGCTGGCCAGCAACCGCCATTGAGCCTGAAGGCTGCCGATGAGCACGCGGGCCAGGGAGTTGGCGCTTCGAGAGAACGCGCCTTCGCGGTAGACCAGGTAGAGTTCCTTGCCCGGCCCGGACCAGCAACGCTGCCCGGCGGCATGGGCCTTGTGGGCCAGAATGGCGTCCTCGGCCAGTTCGGCGGATACACCCTGGTGCCCGCCGATTGCCTCGTAGGACGATCGTTTGACGAGCATGAACTGGCCGTTGCCCATGATCGTTTTCTCAACGATGTCCTGGCTCGACCCCCTGGGCTTGGCCCAGAGGCTCAGCACGGTCATCGCCGGCGGAATAAGCAGTCGTTCCGAGGGGCTCCGCAGATCGAGGTACGGCCAGAAACTGAAGAAATCCAGCTTGTCCTGACAGACCTTGTGCATCACGGAGGACAGGGCATGCGGGACAAGTTCGACATCGCAATCCATGAAGAGCACGTAGTCTTCTTTGATGCTCTCGATGGCCACGCTGAGGGCGTGGGTCTTGCCCGTCCAGTTCGGGGGCAGGTCGTTGATCGTCACCGGCCGGACGCGGGGGTCCTCGGTGGCCAATCGCTGAAGGATCTCGCCCGTGCGATCGGTGCTCCGATCGTCAGCAACGACAAACGTCATGTTGGGATAGGTCTGGCCCTGTAGGCGCCGGATGCAGGCCTCGATACCGTCCTCTTCATTGTGGCAGGCAATGAGAACGGCCAGACTGGGTGACGGCTGATCGGCCGGCCAGTCTTTCACTGCAGGCAGACTGATCTCATTGAGTTTCAATCGTTTCTGGAAGAACCAGAAGAACCACCACAGGGCAGCCGTCAATGCCTGGCAGACTGCAACGAACCAGAGAAGGGCTTCGAACATATGAGTCCTTGCACATGTTGATGGGACAGACACGAACGTTGAATTCGGGTTACTATAGCGGCATCATGGTCGGACAGGCAAGGATGGATTTAGAGTGATGCGTATAGCACGGTGCCCACTTTGCGGCAGAGATTTTCCGGCGGACCCATCGACTCGGCCGAAGAGTTATCCCTTCTGTACCGAGCGGTGCCGGCTGGTCGACCTGGGACGTTGGTTCAACGGGGAATACAAGGTTTCGGACCCGATCGAATCGGCGGAACAGATCGAGGACCTGCTGGGAGAGGGTGATGAAGGCGACGAGGGCGAGGCCAGGTAAGGAGCCACAATGAGGATGTCAACGCATCAGAAGGTCGCGTTTCTCTTAGGATGGGCGGTGTGTATTCCTCAGGTGAGGGCGGCCGCGACGGTTGTTCCGGTTGCCGGACAGGCGGAACTGGGGGGGATAGAGGTTCATGGCGTGGCGGCCGGTGAGTTCGCTTCGGGTCTCTGGGAGGCCGGAACGCTTCATTGGCTGCCGGACCAGCGGACGCCCCTGATCGCGCCTCGGTGGTCGGGCCTCTATCGGAACATCTATGCGCCGTCGGCGGTCGAGGTTCCGGGCGGCTGGAGGCTCTTCTACGGGGCGTGGGACGGCGTCGCGACGGGCAACGATCGAATCTACAGCGTCCGGACGCCGGACTTCCTGGATTTCGGCGATCGCCGGACGGTCATCGAACACGGCTCCTTCATTCATGTCTGCAATGTGACGGCGGTCCGACTGAGAAACGGGGCCTTTCACCTCATCTGCACCGCCTATCCGGATGCCCGCGACCGGAACAAGCCGGCAGCCTTCCACAGCCCCGACGGCCAGACGTGGAACGGTGCGGCGGCACCGTACAGGGCGGGCATGTCCGACATCGTGTCGATCGAGGGATACGCACCCTACGCGGATGCCGACATCAACGGCGTCAACGTCGTGCTGCACGAGGCCGACACCTACCGGCTCTACTTCAACGACTATCGCAACTGGGGGCGCGTATGGCGTGCGAGTGCCGCCGACGGCAAGCGTTTTCGCCTGGAGGCCGAGTGTCTCAAGACCGATCACGCCGTCAACGACGTCAAGAAGATCGTGCAGGAGTCCAAGCCAACCTATCTGATGGGCCTGCACCGGAACGGGGATCGGTTGTGGTATAGCCTTTCGGCGGACGGCATGACCTTCGGGCCCGAGCACGAATTGGTCAAGAACCTCGATGATCGCGACAAGTACATCGTGGCGGTGGGATGGGTCACCCGGGGTTCACGGGTCCTGGGGCTTCTTTACGGTGCCGGTGCCGTGCCCGAACTGAACCGGAACCGCCTCTTCGCCCGTTGGCTTCAGAAGAAGGTGGTCTTCGTGGCGAATGACGGCCGGCGTTTTGAGCCGACGGCCTCGTTGGGGCCCGATCGGCAGATGATTCCGTTGGGCGACCTCAAGAAGGCTCAGGGCCACTTCGAGGTCCTGAGCGAGGATGGCCGGACGCCCCTGGTCTCGAAACTGCCCGCAGAAGCCGTCAGCGGCGGCGTGTATCGCCTCGTTCTCCCGTAGCTGTTCCCATTCGCAGCATCCGGCGCGTGTGATCGTTCGGCGCGTCAGGTCCGGCTCGGCATCTGCAAGGCAATCGGCACACAACAGGCAAAGCTCACGAAAGCGACCAGCAATACGGTTCGGTTGGGTCTCATCACGATTACCTCCCGGGCCCCGTCGTGGGGCGCGAACTGGCTGCCTTCGCACGCAGCACCGGCATGACAAACGTCGGCCGAGCCTCCTTCCACCATTTCTGCCACGTGGCCGCTCCCTCGCGTATCTCGCGCTTCTCCTCCTCCGAAAGCGCCGCATTCCGCGACTCGGCCTTGGTCAGCAGACGCGGGGCCGGACCAATATCGCCCTTCATCGCCGTTCCCCGCAGCGTCTTCATACGGTACGCCTGGAAATGCACGTCGTCGAAAGAAAGCTGTTCGATCAGGACGTCCAGACCCTCCTTCTCGCCCCGTTCACAAACCTCAAACGCAGCCGCCTGACGTACAGAAAAGGGATTCTCCCGCCCCAGACACGATCGAAGAAAAGACAGCTTCTCAGGGCCCTCTGGTTCAGCGGAAGCCACTGCAATCAGGGCGTACATCCGAACCCTCTCGTCTTTGTCCGACCGGATCATCTTCTTCAGAATGGGGATGGTCTCCGGCAGGTGTTTGGACCAGGTTTGTGCCGAACCCATCACATCCCGTCTCTCCTCCGGCTTCTCGCTTTGGAGTTTCTGCAGAATCTGGTCTCGCAGCATCAGAACGAACTGCTTCTCGCCCTGCAGACGCTCTCGTTCTCGCTCTTCCGGCGTCATCGCCGCCCGACGCCGAGCTTCGTCCTCCGTCGCCTTGCGCTCGGCCGCACGGGCATCTTCCTCCTGCCACGCCTTCAGAGTGACGGCCGCTGCTCGGCGCACCTTTGGCGACGGGTCTTCGGCCGCCACACGTTCCAGGTCCGGCTTGAGCTCCCGGAAACGCTGTGTCAGAGCGCAACAGGCTATGTCCATCCTCATGTACTCCGTTTGCTTCGGGTCGTTCAGAGCGGCCCGAAAGGTGGCAATGGCCTTCTCCCGATCGCTCATCCCTGAGGGTGTGCTCGTCTGAACGGCACCGGGCGATCCACCCTGCGCCGCTGCGGGCGGACTCCATGTCGCCCATTGTGCCAACGCACAGAACATCGTTGAGATCAATAGACCCCGCCTGAGGAATCCCGGTCTGAGTTCCATATTGGCTAGCCTCCTATTGGGCTGCTTTCGCGATGGCTTCCTGTGCATGCCGAAAGCCTCATGTGTTCGGTGGGGTCGTTGTCCTGATACTTCACGCCGCCGCCGTAGTACCACGGGCGACGAACATAGTACAGGCCATATCGGGGGACCAAGTGTCCCCAGCAGAATTCGTCCATGATACCCAGGGACGGGTGGTTCGAATCGTACGACGGCCAAGTGTCGGGAGCCTGGCGATACCCCGGGCTGAAATGGAGACCGGAGTCCACGCCCAAAAGGCCGTGCGTCAGCGGCCACCAGGCGAGCGAGATCGATACGCAAGACCCGAGGCTGATCAGCCAAGCCATCAATGCAATTCGGTTGGGTCTCATCACGATTACCTCCCGGGCCCCGTCGTGGGTCGAGTGCTCGGCTGCGTCGCCCTAGCGCCCGGGAGGACAAATCCAGGGCCCTCATCCTTCCACCACGTTCGCCACGCGGCTGCGCCCTCCCGAATCTGGCGCACCTCATCGTCCGAGAGTTCCTCATTCGGCTTCTCGGCCTTGGTAAGCAGCTTGGGCGACGGACCGATATCGCCCTTCATCACCGTGCCGCGAAGGCATTTCATCGTGAAGGCCTGAAACCGAACGTTGTCCGTATTGAGCTGATCGATCAGCACGGCCAGGCCCGCCTTATCCCCTCGACCGCAGATCGTGTCGGCTGCAAGCGACCGCACCATCGACGGATTCTGGGGGCCGAGCGACTCCTGCAGAAGCGCCAGCGTCTCCGGGCTGTCGCGCCGCACGCGCAAGATCGCTACCAGGGCATGGAGGCGGATATTGGGATTCGGATCTGTCCGTGCCAGTCGGTACAGAATGGGAATGGTCTCCGGCAGGTGTTTGGACCAGGTTTGCGCCGAACCCATCACATCCCGTCTCTCCTCCGGCTTCTCGCTTTGAAGTTTCTGCAGAATCTGGTCCCGCAGCATCAGAACGAACTGCTTCTCCCCCTGCAGACGCTCTCGTTCGCGCTCCTGAGGCGTCATCAGGAACTCGCGGTGAATCGCCTCCTCCTTCGCCTTTCGCTCGGCCACCTCGGCGTCCTTGCTCTGCCAGAACTCCAGCGTGTGCCTCGCCTTGGCGCGGACCACAGGAGAGGCGTCCTCCTTCATCAGTCTTTCAAGCTGAGGTTGATACTGCCTGAGGCTTCGTGCCTCTACGATCATGATCGCATTAACCTTCCGTCGTTCCGTATCACCCGCATTGCCCAGCACCTCATCTACGAAAGACAACACCTTCTTAAGGTGTGGGTCCGCGGCCGCGTTGGCTGTACCGGATTGCCCTCCGCCAGACGCCGATTCTCCGCATGCCTCCGGACTGGCCCGGAGCACGGCGATCACTCCGACTGTCAACGTCAGATGAAGTGGGCGCAACCCCAGACGCCGCCGCGTGGTTCCCAACATTGGCTCTTCTCCTTCGACAAGATCATCCACCACCTATACGGGCGGGGCAAGCGATTAGGGGGTCTGCATCTTCTATTTCACCCGGACGGGTACGCTCCATCGTCGATAGACCTGAGTGCACCCCGGCCACCGCTGCATGTCCGCCGTAGCGCGAATGCGAACCAGATAGGGCTCGTCGGATGGCGTCTCGCCCACCACGCAGCCCGGAACCAACATCATTGCAGGATAGTCATCCACGTTTGAGTTGCTCAAACGCTGCGGATCGTTCGGTCCCCAGAATACCGGCTCCCCTCCAGGCTCGTCGACCGTCTCGTCGTATCCCTCCCATTTGACCCGCCGGAAGTATCCGGGTGTCTTCATACACCTCACCACACGAAGAAGCTTCACCCCCTCAACTTCAACCTCCAGCCCGCTGTAGAGGTCCCCGGACCGAAAACCGTTTTCGCTTGACGCCTCAGTTCCCGGCACCCGCTGCAATAGCTGCGTTCCAGTAATCAAGATACTGTGGGTTCCCGAATGCCCATTCCACCGCACGATAGAAGGTGGCCCTGTCCAATCGGTTGACGATCAGGTCCTGGAGCGAAAGCTTGATCTCTTGCTCGCGCGAGTCCCTCACCCCGCCCATCGACTGAACGCCCATTCCTTCGTAAAGCGCTGGGATCGTGTCCACCGTCTGCTGTTTCTTCCGGAATACCTTCATGCAGAGGCACACAAGCGCATCCGATTCGAAATCTCCACTTGACGCACTTAGTACGGCATCATAGGGCGGCGGTAATGTCGTACCTCGTCCCAAGTCGTCGAAGGCCGCTGCAATTGCGGTATCGGTATCCCCGGTGTATTCCAGCCAGCAGACGAGTACAAACACGAGGTGGTCACAGTATGCTTCCGCAAAGGCATGATTAAGCCACAGGTACAATTCCGATGCGGCGCTAGGCCCCGGAAAGAGGCCGAAGTGCGCTTTGCAGAGGGGCGGACCCGCTTGGTCCTCCCGATTGTGGGCCGCCCAGCCGATGCGCAAGCATTCCATCGATTGTGTGACGCGTTCCGGTAGGATCTTCCCCCCCAGGAGGATTTGCATATGCCTGGAGGCCGAGTTGTCCAGCTCCTGCCACCCGTTGGTGTAATAGGTGGGTACCATGGCGCGATGAGGCGACGTCAACGAGGTTCGCTGAACCTCGTGCGTCCAACAGAACTCGTTTGTGACCCCACTGTTCGACCACCCGAGGTGTTTCGATGGAAAGAAGTCTGGGGAATTGTGGTACCCGGGTCCGGCGGGTGACCCTGACTTCAAAGCTATTACGCAATGCGCGAGAGTTCCCCACCCGAACAGGTGCGACGCCAGTGTGCATGAACAGAACAGTGCAACACACACGATTCGTGTTCTTCCGCTCATGTCATCTTCCTCCATCGGTAGGCTGTGAGGTGGTCCCGCTCTTTCGAGGCTTGACCACGAACGTCGGCCCCTCCTTCTTCCACCACGTTTCCCAGGCATCCGCCGCCTTCAGGCGATCCTGGACATCCTGGGTCGTCAGCGCTCGGGGCTGGAAGGGACTGATAAACGGATACGGAATCTTCTGCCCCGTAGCCTCCTGGAGGAACAGATACACGAACGAGCCGAACGACGGATCATCCTGCACGCGAAGCAACTCTATCAGGACAGGGATACCGTCTTTCTCCCCCAACTGCACCAGCCCCCTCGCAGCAATGGCTCGAAGTCTCGGGGGGCACTTGGGATCGATACATGACCGCAGTGCCGGGGCGCCATCCGGACCGTCGAAGTGTCCCAGCGCCCCCGCTGTCTTCATCCTTGTCTCGGGGTCCGTTTCCTTCAGGGTCATCTCGCGGAGCACCGGCAGGGCTTCTGGAAGGTACTCCACCCAGTACGCTCCACTCTTTACGACAGCGCGTCGCTGCTCAACGGTGCCGTTAAGTTGATCAAGGATCTCCTGCCGATGCTCGTTCACAAACTTTCTGATCGGGGCCCTCTCGGCTTCCCTATCGGCTTGTCTGCGCTCCTCCGGCGTCATCGCGGCCCGTGCGGCAGCCCGCCGCTGGTACTCCTCCGACCTCGCCCTTTCATTCGCCGCCTGATCGTCTTGCTCCTTCCATAGGCTCAATACGTGCTTCGCAGCGTCCCGAACCTGAGACGAATCATCCTCTTGGGCCATTCTCTCCAACGCCGGCGCCAGATCTCGTAACCGAAGGTCAAACACACGGTACACCGCGCCATATCTGGCTTCGACCGACGCCTTGGGGTCGCTCAGTGTTGCGCGCACCCTTTTTTCGATGCGAGCCAGTGCCTTCGATGGCGCTGCCCTCGACGTGGTCGCTGGAGGTGCCTGAGGTACCTCGGACGATCCCACGCTTTGGGAATCGCCTAGCGCTAACAGCAACAGTATCGTGGGCAGGGAACTGTGGTGCGAAAGGAATGATACTCGGATCTGCATGTTGCGGCCTCCAGTACAGGCTCGTATCGTGGCGGTCTGTCTCCGGCTATCGAGCTACGAAGACCATGTCGTATTTCACGTGAACCGGCTCGCCGAGACGGCGGTATACCTGGCGACAATCGGGATACCGATCCGGGTCTATGTGAGCGGTTGCCTCCACATCTGCTCGGTATGGGTTGTTCTCGTTCGTTTCGGGTACCACATGCTGTGGCACGATGCTCCAGAAGACCTGCGGATAGTCGCAGATGTTTGCTCGTGTCTCTCGGGATGGGTCATGTGGTCCCCAGAAGAAAGGCTCACCGGCTGGCTCATCGATTGAGTCGTCATATCCCTCCCACTTCACCGATGGGTCTTCCGTGGACATGCTCTTGCTCGCGGAGAGCACATTCAAGGTCTTTCCGGCCACTGCGATTCGAAGCCCAGTTCTGTCGCCACGCAACTGGTCCGGGAGAGATCCGACCCAAGCATATCCTTCCAAATTGGCGTTAAGGGTGTAAGTGAACTTGGCCCCCCAGTAAACTTCTGGTGGCGCATAGAGGGCGCATTGAGGGCACGCCTGCTGTGTTGTGTACGGACAGAACCCGTTGGGATCCGGACTGAGGCTGAAATCGGCCACAAGGGGCTTGCCCTCGATTTCGCAAGGGACTGAAGTCAGGTGCACGACGGAATTCCACGACTCCACGATCAATTCATAACGCCCGCCGTACTCCGTGGGGCGAATGCCGACAAGGGTTACATCATTCAAGTTCGATGGGAAATCCAGGTCCACGAGACTGAATTCTGATGGGGGGAATTCCCCTCCAGCTCTCGGCAGACCTTCGACAAGGCAAAGGGTATGTGTTGTCATTTCCGGTTCCTCGCCTCCAGTCCATTGGGGGCCTCGGTACCGTAAGGTGAGTTTCGTCTGTTGGCACCAGAAGTTCATTGGGGGGAACATCTGGTAGCCTATTCCAATCCTGTTCTTTGCCTGCTGACGCACTCCCCTCTGATACGCTGCCAACTCTTCATCGTCGTCGAATGTTACAAGGAAGTTATTGGGTATCAAACGGGCGATGATCTCCACCGTCGCCACGGTCAGCGCCGCCGTGTCCGTGATGACCGTCGTCGGCAGATCGGGCAGTTCGTACGAGAGGCTGATCGAGGCATCGCCCGGTCCGCCGCTTTGTGAGATCCCCTCGACGTACACCACGCTCGGCATCGTGCTCCGCGGTGCCCAGTTGTCCGCCGATATCCGCCCCGTCTTGCTGGCGCTCAGATACACGCGCACCCGCGATGAGAACGACAGGGACCACCGCCCCTCATCCTCCGGGGCCCCCAGCACCGATAGATACGCGGGAACCAGATCATCCTCGCCGGAGATCGGGCCTGCAGGGACTTGGTAGTCCGGCGTATTGGCGTCGCCGTTGTCCGTATCGTTGTTCAACGCCAGCACCTTGCCCGGCGCATTGGCCTCGATCTCGTCGTCCGAATCGTCGATCTGCCCATCGTTGTTCGAGTCCACACGAACGTCAACCCCCACCACGTTAACCGTCAGCCCGATACAGTCGCAGTCATTCTCACCATCGCCATTCGTATCGGCACCGACGTCAAACGTGAAGGTCCGGTTCCCCGACGTCGGTGTCAATGTGATCGTCTTGGGCAGGTCCGACGCGGTCCCTGTAAAGGGATCCGCCGCATCGCCGCCGACCGACCAGCGGACATAGCCCTTACCCTCCTCAGGGATCACCGAGACGCTCAGGTCCACCTTCGCCGAATGGCTGTTCGGCTCCTCGGGGACATACAGGTCGTTGGCGTCCGGCGGGTTCGTACGCGACCGACCCGAAGCCGAGTGGGCGCTGACGGTCATCGATTCGACCTTCAACACCAACACCTCCAGCGTCTCGCTCCGCACCCCCACCCTGGCCGTCACGGTCTTCTTTCCCGGCGTCCCCACTCGCAGCACCCGCCGCGTGTGATCGTTCGGCGCCTCCGGGTCCACCTCGGCATCGCCCGACCACGTCAGCACATGCCGCGCCTGGGCATCCGTGCAGTCCGGCAGCAATACCGCATGCACCCGCAGGAGTTCGTTCGCATCGTCCGGGCAGCACATCACCATCTTCCGGACGTTCGGATCCTCCTGCGAGGCCGAGCCCCCGCCACCGGCCAGTTCCTGAAGCGTGACTACCTTGATGACCTCATGATCGTTGCTGTCACCGATGCGGCACGTCATGTCCGTCTCTGCCGGCGCCGACGCCGATACCAGACGATGAAGCTGATCGTTCGCATCGTTCGGCGACTGACCGGCAGACCATTCCACAAAGCCAGGGGGGAACAGATACGCGTCGGCGTCGTTCGGGAGGATCCAGGCCGACACGGTGACGTATTCTCCCTGGTTGCGAATCCCCATCACCCATTCGTTGTCGATGAAGCCCAGCCCGTTGCCCTCCACGGCCAGGTTCGTCAGTTTGATGATTCCGAGGTTCAATCGGGCGGCATAGGCGCAAGTCCCCCAGACCTGAGCCTTATAGGGGCTCCCCTTCGACACGAACGCCCGCCGGTAGTCGTTGGGATCGGGCGCCGCTCCAGTCCGCGAACGGGAAAGGGGACATTCTTGAATGTCCCTTCACTGGGGTGATCCTCGCATCACACCTATGCTCCAAACGGGTCGCCATGCACATTGAGCATGCGTTTGATAGCCTCGCGTTCATCGACTGGGTTGCGTGGCGGTCTCAGCACCCTGGAGGATCGGACGCTTGCTTTCCAGCAGTCTGCTGAACACGGTTCGCTTCTGTTCGAGCGTCCCCGGCACGGACAACGCTTGGCGAACCATCGACTCCTGCTCCTCTGCGGTGGGAACCGGCAACGCTCGGGGGAACTTCTTGCGAAGGTCGCCGATTCGATCGGCAAGGTGCTGTGAGGGTGTGAACCTCCGAACTAGGCTTTCGCACGCCTTCGGTCTGCTGGGCGGGGCAATGCCGAGCAGTCCCAGAACTTGAAGCTTCTCCTCGATACCCTTGTCGGATTGCAGGGTGCGGACTACGAGAGGAAGCGTTTCCGCTGCCTTCTGACCCGCTACCGATGTGGTCAGCCCGTTTTCGTACGAGAAGACACACATATCGGCCCTTAACTGATCCTCAAGCCCCTTGCGCTCGCGCTCCAACCACTGGATTACGTCATCACGGGTCGGTGTTCTCATTGCTGAGGCGCTTATTGCTCCTGGCAGGGAAAACAATGTCTTGCGGCCCGACTGGCTTTCGATCTCTATGGTTGACCAATCTGGTTCAAACGGCCTTACCTCCTTCACGTAGGGCAGCGCTCGGAAATACTCGATCATCATCTTCTTAGCCACTTCTCGGGGATAGTGCTGGTAGAGGTATCGCAGCTTCTGGTTTCTGTGTGGGTTCGGTCCCGCGTCGTCCTCAAACCTGCTGTCACGATTGAGTCCACTAGGCATTCCGGGATCCCGGTCCACCTCAACCCTGAACGGCGGCCACTGAATGCGCATCCGCCGCAGTCTGGTCTCGTTGACATAAATCGATGCCCCACGCCAAGCAACTCGATAGGGCCCTTCGACGTACCTCCCGTCGACAAAGAGCAGTCCCTCCTTGACGGGCTCACCAGTCTTCTCACCAAAGACTTCCACGTGTTCGTCCACATCAATCGAGTTCACCACCCGTTGCCCACTTGCTTGGCAGTTGATGACGGTGACCAGAACGACCCATTCCTTCAACACCCTGAGGAACGAGGGAAGGCCTCTCATCTTGCGACTCCTTGTTACTGAAACCACCATTCCCTGGACGGAAACGGGACGGAAACGGGGACGCAGCTAGTTTGCACAACTCGGCCACCTCGTTCTGCCCCGACGAGAGGTAGTAGCGCACCACACCCGCCGATGGCACGACAACTGCCATCGGTATACCGTTACGATTCTATCGCTTCAAGCAACACAGACCGCCCCGCCCAACAGCAACCCCATTCCGCAGAGGACCGTCGGTCCCTGAACGCGCCCTGAATACCCCCGCTCCTCTGCCCCCGTTGGAGGCAGGATCAGATGATCTCCGCGATCTGTCCGCGGGTTCCGCTGCGCTCCACGCGGCCACACTCCGCCGCCTCTCCGAGGCGGACCGACCCGAACCGGACAACGGCCAGGCACGCTGAGGCCGGCCGACCTGGAACCGTACGACGGGCAGTCATGCCGAACCGAAACCCAACCCCGCCCTCAGGAACGCCCACCGCCCAAGAAGGCCCGTCCGGGAGATTTCCTCGCCAATGGCCCCGACGGGGCCAAGGACTTTAGCCGCGGGCGGAGCGCAGCGGAGCCCGTGGTAAACGATCCCTCCTCAACCAAACCGCCCCGGACGGGCGGAGGAGTACAACCTTCCTCAAATATCAACAGATCACCGCCCCCCTTATCCCCGATGGACAAGGAGAACGACCCAATCGAGGACGCCGCGCATGAACTCCGACCAACTCAAGCAACCGTCTCAATTCCACCGAAACCCCGCCGTTCACGCCGATCTGTCTCTCGTTTCCCCAGACCCCCGACTATCGCCCCCGCGCCCTCCCGATAGGCGTGAAATATGTGTCGAAAACGTGACATCAACCCGTCCGCCCCAACGTACGGTGCGTCGCGGCGCACCACTCGCAATCGATCCTAATAGCCCCCATCCCCCGCGCCCCGAAAAGCGTGAAATATGGGTCGAAAATGAGACATTCGCCGACACACGAGATCGCAAACCCAACGACGCTCTCCGCCTCAAACGGAGTCATGTCGCGTCAGCGACCGGTCCGCGCCACCGTCACTCAGTTCCGATCCCGCCCCAAGCGAGCATATTACGTGTCGAAAGTGAGACATTCGCCGACATGTCAGATCGCAATCTCATCGCCGTGCCCGCCACGCCGTCGGATCACGCTCCCCCAACCCTTATGCCCTATTGCCGAGTCTCTATACCCTCCACCGGTCCCCCATCTCCTCACAGGCGGCGGCTGGCGACCAATGAGCGGATGGCACGGCGGCAAGACCTCCACGCCGGACATCCCAGTTCGCAGGCATAGGGACGGGCGAACCCAGGGGGGACAGGTGATGAAGACGTGACGCGCGATTACACCTTCGAATCGAGGAGGCGAGCCTCGCATGGAGGAGCGGCTTCATCGCGATCCACAGCGCCGTCGTCTGGCCGGCATGAAGGCGTTGGTTCGCGCAGACTCCATTTCGGCCCAGTGCGGCTCGCGCCTGCGTTCGCTCTCCCACGTTCGGTGTGGCCGAACCTCAATGGAAAATGCGCTTGGCCTTACGGGGACGGCTTGCCCACCTCGACGACGACCGTACGTTTCATGGAGGTCCGCTTGTTCTTCTTCGGCGAATCATCGATCGCCACGGCGGTGTACGTGTAGGCACCATTGCCCGGTCGATCGAGCCAGAGGTAGGGTTCCTCGGTGAGCTTGCCGACCGACGTACCGTTTCGGAGAAGTTCGACGGACTCGATGCCGCTGCGGTCGTCGGAGGCCACCTCGATTGTCACGCGGCCGTCCTCGCGAACGCTGACGTCGTTGATTTCAACAGCGGGGGCAACCGAATCGATGTAGGCCTTGCCTCGGATCTCGATGAAGATCGGTTCGGTCAGGTCGAGCGCGAAGCCCTTGTTCTGATCGAGAGCATCGGGCGAGATCGACTTGATCATCGTGCCGTCCAGCTTCGTCACGGCGAAGGATTCGGCACCGACCCCCCGGTATTGCAGGCGGACCGAAACCTTCTGTTCGCCCACGGGGTCCAACAGGTATCGGTTGAAGGCGGGGCGGAGGGCACGGAGACGCGTGTTGCCGGTCGTTTCGGCATAGAGTTCGAGGGTCTCGGTCAACGAGTCCAGACCGTCGAGGCTTATCAGCGCCATGGCGGATTTGCCGGTGATCATGGTCTCATGCGTGAGGATCGGGGCGCCCTCATCGAACGTCAGCTCGACGGCGCTGCCCGATTCCTGCCGGCTCAGATTGGCGATGGCCAGGTATCGTTTGCCGGGGGTTTGGGCATCGGGCACGACGAGTCCCTTCCATGACTCGGGGAGATGCAGCGCAGATCGGCCGAGGGCTGATGAGGCCTTGGCCACCTGGTCGTGCGGCGTGTCGGGATAGATGGCCAGGCCGATATCGACGGCGGTCTGGCCGGCCTCGACCTTTTGTTCCGGAATCACGGAGGTCCACACGGTATCGGACTTATCGCGATAGGCGGGGATGCGGGCCCAGTTGAAGCCGACCTGGCGATCCAGCTTGACCTGAGCCGTACCACCGACGGCCGCTACACCGAGGACGTCGTTGACACACCACCATGAGGAATTGCGCACGCCCGCCTGCTCGAGCGGCTGGGGGCCCTGGGCGTCGTAGTAGGTGCGGCTCTCGGTGATACCCTTTCGGGCGTAGAAGTTCAGGGGGATTCCGTTAAAGCTAATGCGGCAGTCCTGGAGGGGGCGGAACACGGTGAAGAAGGCGCAGGGACCGTTGTCAAAGGAGAAGAATGCGTAATAGCGATCGAGCCCGGGCTCATTGACGACGCCTGCCGTGCTCAGACCGCCCTCATCTCGGGCGAAGCGATAGACGACATCGGCAGCCGGTCCCTTGGGGGCGGGGCCTTCCCACTTGACGGTCTTTCCGCCGATCATCGAGCCGGGGTACTGGTAGACGAGGGGCTCGATGTTCTCGGCATAGCCGCGAGTCGGGACGACATACCCGGACATACGCGTGAGCCGCCCACCCGTGATGCTGCCCCAGGAGAAGGACGCGATCTTGTTCTGATCGCGATGGACCAGGTCCTGATGCCAGCGATAGTGGTAGGTGCTTTCGAGCCGCTGAACGGCTTCGGCAATGGGCAGTGGTTCGGCGCGGGGGCCGCGGAGCTTGTGGATCAGATAGGCCGTGGCGCACTTGGCGAAGGAGTTGCGGTGATAGTCATATTCGCGGACGGTCTCAATGTGCCGTTTGAGCAGCCTGGCCGTTCGTTCTTCCAGTGCGGCGGCGACGGGGTCCTTTTTCAGCACGGCTCCGTAGCAGAAGCACAGGAGTCCGGAGCCGTAGTAGGCATCGTATTCCATACCGTGAACCGACACCGGGTCGCCCTCGGGCAGGCAGACGCTCTTGATCCATTCGAGGATCCCGTCGTAGCCGTTTCCGGGGTATCGGAAGGTCTCGGGGATCGGGAGCTTGGTCACGTCGCTCATGATCTCGAGGTAGAGCCGCCCCTCCATGAGCTTGTCGTTGCCGTACCATACCTGCGCCCAACCGTGATGGTCGCTGGAGTAGTCCTGGTAGAGGTTCCAGCCCTTGGCGTATTCCTTGACAGGCTTGCCGTCGGCGACGACGGCGCACGCCCTGTCATGCCACGTCGAGACGATGTCGATTCCCTGCCACCGGACAATGTCCTGGTAGAGGGCGTGGTCGGGCCGCTGTGGGAACAGGTAGGCCGCTCCGATCGTGCTGGCGAGGTCTTGTTTCACCTGGTCGTGGTTGCCGCCCTGTCCCGGGTCCCATGTGTAGGGCAGCCTCTGTTTGGGGGCTCCGCCGATCATCACCGCTTCGAGGAGCTTCTTGGTTTCTGGGTCAATCTTGTCCCAGATTCTCGCGGCGGCCAGTGTGATCCAGCCCATCTCGTCGGCGCGATAGCCGAGTTTGCGCCGCCAGTTCTTGCCCTGGTAAAAGTCGTGAGGGTCTCTGGGCGGCAGGTAGTCATAGGGCTTCTCGACGTAGGCGCTGGTCATGCTGATCCAGCGCAGGACCTTGATGCACCGATCGAGGAGCGTGGCCCGGCTGAGTTTGGCGGCGCCGAAGGTTTCTTTCTGAGTCTCGCTGAGCAGGAGGGTGTAGCAGTAGATCACCTGTCCGCTGCCCGGGACGGTGATGACCTCGGCATACCACTTCGGCTCCCAGTCGGTGTACTTGCGGAAGTCGAAGAAGCCGCTGTTGGGGATACGCTTCGAATCGTCGGTCCAGAGGGGCTCGAAGACATCGACGGCACTCTCCACGACCTGCATGTACAGCCGGCACAGCTCGTCCTCGGTCATCGCCTGGGCAGAAGGGGTGTATCCGATGGCACCGGCTGCCAGGAGGCCGGTCAGGACTATGAGTCGGGTTGAATGCATGGTGCTTTCTCCTATAGGTCGCGCCCGCGGTGGCGCGTCGTGCGATGAATCAACGGTCGGAACCAATGTCGGCCATTTCAAGGCTGCTGCTGAGAGGCCACGGAGGCCTCGGTCTTTGCGATCTCATCGAGGGCGGCACAGGCCTTGTCGAAGTCTCCCTGACCGTAGGCGATGTCCAGGTCGGCCAGTGCCCGGATCAGGCGCCAGGCGTAGGCGCTGTTGCGGATCGAGCCCTTCTTGTTTCTGGCCAATGCGCGAAGTTCGTCCTGATGCGAAGCGCGGATGACCTCGTGGGCCTTGTTCGTGAAGGACTGCCGCAGGTCCTGATACTGCATCTCGCGGACGACGTCCTGTGCGAACCGGCGGACGTTGGGCGTGCCGGTCGTCATCGCCTTGGCCAGGGCGGCGGGCGCTTCGAAAGGACGGACCTTGCTCATGGCCTTCATGAGCTTTTCGTTGGAGGCCAGGGCTTCGGGCAGGACCTTGTTCGAGTAGAACTCGGCCATGCCCGGATACTCGAACGTCACGGGCGAGACGCGTTCGTCGCGGACGGTGGTTACGCGAACGGGTACCGGGCTATCGCCCCAGTAGACTTCCCACCGGTCGAAGTAGCCGTTGTCGTCGGTGTCGTACATCCGGATCTCACCCAGGGCCTTCTGCCCGGCGAAGTGTCCGATCTGAAGCCAGCCTTCTTTGGCACCTTTAAGGTGGATGCGGCGATCGACCAGGCTGTAGTAGAGTTCGCGGGAGGCGGCTGGCTTGTCGGTCCACTCGCGACGCATATTCCATTTCTGACAGGGGCCGCCGGTATTGCCCATGAAGCGTCGCTCCCAGACCCAGAAGATGCCTTCCCAACGGTAGTCGAGGTCTTTGTTGGGCCCGTAGCCGAGGGAAATGGTGTCGTCATACTGCTCGTGCCAGGAGAAGCCGGTTTCCGTGGCCGGATAGCGGTCGCAGATGCCACGGAGGTCCTTGAAGGGCGTGACGATGGTGGTTTGAGGCGGGCGCCGCTTGGCACAGTAGTGCTGCATGCCGGGGAACTGATACGGCAGGGCGCCGACCAGATTGAAGCCGCAATCGTAGTGAAGGGGCCACTCCTTGCTGCTCGTCATGTCCATATCGAAGCTGTAGCGGATGTTAACGATTCCCATGCGGCGCATGTCGGGCGTCCACGGACCATCGTAGCGAGCGCCGTCATTGGCGTAGTCGGGGTCGATCTTCATGTTGTAGCCGATGGGGACGGCGCTGCACCGCACGACGACTTCGCTGAAGCCGTCGGCATCGGTGTCGAAGAAGGCAAAGGGGCATTCGGAGATCGGACTCCACGTGCCGGTCTCCGGATTGAACTTGTTCATGTAGATCATCTCGTCGCCGTAGGGGTCGCACTCGAAGAAACCGCCCGCGTATTCGTAGCGGGTCAGGTTCCACATCTTGCTGTCGTCGTCGAGGTCCATGTCGCACCACATGCGACGGAGTTCACCGTTGGTGAAGTAGCGGAGGTCCATCTCGTCGGGATCCTGGTCGCCGTCATTGTCCATGTAGTCGACCATTCGGTCGACGAGCCCGTTGGGGCCGTAATCCACGACGTAGCAATCGGAATCGATGTCGCCGCCCTTTTCGAGGCTGCCGTCTTCGTCGTCGTCGATGATCCAGACGAGGGCTTCCATGGCCTTGGGGGCGTTGCCGAACTTCTCGCGGCGGACCATCATGCGGCCGGGGGGCACGCCGGGTTCTTCGACCATCATGCGTTCACCGGCCTTGAGCTTGAGGGCCTGGGCGTACCAGGGCTTGGTCCTCAGATCGAGCTTGCCGTCCGGTGTCAGAGCGGTGACCTTCATCCACCAGGGGCCCTTGGATTCTTCGCCCGCCTTCAGCCCCTGGGGCGAGGCGTCCTGAGCCCACAGTTCAGCAGTTGCTATTCCGGACAAGAGGATTGCCGTCAGGATTCCCGCAACAAGCATAGGGTGTCGTACGTTCTTCATCTGATCGTCCTTTCGAAAGGAGTGGCGTGGCCGCGGTCCGGCTGCAGCAAGTCGGTAGCGTATTCTGATGGCGGCATCGACGACGGTCAAATGGGATCGGCGAGAAATGGGTGCGGTGGCTCAGGATGGACGGGGTTGTTCGTCTGTCCCGAAGCCCATGGTGGGCAGCCCTGAGGATAGGTGTCGGATTCTGTAAACCGTCTTCCCGCACCGTCGGGAATCTGATAGGCTTCCGAGACTACTGCCGATCGGCTCTCTCCACGAGCTGTAGCGACGCGGTGCGGGCGGGTCGGCACATCACATGAACCGTAGTGTCGAACAGGGGATCATTTCAGTAAGCGAGGAGAATCATGAAACCAATGAATCGAAGGGCATTTCTGAAGACGACGGCCCAGGCCGCGGCGGGCGCGACGATCGTGGGGGCAACGCACGGGCCGGCCTATGGCGTAGTGGGGGCAAATGAGACGATCCGGATGGCCTGCATCGGCATCAACGGTCAGGGCAATTCACACATTCGGAGCGTCCTGGGGTTGAAGTCGAAGGGTATCGACCTTGTTGCCCTGTGCGACATTGACGAACAGGTGCTGAGTTCGCGGGCGGGTGCGGTTCAGGGCGCCAGGGGCAAGAAGCCGGACACCTATGTCGACATGCGAAAGCTCTTTGAGGACAAGTCGATCGACGCGGTGAGCTTTGCCACGCCGAACCACTGGCATGCCCTGGGAACGATCTGGGCCTGCCAGGCGGGCAAGGACGTTTATGTTGAGAAGCCTTGCTGCTGGAGCATCTGGGAAGGGCGGAAGATGGTCGAGGCGGCTCGGAAATACAACCGGATGGTTCAGGTGGGCACCCAAAGCCGTAGCGACAACCGGAAGCGGCGTGGGGTGGCGCAATTGTACGCGGGGATCATCGGCGACGTGTTCATGGCCCGTGGAACGTGTTTCAAACGCCGCAACTCGATCGGTATCAAGCCGGATTGCGAAGCTCCGAAGAGTATTCACTATGATCTATGGCTCGGCCCGGCCGCCAATCGCCCCTTCAATCCGAATTACGTTCACTACAACTGGCACTGGTTCTGGGATTTCGGCAACGGCGACATCGGCAACCAGGGCATCCACGAAATGGACCTCGCGCGATGGGGGATCAACAAGGAAGTGCCCGTCCGGGGCAGCTCGATGGGTGGTCGCTATGGGTATAAGGACCAGGGCGAGACACCGAACACTCAAGTTGCCACCCTGACATATGACGACGGAAAGATGCTGGTCTTTGAGGTTCGAGGGCGATCGACGAACTTCGAGGGGCTGACGACCGACAAGCAGAAGTACAAGGAATTCCCGGGTCAAGCCGGCGAGAAGTTCGTTAATGTCAAGGAGCTTGATGGCGTGACCGTAGGTAACCTGTTCTACGGTTCCGATGGCTACATGGTCGGCTGGAAGGCGGAGTTTGGCGAAACGGGTCAGCCATACGGCGGCAAGCCCGAGCCAACCGAGTTGCCCAAGGTCGGAGGTACCGGCGGCGACAGCCACTTCGACAACTTCTTCAAGGCGGTTCGCAGCCGCAAGGTCGAGGATCTGGATGCCGACATCCTCCAGGGACACCTGTCGGCGATGCACGTACACATTGCCAACGCCTCCTATCGGCTGGGCGGCAAGATGCTGACCTTCGATCCGAAGACCGAGACGTTCGTCGGCGACTACTCCAAAGAGGCAAATGTGTTCCTGAAGCGCGAGTATCGAGCACCGTTTGTGATTCCGGATCAGGTGTAGCCCAGTGGGGTGTTTCCGGGTCTGACGACTTTGTGCCTGCGGTCCGTCTGATGAAGGGACTGCAGGCACATTGCTTGTAGGACTCCTGTCCTTCAGTTGTTGGAATAGCCGCAACTTGCCAGGGCACGGCTGGACAGACTCGGACTATTTCCCCTGGCGAATGGCATCCTCAGTGAATACGGCATGGTTGATGACCGTTCGGCTATGACTGGTGTAGATGACGTGAATCTTGTCGTCCTGAGTTTGGATTGCATAGGGATAGGCATAGTCGAACGGTTCTGTGGCGATATTACGGCGATAGGGGTAGGTCTTGTCGTTGTCGGTGGATAGGGCAACGGTCAGGGGGGTGCGCTCATTCATGCTGTCGTTGTACACCAGAAGGAGGTGACCGTTGCGCAGCCTGAGGATGTCCACGGCGGCATTGGGATTGGGGAAGGTCGTATCCTTGCCCTCGCTCCAGGTTCGTCCGCCGTCATGGGATTCGGACCGAACGACGAAGCCGTCCTTTCGGGGTTCGTAGTCGCCGCCCCGGCGGCAATAGCAGACGAGGTGATTGTCGGATAGTTGGGCCACGGACGGCTGGATGTTGCCCATCCGCGATCGGATGCGGTTGGACTGGGTCCAGCGGTGGGTTTTGGGTTCGTATCGCATGAAGAGAGACGTGCTGTCGTGGCCGACGATCTCACGATCGTGGCCGGTCTCGTGATAGATCGGGAGAAGGTAATCGCCGTTTGCGAGCGTGATGGGTTTGCTGCGGACCATGAGACCTTCTTCAAAGCTGAGTATCAGGGGGTCCGACCAGGTGAGGGCGCCGTCCTTGGAGATCTTTGCCTTGATTCGTGAGTTCGACCACGTGTCGCCATAGCGGGTGAGGTAGAACAGCCAGACCCATCCGTCGGGTGCCTGCCAGATCACCGGATTTCCATCCGACATGAAAGGGGTATCGGCGATGATGACGGGCCTGGACCATTGCGTTTGGCCCTTGGGCAGCCGGGCGCCGTAATCGGCGGTGTCGAGGTCGTATTCGCCCGTGCCACCGTAGAACGCCAGGTAGAGATCGCCGTTGGCAAGCTCGGTGATCGAGGCGGGGTGCTTGTATTTGGGTGATAGGTCGGCGCCAAAGACGACGTCTGTATGAATGTCCTCGGCTGCCAGAAGCACTGAGGATAGAGACAAGGCAACGGGCAGAATTGCACACGCGTTCATGAAGAGCCTCCAGGATACAGGGGGATGGTTCGGGCCGTCTGATCGGTTCGATGACAGGCCGCCATGTGTTCGTCATTGATCGGCCGAAGCATCGGCACGTCGCTTCGGCACACGTCCCGGGCGAGAGGACACCGTGGATGGAAGGAGCATCCCGACGGGAGGTTCGAGGGGTCGGCGACCTCGCCCGACAGGAGTGGACGTTGGCCCGGCTGAGCGGGCGTAGGGTTGGGTACGGCCGCCAGAAGGGCGTGGGTATAGGGGTGTCGAGGGTGATGGAAGATCGTGTCGGTGTCGGCCATTTCCACGATTCGTCCGGCATACATGACCGCCACACGGTGGCTGATGTTCTCGACGACCGACAGGTCATGGGCGATGAAGAGGTACGTCAATCCGAGTTCTGTCTGCAGGTCTTTCAGGAGGTTGACGATCTGGGCCTGGACGGACACATCGAGGGCGGAGACTGGTTCGTCGCACACCACCAGCTCAGGGCGAACGGCAAGGGCACGGGCGATGCCGATGCGTTGGCGCTGACCTCCGCTGAAGGCATGCGGATATCGGCGGAGGAACTCGACCTTGAGACCGACGGAGGCTGTGAGCTCACGAACACGGGCTTCGATGTCATCCGAGGAACCGGAGCCGAGCGATCGCAGGGGTTCAGCGATGATGTCGAACACCGTCATGCGAGGGTTCAGGGACGAGTACGGGTCCTGGAAGACCAATTGCATGTGCCGGCGGAATCGCCTCAGTTGCTCGCCCTGAAGGGTTCCGATGTTCACCGTGTTCCCGTTCTGGTGGAAGAACATGTCGCCGGCGGTCCGCTCGATGAGGCGGAGGATCATCCGGCCGGTGGTGGTCTTGCCGCAGCCGCTTTCGCCGACCAGTCCGAGGGTCTGCCCCCGGGGGATCATGAAGCTGACGCTGTCGACGGCGCGAAGGTGTCCGACGGTCTCTTTGAACAGGCCGGTGGTGATCGGGTAGACCTTGGTCAGTCCGGAGATCTCCAGAAGAGGTTCGGGCATAGTCGTTCCGATCAACGGGGGTCCCGTCCTTCGTGAACGTGTGAGTATAACCAACAGGCGACACGATGCGAGGGGGCGATGTCGGTCAGTTCGGGAGGCCGACCGGCGGTGCAGAGCCCCTCGATGGCATGAAGGCACCGTGGATGAAACGGGCAGCCGGGCGGGGTTGTGAAGGGATCGGGAACGGATCCGGGGATCGATTTCAGTCGAGCGGTGTTGCCGGACCCCAGCTTCGGCAGTGAATCGAGCAGTCCGCGGGTGTAGGGATGTGTGGGCTGGGAGAAGACCTCCCGGGTCGGTCCGTGTTCGACGATCCGGCCGAGATACATGACGGCCACCTCGTCGGCGATTTCGGCGACGACGCCGAGGTTATGGGTGATGATCAGGACGGCCATGTTCAGTTCGGCCTGAAGTCTCTCGATGAGGGCGATGATCTGCGCCTGTATGGTGACATCCAGGGCGGTTGTTGGCTCGTCGGCGATGAGTAGCCTGGGGCGGCAGGCGAGTGCCATGGCGATCATGCATCGCTGTCGCAGCCCGCCGGAGAGTTCGTGGGGGTAGCTGTCGAGGCGACGATCGGGCATGGGGACACCCACCAGCTTGAGCATCTCGGCCGACAGGCGCCGGGCGTTTCGCCGGCCAGCGGAACGATGGAGGCGGTAGACCTCGCCGATCTGATCACCGATCGTGTGAACGGGCGAGAGGGAGGTCATCGGTTCCTGGAAGATCATGGAGATGTCGCGTCCACGGATGCGGCGCATCGCAACGCTGTCGGACGGCAGGGCTGACAGGTCGAGGGCGGGGCCTCCTTCTTCTCTGGGCTGGAGAGACAGCGATCCGGCGGTGATACGTCCGCGCGGCGGGAGTATGTTGAGGATGGCTCGTGCGGTGATGCTCTTGCCGCACCCGCTCTCACCGACGAGGCCGACGGTGCGGTTGGCGGGAATTGCCAGGTCGAGGCCGTTGACGGCGCAAACGGTGCCTTCCTTGAGAAAGAGGCGGACCTCAAGGCCGCGGATGTTCAGAAGTGGGTCCATGCAGATACTCCGACAGCTTCCGTCGATGGTACGGTCAGTGCGTATAGGGGTCCGCGGCGTCGCGAAGCCCGTCGCCCAGGAAGTTGAACATGAGCACGGTGACTACGACAAACACCACCGGCAGCAGCAGCCAGGGATACTGGGCTACGGCACGGATATTCTGAGCGTCCTGGAGCAGCACCCCCCAACTGATGGTGGGGGGGCGAAGACCCAGTCGCAGGAAACTCAAGGAGGTTTCGGCCAGGATCATGCCGGGTATGGCCAGCGTGACCGTGACGATGAGATGGCTCAGAAAGCTGGGCACCAGGTGCTTCAGGAGGATCGTGCCCTCCCGTACGCCGGCGATTCGTGCGGCGAGGACGAAGTCCTCTTCTCGGAGAGACAGTATCTTGCCGCGAACCACGCGAGCTAGGCCGGTCCAGCCGATCAGGGCGAGGATCAGCGTCATGCAGAAGTAGACTCGAGCCTGCGGCCAGTCGGTGGGCATGGCGGCCGACAGGGCCAGCCAGAGCGGAATGGTGGGGAAGGATCGCAGGATTTCGATGAATCGCTGGATCATGTTGTCGAACCATCCGCCGTAATAGCCGGAGAGGCCGCCGATCAGCACGCCGAGGACCAGGCTGAGCGTTACACCGACGAGTCCTATGGAAAGTGAGATACGGCTTCCGTAGATGACTCGACTGAAGAGGTCTCGGCCCATGCGGTCGGACCCCATCAGATGGAGCCGATAGGGCGGGTCGATGCCGATCAGGTGCCGTTTCATGGCGAACACACCCCAGAGCCTGTAGGGGTCGCCCGGGACGAAGAAGCGGATAGAGAGGGGACGCGACGCGTCGTCCACGTAGTTCTTGGCGCGGGTTTCCGGGTCGATGGTTTGAGTGAGGGGATAAACGAAGGGTCGATGCAGGCGTCCCTGATGAACAAGACGAAGGGTCTGCGGTGAGGCGAAGCTCAGAGGCACGTTCCTTCGAGCGGGGTCGTTGGGGGCGAAGAACTCGCAGAATATCGCGACGAAGTAGAACGCGCCCAGCACGAAGAGGGAGAACATGGCCGGCTTGTGGTCGGTGAATTTCCACCACATCAACCGCCATTGAGACGCCATGTAGAGCTTCGTGTCGTTCATGATGGCCGCTTCTCGAACCGGATCCGGGGGTCAACCCAGGCCAGCAGGATGTCTGAGATCAGGGTGCCGATGACGGTCAGGACACTCAGGAGCAGCACAAAGGCGCCGGCGAGGTACATGTCCTGATCCATGAGGGCATTCAGGAGCAGCGGGCCGGCGGTGGGCAGGCTCAGGACGATGGAGACGATGATCGATCCCGATACGAGGGTCGGCAACATCCAGCCGATCGTGCTGATGACGGGGTTGATGGCGATGCGCACGGGGTACTTCATGAGCAGCCGCCATTCGGACAGGCCCTTGGCCCGTGCCGTGACGACGTAGGGCATCTCGAGCTGATCCAGCAGATTGGCTCGAACGACGCGGATCAGCCCGGCGGCACCTTCAACCGACAGAACAAGGACCGGTACCCAGAGGTGTTTGAGCAGATCGACGACCTTCGCCCAACTCCAGGGTGCCTCGACAAAGGCGTCGGAGAACAGTCCGCCGACACCGCCGCCGAACCAGAGGTATGACAGAAACATGAGCACCAAGGCAAGGAGAAACGAGGGGGTCGCCATGCCGACGAAGCCGAAGAAGGTGAACAGGTGATCGAGCCATGTGTATTGGTGTGTCGCAGAGTACACGCCGATCGGTATGGCGATGATCCAGGAGAAGACCAGGGTGATCAGGGCGATCAGTACGGTCAGGCCGAGTCGGTCCCAGATGAGACGGCTGACAGGGCGGTTCAGGGCGAACGATTGGCCGAAATCGCCGCGGAGCACGCCGCTGATCCACTTCCAGTACTGGACGTACATCGGTCGGTCCAGACCATAGCGGGCGCGAAGGCTCTCAATCTGCGCCTCGTCGGGGGCTTCGCCGCTCTGCTGGAGGTTGGCGACGTAGGTCGTCAGGAAGTCACCGGGGGGAAGCTGGATGACGATGAAGGAGAGTACGGAGATTAGAAACAGGGTGGGGATCATCATGAGCAGGCGACGTGCAATGAAGCTGAGCATCTGAGGTTTACTCCGGGACCATGTAGAACTGCTCAATACCGAGGTAGCCCGGCATTTGCACCCGCACGTCGTGGATGAAATGGTCCGGGAGATTGTGAAAGCGATTGGAGACGATGGTCAACACCTTGCGGCGGACTATGCCGATGACGTAGCACTGCCGGGCCCATTGCCGGAGGATGGCATGGGCCAGCTCAAGCCTGCGATTCGGATTGTCAAACGTCGATCTCATTTCGAGATAGGTATCCACCAATCGCTGGTACTCGGGGGTAGGCTTCACGCCCTGATGGTCTCGACCTTGACTGCCCTGGTACCGGCCGAAGAGGGGGGCGAAGTGGCTGTACCGGTTCCAGGGGATGTAGTACATAGGGTCGGTGATCCAGTGCATGCCGGCGATGGAGTAGCCATAGAAGTCGGTATTGCCGTTGGAGACTTCCAGAACGCTCAGGGCTCGGGCATCGATCTTGAGTGTGAACTCGAGTCCGATGTCCCTAAGCTGATCTGCGACGAGCTGCCACAAGTCGTTGCTGACACCTTCCTCAGTAGGATAGAGGTGCAGGAGGAAGCGGAACGGTGTGCCGTCGGCCAGGACTCGAATTCCGTCTCGACCGCGTCGAAGTCCGACCTCATTGAGCAGCCGGTCGGCCAAGGAAGGGTCGTACTGAAGGTAGTCGCGATCGAATTCCGGGAGATAGTGCGGATCGTAGGGTGAGACAACGCCGCGGCTCTTGACGGCCATACCCGAGAAGATCAGATCGATGATTTCATCACGGTTGATTCCCACGGAGAGGGCCTTTCGGAACCTCGCATCGGCCAGGATGGGGGCGAACCGGGAATTCTTGCTGTGCGGGCTCACATAGAGCACCGTCGGATCGGGGCTGTCGTCGGCCATGACGCGATAGTGCCCCTTCTGACGATTCTGCATGAAGAGGGTATAGTTGGCCGAGTCGATCAGTCTTGCTTGGAAGTCGACTTCGCCGGTCATGGCCTTGAGGTTGGCGATCTCGGTGTTCTGGACCACGGTGTAGACGATGCGGTCGATGTAGGGGAGCTGATTGCCCGCGGGGTCCACTTTCCAGTAGTAGGGGTTCCGTTCGGCGATGACGCGTGCCGCGGGATATGGCACCTTCAGGACGAAGGGCTTCAAGGTAGGCAGGTCGGGGTTATCGTCGGGGTGGTTGCGATAGTAGATGTATCGAAACCATTCACCGAAACCGGCCTGGTGGGCCTTCCGCTGGACTTCGTCATAGGGGGTGTATTTGCGGTGGTACTGTTTGAGATAGTGCTTGGGCGCGAGCATCTGCGAGCCCATGTAGGCCACCATCTTGGGGAAGATGGCGTAGGGCCGGACGAATCGAAGTTCGATGGTGTAGGGGTCGGGCGTTCGGATTTCCGGAGGGGTTCGATCGATCGTGAGCCAGTTGAGGAAGGCGGGGGTCACCTCTTTGTCGAACAGGATGTCTTCGAGGCAGAACCGGATGTCCTCGGAGGTGAAGGGCTGGCCGTCGGACCATCGGACCCCCTTGCGGAGGTGGAACACGTAGGTTCTGCCGCCGTCCTTCGCCTCGTATCGTTCGGCGAGGCCCGGCACGACGTGCATGCCTGTGGGGTCCCAGCGAACGAGCGTTTCATATCCCATGCGCGACACGAGCAGGATGTCGAAGAAGGTGATGGCGACTCGTCGCCATGTGCCACCGTATGTGCCGATTGACTCGAAGGGCTTTACGACGGGAGGCGATTCCGGAAGGCGCTGTTCGACGGGGGGCAGAGACCCCTCGGCTACACGGGCAGCGAGCATGGGGGCCTCGGAGTAGGCCGAGGCGGGCCGCCACGCCGAGGTGATCAGCAGCAGCGCCATGGACAGGATGGCCTCTCGCATGGGCCGCATCATAATGGGCCATACGGTGAGAGGCGAGAGGCGAGTCGGAGTATCTGCTGTTCCATGCGGGCCACGTCGTGGTAGAATTCAGGGCATTACGCGGGGTTTTGGGCCCGGCGAGTCCATCCAGCAGAAGGGAGTCTTCCATGGCGGGCAACGGCGGTTCACAGACGGGCGGTGGTCATCCGATCGAACAACAGGCACGGGAACAGACCGGACAGCGGCAGGTCCGTATGCACATCGACGAGCGAGAGTTGCGGACGAGCTATGCCAACGGGTTCCGAACCCACGGAACGGCGGAGGAGGTCATCCTGGATTTCGGAATGAACCTGATTCAGCCCATGGCAACGCGTCCCGGGCAGGATGCTCAGCCGGAGATGATCTTCAAGGTGACCGATCGCCTGGTTCTGACCTACTACTCGGCCAAGCGCCTGGCGATGACGCTCGGGCAGATGATTCGCCAGCATGAGCAGCAGTTCGGCGAGATCGAACTGGATGCCAACAAGCGTCGCAAGCCCGGTGCATGAAGAGGGTCACTGCCTCCGAACGGGGGTTTGTGTACTACCTGGCGGCCATGAGCTGCTCGACGAGTGCCTCCAGATTGGCCGGCGAAACGGCACGGAGGATGCCGGCCTTGTCCACGACATAGACCGCGGGGATGGCCTGAACGCCGAAGCGGCGAGCGATGTCGTTATCCCACTGCTTGCCGTCGAAGTACTGAGGCCAGGTAATACCTTCGTCCTTCAGGTATTTGTCCATCGCTTCACGGGAGCTATCGAGGCTAATGCCGAGGATGCGCAGGCCCTGAGGTCCCAGTCGCTCGAACATCGTTTTGACTTTCGGCATTGCGCGGCGGCAAGGGCCGCACCAGGTGGCCCAGAAATCCACGACGACAACATGCCCCTTCAATTTCGCGACGTCGATCTGTTCACCGGATGTGCTGGTGAATGAGAGTTGGAAGGGTTTGCCGATTGCCTCTCTTTTCTTGGCGGATGCCTGAATCCGTTCGGTCTCGACGTGATTCGGAAAGCCCTCGGTCAGGAGGGCGAGATACCTGGTGGCGGCGGGTTCGTCGACACGATCCCAAGCGTCTTCCACCAGTGCGGCGAGTATGGGCGCCGCATGCTCGCTCTTGGGGTACTTGGCGGCGTATTCGGTGAAGAGCTTCATCGCGAAGGTTCTTCGCTCTGCGGCGAGGCGGGCTTCAAGATCGGCTCGCTGCGTGGTGGTCAGGGGTTGGGTAGGGAGGGCCTTCTTGCGCATCTCGGCACGATGGGCCACCAAGCGGGTCTGCAGCTTGATGAAGGCGGCATAGGCGGCTAGATCGCCCGAGGGCCTGGAGGCCAGAATCCGATCGGCTTCGGCCTCGAGGGATTCCAGCGGTTTGCCACGGATGGCGGCCACCCGGTACATGGCCTGGAGACGCGCCATCAGAAGCTCATCACGCTGGGCGGTCTTGGGGTGGGCCTTCAGCGTCTTATCGATCAGGTTGAGGGCGCGTTCGCTTCGATCGGCCAGGGCCTCCATGTCGGCGCGATGGTTCTGTGTGGGTTTCGGCTCTGCCATGAGTTCCTTGATCTGACGGATCAGCGTGGCTTCATCGGGAGCCTGAGCCGCCCAGAGTGCCGAGGAGGTCAACGCGCAGAGTACTCCTGCCGGAAGACGCCAATGGATGGAAGATGTGCTCATGGGGTATGCCTCACAACGCGATTTGGATGGGCCGGTCGGCGACCAGCCTCTTGAGCCGCTCTTCTCTCACCTGGATGCCCCATCCGGGGCCGGGCAGCGGTGAGCCTCGGCCACCATATCCGAAGCGAAGGGGGCGTTCGACCACGTCATCCTTCAGGAGGAAGCCGCCGTAGCTCCCCTCGGCGAAGTCCACACCCGGGACGACGGACAGAAAAGACCGGCCGGCAGCGGAAAGGATACTGGTCTCACCGACCATGCATCCAAGCTGGTATCCGACCCCGTGCTTACGGGCCAGGCCGGCCATACGGATCGATGCGAGCCAGCCGCCGTTCTTGCTGAGGCGGATATTGAAGAAATCGGCAATACGCATGCTAATCAGCGATTCGGCATCGGCCAGAGAGATGAGGGACTCATCATGCATGATCGGGGTGTCGACATGACGCTTGAGTTCGATGAGGTCGTGTTCCTTGCCCTTGGGCAACGGCTGCTCGATGCAGGCAATCGGCCAGCGTTTCCACGCGGTCAGACGCTCGATGGCCTGATCCAGTGTCCATCCGCCGTTGGCGTCGAGTCGAAGGGTGGTGCGACCCTTTCGAAGGCTGGGGGCGAGCTTTCCCGCGACAGCGTTGACCAGGTCGTCATCCCCCTCAAAGCCCACTTTCAGTTTGAAATCGTGGAGGCCGAACAATCGCATCTTCCAGAGTGAACGGAGTGCCCGTTTGGGTTCTTCGGCGCTGAGCACGCCGCTGTATCGGGTATTGACGAGGCTCCCTTGGACCCCGATGCCTGCCAGGCCGAGCCATCCGACGGTGTCAGCGACGGCACGGGGCCAGTTTCGACAATACGCATCGAGCATGGCCATCTCGACGCCGGCGCGAGCGGCGCTGATCGGACGGCCGTCCGGGTCGATGGTCGGCAGGGCGTCGATGACTTCGAGGGCATCGGGAAGGCACTGCGGGTGCAGGGACGTCAGAAGGGGAGCAATGGCCAGTTCGACGGCGGGGCGGATGGACTCGACGGTCTCGCCGGAGACATACGGTCGGGGAAGGGTCTCGCCCCATCCGACAACGCCGTTGGCCAACTCGACGGAAACGACCACGGGATCGGCGACGTTCCGCTCGTGGGCGGCGTGGGCGAATTTGATCTTCATGGGGATTGCGAGTGGCCAGAAGGTGATTCGATTGATCTGGGTGCGATCCGGCATTTGCCATCTTCATTCTGTCGGTGTGGACGATGCGTCCTCTCGACAGCTTGAATAATACAGCGCCGTCAGGGGTTGGCAATGAGGGGAGGCCCATTGCAAATCGCCGGGTACCTGAATATACAGGCGGTTACGACAGGCATTCGGGCTCCTTGATGCATGGAGATGCGGCTGCGATGTTCTTCCTGTCCAGTTGTGGCGGTGGGTACCCGTGATTGACGTCGTATTGGAAAGTGTGACCAAACGCTTCAATGACTGCACCGCGGTCGATGCCGTGTCGCTGCAGATCAAGGCCGGAGAACTCTTCTTTCTACTGGGGCCGAGCGGTTGCGGAAAGACGACGTTGTTGCGCTGCATAGCCGGGTTCTGGCATCCCGACGCGGGCCGGATTCTCTTCGGTGGGAATGATGTGACCGAGGTGGCACCCCACCGGAGGAACACGGGGATGGTGTTTCAGAATTATGCCCTGTGGCCGCACATGTCCGTCGGCGAGAACGTCGCCTTCGGGTTGAAGGTTCGCAGCGTTGCCCGTGCCGAACGGCAGCGTCGCGTCGCCGAAGCCCTGGACACGGTTCAGATGTCGGCCTACGTGTCACGGAAACCGAATGAGCTGTCGGGGGGACAGCAGCAGCGTATTGCCCTGGCTCGCGCCCTGGTTATCGAGCCCCAGTGTGTGCTTCTCGACGAGCCGCTGAGCAATCTCGACGCTAAACTCCGGCTGGAGATGCGCGTAGAGATCCGCGCCATCTGCAAGCGAGCCGGACTGACGGCGATCTATGTGACCCACGACCAGAAGGAGGCCCTGTCGATCGCCGATCGCATTGCCGTGATGAAGGACGGTCGCGTCGAGCAGGTGGGGCGGCCTCAGGAGCTTTACAACCGGCCGCTCAACCGCTTTGTGGCCGACTTCCTGGGCGAGACGAATGTTCTCGATGGGGAAGTGGTCGAGGTCGATGATGTGTCGGTACGGATCCGATCGAGACTGGGGATGGTGGATGCGCGGGGGGGGCCCGGATGCTGGAAGCAGGGCGACCGGGTGATCGTCTCGATCCGTCCGGAAAGCATCCGGCCGGCTGATGGTGGCAATCGGTCGGTTAATGTCTTCCGGGGGCGGATCGTGGAGACGGTCTATCTGGGAGAAATCGCTCAGCACCAGGTTCATCTGGGCGGTGAGGTGGGATTCAAGGTGACTGAAATAAACCCGAAGATCGACCCGACGGGTGAAATTGAGTGGTGGTTCGACCCGGCGGATGTGACGGTTCTGGACGCCTGATAAGCGAACCCTCTTCAGAGAGGTGCGGATCACTTGGCGGCTCGCGGTGCACTGGTCATAGGCCTGATGGCGATCGTACTGGGCATCCCCTATCTGCTCCGTCCCTCCCAGGTTCAGTATGCTCCGGACGTGCCGATTGTCGCGGCCCTGTCTCCCCACAACGAGTCCATTCGCTACGAGTATGAGGTGGCGTTCAGCCGCTGGCACCGGGCACATTACGGGAAGCCTGTTCGCATGGACTGGCGGTTCATCGGTGGGGGGACCAGCGACATCGTGCGCTATGTCGCTGCAGAATACGTCGCGTCGTTCAGGGCTTATTGGACAGGGCACCTCGGGAGGCGATGGACACCGGCGATCGAATCCGGGTTTGCGAATCCCCGCATCGATCCGACCCGGCCACCGCCCGGGACTCCTCAGGAGGTCGTCGAGGCGCGCAGGGCCTTCCTGGAATCGAACGTCGGCATTGGCATCGACCTGCTTTTCGGCGGGGGATGGTACGACGTAGACAAGCAGGCTCGGATGGGAAATCTGGTTCCCTGCGGGCTGGCGAGGGAGCACCCGGAAATGCTGCGGCCGGAGGTGATGCCGCAGATGGTGGGCGGCGAGGTTCTGTACGACACCCAGGACCGCTACTACGGGACGTGCCTGACCTGCTTCGGGATCTGCTTCAACTATGACGGACTGCGACGGCTGGGCATCGACCGTCCTCCGAGTCAGTGGAGCGATCTGGCGGATGCCCGTTTCCTCGGTGCGATCGGTCTGGCGGACCCGGCCAAGAGCGGTTCGTCGAACAAGGCCTTCGAGATGCTGATTCAGCAGCAGGTCGCATCGGAGATCCGCAATCGGTGCCGGGGGCTGAAGGTCGACCGGTTGGGTGCCGAGCAGGAGCGTGAGGCCGTCGAGGCGGGTTTCTGGACGGGGATGAGACTCATCCAACGGATTTCGGGCAATGCACGATACTTCACGAACTATGCGCCCAAGGTTGCCGTTGACGTTGCTCAGGGCAACTCGGTGGCAGGTATGTGCATCGACTTTTTCGGACGCTTTGAATCCGGTGGCGCCCTTCGACAGGACGGCACCCGTCGCATGGGGTACATCACGCCCATCGGGGGATCGAGTGTGAGCATGGATCCGGTCGCCATGTTTCGGGGGGCGCCTCAGGCCGAGATCGCCAAACGGTTCATTTACTTCTCACTGACGCTGGAGGGGCAACGTCTGTGGAGCTATCGGGTGGGTGTTCCCGGTGGACCGACCAAGTACGCGCTCCATCGCCCGCCGATTCGTCGGGACCTCTATACAGATGCCCACAAGCCGTGGACGGTGGAGGACGACACGAATCCGTACGATGCGGCCTCGGAGTTCACCTATGTTCCGCGATGGACGGCGGGTCTTTTCGATTTCATCCGCATATTCATCCGGGCGATGTGTCTGGATACCCATGAGGAACTGGTGGCGGCATGGTCGGACGTCCTGGCGGCGGGTGGTCCCGACAAATGCAGGGAGGCGGTGGCCCTCATGGAGCGAATGCCGTTGACCTACGAACAGGCGGAGAAGGTCAACCTTCGAGACAAGCTAAAGGCCGTGGAGGTGTCCCGGGAGTGGACGGAGTTCTTCCGCAACAGCTATAAGGAAGCCCGAAAGCGGGCGATCGAGAAGGTGGCAGGACGATGATTCCGCGACGAAGTGCCATCTTGATCGCGGTTCTAATCGGTGCCTTCTTCGGCATCTTCTTTGTCTGGCCGATCTTTCAGACACTGCGAGGCAGCTTCTATCACGACGGGCGGTTGACGGGGCGGTTCATTCTCGAGGTCTTCCGGAGTCCGGTCTATCTGGAGGGGTTCATCAATTCCTTTGAAATCGCCGTGGCGACCACCGTGCTCGTCCTCCTGATGACGATACCGATGGCGGTATTGGCAGATCGGTATGAATTCAGAGGCAAGGGGCTGCTGACGGGCCTGTTGCTTGTGCCGATGATCCTGCCGCCGTTTGTCGGGGCGATCGGAATGCGGCAGATCCTGGGGCAGTCCGGGGCGCTCAATGCACTGCTGTCGGCGCTGGGAGTTCTTGGCGACCAGCAGACGATCGATTGGCTCGGCCGGGGGCGATTCTGGGGCGTTGTGGTCATCGAGGCGTTGCATCTGTATCCGATCATGTATCTGAATGCCTCGGCAGCATTGGCTAATGTCGATCCGGCCATGCTGGAGGCGGCGGAGAACCTCGGTTGTGTGGGGTTTCAACGGTTTCGGCGGATTGTGTTGCCGCTGATCATGCCGGGGTTGTTCGCCGGCGGAACGCTGGTGTTCATCTGGAGCTTCACGGAGTTAGGCACCCCGCTGATGCTCGACTACATGAGGGTGACTCCGGTTCAGGTGTTCGAGGGGATCGAGGAAATCGGTGACAACCCGTTTCCGTATGCGCTGACCGTGGTGGTTCTGGGCGTGACGGTACTGCTGTATCTCGCGGGCAGGGTGCTCTTTGGCCGCAAAGCTTACGCCATGATGGCGAAGGCGACGGCCGTGCGCCCGCCCCGGCGGCTCCGGGGACCGAAGGGGGTGGCGGTGGCGCTCCCGTTTGTGCTGTTGATCGGGCTGGCGATCATTCCGCATGTCGGGGTGATTCTGAACTCATTCGGCGATGGGTGGTATCAGACGATCCTGCCTCCGCGCATGACGTTGCATCACTACCGTGAGGCCCTGTCACACAAGCTGACGATTGTCAGCATCGGCAACAGCATCACCTATGCCTCTTTGTCGATGATCGTCGACCTGATTCTCGGTATCGCCATCGCGTATGTTGTGGTTCGCAGCAACCTCCCGGGGCGGGGCCTTCTGGACACGATGGCCATGTTGCCTCTGGCGGTTCCGGGTGTGGTATTGGCCTTTGGGTACCTGGCCATGACGCGGCAGGGAGAGGTCATGGCATTTCTGGATCCGCGAGAGGACCCCACGATTCTATTGGTGATCGCGTATGCCGTGCGTCGGCTGCCCTATGTGGTTCGTTCGGCCACGGCGGGATTACAGCAGATGTCTATCAGTCTGGAGGAGGCAGCCCTCAATTTGGGTGCATCACCCCTTCGGACGGTCCGCAAGATTGTTCTGCCGCTGATCGCGGCCAACCTGATGGCGGGCGCCTTGCTGGCGTTCTCGTTTGCGATGCTCGAGGTGTCCGATTCGTTGATGCTGGCCCAACGCGGTGTGCACTATCCGATTACCAAGGCGATCTACGACCTGTTCGGCCTGCTGGGAGAGGGTCGCTATCTCGCCAGCGCTCTCGGCGTGTGGGCGATGACACTGCTGACGGTGACGATTGTGGGCACATCGCTTCTGCTTGGGCGCCGATTGGGGGCGATGTTCAGGGTGTGATGCATGTGGATCGAGGGAATGATGGCCTCAGAAGTCAGGAGACCTCGATGGGGCTTCCTGCGAGGCTATTGAGTCTCTGAGGACCTGGACCCTATCATGTCGCCTGATCAGGGGGATGATGCGGAGGCAAGGGACCCTCCGTGCGCCGTGGGTTACTCATCGACGGTCTGCAAAGGCCATCGAGGAGGGCCGCAAGAAAGGAAGTGACGGGGTATGAAGAGTGCATGTCGATGTATCGTTGGAATAGCCCTCGGAGTATGTGGAGTATGGCCTTTGCTCGTTCAGACCCCGGTGACCCTCGCTGCGACCAGTGTTCTGGCCGACGGGGGACAATCGATATACACCATCGTGATCGCCAAAGACGCCGCGGCGCCTGAAAAGCATGCTGCCGAGGAACTTCAGAGGTTCTTGCAGGAGATCAGCGGGGCGAAGCTGAAGATCGTGACAGACGATCTAGCCGTCGAGGGCAAGCGGGTATTCGTGGGGCCCGGGGCTGGTTTGAGTAAGGTTGCCGGGGGGATGGACATCAAGGGCCTGGGGTTGGAGGGCTATCTCATCAAGACGATCGGCGATGATGTGATCATCGTCGGGGGGCGTCCCCGGGGTACGCTGTATGGCGTCTACAGTCTTCTGGAGGATGAGCTAGGCTGCCGATGGTTCACGCCGGAATGCTCGCGGGTCCCGAAGCGGAGCCGCGTTGAGATCAAGCCTCAGGATCGCCGATTCGTGCCGGCGTTGGAGTATCGTGCGACCGATTACCCCAACAGTCGGGACGGCGACTGGGCTGTTCGGAACAAAATGAACGGGACCCTCACCCAGATCGATCAGACGCGCGGCGGCAAGATCGACTATGCTTACTTCGTCCATACGTTCAACGCGTTGATCCCACCCGAGAAGTACTTCGCCACGCATCCGGAATGGTTCTCGATGGTCGGTGGGAAGCGGATCAAGGATCAATCTCAGCTCTGTCTGACCAACGCCGAGATGCTCAAGACGGCCAAGGAAACGGTCCGCACATGGATCAAGGCCAATCCACGGGCGACGATCTTCTCGGTCTCGCAGAACGACTGGCACAACTACTGCACATGTCCGAACTGTAATGCCCTCGCCCAGCGCGAAGAAGCTCAGAGCGGGCCTCTTCTTGAATTCGTCAATGCCATCGCCGAGGACATCGAGAAGGACTACCCCGACAAGATCATCGATACCCTGGCCTACCAATACACGCGCAAGCCGCCCAAGACCGTCAAGCCACGGCCCAATGTGACGGTTCGGTTGTGCAGCATCGAATGCTGCTTCATCCATCCGCTCGGGACGGACGAGTTCAACAAGTCGTTCGTTCGGGACATCAAGGGCTGGTCGCAGATCTGTCGGAGGCTGAGCATCTGGGACTATGTGATCAACTATGCGCATACCATCATGCCGTTTCCGAACCTCTATGTGCTGCGGCCGAACGTCCAGTTCTTCATCGCCAACGGTGTGACGAGTCTCTATGAAGAGGCCGACTACTACACGAAGGGGGGAGAACTGGCTGAGTTGCGGACGTGGGTGATGGCCAAGACGCTTTGGGACCCCCAGTACGATACCGACAAGGCGATCGGCGAGTTCTGCGACGGCTACTATGGGGCCGCGGGAAAGGTGATCCGCGAGTACGTGAACTTGATCCATCAGCAGGTGCGCCAGGCGACCTATCACATCGGCATCTACTGTCCGCCCACCGTGGGTTATCTCAAGAACGAGGTGATGGCTCAGGCCCGGGAGATCTTCGACCGGGCCGAAGCGGCTGTGAGGAACGACCCGGTTCTGTTACACCGCGTTCAGGTTGCTCGACTGCCGGTGATGTACGTTCAGATTGCTCGCGCCCCTAAGACGGGAGTCACTCCGCAGGATCGCGAGGCCCTCAAGGCCGTGGTCGATCGATTCGAGCAGATCGCACGGAAAGAGGGCGTCAGTCAGATCAGTGAGGGGCAAGCCTTCAACGATTGGCTGAAGTCCGTTCGGGCCGGACTGAAGTAGGGTGCAGATCAGGGGTGGAGACGCTTTGGGAGGCCGCAGGGGTGTCTGACGAGGACATCCAGCGAGGGAGAGTATCATGAAGCGATCGAGTGATTCCTCGAGATCGATGGCCCGTCGCGAGTTCCTGAAGCACACGGCGGTGGCCGTGGGGGCAGCGGGGGCTGCTGCGGCGACCGGGTGTTCACAGGCCGGTCGGACATCTCAAGGCACGGTGGATTCGCCTGGTGCGAGAGTCCAAACCACCGGCCGGGCCGAGACACGGAGATACAACAGCGCGTACGAGGGAGACCGCCTCAGCCGGATCGCGTTTCCGATGGGTGGCATTGGGGCGGGCATGGTGTGCCTGGAGGGCACCGGCGCATTGTCGCACGTCTCGCTGCGCAATAAGCCCGATGTCTTCAACGAGCCGCCGGTCTTTGCGGCGATTTGCGTGAAAGGCAAGCCCAATATCGCTCGGGTATTGGAGGGGCCAGTTCCGGGATGGAAGGTCTTCGGACAGCCGGGTTGCGGTAACGGGGCATCGGGCAAGACCTACGGACTACCGCGATTCCGCCGGGCGAGCTTCAAGACGCGGTTTCCGTTTGCGACCGTGGCGCTCTCAGACCCGAAGGTTCCGCTGGACCTGGAGATCACGGGCTGGAGCCCTTTTGAACCATTGGATGCCGACAATTCCAGCCTGCCGGTGGCGGCCTTGGAGTATCGGTTCAGGAACCGCAGGAAGACGGCGGTGGAGGCGGTCTTTTCGTTCAACGCCAAGAACTTCATGGGTGTGCACCAGGGACGCCCCTCAGTGCGTTCAGCTCCGGGCGGGTTCGTGCTTAGAGATGACGGCCCCAAGGACAGGGCTTGGGAACAGGGGGCATTCTGCGTGTCGGTGACCGACGCCAAGGCCAAGGTGAATCTGGCCTGGTTTCGGGGCGGGTGGTGGGACCCCCTGACCATGGCGTGGAAGGACGTACAGGAGGGGGCCTGCTACGATCGAAGCGCGACGTCTCAAGGCGGGCCATCGCCGGGTGCGACCGTGTTCGTGCCGATGAAGTTGGCGCCGGGCAAGTCGAAGACCGTCGTCGTGCAGCTCTCGTGGTTTGCAGGCGAGACCCGGCTGCGCCAGGGAGGGGACCCGAAGGTCGCAGGCGTGATTCCCAAGCCATCGGCTCCGGGGCATCACGTGCCGTGGTATGCGGGACGCTTCAAGGATATTGGGGCCGTGGCCGCCTATTGGAGGGACAACTACGACAGCCTTCGCAAGAATGCCAACCGGTTCAGCGACTGCTTCTACGACAGCACCCTTCCAGCGGAGGTGATCGAGGCGGTGGCCGCCAATCTGACAATCCTCAAGTCGCCGACGGTCCTGCGTCAGGCCGACGGCCGGCTGTGGAACTGGGAAGGCTGTTCGGACGGCGATGGTTGCTGTCACGGCTCATGCACGCACGTGTGGAACTACGCCCAGGCCATTCCGCATCTGTTTCCGAATCTCGAACGATCTCTACGAGAGACAGAGTTCGAGGTCAGTCAGGACAGCCGGGGGCATCAGACGTTCCGGAGTTGTCTGCCGATCCGCGAACCGGATCACAACTTCCATGCCGCGGCGGACGGCCAGCTCGGCGGGATCATGAAGGTCTATCGCGAATGGCGTATCAGTGGTGATCAGGCCTGGCTGCGGCGGCTGTGGCCGAAGGTCAGGCAGAGCATCGATTACTGCATCGAGACGTGGGACCCCAAGCGCAAGGGCATGGTGGAAGAGCCTCATCACAATACGTACGACATCGAATTCTGGGGCCCCGACGGGATGTGTACTAGTTTCTATATGGGTGCCCTGACGGCCGTAATGCTCATGGGCAAGGCGCTGAATCAGGATGTGTCGTCGTATCAGGTGCTGATCGAGAAGGGGACGCGTCTGGCCGAGACGGATCTGTTCAATGGCGAGTACTTCATCCAGAAGATCCAGTGGGAGGGGCTCGTGGCTAAGAGTCCGCTCGATCTTCATGGGATGGGAGGCGGGTATTCGCCTGAGGCGGCGGAGCTGCTCAAGAAAGAGGGGCCGAAGTACCAGTACGGCAACGGGTGCCTGTCCGATGGGGTATTGGGCTCGTGGATGGCGCTGGTTTGCGGGGCTGGGCAGGTGCTCGATTCGAAGAAGGTGTGTTCGCACCTCAAGGCGGTCCACAAGTACAACCTGCGCGACGACCTGTCCGAACATGCGAATCCGCAGCGTCCCTCGTACGCTGTCGGGGCTGAGGGCGGACTGCTGCTCTGTACATGGCCGAAGGGTGGCAAGCTGTCGCTGCCGTTCGTGTACAGCGACGAGGTGTGGACGGGCATCGAGTATCAGGTGGCCTCGCACCTGATGATGATGGGCATGGTCAAAGAGGGGTTGGATGTCGTTCGGGCGTGCCGAGACCGATACGATGGGCGTATTCGGAATCCGTTCAACGAATATGAGTGCGGCCACTGGTATGCGCGAGCCATGTCCTCGTATGCCCTGCTCCAGGGGTTGAGTGGTGCCCGGTACGATGCGGTGGAGAGGGTGCTCCACTTGAAACCGAGTATTCGAGGTGATTTCCGGTGCTTCCTCTCGACGGCGACTGGCTATGGTGTCGTGGGCGTCAAGAGCGGAAAGCCGTTTATCGAGGTCAAGCAGGGCAGGATCGAGGTCGCCAAGACGGAATACACTCCGGCGACATAGGATCGAGGCGCGTTCTTGCGTGACAAATGCCGATTGAGCGAGTGGTTTGAACCTTGGTACAATCTGACCTCCGGGATCCTCTGGCCGGTGCAGGGACCGGACTGATGACCATGGTCCTACGGTGGGGCTGCGATGAATGATGAGAATGCCATCCTCCGACGTCTGGAGTCGACGCTGACTCCGGATGCCGTGCTGACCGGTGCCGACGTCCGCCCTTACGGTACAGAGGGGTTCACGCCTCTGTTGGTGGCGATTCCGGCGGATCGCGACCAGGCGGCGGAGGTGGTTCGAGTGGCGGCAGACTCGCGCCTGGGCATTCTGCCGCGAGGAGGGGGGACCAAGCTCACTTGGGCGCCGAGCCCGCGTGGGAGGATGCTGGTTCTTTCCACCGAGAAACTCAATCGCGTCGTCACACATGAGCCTCGCGACCTGACCATCACCGTGGAGGCGGGCGTACGGCTGGGCTCGATGGCGGCGATGCTGCGCGAGCATCGTCAACGATTGCCCCTGGATCCGCCCATGGCCGACAGAGCAACGCTGGGTGGGATCACGGCCACGAACGACAGCGGACCGCTTCGCTTCGGTCACGGGACGCTGCGGGATATCGTGGTGGGGATGGAGTATATCGACGCGCGCGGCGCCTTCATTCATGGAGGGGGGCGCGTGGTCAAGAATGCCGCCGGATTCGGAATGCATCGCCTCCAGATCGGCGCGTTCGGCTCGCTGGGTGTGCTGACGGAGATGACGCTTCGCCTTCAACCGTTGGCCGAGGCCTTTCAGGTGGCGGTGGTGAGGTGCGGGGATGGGGACAAGGCCGAGGCCTGCCTGGACTCGATCATGAGCGGTCGGACGCGGCCGGTCTTGTTGGAGTTGGTGCGTCCGATGGGAGCCCCGGATCTGATCGCGGCCGTCGGCGAGGGCGACTGGACCCTGGTCGTGGGCATCGAAGAGTGTCCGGAGGCCATCGAGAGGCAGTTCGACGAATATCGCCGGACGCTGTCCTCGTCTCTGGAGGTGCTGGAAGAGGGGCGGGCGGTGGCGCTCTATGATGCCCTGCGGGAATGGCCGGGCAAGGTATCACTCGTGTCGTTCAAGGCGACGATGAAGAGTTCTCATGTGGCAGCCTTCATGGCGTGGGCGGGGGAGCGGGGCTTCCGTACCCTGGCGCATGCGGGCAGCGGCGTGGTCTACGGGCGCTCGGAGATCGCGTCTGCGGTGGAGGCGGCCGAGGACCTGTCGGCTGCGGCAGCCGACGGTGGGGGGCAGATTCACTGGCGGTCTTTCCCACAGACAGCCAAGGTTGAGGTATGGCAGCCTGCCGTGGGAGACGTGTCCCTGATGCGGCGAATGAAGAAGACCTTTGATCCAACGGGGATCTTTTCCCCCGGTCGTTGGGTGGACGTGATGGGATGACGATCAAACTCGACCAGCGGATATACGACCGGCTGTTCACGTGCGTTCACTGCGGTTTGTGTCTGGGGCAGTGCCCGACGTATGCCCAGCTCGGCGACGAGAATGACTCGCCTCGCGGACGCATCCTGCTCATGCGTGCCGTCGTTGAAGGGCGGCTGAAGCCTACCGAGGCGATTCTGAAGCACCTGTCCATGTGCCTGGACTGCCGGGCGTGTGAGACGGCCTGTCCGTCCGGTGTGAAGTACGGGTCCCTGATCGAAAACGTTCGGGACGAAATTGGATCGCATATTCCCAAGCCTCCAGAGGGCATCGCCGATCGTCTGATCGAACGTCTGATCCTGGATTACTTCCCCGATCGGGAGAAGCTCAGTCGCATGATGGTGTTGGCACGCCTGGCCGATGCCGTGGGGTGGAATGAGTTCCTCGGGGAAAGCGGCTTGGGCGACGTGTTGCCGGGTCCGCTGGCCCGCCTGAATCAGATGATGCCGAAGATTGCCGGTCGGCTCGAACCCATGCCGGAACATGTTCGTCCGGAAGGGCAGGTCCGCGCTCGTGTAGCCTTCTTCATCGGCTGCGTGAGCGAATCGATGTTCGGGGCGACGAATCGAGCGACTCTGAAGGTACTGGTCGCCAACGGGGTGGAGGTGTTTGCTCCGCCAATGCAGGTGTGTTGCGGTGCTATTCACCACCACAACGGGCAGCCGGAGATCGCGCGGGAACTGGCCCGGCGGAACATCAACGTCTTCGAGTCGATTCTTGCCCCGATCGAGGCAATCGTGACGAATGTCGGTGGTTGCGGGGCGATGCTCAAGGATTACGCCGAGTTGCTGGAACACGACAAGGACTACGCGGAGCGGGCCAAACGGTTCGTTTCGAAGGTGCGCGACATCAACGAGTTCCTCTACGCCCTGCCGCTTCGAACGCCGGACCGTCCGCTGCCGATGCGCGTGACCTATCACGACTCCTGTCATCTCGCACACGTCCAGAAGATCCGGCAGCAGCCGCGTCGGTTACTCGCGGCGGTACCCGGCTTGGAGCTGGTAGAGCTACCGGAGAGTGACTGGTGCTGCGGTGCGGCCGGGACCTACAACCTGACCCATCCGGAGATGTCCGACGATCTGGCCGAGCGCAAGCTGGCCAACATTGAATCGACGGGTGCCCGGGTCGTAGCTGCTGCCAACGCCGGGTGCATGCTCCAGATAGCGGCGTATGCCCGTCGAACGGGGCGCGAATTACGGGTGGTTCATCCGATCGATCTTCTGGCCGAGGCCTATGAATAGCAGACAACCGAATCGACCGAGATTCATAACTTCAAGGAGCGAATCATGAGTTCAGAATGGGGCCAAGGCATTTCACGGCGAGGTTTCATAAGGGCGGGGGCCGCCGGGCTGGTTGCGACGGGAGTGACACCCGCTCTGCTGAGTGCGGCCCAAAAGAAGAAGAAGATACCCATTGGTCTTCAGCTCTATTCGGTGCGTCATCAGTGCGCCAAGGACCTTCCTGGGGTCCTGAAGGCCGTCAGCAAGATGGGCTACAAGGGAGTCGAGTTTGCGGGCTACCATAATCGCAGCGCCAAAGAGATTCGGAAGATGCTCGACGCGAACCGGCTGGTCTGCTGCGGCACCCACACGGGCTATGATACTCTGGTGGGAGATGCGCTGAAGCGAACGATTGAGTTCAACAAGACTCTCGGCAACAAGTTTCTCATCGTGCCGGGAATGCCGGGTCCTCACACGGGAAGCCGCCAGGCGTGGATCGACAATGCGAAGTTCTTCAGCGAGCTGGCGGACAAGGTAAGAGATCAGGGGATGCGCGTGGGGTATCACGCCCACGGCGGCGACTTCAAGAAGTACGACGGTCAGACGGCCTGGGAGATCCTGTACTCGAATGCCAAGCCGGAAGTCGTCATGCAGCTCGATACGGGCAACTGCATGGACGGCGGTGGAGACCCGATAGCCATTCTGAAGAAGTTCCCCGGCCGGGCGACCACGATTCACCTGAAGGAACACGGGGGCAGCGCCCAGGCTGTCATCGGCGAGGGCGATGTGAAGTGGAAAGAGGTCTTCGAGTTGTGTGAGGCGGCCGGAAAGACGGAATGGTACATCGTCGAACACGAGCGAGAAGGGGCCGACCCGCTTGAGAACGTCAAGCGGTGTCTTGAAGGCCTCCACAAGATGGGTAAGTAGGCCGGCATCGTCGAGGGACGATCGGAGCCAATTGAGCCGGAGTGTGCGACCCTCTGGCCGACGGGGTGGAGGAGTATTCCGCCATCGTCCGGCCGGTGTGTAACGCATTCCGGCTCTTCCGTTGATAGGCGCAATGGCTGAAATGAGGGAACGGACGATGAAGGCATCCATCATGGCGTGTTTTCGAGGGGTGGCGATCTTGGGCGCTCAAGTCGGATGGGTCATGGCCTCATCGGGGGCAGCGACCTCCATGAAGTCGCCGACGTCATCCGTTCCGGATCGGTGGACGCTTCAGGACGGCCTGGCGATCCGATGGGATGTTGCCGCCGCCGGACGGATTCCCCATCAGGACCACATCGAGATGAGCGGACAGGGTGTCTCCCTGATCCTTCGCTACGGGGTCGATCCCAACGGGTGTCTGATACTGAACCGCCAGGTTGTCTGGCCATCACTGCGCATCTTTCCCAATAACACCCACGGCAGCCTGAGCCATGAGTACGGTTTGGGGGTATCGCCCAGGATCAAGGTTAATGGTGCTCCGATATCCACTGAACGCCCGCGTCGTTTCACCCTGGAGGGTTTGCTGACGATCGACAGTTCGACGGCTCAAGGGCTGGATATCACCCGCGTTGTGTTCCCGTGCACCGAACTGCGGGCGGCAATGGAGCGATGGACCCTTTGCAATGCTTCGGCGGTTGAGCAGAGCATCGAGATCGAATCCGTTCGGCAGAGAGACCTGTCGCGAGGTCCTCATGGAGTCTACATCCTGGAGGTCTCGGACGATGCTCCTCCCTCAATTCGACTGGAGCCCGGGGCGACATGCGTCTTCGGTGTGACATTCGGCGGACGAAGGGCCAACGAGAAGCCCATTCGCTCCGTGGTGGCCGTGGAAGAGGAGAAAAGACGTGCCTTCGTTACCGGGCTGGTCAGGTCCTTGCGGCTGGAGTCGCCTGATACGGTTCTGAACCGTGCCTTCGACTTCGCCAAAATCCGCGCGGCCGAGAGTGTCTTTGCCACGCGTGGCGGGCTGATGCACGGTCCCGGCGGCGGGGCCTACTACGCGGCCGTATGGTGCAATGATCAGGTGGAGTACGCGGGCCCGTTCTTCCCGTTTCTGGGGAATTCGGCTGCCAATGAGGCTTCGCTGAACGCCTATCGACTCTACACGCCCTTCATGGGGCCGGACTACAAGGCGATTCCATCGTCGATCATCGCCGAGGGCCTGGACTTGTGGGAGGGGGCCGGTGATCGAGGAGATGCGGCCATGTACGCCTACGGGGCCAGCCGGTTCGCATTGGCCCTTGGCGATCGGCGGACAGCCGAGGAGCTGTATCCAGCGATTGCATGGTGCCTTGAATACTGTCGTCGTCAGATGACGCCGGAGGGTGTGATTGCCTCGAAATCCGACGAGCTGGAGGGGCGATTCCCGAGCGGTAAGGCCAACCTGAGCACCTCCGCCCTGACCTACGGCGGCCTTCGCTCAACGGCAGACCTGGCCCGCGAGCTGGGGAAGCCGTCCGCCGGGCAGGAATACGATCGTCGGGCGGATGCCCTGGCCCGGTCGATCGAGTTGTACTTCGGCACCGAGGTCGAAGGGTTCCGAACATACCGTTACTACAAGGAGAACCGGGTGCTGCGGTCGTGGATTTGCCTGCCGCTGACGATGGGTATCCTGGATCGTCGGGAGGGCACGATCGCGGCCCTCTTCTCGCCGCGTCTGTGGACCGTGGACGGTCTGGCCACCCAGGCGGGAGACAAGACGTTCTGGGATCGGTCGACGCTTTATGGGCTGCGAGGGGTCTTCTGTGCAGGGCAGACGGAGAAGGCCCTGAGCTACTTCCAGGCCTACACCCGCCGTCGGCTGCTCGGCGAACATGTTCCTTATGCTGTTGAGGCGTACCCGGAGGGTAATCAGCGACATCTGTCGGCGGAGAGCGCCCTCTACTGCCGCGTCGTGACCGAGGGGGTGTTCGGCATTGTGCCCGCAGGTTTGCGGGCGTTCCGCTGCACACCGCGGCTCCCTCGTTCGTGGAACGCCATGGCGCTCCGGTCGATCCGGGCTTTCGGCAGCGAGTGTGACCTGTACGTCGATCAGCAGGGGGGCGGCCTTCGGGTCGGTGTGATGATGTCCGGCAAGATCATTGTCGAAAAGACCGTTGCGGATGGCCAGAGTGCGGTGTTCCAGTTGCCGTAGGCGGGATCACATTGACTCGCCGGTATCAATGACGTGAAGTACCGCTGCGCCTTCAATTCGCCCGCAGCGCAGATCATCCAGTGCCTCGTTCGCCTGCTCCAGCCGATAGACCCGCGTCGTCGTCTTGACCGGTACCCGCGGTGCGACGGCCAGAAGGTCTAGTCCGTCTTGGCGCGTCAGATTCGCTACGGAGCGGATGACGCGTTCTTCCCACAGGAGTCGGTAGGGGAAGGATGGGATGTCGCTCATGTGTATTCCGCCGCAGACCACCACGCCTCCGGGTGCTACGGCCTTGAGGGCGGCCGGCACGATCGAGCCGACCGGGGCGAAGACGATGGCCGCGTCCAACTCGTCGGGTGGCGATTGCGTGGAATCGCCCGCCCAGACGGCTCCCAAACCGCGGGCAAACTCCTGTGCCTTCGTGTCCGAGGGGCGTGTAAAGGCGTAGATGCGCCGGCCCTGGTGAACGGCTACCTGCGTGATGATATGAGCCGCGGCGCCGAACCCGTAGATGCCGATCCTGACAGCATCGAGTCCGCACATCCTATAGGCTCGATAGCCGATCAGGCCGGCACAGAGCAGGGGGGCTGCTTCGGCATCGCCGTAGCCATCGGGGAGGCCGAAGCAGTAGTGTCGGTCGGCTACGGTGTATTCGGCGAATCCACCGTCGAGGGTGTAGCCGGTGTACAGTGGCCTTCGGCAGAGGTTCTCCTGCCCGCGCCCACAGAATCGGCATTGTCCGCAGGTGTGGCCCAGCCAGGGGACGCCTACTCGTTGCCCGAGTTGAGAGGTGTCGACGCCTTCGCCGATGCCCACGATGGTTCCGACGATTTGATGCCCGAGCACGAGTGGCAGTGTGGGTTCAGCCAGTTCACCATCGACGACGTGCAGATCGGTATGACACACCCCACAGGCATGTACGCGGATCAGGACTTCTCCTGCTGCGGGTTGGGGTACCGGCAGGGTTGTGGCCTTCAGTTGAGTGCCAGGTCTCTCAAGCAGCATCGCCCGCATCGTGTGGGGCGTATACATCGTCGGTCTCCTGGTTCGATTCGGGACAGACGCTCGTGAATGGCGCCGGATAGAAACAACTTGTAGGGCATACGGCACGTCCTATCAACCCCGGCGACCTTGACATCTGGCCGGCCGCCCGATATCGTCGATGATCGTGCCGGGTCATTCCCCAGTGGGTGCCCCGGCACCGCAGTCTGGAGAGGTGTCCGAGCGGCTTAAGGAGACGGTTTCGAAAATCGTTACCCGGGCAACTGGGTCGGGGGTTCGAATCCCCCCCTCTCCGTTGAAATCATGTTGAGTTGTTCAGTGCGGTGACAGCTTCATAATCCCAATGCATGGGGCGGCGGTTGTGATGACGGCGGTTGTACCGGTGCTCGCCCAGGAGACCGCCGGCACGTTAGATTTGCCCATCGCGATGGAATCCAAGCACCGATCATATCTGCCGGTGCCGAACGCGGTTCGTCCGAAGCTGATCACCTATGACGCGAAGAACCCGGACACGAAGTCTCCTCGCTGACAGGGGCGGAATGTTCAGGGGAGGTGGTTCCCATGCTTCTGCGATTGGGTATCTGTGTTGTGGCGTCATCGCTGCTGGCTCAGTCGGGCTGCGGTCCCTTCATCACCGGCCTGTACTGGACGATCAGGCAGACCATAGACTTCGTGTTCTGATTCCAGTCAATCGGCCTCTTGAGCGCAGAGTTGAATTGGTTGTGGGAAAAGTGTAGATGGCCGACAATGCCTTCGTCCGCCTGGCGGCGTGTGATGTCAGATCGGAAGAGCCGGCCTCTGAACCTTGAGGGATAAGACCATGAGATCGATGGCGATCCTGGTGAGGCGTATCCTTCGGACGATTACAGCGACGGTCCCCGGAGCGCTGCTGGCTCAACTCGCCGCTGGAAATGACCGGCGAGCTGGTGGACTACAAGGTCGTTGCCGAGTAGTTCAACAGGCGTACGGGTTACGGTGACAACAGGGAAGCAGTGGGTTATGAGAACAGCAGGGCGAGGATGGGTGTATCGGAGGGCGTCAATCCGAAGAGGTTGCCGCTTGCCCGCGGCCGCCCTCTTCTCACTGGTCGCACTGCTCATTCCCGACGTGAACGGACAGCAGGCGTCCAACGTTCGATCCGAATCACAGCCAAGTCTTACGACCAGCACCGCACCGCGGGAGCCCAAGTCGGATGCAGATGCGGCGCGAGTCCGGCGAGTCGAAGCCGGACAGCAGGAGGAGGAGGCCGAAGGGCAGATTGCGCTGGCGCCGGGGCCTCTTCAGGAATTGGCTCGAGAAAACGCCAAGCTTGCCGCCGAACGCTTCGATGTTGCCGGTCGGATCGAGGCGGGTATCGTGAGAGAGAGGGACACTCGGAACGCCGTGTCGGAAATTGACGCGGATTTGACGAAGATTCAGGATCGCGTGAATACACCCGGCATGGAGTCGTACGTCGGGCCACTCCTGACGCATCAGCGCAGGCAGCTTCCCAAGGCGGCAACTCTCGTACGCAATATCCGTACGACCCGGGGCGAGGCGACCTCGATCCAAGTCCGCCTCTTCAGCTTGGAGGAGAAGCGGGACCGCCTGAAGGATATCAAGACGCGTGTCGCGGAGTTCCTCAATAGGCCTGATACGCGTGGCCCCGGCATCGATCGGGCGGTCATCGAGCTCAAGGCCCCGGGAATCTTCGCAGCCCAACTTGCCATGGTGGAATCGCTTCTCAAGGATTACAAGGTCCTTTGGATCCGTTTGACGACATTGAACGTTCAGGAGAGACAGCTTCTGTCGAAGACCGAGGCGTTCTTACGCTTCATCGATGAACGGGTGCTTTGGCTTCCCAGCGGACGCCCCCTGTACGAGACGAACCTTCCTCGGCGGGTGGCACCTGCACCGGACACCTGGCACGTCATTGGAGAGGCACTCCGTGACGATATCACAGGTCGTCCGGTGCCCTATCTGGTCCTCGTTCTGGGCCTGGGGATGTGGGTTGTCCTGTATCCCAGGGCGAAGGCCAGGGAACGTGCGATTCAGGAATTGGTCGGCCATGCTTATACCGATTCCTTCGTGCTGACACTCCAGGCCCTGGTTCTCTCCGTCTATGTCGCGCTTCCCGGACTCGTACTGCCGTGGTTTGTCAGCAGCCGGATGTCGGCGGCCGTTTCCCCGAATAGCGCCGATACCTACGAGTTTGCCCAGGCGTTCTCGGTGGCGCTCCGTTTCGTCTGCCCGTCCCTATTCCTCTTTCTGTTCTTCCGGCATGTGTTCCAGCCCAGGGGCGTTGCGGAGGCCCACTTCCAGTGGGATCTGATCCTCGTCAGGGTATTTCGCAGAGACCTTACCTGGCTCATGTGTATCCTGATTCCGGTTATCTTCGTGGCGAAGTTGGCGGGAGAGCATCCAGATGAGGCTTCGTATGCATCGGTCGGTCGGATCGCATTCATCTTCGCCATGCTCTCGCTGAGTCTGTTCTTCGCCCGAGTTCTCCACCCGGTGCGCGGTGCGTTTCCGAGCCGAAACGTCCACGCAGGGGCGAGCCGCCTGCTGACTCCGAGACAGTGGGTATACGTCCTTTCGATTACGATACCCATCGCCCTGGCTGTGGCTGCGGCAGGCACGTATCCTCACACGGCGGGGGAATTGTCACTTCGCTTGTTCCGGACCTTATGGCTGGTCTTCTGCCTGATGGTTGTTCGCTCGACGGTTGTGCGGTTTGCCCTCGTCTCACAATCGCGGCTTGCCGTTGAACAAGCTCGGCGGCAGCAGCAGCAAGACGGCCAGTGCACCCAGGAGGCCGCGGCTGCAGAGGAAGCTTCCAGAACGTCCGATGAATCCATCCCTTCAACGGAGACGATCACCTATGAGGCCAGGACGCTTCTGCGATGGTTGCTGGGGCTTGGGTTGATTGTGGGCGTGTGGGGAATCTGGCAGGACCTGACTCCCGCCTTCAGCTTCATGAACCGGGTTGAACTGTGGTCATACAGCATTTCGGCTGGCGGCCAGGGTGCTCCACAGGGGGGGGCGGCGGTCGGGCACAGGGTCGTGTACCTGTCCGACCTGGTGTTTGCACTCATCACCGCGACTGCAACGGGAGTCCTGGTCAGGCACGGCCCGGCCATCCTCCAGATCGTTCTGTTGTCCCGTCTCCCGATTGATCCGGCGGCCCGTTTCGCCGCCACAACGATCGTCAGATACGTCATAGTCATTGTGGGCGTGGCCATGTCATTCAATGCCATCGGCATTGGGTGGTCGAGGGTTCAATGGTTGGCTGCCGCCATCACAGTCGGTTTGGGATTCGGTCTTCAGGAGATCTTCGCGAACTTCGTGTCCGGGCTCATCGTCCTTTTCGAGAGGCCCGTGCGGATCGGGGACATCGTCACCGTCGGGGGTATCGACGGCACAATCACGCGTATCCGGATGCGTGCGACCACGGTGACCGACTTCAATCGACGAGAGTTGATTGTCCCTAACAAGGAGTTCATCACGGGGCAGATCGTCAACTGGACGCTCTCGGATCCCGTGACGCGCGTGGTTGTTCCTGTGGGCATTGCCTACGGTTCGGATACACGGCTGGCCCGGAACCTGCTGCTCAAGACCGCAAAGGAATGCCCGCATGTGATGGATGATCCCGCACCGGCGGCGCTGTTCAAGGGCTTCGGGAACAGCACACTCGATTTCGAGCTTCGGGTGTTCATTCCCAACCGGGACGTCTGGGCTGACATGATCCACGAGCTGCATACGCGGATTGATGACGAGTTCCGCCGCGCAGGCATCGAGATCGCATTTCCTCAACAGGATGTTCACATACGATCAGTGCCGAAGGGGCTGTCCGTCGGTGACGGGGAGCAGATATCCGGCTCTTCTCTCAAGCCTGAGCGCAAGGCTGGGGACGAGTAGATCAGCGGCCGCTGTTGCCGATGACATCGCCAAGGGCGTGTGAGGATTCGCGTGAGCGATCAATTCCATGCCATTCACGTTCGACTGTCGGCCGCAGCCGTCGTGGGTCTTCAGTTGGCGTTCAGCGTCCTTGGAGGACATCATGGAACCAGAACAAACATCGATCCGTGCTCGCTTGACGACGCCACGTGCTGCCGCTGTTGCCGGCATCCTGTTCTCTACCCTGCTCATCATCAGCCTGGTTCTTTGGTGGATCTCCGTTCCGGCTGATCCGCAGGCGGCAGGGACCTGGCTTGTTGGCAATTGGAGAACCGCCAACATCGCACTGAACCTGATACCCTTTGCAGGCATCGCTTTCCTGTGGTTCATCGGTGTGCTGCGGGACCGCCTCGGGGCCAGCGAAGACCGTTTCTTTGCCACCGTGTTTTTCGGCAGCGGGCTGCTGTTTCTGGCCATGCTGTTTACGGCTTCGGCGGTCGCGGGCGCGATGGTCATACTACATGGAGCTGGGAACGACAAGCTCACGCAATCAGGCGTCTATATGTTCGGTCGGAGCGTACACTACCAGATTGCCGGCGTGTATGCCGTGAAGATGGCCGGGGTATTCATGATCTCAACCTGTACGCTCGCGGTGCGCACGGGAATCTTCCAGCGATGGATGGCCTTCCTCGGTTACGCGCTGGCTTTGGTGCTCCTCCTGAGCGTTGGATATCTTCGCGGGATTACGCTGGTCTTTCCGCTGTGGGTGCTCCTGATCAGCACGGATATACTTTTGGCGAACCTCAGGCCGAAGCCGGCATCTGATCTGTGAACGGTCGTTACGGGAACGCTGAGGACAAGTGCCAGGTGTCTACAGTCGACAAGAGTTCGATGGCATCAGAAAGGTGGTTTCCATGGCCTCAACGAGAACCGAACAATCTGCCGGGTCCGCAGACGAAGCGATGCAGCGACTCATCGATGGAAACGAACGATTCCTGCGAGGTTCGGCCCAATTCCCCCGGCTGCAGAAGGAGATCCTTGCCGAATTGGCCAAGGGACAGCGGCCGTACGCGACGATCCTCGGCTGCAGCGATTCGCGGGTTCCACCCGAGGTGCTCTTCGGCGCCGGCCTGGGTGAGCTCTTTGTCGTTCGGGTTGCCGGCAACGTCCTTCTGCCGGGAGTTGTGGGCAGTCTGCAGTACGCCGGGACACATCTGAACACACCACTGTTCGTGGTACTCGGCCACGAGGATTGCGGAGCGGTCAAGGCCGCGATAGAGAGCAAGTTTCAGGGTGTGGAACAACGATCTCGGATTCAGGTACTGGTGGACAGCATCCTGCCCGGGCTGTCAGATGTCAACGACCAGCTCCCACCCCGGGTGCGGCTGTCTATGGCCGTCGAGGCAAACGTCCGCTGGACGATACGTCAGATCATCGAGTCACCCGAAGGGCGGGCCAGGCTGGCCGAAGGGCGAATGAAGATCGTTGGCGCTATCTACGAGATCACGTCCGGCCGCGTGAGGTTCCTGACATGATAGGCTTTGGACTAGACTGGAACCTTCGCGGGTGCGGGGCCGCAGCAGTATCGTCACGAACAGGTCAGCGGTTGAAAGGGCGGAAGGGCGAGGTGCCTCAATGACGCGGATTCGACGGTGGTGGCTTCGGAGCATTCCGGGTTCTACTCTCTGGCTCGCGCCGCTGGTGTGTGCGTTGGCGGCAGTCGTGCTCCACAGATTCCTATGGTGGCTTGATGGCCGGACCCGCTGGGTCTGGATGGACTTCAGTCCCGAGGGGGCCCGGGCTGTCGTGGGTGCCATCACCTCCTCGTTGCTGACCTTTATGGTGTTCACGTTCTCCATACTACTCCTCGTTGTCCAGATAGCGGGTTCTCAACTGTCGCCGCGAATCGTCTTGTTTGCGATGCGCAACCGTTTCATCAAGTGCGCCATGGGGGTCTTCGTTTTCAGCTTCACGTACTCTCTCAGCGCGCTATCGAGGATCGAGGACGCGGTTCCGCAGCTTCCGATGATGATGGTTGTTCTCTCCTGCTTCACGAGCATCGGCATGTTTCTCTACCTCGTGGACCTCACGGCAAGATCACTCCGCCCCGTGGGGATCATCGGCACCATTGCTGCGGAGGCAAGCCGGGTCATCGAGGACATGTATCCGCATCCACTCACCCAATCGGGGGCTGAGCGGGGCGAACAGGCGGGCCCTGTCCTCAGTGGGACCCCACGCACCGTCTACTGTGGGCTGCCTTCGGGCGTGATCGAGGCCGTAGATGGACCGATGCTGGCGAGTGTGGCGATTCGAAACCGTTGCACGATCAGATTGGCGCCTCAGGTTGGGGATTTTGTCACGCGGGGCGAGCCGCTCTTCCACATCTACCACGGCGGAGAAGACCTTGACGATCGCGAACTGCATCGGGCCGTCGCCCTGGGCCCGGAGCACACCCTGGAACAGGACCCCCGGTTCGCTTTTCGGATCATCGTCGACATCGCATCGAAGGCCCTTTCGCCGGCGATCAACGATCCCTCGACGGCTGTTCTTTGCCTGGATCAGATCCAGCGACTTCTCCGGATGGTCGGCAAGAGGTATCTGGGCGATGGGACGATTCGCGACGGCGAGGGTACCGTGCGGGTCATTCTGCCCACACCCAACTGGGAAGACTTCGTGAACCTTGGAATGAGCGAGATCCGATTCTTCGGCGCCACCAGCATCCAGGTCGTACGCCGCCTACGGGCCATGATCGAAACGCTGCTGGCGGTCTTACCGGAAAAGCGTCACCCGGCGCTTCGGGATCAAATCGAGTTGCTCAACCGAACGGTGGAGCGCAGTTTTCCTGACCCGGCGGACCGAGCCTACGCGGGTATCGGCGACCACCAGGGGATGGGCAGTTCGCGGGGCGACCACTCGACAGGGGGTTCAGCACAGGAAGGATAGAGGAGCCGCGAACCGGTTGACCCGAGGCAGGCCAGAGCCCGCAGCACCTGAGGTGACTGGACAGTGTATTGTTGGATGCCGGTGTGAACGGGCATCACTCCCCACTACCGGTCCCAAGCGTTTCTCGGGTCACGTGTAAGACCGGGTAATGCCAGCAGACAATCAGTCCGAGGATGCCGAATACACCTGCAATGGGACCGACGAGATAGATACCCAGCGGATGGTCGGCTGAGCGACCCCATAGCTGCAAGGATAACCCCATGACACCAACCGACATCGCCTGAGATGCCTTCCATGCCAGACCACTGACACTCTGATAGATGCCCTCACGGCGCTCGCCGGTCTTCAGTTCGTCATAGTCTATGATTTCACCGATCATGGGTGTGAGCAGGATGTACTGCATTCCCTGCCCGATTCCGCAGTAAGAGAAGAGGATCGCGCCCAGGATGAACTTCGCGTCAGGGCTTATGTTCGCTACACCGATGAAGTACATCATGGGAAGTCCGCTGGTGATGATGCCCAGCGAGATGAACATCATCCACTTGACGGGGAGGTATCGAGACAGCGGAGAGGTGAATCCGAGCGCTGCGATGGCGCACACGATATACGGGATCATCAGCTTGGATACGGTCTCCTCGGTGCCTCCGAGCCCCACGGTCACCCAATAGGGCAGGACGCGCTGTACCGCCAGGTATCCAAGGTTGAACAGGAAGAAGATTGCGAGATACTTCAGGAAGACGGTGTTGCTCAGTGTTTGAATGATGACTCGGATCGGCGGGGTTGCGGCGCCGGCATCCGTCGATTGATAACGCTCCCGCACAGTCCACACGCATAACTGGAAGAAGGCCAGCGAAACGACGGAGAAAAGGATCGCGGTCCGCTGGTAGCCCACGGGGGAGGCGGGTGCCTCCTCGACAGAAGCGGACGCCGTTGTGGTGGCGGCTGCGGAGGTGGCGGTGGGTGCGTCCAATAGGCGCACCAGAATGCCCGGGGAGATTTCCGCTATGGCCAGCCCCAGGATCATGCCGGCAGCGATCCACGTGCCTATCTTGACGCGGGCGTCCTGCGAGCGGGCGATCTCCGGTCCCAGCGAGTTGAACGGAACCGTGCACATGGAGGAGAAGATGCCCCAGTGGATGCAGAGAACGACGGTGGCATAGATGAAGTTGACTGTGGACTGGTGGTTGATCGGGGGATACCAGAAGAGAATACCGGTGATGGTGACGCCGATGGATCCCCAGAAGATGAAGGGGCGCCGGCGGCCGGAGATTGGAATGAGGCGCCAGCGGCCGGGCCGTGTCCGCGTCTTGTCCGACCACATGGCGATGATGGGGTCGGTACACGCGGAGAAGGCGTACGTAATGACGAACATCAAGGACCCCAGAGCGATGGGCGCGAAACTCGGGCGCCCCGTATTCTCCGGCGGAGAATAGAAGAAGGTTCCCCATTGAGTCTGCACCTCGCTGATGAGCTGAATCGCGATGCAAGTCAGGAGGAGTACAAGTCCTTCGTACCAGTGGAATTCTTTGGCGTGTTTCATAGTGGCTTCTTGGATGTCAGGGGCCGTCGCAACAGGAAGAAGACTCTCGGCATCATGGTTGCGCGTTCAGCAATGTGCGTAAGTTGAACTGGACATAGCCGGAATCCGGTGCGTTCTTCCAGGATCCGGCGGCATCGCACGATTCATAGGCAACCCAGAAATCGAGGTCCGTTGGTGCGTAGACGACGCTCATGACGTCCCAGTCGGAGTCGGCCAGCTTCTCGGTGTTGTGCGCGACGGTAGCCGCGATGGTGAGCGCCTCCTCGGCGCCGATCTTGCGAGGCGTGCCGGCTTCAATCACCTTCGTGTTGCGCAGCGGAAAGACGTAATCGGCGCCGGACTCGTAGGCGAGGATCATGTCGACCATGGGCTTGTGGCATTCGACATAGGTGCTGCCCTTGAGCGGATTGCCGTCGTTCGCCGGGTCGCCCGGACCATTGTCCGCCGCCTGCAAAGCCCGAGTGCGCTTGCCGTAGGCCATATCACCGCGTGCAACGCCCTCCTTCATCGGCAGTCCATAGTGAATCACGTTTCCCGACGGATCGGTCCAACGGGCTTCGTGCTCCTTGGGGTCGTCTTCGTGGAACGTCTCACAGCACTCGAAATTGGTCTCGAACACGGCGGCTCGCGGCTTGAAAAGGGGTGTCCCGTAGCGTGCGGGATCACCGTCTGCCAGCATGTAGTTGTAGCCGAGTGTGTGCTTGCCGGCCTGCATCATCTTGACACCCTCCTCAAGATTCGAGGCTTCCTCCATGACCTGTCGGACGAGGAGGATCCAGGGCGTGCCGTCCAACTCCTCGCGAACGCTGAAGGCGCCAATTTCGGAGAAGGCCAGGCCTTTCTCGTTCATGCCGGCAAGGCCGCCGATCACTCCCGCGTAATCCATCGTCACAAACGCGTTCAGCCCGTCGGGCCGGTACACCGTCACAAGGCGATCTTCGTGCATGCCCGTCTGGGACACCCAATCCAGGTCGCGGCTGGCCAGAAGCTTGCCGTCTACCGTGCGCGAGCCCCAGACCGCGAACATCGTGCAGGACATCCCGCCCGCCTGCTCCAGCTTCTCTATTAAGGCGGCACCCTCTTCTCCCAGGAACTCGAAGACGCGCTCCTCTCGCTTGTAGAGGTCGAAATTTGTCACCGTGGTGATGCGTCGCACGTCGCCCAGCGTCAGCCCATGTCCCGCCGCCTCGGCACCAGTGGCAATAGCCGTCATCTCGCGCAGATAGCGTTCCGGCGTATGCGGCTCCAGGCGTTTCCAGGCGTTGTCCAGCAGGAGGTTCACGAGCGGCTCCGGCACGCCGATGGCCGTAAACAGGCTGACCATTCGGCGAATATTCCGCAGGATTCTGTCACCCACCAGGAGGCCATACTGGTAGCCCATTTCCTCGGCGGTGCCTGCTACGTGCAGAACGGGCACGTCGCCCACAGGTGAGGTGTACACTTCGAGGAACCCCTTGCCTGAGTTCTTGATGGTGGCTTTGCTTGTCGGCTTCACGTGGATGACCTTCATCTTTTAGCCTCCGAATGGTGTGTCAGTTCTGCGACACTAAGGGTGGCCATGCATTCCGAATGGCGCGACAGGACAACGGCGCGGTTCGACAGGGGGCTTCGTTTCTCCCGCGTCATAGCAGGGTCCGTCGTTTCAGACAGGGCTTCTCTCAGGGAGGTCATGGACGGACCTATTCAATCAATAGCCTTGCATGACAATGAGGGATTGTAAGGGAGGGGCGGTCAATTCACCAAGCCCGTTCCTGCGGGTCCGTGTAATCGACCACGCCCAGAGGGCGTGGTCGATTACACGCCCTGTTCCAACCTTACTTCACGACGAAGTTCGTCGGACGTGGTCTGGGCATGGCCGCGGTGCTGGGCATTGTCCGAGGGCACAAGGGAGCGATGGAGGTCCACAGCGAGGCGGGCAAAGGCACGACGGTCCGGGTTCTGTTTCCGTTGGCAAAGGCCGGGATCGAGCCGACGACGGGGTCAGAGGCGAAGGGGGGGGGAAGCAAAGGATCGAACAGGGGGTGGTTGCGTGCTTCTGGTGGATGACGAGGAAGGCGTTCGCACGGTGGGCAAGAGGTTGCTCGAGAGGATCGGGCTTGAGGTGCTCATTGCCGCAGATGGTTGCGAGGCGTTGCAGGTGTACCAGGAGCATCAAGATCGTATCGATTGTGTTGTCCTCGACCTGACCATGCCGAAGATGGACGGTGAAGAGACCTACCGTGAGCTCCGTCGCATCGCTCCGGACGTGCCCATTGTCTTGTCGAGCGGTTTCGCTGAACGGGAGGTCGCCGCCAGGTTCGCTGACTAGGGATTGGCAGGCTTTGTCCAGAAGCCCTACAACCCGGCGATGTTCATGGACCGTATCCATACTCTGATTCGTGCGAATGCAACACCGGGTTGAACCAAGGAACTCTTGAATTGGGGTGCCACCATGCATCACCCCACGATTCTCATGGCGTGTAAGTCTGGCCGGAATACGCTTGCCCGCAGACCTGCCGAACTTTACTATTCCTGACAGATCTGGGCGTCGCAAGGATGGTCCGGCGGCGGATCGAACCCCATCTTTGGCTGGATCGCCATGAAAGGTCGCATGACGGACACCGGCGAATACAGCCTGCCGCAACTATGCAGAAGCATGCAGCAGAGATCATTGACGTTCGTAGCGCCGGGCGAATCGACCGGCTGCAACAGCGTATCGTGGGCCGGGAAGGCCACTCAACCCAGGAGACCCAGGAGATGAATCGTCTGAAACGGGTGCACATTGTGGCGACATTCTCGGTAGTGGCCGTGTTCTGCGGCTGCTCCCAGCAGAAGGGTTCGCGCATAAATGCGGATCCTCGGGCCGACGAAGCCCTTCGAAGAATGGGCGAGGCCCTTGGCAAGGCGCATTCCTTCGCCTTCCGCAGTGCGGCGGTCATGGATGAACCCGTCGCCCGGGGCCAGATGGTACAGGTCTCCAGGGATTCGCGAATCGTCGTGCGCCGGCCGGACGCAACCTTCGTAGAGAGTCGCCGCGGCGATGATGTCTGGCACTTCTGGTATCAGGGCACCGTTCTGACCCTCCTGGATCGACAGGCCAATGCCTATGCCTCGGTGAAGGTGCCGGGCCGGATCGAGGACATGTTGGAGGAAGTCGCTCAGAAGCATGGTCTGACCCTTCCTCTGGCAGACCTTCTACTGCCGGATCCCTATCGAGCGATGACGGCTCACGCTCGCTCGGGCCGATATGTCGGTCTGCACGACGTGGGTGGGATCAAGTGCCATCACTTGCTGTTCGTTCAGGAGGCCATTGACTGGCAGATCTGGGTTGATGCCGGCCGTGAGCCGGTGCCGCGCAAGGTGGTGATCGACTACAAGCACTTGCCGGGTCGGCCGAAGTTCTCTGCTGTCTTGAGTGAATGGAACCTGTCCGCGAAGCCGAATGACGAACAGTTCAAGGCTGCTCTTCCGAAGGATGCCAAGAGCGTGGAAATGGCCAAGCTGCTCGATGCAGAGCGAGGGAAGTAGCAATGCGTACGAGAACCATACTGGTTGCGACATTCGCGGGAGTGCTCGGTCTTGTGGCGGTTGAATTCGCTCATGGATTGCACAGGGGTGGTTTCGGTGGGGGGGTAGGGTCGGTCTCCTTCGCGGGCCGGTTTGTGGACCCGGGGTCCGCGGCATGGAGCAGGAACGCCTATCAGTATGGGGCGTGGGACGGCTACGATCCGGTGTACGGCACGATCGGAAGCGGTGTTTACTCCCAGAGACCCGCCAACTACGGTTCCATCCATAACTCCGACTCTTCGCGAAGGGTGCCGGGGGAACTTGGTTCAGGAGGAGGAGCCCCATCGACACCTTCGAACTTCGGAGCGACCTATGGCGGTTCCATGGACAGGACCGCCTATGCTCCGCAATCCTCGTTGGGAGCCAGTCGTGAAGGGCCGGCCCTCTACATCCCGGATACCTACCGCGACCTGGTCGGCGTGCGTGCCGTGGCCAACCTCCCGCACGGTACCGTCGAAACATCCTGGAAGGGCCAGAGCTACTACCGCTGCGGTTACACATTCTACCGACCGTGTATGTATGCCGGGATTCTGGCTTATCAGCCCGTGTATCCGCCCGTAGGGTATTTCTTCAACGCGCTTCCAGCGGGAGCGACCCCCTACACCTTCAACAGCGTGACCTACTACTGCCAGGGCAGTGTGTACTACCAGACTGCGACCCAGAACGGTCAGGCTGGATACTGGGTGGTCGATCCTCCGACGCAGGGTGGAACAGCTCAGGGGGCGCCTTCCTCTGGAGGCAGTGGCCCCGACCCACTCCAGTTGCTCAGAAAGATGAGTGACTATCTCGGTCGGCAGAAATTCGTCGGCATGAAGGTCGGGGGGACGTTCGATGAAGTGACCTCGTCAGGGGAGAAGATCGAGCTCGCGGATGAGCGGACCATTCAAGCCGAGCGGCCCGACAAACTGGCCGTGTCGATTCGCGGATCGCATGCCGAGCGGCGAATGGTCTACGACGGCAGCAGTTTCACGATGATCGACGTGCTCAAGAATGTGTACACGACCCTCCCCGCCTCGGGATCCCTTGAGTCCATGATGGACCAGCTTGCGGCAAGATACGGTCTGGCCCAGCCGCTGGGTGATTTCCTGTACGGCGATATCTACGGACGACTTGCGGGCAAGATCCTGGCCGGGCAATGCCTCGGCAAGGTGAAGGTTTCAGATCACGCCTGTCAGCACATCGTGTTCAAGCAGGCCGACATCAGTTGGCAGATCTGGATTGAAGACGGCGATCGGTCGGTTCCCTGGAAACTGGTCATCAGCTATGACAAAGCCCCCGGGCGCCCTCAATTCACGGCCGTGATCAGCCATTGGGCGTTTGCTGCGCCGTCCGCGGACGAGCGAGTCACGATCGCCATTCCCAAGGACGCCAGAAAGGTCGAGATGGTCGAGCTCTTCGGCGCGAAGGCAAGAGAGTGAACCGCGCCCTGGCGGGGGGGTACAGCGCCGGCCGTGGATGAACCTCTGGGCGGAGTCGGGGGTACTCCGGGCCGCCTATCGAGCTCCGAACTCTGCTGCGGCGTCAAACATGGTCACGACGTTCTCAGGTGGTACACCCGGCTGGATGTTGTGAACCTGGGAGAAGACGAACCCGCCGTTCGCGGCGAGGTCGTCGATTCGTCGCTTCACCTCGGCACGCACGTCGCCGATTGAGCCGCGAGGCAAGACCGTCTGGGTGTCACAGCCACCGCCCCAGAAGACGATGTCCTTGCCGAACTCAGCCTTGAGGCGCCGGCTGTCCATGTTGCGGGCCGAGACCTGGACCGGGTTGAGGATGTCGACCCCCATCTCGATCAGATCCGGAATGAAGTCATAGACCGAACCGCAGGAATGGAGAAACAGCCGGGTCTGTTTCATTCGGCTCTTCATGAAGCCGTAGAGTCTTCGGTGGTAGGGTTTGACCAGCCTGCGATACATTTCCAGAGAGAGCTGCGGTCCTTGTTGCGTGCCGAGATCGTCATTGACAACAACGATGTCGAGATAAGGTCCCAGCTTGGCAATGTAGTGCTCGAATTCGGCGATGTGCGACTCGGCAAGCGTGTCCATCAGGGCGCGGGCCAGGGTTTCATCGGCCACGAGGTCGCACATGAAGTTGTCCATGCCTCGGATCAACTGGGCTTGCGCGAAGATGTGACCGCCGAACACGCCGGCGAGGGCGTAGTCGGTCTGCTCTCGGACCTGACGGGCACGAGCGACCAGGTCGTCCAGGGTTTCGTCGAGCCACGCGGCGCGGTCCATCATTTTGAGTAGTGCTCCATACTGGGCGATGTCCGCGGGCGTCTGGATCATCGGGCAGATGGGCCCGGCGGGAGAGAACCATGCGGAATCCGCCAGGCGGAGCACCAGGGGTCTTCCATCGAAGCCCAGGACGGCCTCGGATCCGTCGGGCAGCCTCTCCGGACTCCACCCCGCCGGCACCTCGCAGGGCGATCCGTCGGCGAGTTTCGAAGGCTTCCACTGTTCTGGCTCGAACGAGAGGCGGACGACGTCGCCGGAGAACCGGTGACGCACGACCTCTTCAACCGACGCGAGCTGCATGTAGACATGAAAGAGCCGCGTCCGGCCCTGGGTGATGCCCAGGTGTTTCTTGACGGCGTTATAAGCGATGCCGTGTAAACCGGTGACATCCGTCCCGCCGCAGTCGATCGGGACCCGGTCGGGTTCCTTGTGGTCCAATGCGGCAAGGATTCGTTCACGTGGCGTCATGGTCTTCGGTACCTCCCGTCAGGGATGGGATGCGGTTGGGAACGCATTGTCCTGAACAGTATAACGCCTGGAGGCGACGATGGGACTCTCACCTCACTTGATCCGCAGGCGGGTCTGTATCAAGATGTTCAGCCTGAGGAGGAATCCATGATGCAACTGGCGATTGATGGGGGGAGCCCCGTTCGAAAGAGTTCACCACCCCGCCTGCTGATCGGACAGGAGGAGCGGGACGCGGTGATGTCGCTCTTCGATCGGGTCATGAGCAGTGGCGGTGCCTTCGATCGCTACGGCGGACAGGACGTGGATGCCTACGAGAAGGAGTTCGCCGCGTTCCATGGAGTTCGATGGGCCACCGCGATGAGTTCGGGGACCGCTGCGATCCATGCTGCTCTGGGTGCCCTTCAGTTCGAACCGGGCAGCGAGATCGTCTCAGGGCCGATCACGGATCCCGGGGCGATCGCCCCCATTCTCATGCAGAACTGTATTCCGACCTTCGCGGACACCGACCCAGAGACGTTCAACATGACGGCCGCGGGGATCTCGATGGCCCTGAGCCCCAAGACGCGGGCAATCGTCGTTGCCCATATCGCCGGTGAGCCGGCGGACATGGACCCGATCATGGCGGTGGCCAGGCGCCACGGGCTGACGGTTATCGAAGACGTCAGCCAGGCCCATGGGGCGACCTACAAGGGACGGCTGTGCGGTTCGATCGGTCACATCGGTGCCTTCAGCACCATGAGCGGCAAGCATCACACCACCGGCGGACAGGGCGGAGTGGTGATCACGAACGACGAGGCGATCTGCTGGAACGCCAAGCGGTTCGCGGATCGAGGCAAGAACTTTCCGGACGATTCGGGAACGAACGTCTTCCTGGGGTTGAACTATCGGATGACCGAGCTGGAGGCGTGCATCGGTCGCGTGCAGCTTAAGAGGCTGCCGGCGATCGTGGCAGCTCGGCAGCGTTTCGTTGACCGATTGGCCCAGGGGGTGATCGGCTGCAGGGCGGTACGGTTGGGCAAGATCGTCGAGGGGGCGAACCCCAGCTACTGGTTCGGCCGTCTGGGTCTGGATCTCTCGGCCGTGAAGGTCGGCAAGTCACAATTCGTCGCTGCGCTCCGCGCCGAGGGCGTTCCCTGTGCCGAGAAGTATGTCAACGTGGTCTACAAGCAGTCCTGGATTGTCGAGCGGAAGACCTACGGTCAGAGCGGCTGCCCGTGGACATGTCCGCACGCCCGTATGTTCAGCTACGACAACTGTTGCCCCAACGCCGAGTCGGCCCTGAATACCTACATGACCTTCCATTTTCATGAGGGGCTCAGCGAACGGGATGCGGACCTCTATGCCGAGGGGATACGCAAGGTGGAGAAGGCCTACCTCAGGTAGGGGGGCCGAGACACGGGAGACATCAGATGATTATTGACGCACATGGACATCTGAACTGGCACGGCCATAACACCGACAAGATGGTGGCCAACATGGACCAGCATGGCATCGACAAGATGTGGGCACTGAGTTGGGAGATCATCCTGCCCATTGAGTTTGCCGAGGTGAAGATGTATGCCCCCTGTCTCGACCCGAGGCATTTTCCGGGGCAGTGGTTGCCGCTGAAGGAAGTGGTGGATGGGGCTCTGCGGTACCCGGATCGACTCATTCCGTTCTACGCTCCGCATCCCAAGGAGGAGCATGCCCTCGACAAGCTCAAAGCAGCCGTGGAGATCCACGGAATTCGCGGTCTGGGGGAATGGAAGTTCCGCGTCACGCTGGATGATCCGGATGGTATTCGGATTTGGCGATGGGCAGGCAAGCAGAAATTGCCAGTCGTGATTCACATGGATTCTCCGCGTATGCCACCGAACGATCCGGATGCGTGGAGCCACGCGTGGTATGGGGGAGACGCCGATCATCTGGAGCGTGCCTTGCGAGAGGCTTCGGAGACCGTTGTTCTGGGGCACGGTCCCGGCTTCTGGCGCTATATGACGGGCAAGGAAGCTCAGATCAACGCCGTGTATCTCAACGGCGCGGCTGACTACTGCGACGGCGGACGGCTCGTTGAGCTGCTGGACAAGTACCCGAATCTGCATGGTGACCTGTCCGCGGGTTCCGCGCTGTTCGCCCTGAAGTGTCTACCGGACGGCGGCAAGGCGTTTCTCACACGCTACCAGGATCGAATGCTCTTCGGTCGAGACTACTTTGATTCCCGGATGAGGGACCACATCGAGTCCCTGGGACTGGACGCGGCGGCCAAGGCCAAGATCCTGGGTGGTAATGCGATGCGACTCGTTCCGGTGTAGGGCCGACGGGTTTCAGATGCGGTTCCGTTGCTCCCAAGAGACAGGCAACGTCCTCCGTTCATGCTTCCATCGTCGGGGACAAGCTTAATCGGCGGCCCTCCCGTGCCGATAACTACAAGGATATGGCGCTGGGAGTGTGCGCACAGTCCGATAACGTCCTGTTGCGGCGATGCCTACGTCGCGGCCTTGAAAGGGGTCTGCTCGTGGCTTGCTGGGTGTCGGCAGCAGCCATGGCCTCTTCGGGCGATCCACTCTCTTCATCTCGACCGACCACGACATCATCAAGCTCCAAGCTTTCGCTCGTCGAGGACATCCGCAGTGTGATGCATCGGCGTGTGGTGAAATCCTTTGATTTTGACGAGCGGAAGTCGGGGAATGTTGAAGACATTCCCATGTATTGGCACCGTCATCTGGCCGAAGGCTTTCCACACTACTTGGAGGGGCGTTTTGATCCCAACGTAGGTCACCTGAGTGGGCCAGCTTTTCACCTGGGGCTCAACGGTGGCAACATCGCGTATGTCTACCGGGGGGACGATATTCCCGTCTACACGTCGAGCGACTATCTCGTTCACATGTGGGTGCGCCCGGACCGTCTCGTGCATGCGAGGGCCTACGCAACGGCGTTCTATTGTGATCGGGACGGAAAGCAACTGCCGGGCACCGAACAGCGCAGCCGCCTTGTCGGTGGTGTGTCCGATGGGGCCGACTGGCAGGAGTTGAGCGTCGTCTTGCCGGGTGGCTATGCGGAGGCGCGGCAGCTCGGTGTGGGGCTATGGGTCGTTCAATCGCCGATGTGGTCCGGCGTGGCACCGAAGGAGAATGAGGTCCTTCAGGAGGATTTCAAAGGAGGGGCGTGGTTCGACGACATCAATGTGATTCGCCTGCCCAGGGTCTTTCTTGATACCGGCCAGCCGGGGAATGTCTTCAGTTGTGATCAAGAGCCAACTCTGAGGGCGGAGGTTCACGATCCCGATGGAACGGGTTTGGAGGGGGATGTTGAGGTTCAGGACGTGACGGGCAAGCGCCTGTTGCTGAGATCGATCCGAATGCCATCGAAGGACGCCCCCGGGCAGGAGGACATCCTGCTGGGGTCGTTGCCTCCCGGTGTGTATCGTGCCCGGCTGCGCGTACGGACAGGGCAGCAGATGCTTTCGGAGCGCCAGTTGACATTTGCCTGTCTTTCACCCCGCCTGAACCCGACGGGCACTCGAAATGCGGGTTTCGGCCTGGTCCTGGATCCGTCAGACACGCTGTGTCGTTCCGGCGTGATGAGGCTCATGGGCATCTTGGCGATGAATGATGTGAAGGTGCCCCTGGACCCCTCTCTACCGGTGCGGGGGGCGGGTATGACGACGGCGAAATCTCTGTCTTTGGTTGAGGGGTTATGGCGCGACGGCATCAAGGTGTCGGCTTCCCTGCCGCCCGTGACGTCTCGACCAGCGAAACAGTCCACGACCAAGGGGTCGACAGCCCGTCCGCTCATTCAGACCCTGGCCGGCAAACCGGACACGTGGGGCCCGGACCTCGCCCACTGGTTGGTTCAATATGGCGACTTCATTCAGAACTGGCAGTTAGGGCCCGATGGCGATGAGAACTTTGCCTGGAATCCCCAGCTTCTCGATGTGCTGAAATCCCTCCAGAAGAACGTGACGGGAATGGTGCCGTCATTTGCGATGGTCATTCCATGGCCGGTCCAGCATCAGTCTCAGGTCGGGGCTCTTCAGGCATACGACGTATCGCTGTGGATTCCATGTCGCGTGGGGTCGGAGCAGATACCTTCCTACATGAAGGACTTCCATAGATCGGGTGTGGAAAACGCCTCGGCTGTGATGCAGTGGCTGCAGTCCGATCGCTACGATCGCATGAGTCGACTCGGCGACCTGGCCAAGCGACTCATATTCGCTCGCCTCTCTACGACAGGGGTGGTATATGTCCCTCGTCCCTGGGAGGTTGTCGCCGGAGGCGATGGCCACCGGATAGAACCGAGAGAGGAACTCATCCTTGTTCGGACGGTATCCGAGCTGCTCAGCGATGCAACCTATGTCGGCGAATTGCACGTTAGTCCGACCGTTCGGTGCCTGATGTTCAATCGAAGAGGCAAGGCCACGGTCGCGTTGTGGGATGACACCGCTCCGGCGGAGGGGCGGACCGAAGAGGTCCATTTTGGAGCGGCGACTCAACGGGTAGAACTGTGGGGTCAAGTTTCCCCCATCCAAAGCGTCAATGGAGCCGGACAAGTCCGCCTTACTGCCACGCCGGTATTCATCACGGGTGCAGAGTCCTGGCACCTGTGGTTCCAGTCGAGTTTTGCGATGGTTCCACCCCACGTAGAATGCAGCACAGAACTTCATGAGTGTGAGATCCGTTTTCGGAATCCCAGAGACAAGCCTCTCAGCGGCATGGTGCGACTGAAACCTCCGCCGGGCTGGGAAGTCCGTCCGTTACGAATTCCCTTCTTCCTTGCGCCTCGGCAAGAGTATCGTTCAGCGATCTCAATTCAGTTTCCACTTAACGAGATCGCCGGTCCCAAGACCTTGACCGGTGCGTTTATCATCGACACCGACAACACGGGTGCACTGACCGCCCAGGCGCCGTTCTCTTTGGGGTTGAAGGATATCGACGTTCGGTGCGAGGCCAGACTGAAGGACGGTCAGGTGGTCGTCACTCAGAGTCTGACGAACCATGCCAACAGGTTTGTTGAGGTGGAGGCCTACGTCTCGGCGCCGGGGAGGAGTCGTCTCACGCACCTTTACAGACCCTTGGAGTCGGGTCAGAGCGTACAGAAGCGGTTCATCCTGGAGGATGGCCGACGACTGGCCGGAAGATCTCTCCGGGTTGGGCTTCGGGAGGTCCGCGGCTCACGAATGCTGAATCAGATCGTTGTGGTCCAGTAATCCTAACGAGGGTCCGGTGGACAGCCGATATTCATCAGTGGGAGGCGGTTGGCACGCCGGTAATATTAGAGCGCGCACATGTCGGTGAACCAGAGAGTCCTGAAATTCCTCCAGGAGAGCGATAATCCGGCCGCGGATGACGCCTTGGTGGAGGGATTGGCAAAAGGGCCCCCTGATTGTCATGAGCCGATTCTTCACGCCCTGCTGGCTCGGCGCCAGGAGGCCGGGCTGGTCGGCATCGTTGCGAACTTCCATCTGCTTGATGACAAGCTCCGGGCCATGATCCTTGAGGACGCGGCCTCCTTCTTCCCATTCATCAAGAAGTGCGTGAAGGCACCGGAGGAGCGGACCCGGCTGAACGCCGTGGATTTCGTGGGGAAGTCCGGTAGCAACCGGTTGGCTTACGTACTGGACTTGGCACTTCATGATTCGCGTCCGGGCATCCGACAGAGGGCCGGCGAGACATTTCGGTTTCTCGCGGATCGCTACTTCCGCCAGGAGCGAGTCACGCTGGATGCTCTTGCCCACGGAGAAATGCATACATCCGACAAGGCGGCGGTTGAGGCATACTCTCTGGCACGGCTCGCTGAGGAGCGGAGCTATCTTCTGTCGGCCTTTGATGGGGCGTTGACCACCTATGACATTCATCAACGTCCTGAGGTGGTCGAGGCAGCGACATGGTTTGCCCCGATGATCAACGATCGTCTATGGCGAGCCGTCTCCAACACGCGAAGCCGGTGTGGTCATGCGGTTCTAACCTGCGTTCAGTCGGCCAAGGACCCCCGGATCGTTCCCTTCTTGTACGAGGCGTTGAACTATAGGGATCTCCGAGCGGCAGTCGCTCATATCATGGCCACGCGTTGTGATGAGCACTTCGTGACTGAGTTGATCCGGTGCTCCTTCCTCTTGGCCGATCCTCGCATTCGAAAAGGGATGCTCACCATCAGGAATCTGGCATGGCTCGAACGTGGGATGCGTGGTCTGCTAAACCTCCCATCGAGTCTCTTTCCCAGGCTGGTCGACTTCATAATGGCCACGGGGATTCCCGTGGAGATCAAGGTGGGCGTGTTTCGGGAACTGCTCCTTCACGGATCCCCATTGGCGCAACGCGCGGCGATCTGGGGGTTGGTGGATACAGAGGACGAGAACAGCACCCAGATGCTGCGTATCGTCGTACAGTGGGATGATGCCGAGCTCGCCCAGGTGGCGATTCGTGAACTGATGCGTCGTCACCCGGAAGATGTTCCGGCGATGATGGCCGAGCAGGTTGAGAACAGTTCACGGTCGATCAGCGACATGGCCGGCCGCGAACTCTCCGAATACGGCTTCGAGCGCTACTGGGGCGGGTTCGACGCGATGGATGACGACGATCGCTTCAGGGTTGGGCGGGGACTGCTCAGCACCGATCCACAGGTCATACCGCAGTTGAGGAAGCGCTTGACATCGAGCGAGCCCAAAGATCGGCTCCGGGTTCTTCAGATCATCAATCTGCTGGAGATTGCTCCGGAACTGAAAATGGAGATCTATCGTATCGCGCACGATTCGGACACCCACGTCCGAAGTGCGGTCATGACCGCATTGGGGCAGTTGCCGGGGGCCACAAGCGAGCGACTGCTCCTTGAGGCACTGAACGATACCGATGATCGGGTTCAGGCAAACGGAATCGAGGCTCTGGAACGCCTTCGAGCCATCAACCGGCTCGATCAGATCCGAGATCGGCTGAATTCCGACGATAATCGGGTGAAGGCAAACGCCGTCAAGGCGCTTTTGTCTTTTCAGATGCGCGAGGCGATGCCGATTCTCCTGGAGATGCTGGACAACCACGCGGCCGCCCATCGGCTCAGCGCATTGTGGGTCATCGAGGTGATGAAGCTGATGGGGCTTTCGGCAAAGGTGATTCGCATCGCACGGAATGATCCGGATCTGAAGGTCCGACGCCGGGCGGTACAGGCCGTTTCGGTGCTCCAGCACGCTATTCGTGGGGGGGCCGAGTCTCCTCCGGCCACTCAAGTCAGGCAGGAGGTGGCCGGATGATGCCGTTTGTTCTGGGGGCCTTGAGCAAGACAGAGCGCCTCAGGGCGATGCGACAGGGGTTCGTGGAACAGACGGACCAGGGCTCGGACCTCTGGCTGAAACTGTTCGGCCTCCTCGTGGCAGCGGCTCTGTGCATTGCTCTGCTGTATGTGCTAAACCGCCTGCAGAAAGGCAAAGCCCCAACGCTGATTGGCGATACGTGGAAGCTGTTCCGAGAGGCCATGAAAAGTCTGTCCATCAGGCTCACCGACCGGAATTTGCTCCAACATGTGGCCGGGGAGCTGAAGTTGGTCAACCCAACCAGTATGCTTCTATCTTCGGAGATCTACACAACCGTCGCCTATGACTACATGGTCCGGTCACCAGGCAAGAAGACCAGGGCCGAGTTGTCCCGGCTGGCGGCAATTCATGAGCAAGTCTTCAATTGCACGATGCCTCCGCCGCCCAGGACGACGGATAAGGCCCCAAGGCCCTGAGTCCAAACCACCTCATCGGAAGCCCCAGCGGTTTCCATCTGTCGTGAATCGCCTAGGCGAAGCTGGGCCTGGTGATCATTCCTCGCGCATCGAACGGATCCTGCTTTACATTTGTGCTGCCGGTTGCTAGAACCTTCTATCCAATGGCGAGTTGTGGCCGTTGAGCGACTCGAATCCTGCGCCAGTTTGGGAGGTTGTGCATGTGGAGTGGATTTAACCGGACAGGGGATCGATCTGTGCGACGGAGAAGGTTGGAAGGAATTGCAGCCTTTCTGGTGACGGGATCGGTCTGCTTTGCCGGTGAAGAGGCAACGAGCGGTCAGGCCAAAGACCTGCTCGATCAGTTGAAGTCATACCCTCACAGAATCGTCTATGAGACATGGCAGGGGAACAACTGGGAGCTGTTTATGGTCAACGCCGACGGGACGAATCCCGTCAATCTCACCAAGACGCCTGAGATCAACGAGATCTACCCGCACGTCTCGCCCGACGCCCAGAAGGTATCCTTCGTCGTTGACGGCGGCGCGGGGGCAGGCAAAAGCCGTGACGTATACTACATGAATATCGACGGCAGCGGCCGCACTCTGGTTGCCAAGAATGCACGAGAGCCTTGCTGGAGCCCGGATGGCACCGAGATCGTCTACCTCAAGGGGGAGTTCGAGACGTTCAACCTCAAAGACTATGCAACCAAAGGCATCTACATATTCAACCTCAAGACAGGCAGTCACCGAGAACACCCCAACAGAGGGATCCACCATCTGTACAACATCTGCTGGTCTCCCGATCGCACATGGTTTCTGGCTACCGTTCACGGAGGCATGGGGTTCGACCACGCGATCCTGGCGATCGAGGTGGATGGGATGAAGGTTCACAAGCTGAACATTCCAGGGTGCCGTCCCGATGTCAGCCCGGATGGCAAGAAGGTCGCATGGGGGGCGTCCGACTGGGCCCTGTGTGTCGGTGACCTGGATTTTTCGGGGCCTCAGCCCAAAGTGATCAATCAACGATCGGTCGTTACCAGTAAAAAGCCCATCAAGATCTACCACATCGACTGGTCACCGGACGGACGTTTTGTGACGTTCAGTCGCGGTCCCGAGAAGAGCAAGAGCCTCACGGACCTGGCACCGGAAATGATCGGCGTATTGGCACAAGGTTGGAACATCTGTGTGGCCGACTCGTCGTGCCGGGATCGCTGGGTGGCGATCACATCTGACGGCAAGAGCAACAAGGAACCGGATTGGGTGCCGGCTTCCCGGTGAGAAGAGCTTGCGTCGGCCGGGTGGTTTTCCCATAATGCTGTTGAGCCCCAGTTCGAGGGGCTCGGTGGTGAACAGGGATGGTTTGCTGCCAGACCCGCTACGATCTTCATGGCCGATGGCATCAGTTCTGGCAAGAGCCGACGCGATTAAAGAGTGATGATCAGGAGTGATAGTGTCGTACACGTCCAGCTATGGAGCATCAGGCGTTGGGAGCTCATGAGCACATGCCTCGTCGATGTGGAACTGCACCTGGTATGATTCCGACCTCGCCAAGGTCTTGCTACATGGTCTTGGTGGCCATTGGTTACGTGGGTTCAGCGAGCACCGTGGAGGGGGCAGCGGGGTCCTGGGTCTCTGGGAAACTGTGGGCGGAGCCCGTGGCGGTGGTCTGGGACGGCATTCCTGCCGTGGACGCGTTGGCCGACTTGGCGGATCGACTACAGCAGCCGATCTGGATGGCCGATAACATACGGCAACAGTGTGGCAAGACACAGGTTTACTTCTCCGCCAGGCACCTGAATGGCTTTCAGCTCATGGGCGTTCTATGCCGAATAGCCGGTTTGAACTGGGCTCCATCCGAGGGCGTTGTGGTCCTGACGGATTCATCGAAGACACCCACGGCATGGCGTCTGTCGGGAGCTGCCTGCAAAGCCCGGATTCTGAAGGATCATCCGGAATGGAGCCGGGTGGATGCCGCGAGGTCGTCGGCCGATCTGGACCTCGTGGACGTAACGCCGTCCGCCGCCGTTGCAGCCTTGGGGACAGCGTATTCCGTGCCGGTGTGGCTTGACCCGCGGCTCAGCGAAAGCCAGAGTCTGGTAACGGTCAGAGGCCAGGCGGTCCCTCTGGCGAAGGCGATGGAGGAATTTGCGGCACAGTTGAATGCGCAACTCGTCCAGGCCGATGGTGTCTACTGGGTCCAGGCGGAGGTGCGGGCTCCACGACTGCCAAGCATCACGACGCGGGTGGGACGTTCCTCGGCCTCTGAGGGAAGAGTCTGGCAGAGTCTGGACAATGGAGCTAGTCGCGCCGAGGGATGGACAGATGAGATACAGCCGGTCCGGGATTGGTTCGGCCGCCGGCCCTAGACCCTTGCGAACTCGATCGGCTGCCATTGGGATGCGATTCGTCGCTAACTTGTGCCGGTCTTAAGGTTTAGACGACGGTCACAAAGGATGACACGATGGCGAGGTTTCCCCTTGACCCATTGTGTCGATGTACTAAACTTTACAGGGTACTCGAACCTGTTGCATTGGAGGACATCGTTGCAATGACCATCGACCTGGAGCATCTTGTGGCGGACAGGTCCGCAACCGCTGGAGCAGCGGGCCTTGTTGGGATTGCGTTTACATCAAATCCCCGGAAGGTGGATGAGTATCAGAAATTACTCGAGGAGGCTGGCGTGTCCACCCTCATTGAAACGCAGCTATCCGACACTCCTGGCGTACCGGCGTCCGTGACCATCGCCGTTCCCTCCGAGTTGTGGGACGAGGCCCTCGAAATCCTCAACGCCCGTCGCAAAGGTGAGGAGGAGGAGAGCGAGGAAGAGGAGTTCGAGGACGAAGAATTTGAGGACGACGACGAAGCCGATGATGACGAGGAAGACCTCGACGATTATGATGAAGAAGACTTCGATGAGTTTGACGAAGACGAGGATGAGGATGCATACTATGACGAGGACGAAGACGAAGACCTCTAATCTTTGAGTTCTTCGGTATTGGGGTCGTCCTTGCGGAGCGGGTTGGGTCCCGAGTGGAGCGGCATGACGGAAGAATACAGCGGACCAGATCGTCGGAGTGCTTCAGAACGACGTTCCCAGATCGATCGCAGGGAAGCGCATGTTGATCGACGCAGTGGACTGGAAAGGCGTCGAGGACCCGGGCGACGCCGGAGTGATCAACGACGCAGCGCCGAAGAAGGCGAAATGACGGATGAACAGTTCGCCTTCATCATGGCCATTGACGAGTATAAGCGAGTCAACAACAGGCCGTTTCCCACATGGACAGAAGTTCTTGAGGTGATCAAGCATCTGGGGTATCGGAGGGTCGCGGAAGTAGGGGAGCATATTGACAAGGTAAGCGAGGGGGTGCAAGGCCATCCGTCAGATGCACCTCCGGATCTCGCAGGGTGAACTGCTGGCTGAGGTCAGCCGATACCAATGTCATGAACTCGCACGACCAAGCCCTGTTTCTGTTGAGACTGGTGATCAATGTGGCTCCGGTAGCCATCTATTTTTTGGCTATCGGGCTCCTCAATACCCAGAGCCGTCCCTCGCTTGTCAGTGGACGTAGCGATTTCATTACACTGACGTTGGTTTTTGTGCCTGTCGTGGTTTGGCCTGTCCCTATCCTCATTCAGTATGGACTGTGGTGGTTACTGGTCCTTGGGCTTCTGGCCGCTGGCGTTGTGTTCTGGACCCTCCTGCCGCCCCAGTGGGGGCATTGGGTGGTCTACAACATCTCCGAACGACGCTGCCGCTGGTTTATGGAGGAGGCGCTGGAGAGGTGCGGCCTCTCTGCTCGTGCCGATGATACCGGGTTCGTGGTGCTGGGCGCCAATATGCGTATCGATTTAAGCGCCTTTGGCTTGCTCAACAACGTGACACTCTACTTCCGTCCGATCCATGGCCGTCTTGACATCGCCCTCATGCAGCGGATTCGTCATGAGTTTGCCGCTCAGTTAGAGAACGTCTCGCTTTTGCCTTCCGCTACGGGCGCCTGCCTCGTCATGGTAGGTGTCAGCCTGTTGATTGTCCCATTGTGGATGATGTCCCGTCATATGGACGTCATTGTGCAGATTGTGTCGCGTCTACTATCCGCCTAGTCTCCCGAAGGTTGGATCTGCATCACAACCAGGCATCCATGGAGGAGGGGCTTCAACAGGATGCCGTTGACGCAGAGTGTGGCCTTCTGTATCTTGATCATCCCCTTGGCGTTCGGAATATGGAGTTCATGTCGGCGGGGGAGGGTCAAGAGTAGCTGCCTTTGGGGCAGGCTGTCCGGTCTGTCCCTCGTCGGCGATTGACATCGGACGGCACAGCTCCGTTCGATCAGACGTGGAGAATCCAGTTGAGAGAAGTTGGGGACGCCGCTTCTTTCGTGTGGGGATACGGCGGTGTTGAGGTGTCAGCTTGAGCGGCGAACGTCTTCACATTCTTGGTTTAGACAAGGTTTTGCTTCACGAGCGCATTGCGGCGGACGGCCTGGAAGGGTATCGCGCCGCCCAGATTCTAGAGTGGGTCTACCGCCACCGGGCGTCGTCGTTCGAGGCGATGACCAATCTCTCTCGGTTGGTTCGCCAACGGCTGTCCGAGCGGATGTTCATCTACGCCTCGACGGTGGAGCAGGATCAGCAGGCCGAGGATGGGACCTTCAAGCTGCTGTTGCGGTGGTGCGATCACCAGGCGAGCGAGTGTGTGATGATCCCACAGGAAGACCGCCGGACCGTGTGCGTCAGCACACAGGTGGGATGTCCGGTGGGATGTACGTTCTGTGCCAGCGGACAGGGCGGACTCGAGCGGAACCTGACCGTCGGAGAAATCGTCGAGCAGGTGATGCGCGTTCAGAGCCGATTGCCGGACGACGAGCGGGTCAGTCACGTGGTATTCATGGGGATCGGTGAGCCCTTGGCCAACTACGATGCTGTCCTGTCGGCTGTGAGAATTCTTAACGCCGATTGGGGGATGAACATCGGTGCCCGGCGGATGACGATCAGCACGGTGGGGTTGCCGACTCAGATTCGCCGTCTCGCCGGCGAGGGGCTCCAGGTGAATCTGGCGATCTCTCTGCATGCTCCGAATGACGCCCTCCGCCGCGAACTGATTCCGTGGGCCGCTCACACGTCGATTGACGAACTGGTAGAGGCCGTGCAGGACTACTTCGACCTGACCGGTCGCGAGGTGACGTTGGAGTACGTCCTTCTGGGCGGGGTGAACGATCGTCCAACCGACGCTCGGCAGTTGGCCGCTATCGCCAAGCGCATGCGATGTAACGTGAACCTCATCCGCTACAACTCGGTTCGAGACCTGCCCTATCAGCGTCCCACAGCGGAGGCGGCGCACGCCTTCGAGGCCGCACTTCGGCAGTCGGGCATCAACACGCACATTCGTCCGAGCCGAGGCGGTCAGATCGAGGCCGCCTGCGGTCAGTTGCGAAGGCAGCAAAGCACCCTATAATGCCCTTTGCGACTCGGGGCATGTGGTAGGGGGGCGCACTCCTTCCACACGGGCCAGTGGGCTCGGCCGCCGCGAGGTTGCGCAGATGCCCGACAAGAAGCGGCCAAGGGGTGCGTCACCTTGGGTCCGGGAGATCACCATGAAAGCGTTTGACATCGGCGTGTGCAGTTGGTCGCTCAAACAGCCCGATCTGCCTTCAGCGTGCCGGGTGGCGAAACAGGACCTCGGTCTGGCCCTGATCCAACTGGGATTCTTCTCCACGGATGTGCTCGACGAATCAAAAGACGATGCCGTCCTTCAGGGAGTGCGAGCCTCGGGCATCGAGGTCAGCGCCACGTGCATCGGCTATGCGGGTGAAGACTACTCGAGCATCGCCAAGATTGCCCAAACAGGGGGGTATCTTCCAGACGATTGTTGGGACGAGCGCTTCAAGCTGACGGTTCGCGTACGCGACATCACTGTCAAGCTGGGCGTCAAGATGCTGGCCACCCACATCGGATTTGTGCCGCACGACCCGGGGGCGAGCCAATATGCTGTCATGGTCGATCGCCTCAAGAAGGTGACCGACGCCCTGGGTGAGAAGGGAATCACGCTGGTGATGGAGACGGGGCAGGAGCCGCCCGAGGCGCTGGTAGGTTTCATCAAGGCGGTAGGCAGGCCGAATATTCGGGTAAACTTCGATCCGGCCAACATGATTCTCTACGGCGTGGGCAAGCCGACGGAGGCGGTGGACGTGTTGAAGGACTACATCTCTCACTTCCACGCCAAAGATGCCACGTGGTCGAGTTCACCGGGCAAAGAGTGGGGTGCCGAGGTCGTGTTGGGCACAGGAGAGGCGAACATTCCAGAAATCGTTCGGAAGCTGAGGGCTTATGGTTTTGCGGGGCCTCTGGTCATCGAACGCGAAGCGGGCGATACCCGCATCGCCGATGTTCAGACCGCGATTAAACTGCTGAAGTCGCTCGTGTAGTTCGAACCAACTGCAAAGGGAAGGCAGATCCCTGGGTCCACTCGATCCGTCGGACAGGGCATGTTCCCTGAGGACCGATGGGCAAGGCCGGGAGTTGCCTTCCCTTTTCGTTCACCATGTTGTGCTGGGTCTGTTGCCTCCGATTCAGAGAACAGGCATTTTCCAGGGGGCGCGATAGGAGCGGCTGAGCATCTTGGACGCCTCGGCATCGCCCATGATCTCTTCCTTAGCCGGGTCCCATGTGATCTTCCGACCGGTTCGGATCGCGATGTTCCCCAGATGGCACACGGATGCCGAACGGTGTCCGATCGCCACGTCGCAAATGGGCAGCTTGCGGCTCTTGATGCAGTCGAGCCAGTTCTGATAGTGATTTCGGCTGACGTAGAGGTGTACGTCCTTGTCGGTCAGCGGCTCCTTGAGGATCTCTTCGGGTTTGGATTCGATGGAATGTCGCGTCACGTTGATGGTGCCGTTCTCCCCTTCGAATGTGGTGCCACCCTTGACGCCCATGCCCGCCGTCCCGATGACGCCGTTGGCGTAGTGGCAGGTCATTCGAAACCACTCGGGGACCTCGTACCATTTGTCCTCGTTGTACCGAGCTGTTCCCTCGAAGGTGATCGGACCGCTCTCGTCGGTGCCCAGGCCCCACTGCGCAATGTCGAGGTTGTGAGCGCCCCAGTTGGTCATCTGGCCGCCGGAGTAGTCCCAGTAGAACCGGAAATTGTAGTGGACGTGCTTGACGTTGTAGGGGCGTTTGGGGGCCGGCCCCAGCCAGAAGTCGTAGTCGAGCTCCGGCGGAGGATCGCTGTCGGGAACGGCGGGGCCCTTGAAATTTACACCGGAGATATTGGCGGTGATCGCCTTGATCTTGCCGAGCCGCCCGGATCGAACCAGTTCGCAGGCCAGGCGGAACCGATCGTCGGACCGCTGCTGACTGCCGGTCTGGACGATGCGGTTGTATCGTCGGGCGGCCTTGACCATGGCCTGCCCCTCGGCGACGGTCAGTGTCAGAGGCTTCTCGCAATAGACGTCCTTGCCGGCCTGGCAGGCGTGAATGCTGGGCAGCGCGTGCCAGTGGTCGGGGGTGCTGACAACAACGGCATCGATGTCCTTACTTTCGAGCATCTTGCGATAGTCGGAGAAGGTGGCGCAGGGGCGCCCGTTGCTCTTTTCGACACGAGCTTTCGCATCTCCCATCCGTTTGCTGTCGACATCACAAACGGCCACGGCGTGCTTCATCAATGCCCGAAGATTGCCGCCGCCCTGATTGCCGACCCCGATGAATCCGATGCGAATCCGCTCGCTGGCCGGAGGGACGTCCTGATTTCCGAGGGCGGCGCTGGTGATGATGGTCGGCCAGCCGGCAGCCACACCGGCGCCACCGATGGCGGCCCGCTGCAACCACTCTCGACGTGTGAACCCTGGTTCTGTCCGTTTCATGATTCTGATTTCCTCGATGAACTCTCGGCGGCGACGGACAAGATCATCTTGTCCACAATGCCGCACAATTCCTTCACGTGATCCACCGAGGTGCTGAACATCCTGCGTTCCTCGGTATCCAACTCGACTTCGATGATTCGTTCCACACCCGCCGAGCCCAGCAGGCAGGGGACGCCGACGAAGTAGCCGCCGACACCGTATTCCGTTCGGCACCAGGCCGCACAGGGGAGGATACGCTTCTTATCGCGGACGATCGCCTCGACCATCTGGATCGTCCCGGCGGCCGGTGCATAGTAGGCGCTCGTCCCCATCAGCTTGACGATTTCGCCTCCGCCCATTCGAGTCCGCTGGATGATCTCCTCGAGACGGGCGGGCGGAACCAACTGCGTTACGGGGATTCCGGCTACTGAAGTGTATCGTGTGAGCGGGACCATATCGTCGCCATGCCCACCCATCAGCAGGGCGGTGATGTCCTCAACACTGCAGCCGAGTTCCATGGCGATGAAGGTGCAGTAGCGAGCGACGTCCAGACAGCCGGCCTGGCCCACGACGCGGGAATGCGGGAATCCGCTGGCCTTCCACGCGGCATAGACCATGGCGTCCAGGGGATTGGACACGACCACCAGCACAGCCTCGGGGCTGTGGACGACGACCTTCCGTGTCACGTCGATGACGATCCGGACGTTTGTGGCGATCAGGTCGTCACGGCTCATACCCGGCTTACGAGGGATGCCGGCGGTTACAACGAGGACATCACTGCCGGCGGTCTGCTGAAAGTCGTCGGTTCCGGTGATTCGGGCGTCGAACCGTTCGATGGGGCTGCATTGGGCCAGATCCAGCGATCTGCCCTGCGTGGCGGAACATCTCTCGGGAATGTCGAGCAGGACGATATCACCGAGTTCCTTGCTGGCCGCCCAATGCGCACAGGTGGCTCCCACGGCGCCGGCTCCGATGATGGATATCTTCGCGCGTCTCATCCGAATACCTCCGGGCTTCCTGGGCCCACTGACGGGGCGTATAGGCAACACCCACACACAAACGTTGGGTTGGAATTCTAATCGAAAAACAGGATCGAGGGTATCAGTAGGTCTCGACGACCACGAGCTTGCCGGAATGTCGCAGCTTCTCGGCGATGAGCAGAATGACTTTGTCGCGAGGCATGATGCCCATCTGACGAAAGGTGATGTCGGTATTGGCAGGGTTGGCGGCTACGCCGATCATGATGTTGATGCGGTCGGCGGCGCGCAACAGACCGCACAGTTCAGTGACGCCGCTGAGTTCCTCGTATCGTGACGGGTCCTCGTCGATGATGTTGTATACCTGATTCAGCGTCACAGCTCCTTCGGTGACGAGATCGATGCCTTCCAGCATGTATCGCGGAGGAGCAACGGCCAGGTCGGGGTTCTGTTCTACCAGAAGAGCCTTGCTGAGGTACTCAGACACAATGCCAGCGGTGGTGCCGCCACATACGATCTTGCGGCCTTCGGAACTGAGAAACTCCTTCACGACGCGACGGTCTTCGCGTTTGTCGCTGGGCGGACCGGTGAGAATGTTGACAGTGTTGCCCCAACGACAGGCGGCCAGGACGACAGTACAGTCGTCACCGGGTCGGAGCTGGTCGAATTCGCGGGCCTTTCGGTGAATGATCTCGGGAAGCTTGCGGAGGTCCACACCATCGGCCAGGCAGTCGTTGACGAAGCGGCAGGTTCCATCTATCTGCCAGCCGTTCCGCATACCGCGACCGATTCCGGCCTGCGTCACGCCGTCGCTGACCACGATGACACCTTCACCGGGCTCGATGTAGCAGTTGGATTCACCGACGAGTGTGCTTTCGATTTCGAGTGTGCGCTGAGTAAGAACCGTCGCCTGTCGGGCGCCGACGAAAATGGGCGGAGGCATTTCGTAGGAGAGAATCGTCGCCTGTCCGTCGTTGAGAATGCGAACCACCGAGAACACGGCGTAGGGTAATTCGGGGTCTTTGGCGTTCTCCATCGTGTCGACTACCGAGGCGAAGGCGTTGCGAGGAGAGAACCCGCGCCGCATCAGTTCCATAAGCCTCGATGCGCACATGGTTGCGGCGATATTGGCCTTGATCCCAGATCCGATGCCGTCGGCACAGACCAGTGTGCTGTACGAGGCTGTCCGCTCATAGGCCAGGACATCGCCACACGGGGCTCCGGTCCGCTTGGGGGTCTGGCAGTATTCAATTTCGACGTGGATATAGCCCACTATGCCTGATCCTCAGGGGGTTCAAGTTCTGTCCGTTCCTCTTCGGCCAGCTTCAGCAGTTTGTCAACAAGCTCCTCACCCCGCGATGTGCTCTCACCCAGAAAGACGGCGATCTTCTGGGCCATGCTGACCTGGTGGTCCAACAGGTCCTTGGCCTGCCGCATGGTCTCGACTCTCAGGCGATCGAGTTTCTCCTTGTCGGCCTGGCTCTTGGTGATGTTGGCGAAGATACCGACATACTGTCGTTCGTCGCGCAACGGATACAGCTTCTCGTGACAGACCAGGTCGTACTTGTCATGCTTGACGACAATCTCGATGAGGTCTTCGTCGCTGCTGGCCAACCGTTCGAAAGGCTCGGGGTCCATGAGATACGAGATACGTTTGCCACACATGGCCTCCGAGCACATGAACATGCGTCGGAAGGTGGGGTTCATGCTCACAATATTCAGTTTATCATCCAGGATAACGATGCCGTTGGGGCTCGTTTCGATAATGCGGTCGGTGCGTTGTTCGGCCAGGCGGCGGAGGTAGGGGATGCACATCTCTGGCTCGGCCATGCCGCGAATCACGGCAATGGCCTTCTCTCGGCAGGAGGAGTATCCGCAGGCCCCGCAATTGAACTGATCTTCGGGTTTTGACTTGCCCGTCTGCTCCAGGACATGCCGTATCTGATCCTCGGTGATGTCCTCGTTGGACTCGACCGCATGGGATGCATAGGCGGCATTCAGAGGTGGACGCGGTGCCGTCTCGTTCTCATCCCTTCCCTTGTTGTCCGCGGCAAACGTAAGTACATCGAGCCGCCGATCGTAGAGGTTACGATTCCCCGGTATGGCCGGACCGTTGATGCACCCCATCGGGCAGAACAACGCCTCGATCAGACGCGACGGTCCGGACGAGGAGAGACCTTCAAGCGCTTCCTGCGTTTCCAGGAAACCGTGTGTTTCCAGCACATCCCGAGCCATCAGATCCGTACTGAGGTGCGCGGTACGCACGGCCCCGCCCACCAGCGGAAAGAATCGAGCGTCGCCCTGGGGTTGTTCGTCGAAGCTGCTCTCTTCGCAGGCGGCGAGCTGTATATTCTCTCGCTGCATCCATTCGAAAAGCTCGACAAAAGTGAGAACGCAGTCCACGACGCCGGCATTCTCGGGACGTTCGGCCTCGGTCTTCTTGGCCACGCACGGGCCAATGAAGACGACCAGTGAATCCGGGCCGAGCTTCTCCTTGATCAGCCGGGCATGGGCTACCATGGGCGAGCACACGGGCGTGAGGCATCGGACGAGCCTGCCGTGGTATCTTTCAACATAGTTGACAATCGCGGGACATGCGGTGCCGATGTAGGGGTGATCGCTCTGCGCAGAGAGGATTTCGACCGTCTTCTGGGCGACGTGAAAGGCTCCGATGGCCGTCTCGGCGACGTAAGAGAACCCGAGCTTTCGCAGCCCGGACGGAAGGCGGCTTCGCTCCCAACCACGAAACACGCTGGCGAACGACGGGGCCACAGAAACGGCAACGGGCCTGCCGCTCGCGAGGAGTCGGCAGGCCCGATCGACATCGTTACGATAGGATTTGGCGCCCTGTGGACACTCGCGGATGCAGGTGCCGCAGGAGATACAACGGTGCTCGTCGACGAAAGCCTGCCCCTCCATCATCCGGATCGCCTTGACCGGACACACCCGGACACAGCGGTAGCAGTCTCGACAACGGGCCTTGTTGGTAAAGACGACCTGGCCCGCCCTCTGAGGGGCGTTGCTCATTTCGCGATGCCCTCCATCTCCTTGTTCAATGCCTCGCAGGCCTTCTCAAAGGTGCAGCGTTCGATGACCGTCTCGCCGATCTTAACGGACGGACCGCGGTTGCACTGCTCGAAACAGAACGTTGCCTTGACCTGCACCGACTCCTCCATCCCCTGGTCTTCGATGTGCCGGATCAGCGAGCGAAGAAGCTTCTGAGAGCCCTTGAGATAGCAGCTTGTTCCCACGCAAACGCTGACTTCGAGCGTCTTGCCCGGTGTACCCGTAACCAGTGACAGGTCCTCATCGGAGATGCGGCGCCGGCTGTGGTAGTGCGTGTGCAGGAGGTCATGCGCCTTTTCGCTGTTCACCTCTCCGAGAACCGTGCTGTAGCATTCGGTCACATACGGGTTGTCCTGCGACTTGTGCAGTTGCAGCATCTTGTCGGCTTCGTACAGCCCCTGCGTGCGGCGGCCTTTGACCGAACCGTCGTGTGCGATGGGCTGTCCGGCACCGCCGATGCACCCCTGCGGACACGTCATGACTTCGATGAAATCATAGTCGCTCTTTCCCGCCTTGACCATCTCGCACACCTTGCGGGCGTTGGCCAGACCATGGACGATCGCGATTTTGAGGTTCAGTCCGCTGACGTTGATCTCCGCCTCTCGGAGGCCCTCCTTCCCGCGGACATCATGGAACTCGACCGCATCGAGCTTGGTTCCGGTGATCTTCTCATAGGCATAACGAAGCGCTGCCTCCGTGACGCCTCCGGAATTGCCGAAGATCACGCCGGCCCCGGTCTTGAATCCGTACGGCATGTCCAGCGAATCGGGACGCAGGTTGTTGAACAGGATGCCGGCCTCCTGGATCATCTTGGCCAGTTCCTGCGTGGTCAGCACATAGTCGACGTCCGGGTTGCCGTTCTTGGCGAACTCGGGGCGTCGAGCCTCGAACTTCTTGGCCGTACACGGCATGATCGACACGACCACCAGGTCTTCCCGCTTGATCTGCATCTGGGGCGGGAGGGTCTCCTTGAGGAGCGAGCCCAGCATCTGCTGCGGCGAGCGGCACGTCGAAAGGTTGGGCAGCAGGCCAGGGTAATACTGCTCGGCAAACTTGATCCAGCCGGGGCAGCAGGAGGTGAACTGCGGGAGCTTCGTCCCCGAGAGTTTCCGTTTGATGAATTCGTTGGCTTCCTCGAGGATGGTCAGATCGGCGCTGAAGCTCGTATCGTACACCTTGTCGAAGCCGAGGGTGCGGATGGCGGCAACCATCTGGCCGGTGCTCACCTCGCCCGGCTGCATGCCGAACTCTTCACCCAATGCGACTCGAACGGCGGGGGCAATCTGGGCCACGACCTTCTTGTGCGGGTTCTCGATGGCCTTCCAGACGTCCTTGACTTCCGACTTGGGCGTCAGGGCACCGGTTGGGCAGACCGCGGCACACTGTCCGCAGTATACGCATTCTACCTGGTTCATCTCTTTGCCGTAGGCCGGTTCGACGGAGACCTTGGAGCCACGATGGGCGAAGTCGATCGCGCCGACGCCCTGAATCTCCTGGCAAACGCGAACGCAGTCACCGCAGAGGATGCACTTGTTCGGATCGCGGACGATCGATGGGGAGGACGTGTCGAGCGGCTTGGGCTTGTGGGTCTGGCGGAAGCGGACCTTCTCGATGCCAAACCGTCGGGCCAGCGCCTGAAGCTTGCAGTCATTGCTCTTGGCGCACGTCGGACAGCCCTCGCCGTGATTGGCCAGGAGGAGTTCCACAGCGATCTTGCGGATCTCACGGATCTCCTCGGTGTTCGTCCTCAGTTTCATGCCTTTCTCAGGCGATGTGGAACAGGAGGCCATCAGACCGCGCCCTTCCACGTCGACCAGGCACATACGGCACGCACCGTAGACGCTCAGCTCCGAATGGTAGCAGAACGTCGGGATGTCGATATTGGCTTTGCGGATCACCTCGAGGAGGTTCCGCTCGCCGTCGATGGGGACTTCTATCCCGTCAACCATGAGGGTTTTGTTCTCGCTCACGATCTATACTCCTGTGATGGCGTTGAACTTGCAGACCTTGACGCACGTGCCGCACTTGGTGCAGACGGCCTCGTCGATACGGTGCGGCTTGCCTTTCTCACCGCTGATCGCATTGACGGGGCACTTCTTGGCACACAGGGTGCATCCTTTGCAGAGCATGGGGTCGATCTTGGGGGCGCAGAGCGCCTTGCAGCGACCGGCCGGGCATCGCTTCTGGAAGACGTGTGCCTCGTACTCGGCGCGGAATGCCTTGAGCGTCGAAAGGACAGGGTTCGGGGCGGTCTTACCCAACCCGCACAGCGAGCCCTTGCCGACAGCCGCCGCGAGCTTCTGCAGCAGCTCCAGGGTCTCCTTCGTCGCACGTCCCTCGACGATGTCATCGAGCAGGGCGAGCATCTGCTTGGTGCCCTCGCGGCATAGCACGCACTTGCCGCACGATTCGTTCTGGATGAACTCCATGAAGAATCGGGCGACGCTGACCATGCACGTGTTCTTGTTCATGACCACCAGACCGCCCGATCCGACCATCGCACCCGCCGCACGCAGCGAATCGTAGTCGAGGGGCAGATCCATGTGCTGTTCGGTGAGACAGCCGCCGGAGGGCCCGCCGATCTGGACGGCTTTGAAGCCGACGCCGTTGCTCTTCCCGAAGTCGTCGGTGATACCTCCGCCGATCCCGAACACGATCTCACGAAGCGTCGTGCCGAAGGGCACTTCGATAAGGCCGCAGTTCGCGACGTGCCCGGTCAGGGCAAACGTCTTGGTGCCGGGTGAGGTCTGGGTGCCGCGCGAGCGGTATTCGCGTGCCCCCACATTGAGGATCAGCGGAATGGTCGCCAGGGTCTCGACGTTGTTGATGACCGTGGGCTTGCCCCACAGGCCGCTCTGAGCGGGGAAGGGGGGCTTGGGTGACGGCATCCCGCGCTGTCCCTCAATGGAGTGGATCAACGCCGTTTCCTCGCCGCAGACAAATGCGCCGGCGCCTTCCATCACAATGCACTTGAAGGCCTGGCCGGAGCCGAAGACGTTCGGACCGATCACGCCGAGTGTTTCGGCGTCGGCGACGGCCCTGCGTAGACGCTTGACCGCCAGAGGATACTCGGCGCGGACGTAGATGTATGCCTCATCGGCGCCGATCGCGCGCCCCGCGATCATCAGGCCTTCGATCACGGCATGAGGATTGCTCTCCATGACGCTGCGGTTCATGAACGCGCCGGGGTCGCCCTCATCGCCATTGCAGATAACGTACTTCTTGGGGCTCGGTTGGACGCGGGCCACCTCCCACTTCTTGCCGGTGGGGAATCCGCCGCCGCCACGACCCCTCAGACCGGAGTGCGTGACTTCTTCGACGATCTGCTGAGGTGTCATCTGGAGGTAGGCCTTCAGGGCGGCCTTGTACCCTCCGACGTGAATGTATTCACGGATGTCGTCGGGATCGATCGCCCCGCACTGCTTCAGGACAAACAACTCCTGCTTCTTGTAGAACGGGACCTCGGGCGACGACTTGCAGACCTGGTTTGTCGTCGGGTCCACGTAGAACAGGCGATCGATGAGTTCGCCTTTGGCGAGGGTCCTGCTGACGATCTCCGATACGTCTTCAACCTTCACTCGGGTGTACAGGATGTTCTCGGGCAGGATCGTGACCAGCGGGCCGATCTGGCAGTAGCCAGGGCAGCCGCCCTTGCTGACCAGCACGCCCTGATTGTGGTCGTCCTCTTTCAGCTCGGTGATGACCTTCACACCCGCCGCGGCAGACTCCTTCACGAAGGCGTCATAAACCTTCAGCGAGCCGTTGGCCACGCAGCCCGTTCCTGCACAAATGAGTACGCGCCGCGCCGGCTTGGCGATCTCGGTGGCGTACTGTCGCCCTATCTTCTCAAGATCTACGGTTGCGGTGGTCATTTATTGGTTTCCTCTTTCTTGACGATGCCTTCGATGAGTTCCACGGCCTTGGCGGGGGTCATGGCGCTGTAGACGTCGTCGTTAACCACGACGATGGGGGCCAAGCCGCACGCGCCGAAACAGTAGACCGTCTCCAGAGTGAACATGAGATCCGGCGTGGTCTTCTTCGTGTCGCTCAGACTCAGGCGGTCTCTCATGGCCTCGAGAATCGGGATCGATTGCCTCACGTGGCAGGCGGTGCCGTCGCATACACGGACCTGGTACTTGCCCTTGGGCTCCAGCGTGAAGTGCGCGTAGAAAGTCGCTACGCCGAACACCTTGGCCGGCGGCAGTCCCAGCGACGTGGCGACGTAGGTCAACACCTCTTCAGGAAGGTAACGGTACTCCTCCTGAACGGCCTGCAGAATCGGAATCAACTTGGTTGAGTCTCGCTGGTAAGCGTCCAGGATCTCGCAAACCTTCTCGAATTTGCGGGCCATCGGCGCCGACCTGTTCATGGTTTGTAGCACGGACTGTTACCTCCCGTTCACTAAAAATGGCCTCCGTCAGCCGGGCCGTCAGGACGGCCAGACTGGTCGACAGCTGCGTATTCTCAAGCACACAGTGCGGCGGCAATCGCAATACCGCCGGTGCGAAGTTCCAGATGGCGCGCACGCCGCCGGCAATCATCATGTCGGCAACCTGTTGAGCGGCGCCGGCGGGCACGGCAATAATTCCGATCGAAATATGCATCCGCCTGGCCAGGTCGGTGAGCTTCTCAGTCGAGAGCACCTTCTTGCCGTGAATGGTCTTGCCGATCTTGGAAGAGTCGTTATCGAACGCGGCCACAATCTCGAGTTTCGACTCCTTCAGCCCCTCATAGCGGAGCAGGGCCGTCCCGAGGCTTCCCGTGCCCACGAGAAAGGCGTCGGTCAGATTGTTCCAGCCGAGTGTTCCTTCGATGGCATCAATCAGCGGGACAACGGAGTAGCCGATTCGCGGCGACCCAACAATTCCGGTGAATTGAAGGTCCTTGCGGACCTGCACCGGATCGAGTTTGAGTTCCTGGGCGATGTGCGTGCATGAAACGACGTCTCGACCCATGGAGGCTACCCGTTTCACACATTGCAGGTAGGACGGCAGTCTCTGCAACGTAGGCTTGGGGATTGGATTGTTGTTCGGCTTTTGAGACTGCACGGCTCGTGGCGCCCAAGTTACAATCGAGAACAACTTATCGATAAAAAGTTACTGATGAAAGTATACATTCGTCTTGGGTTGCGTCAAGCATGAATCGAGCTTTTTTTACTGATAGGAAGATCGTCTCCGAGTGTGCTGATGCATTTTGAAGGGAGGCTGAGAGGGGCCGTCGCGATCGAGCTGGCCTCTGTAATCCTGGATGGTGGAATGTCAGCGTAAAGGTTAGCGGGCTTCGGGATGTATCGCGTTTCTCGGATTCACGGCCTTGGTTCTGTTAACTTGATGATCATCAACGATGAGTCGGTAGTTGACACACAATAAAGAGTTCACTAGATTCTACGCGTCAGGACCTCTGGAATCTCGATCACTATGGGTCCGATGGCCAAAGGCCAGCGTGCCCCGAGTGAATTGGGATACAGAAGCCTAAGTATGCATATGATCGTAGGGCATTCAATCCGAAGTCTGTAGCCCTCGTCAGGGGATGGGTCGTTTGCCTTCCGACAGGAGGCATTGGGCTATGCTCAAGGCACGGCGCGTGAAGTGGCGGAGGTCTGCTGTTCTCCGACGTCGAAGCCTCGCGGTTGCAGCAGGAATCTGGGGAATGGTCGGCGGGGCGATTGGTCCATGGGGCACGCTCGCCGTGGCTGCGGATGCCAACGACCTGGATTGGGTCAATCAGATTGTCGGAACAACAACGGCCCTGAGAGCGGTCTGGGGTAGCGAACCCAACTGCGTGTTCGTCGGCGGCAACGGCGGCACGATTCTCAAGTACGATGGCACTTCCTGGAAGGCGATGCCGTCGATCGGGACCGAGGCGGTGTACGCCCTGTGGGGCAGTGGATCCAATGACGTTTTCGCAGCGGGTGCCGAAGGGCTTGTCCGCCATTATGACGGCACCCGTTGGTCGGCCATGTCCACTGGAACCGGTGAAATCCTGCGGGCCATATCCGGTAACGGTCCGAACGATGTGTACGCTGCAGGAGATCGAGGAGCGGTCGTTCATTACGATGGGACGGCCTGGTCGGTTCTGCCAACACCGACCCAGCTTCGTCTGAACGGCGTCTGGTGCGGGGGGGCCGGTGCCATCTACATGGTGGGCAATGGCGGGACAATTCTCCGTTTCGACGGATCTCAGTGGTTCGTGATTCCCAGCGGAACTCTCCAGCATCTCCAGGGGGTCCATGGGATCGGATCGGCCACGGTGTACGTTGTGGGGGCCTACGGAACCATGTTCCAATTCGACGGGGCTTCGCTGGTCAGCATTCCCACGGGGACAACCAAGACCCTGACCAGCGTCTGGGCTGGGGGGTATAAGGATGTCCTGGTGGCCGGCTTTGATGGAACAGCCTTTCGATATGATCAGTCACATTGGGTGCCGCTGGTTACGGGGACGACGGCGGACCTTCAGTCGATATGGGGCAGTGGCCCCACGGACTTCTTCGCCGTTGGGCTGAGTGGGACGATCCTTCACTATCCTCGGGTAACCTACACATTGACGGCGGAGCCGCTCGACAGGAACTGGGGGTCTGTCAAGATCGATGCACCGAAGGCGGCCTACGCGGCAAAGACCGCGGTGACTGTCACTGCCGATCCCACTGCCGGACACGTCTTCATGGCGTGGGTAGGGGATGTGCCCACCCCCAATATGCTGAACAATCCGCTGGAATTCGTCATGGATGCCAACAAGGTGTGTACGGCGGTATTCTCGGTGCCGGGAGGCATCGACCCGGCTCACATCCTGTGGCGACTGGGCCCCGACATGCCCTGGCAACAATGCGGCACACCCGCATTGCCCGTACTGTGCGCCGGTCTTCTGGTGGGGGCTCTGTGCGCGATCGTTCGTTACAGAAACTGATGCGATCCTATTCCGCTTCCAGCCGGAGGAACTTCTGGATACGCATCCCCTTGATGTCGCTCAGATACAGGTTGCCTTTGGAATCGATGCCGATTCCGTGAAGCCAATTGCACTCGCCCGGCATGGGGGCGCCGTCGGCGCATTTGGGCATCGTCCAGAGCTGCTGGACCTTTCCCTCTGTGTCGAATCTCATGACAAGCTGGTCTTTGGGCGGATAGCCGAAGGGCGCAGCCCCATCGGGCCAGCGCATGGGCGACGAACCGCAAGCCCAGATTTCGTCGTTCTTGGTGATGTGCAGCCCCCAAGGCACGAGGATGTTTCGCCACTCGGCGATGAACTTGCCATCTGTGTCAAATACCTGGATTCGTGCATTGTTGCGATCGGCTACATAGAGACGCTGTCTGGAGTCCATGGCGATGGAGTGCGGCAGGCTGAACTCGCCGGGCTTCGTACCTAGTTTGCCCCATGCCTTGACGAACCTGCCGCTCGGATCAAAGTGGACGATGCGGTTGTTACCGTATCCGTCGGTGACGAAGATGTGGCCGTTGGGGGCGATGACCACATCGGTCGGTAGGTTGAAGTGCTTCTCGTCGTCACCGGTCACGCCATCTGTGCCGAGGGTCATCAGCACCTTGCCGTCGGGTGTACACTTGCGGACGAGATGTCGCCCGAGGTCCGTCGTCCAGACGTTGCCCTCGGGGTCGAAACGCATGTAGTGGGCCTTGCCGACGATGTCCTTGCCCCACGAGCGAAGGAGTCGCCCCTGCAAGTCGTAGACCAGAACCGGCGGTGTACCGCGGGTGAAGACCCAGACACGGTCCTGGTCGTCCACGATAGCGCCGGGTACCGCTGCCCATTCGATGCCGGGGCTCTGAGCGGGCCAGTTCGGGTCGACCTTATATCCAATCGCCTTGTCGGTTCGAGGGTACTTCGTCTGGGCATGGGACGAACAGGTCCCCGCGGCAGAAATGAAACACACCATCGCAACCGTGCCGAAAGAGACGAAACCATGACGTACCATCTTTGTGCAATCTCCCTTCTTCCCTAAAGAGTCGGCTAGAGGTGTATCACAGAGCAACTGGAAAGCCAATAGGGGTCTGGTAGAGGTAAGTCAGAATTCGAGTCTTCACCGACGACCCCACAGCCCTATTCGAAGCGAGATGATCGCCCCTCTCGGATGACCGACGGCGGCCATGATCTCGGCGGTCACTTGGCCGTGCCCAGCGTGTCGAGCAGGAGCTGCGGCTCGTCCTGAGTGCCGAACGGAAAAACATCGCTTTCCAGCGGGGCCACTTTGAAGATCTGGGGCACCAGGATGGTGTCGGCGGTGCCCGTGGCGTCCATCAGGTCCTTGACGTCGGCGGTGTGTTCCAGGCCCAGCAGATGCGCCAGTTCATGGGCGGCCACATTCCCGATGCTCGTTACGATCTGGTTCTCGGACAGGTTGTAGCCCTTGGAAAATGGACGGGTCCAATTGTCTGTGAACACGATGGCCTGATCATCGGGGTTCTGATTGTAGTGATCGACCTCCTGGGCTATTCCGAATGCCATGGTGTTGCTCAGCCCGAAGGCCACGGTACTGTACGTACCTGCAGCGGGAAGTTGGGCGTCCTCCGTGGTGTAGAACTCGATGTTGTAGCCTTCGTAGTGCTCCTCGACCTCCTGTTTGATCTCCTGAATGAGCGTGTCTTCCTTGCCATCCAGAGAGGTGCTTATCTTGCTCGCATCGAAGGCGGGAATCTTGTACGTCTGATCTCCCGGAATCGTAATGGTAGCACCGTTGAAATCCAGCAACACGGCCTGCGGTGTCGAAGGGGGTGTCGGGATAGTGTTGCCGTGCGTCATCTGGACGGTCAACTGATAGCTGCCGGTGCTGGGCTGGTACGCGCTGTTGGTGATCGCCACGTACAGGTGCGTGCTGGCGCGGCGGACCGTGTGGTCGACATAGCTGTTGAAGTTGTTGTTGCCGTAGTCCTCGTCGTCGTTGTAATTGACCATTTCCTCGCTGCTATCCAGAAGGGCAACGACAGGGTCCAGCGAAGCGGTTCCGGTGGCCCGGGCCCGTACCACGACCCGGTCGCCGGCTTTGACACTGCCCAAGTCAAAAACGTCCACGTCGGAGATACTGGCGATCCGACCGGTGATCTTGGCCTGTCCGGTATCGACCGTCGCCAGGGATTGGGCTTGGGCGATATCGTCGTTGGACTCCACCTCCTGCGTGTCCGATGTGTCGTTGATGACGACCGGTAGGCATCCGCTGAGTAGAAGGGGAAAGAGTATGGCTGCAGTCGCCCGCCACGCGATAAATCGTGCCATTCCCGCACCAAGAAGTTGCGCCCGGTGTGTCTACATACAACGTCCAGCGCCAGACCTTCGCCCCACCGGTATTCTTGACCAGTCGAGTCCAAAAGTCAAATGCCTGGTGAGGGCGTCATCGCTTCAGAGGGCCTTCTGAAGCGCATTTCGGTTGTCGATCTTTCACGAAGACAGCGGCCACCGAGGCTCAACTGTTCGGGTCTGTCGTGCTCGCGCGAATCCGAAGCAGCCGCGTGACGGTCACCCCATCACGCAACGTGGTCAGCGTGGCGAAGTAGATGACCGGCCGGATCTTGTACGCCGCATCGAGTTGTCTATAGAAATCCTGGACGAGGAAGATCTGGTTTCCCTGAACGTAGGTGATGATGTCATCCAACAGGAGTTGGGCCTCGGTTGCAGCCGATCCGCTCACAAGACCCACGATCTGAACGCCCGTTCCGCCAATATTGTCGACCTCCTCCAGGGACAGTCCAACATTCAGCGTGCTGTCGCCCTGCGGAGCGAAAAGGCTGGGCTGAACGGTGGTCGTCAGGACGTCGCCCCCACGGGCATAGCCGACGGTTACAGGGTTCCACGGACCCATGGCACGAACGGCTGCGGTCAGGTGGGATGCCTTCTGAATCTTGTAGTCACCGTAGAGGAAGATGACGTCCAGGGGCATCAGGTCGCCTGTGAACGCCGGTCCGTCGATCACCGAAGAGGCGATCTTGGCCCCACCGAGGGCGGGGTATCCCATCTTATCTGCCAGCTCGGCCGAAAGGTCTTGCCCGGCGATGCCCAGGAGGGGGATGCGGCTGATCACCGAGTACTTGATTGTGACGCTGGCGGCATCATCCGACGCGGCGGCCCCCCGACGGAAATTAACGATCACAGTGCTGTTCTCTGTGACGCTGGCCATGGCCTTGCGCAGTTGTGCCACATTGGCCGCTACCGTACCGTTGAATTTCGTGATCACGTCGCCGGCCAGGAGACCCGCCGTCTCGGCCACCGAGCCGTAGTCGACGGATACGATCAGCGATCCCGCCGGGGTGGTCGAATCGCGCACATGAACTCCGAGTGATGTCGGAATATCATTGGCATCTGCGTTCAGCGTGATGCTCACCGCGATGATGTTCTTGGCGCTGGGGCGAAAGACCTTGAGGGGGAACGTCTGACCGATGGCGATTTCGGCAAACGCCTGCTGCAGCCCGACCATATTGCTCACACTCTTGCGATTGAAACTGACAATGACATCGTTGGGCTGCAGGTCGGCTGCAGAGGCGAGTGTGTTGGCGTCGACCTGGGTGATGAGCACGGAACTCCGGTTGGTCGCGGTCGATTCATCGACCTTGACGCCGATGTAGGCCGACTGTGGAAACAACCAGCAACCGGTGATGAGAACGGTAAGAGACGGTGCTACGGCCAGAAGAGTCAACGTACAGGTGCGTCGCATCAATGGAATCCTCCTGATGAGCCTGATTCTACAATTATAGGCGAGGCGATCCAAGGAGACGGCTTGTTTCCGAGACGCCGCTGGGGGGGCGCTGCGATCACCATGGGTCACTTGCCGGCATTCCCTTCGGACACCCGGGTGCAAGCGTGCCGGCTGGAACAGTCGCGGGGATGCGTTGCAGGGTAGAGAAGGCGACATTCTGATGGACGGCTCCTTGGGGTGGCCCTTATGATACCCCCTCCAACAGGAGACCTACCGTGTTCGGCACATATGATCTGATCTTCTTCCTGTTGTATATGGTGATCGTGATGGTGATCGGCTTCGTCGCCGCTCGGCGCGAGAGGGCGACGCTGGGCGATTACTTTCGGGCGGGTAATCGGCTCCCCTGGTACGCGATCGGATTCTCGATCATTGCCTCTGGGATCAGCTCCGAGCAGTTCGTGGGTGAAGTGGGTTATGCCTATAAACTGGGCATGCCGGTCGTAAACTGGGAGTGGCTGGTCTTTCCGGCGCTATCGATTCTGCTGTGGATCTTCGTCCCGCTGTATGTGCGGAACCGCATCACCACCATGCCGGAGTATCTCGAACGTCGCTACGGACCGACCGCACGGACGCTCTACGCCTGTCTGATCATTGCCAGCTACGTCTTCGCGAACTTCGCTCTGGTCTTCTACACCGGCGGCTTCGCGATCGAGAGCATGTGGGGGGTCAACCGGGTCGTTGCCGTGTGGGTCTTGGCAGCCCTCACGGGGGCGTACACGATCTATGGCGGACTCGCCTCCGTGGCGTGGACGGACGTGTTTCAGTGCGTCCTGCTGCTGGGTGGTGGCATCTATGTCTTCTTCTCGGGGATGGCGCATATCGGATGGGACTTCGCGGCCGTGGTGGGTGCGGGCGATCGGGCCCATCTCCTCATCACGTCGACCAATCATGAGGTGCCCTGGACGGCCCTCGTGATCCTGGCCCTGTCCACCAACGTGTGGTACTACGCGACCGATCAGTTCATCAACCAGCGATGCCTCGGTGCCCGGAGCGAATGGGACGCCAAGATGGGAGTCCTGCTGGCCTCGGGGCTTCAGCTCATCCTGCCGCTTGCCACGTGTTTCCCAGGCATGATCTATGCCGTGATGAACCCCGGTCTCCAGAACCCTGACGAGGCCTATACCCGGGTCGTGGCGGCGGTGGTTCCACCCGGCCTGAGGGGGTTGGTGGTGGCGGCCGTGCTCGGAGCGATCATGTCCACCGTTTCAGGCCTGGTGAATTCGACGGCCACCATGGTGACACTCGACATCTGTCAGCGATGGAAGGGTAGGGACTGGTCCGAGACGAAGCTCGTGCGTTTCGGGCAGTGGGCCGGGGGGCTGGCGCTGCTCATCGGTGCTCTGTTTGCTCCCGCAGTGATGAAGTGGCAGAACCTGTTCAGATACTGCCAGGACATCTGGGCGCCCATGGCCGCTCCGGCAGTGGTGGTCTTTCTCGGCGGGGCGTTGTGGAAGGGGGCGACGCAACGCGGGGCGGTTGTCTGTCTCTGGCTGTCGATCCTGACCGTGCCGCTGACATTCGCCAAGGCGTTCCTGGCCGACTCGGGAACCCACTTCCTACCCTCGAATATCGAGAACTCTCTGGTGTTTGCTGGTGGAATCATGCTGGTGTCCGTGGTCCTGCTCATCTGTTTCACGGACAATCGGAGCTGGGGGGTGGGCGCTGCAATGGCGTCCGTTCCGTCGGCTGCCATCATGGTGCTGTCGGCCGTGCGGCCCACGTTGGTGGCCGTGGGAGTCCTGGCGGTTGTGCTCATGAGTATCGCCGGTTTTGCGGTTCGAGCCTATCGCCCGGTGCCGAACATGTGGGATCGGTCGATGCTTGGGCTGCCGAGCGGTGAGAGCCAGCGCTGGTATGCGAATCTGGGCTACTGGTGGTTGCTCCTGGCACTAGGGTTTGCAGGGATCTACGTCTACTTCGGTTGACCTTCTGAAACAGGGGCCCCCTCAGTGGTCCTGATCGGCAGGACGTTGGGCTCAGCCGCGGTCATCCTCTCACAACACACAGGCGTTTCCTTCACGAGTCGAGAAGTCATCGATTGGGCAGGCTCCCTCTGAGTGTATGTTATGGGACCCCATGGGGCTTGCGAAGGCGCCGAGCACACGTCCAAACATGCCGATCCTAAGAATTGTTGTCACTAGATCGTGTTGGCATTATGATACTATATTCTGGTGAATACACTTCCATAGTTGTGGGTCAATTCCGTTTGGTCATTGAATTGTGCGGGTTTCCTGGCCTATCCATTTATGGCCCAATAAAGACGCCGTACGTGCGGTCAGAGAACGGTGCTGAAGGGCTTTCTAGCCAGGACATAGTGTTGTCATCAACAGGAGGACTCCAGTATGAAGGGGTTCAAGGTTTTCGGTCTGTGTCTAGCGATTTCGAATGGCCCCATGGCGTTCGGCTCGGTCATCCTCTACAGCAACGATTTCGAGTCTTCTGTCGGTAGCGAATGGTCGCTTCCCGACATCGCGACGACACCGTCGGGGAGGCATTTTCTGGGCCAAGACTCGACCTATGGATTCTCCAACGGGAACGTAACCCTTGCCGTGGGTCTTCCAGACAAGGCTACCCATGTCAGGGTGAGCTTTGACGTCTACGTTATCGGGTCGTGGAATGGGAACACGGTCACTCAAGGACCGGATCTGTTCTATTTCACGGTTGAGACCCCCGCTGGTTTGAACTCGATGGTGACCACCTTCTCGAACATGGAGGGTCATCGGCAGTCCTATCCAGGCCCGTTTGGACTGGGGTCGAATGATCGGTGGACGGGGGCGGTGGAACATGGCAGCCTGGGATACGCCAATGAGTTGGACGCGGTCTATCGCTTTGAGGCGGACTTCCCGCACGACGGCGGTGCCCTGACGGTTGCCTTCGGAGCGGTCGGGCTTGAGCCGTTCAACGACGAGAATTGGGGGCTGGATAACATCAATGTGTCGATCGAACACTTGCCGGAGCCCGGCTCGATGCTTCTGGTTGGGCTGCCATTCCTTCTCGCCGCATCGCGTCGACATGACAGGTGGGCGAGACGGGGCATGCGGTCGCATCTTTGACGGAGTTATCAGGCTGAAGCAGCGATTTCCCCACATGAAATTCCTTTTTCGAGAATTCCGCTTGTAGCAGCCGTCTGTCAGGACTATAGTAAGTGTTGTGTGGGGAGAGCCGTGTGGGGAAAAGTGCTGCTACATCTCGACGCGATCTTCTCCCAGTCATTTCCATGTGTGGTAGTACACGTTCAATCCAGGGAGCGAAAGGAGAAGGCAATGAACAAGAGTTGCGTGCTGTGCGTTGTGCTTGGGCTGGCGGCGTTGGCTGTCGCCCCGGCGGTGTCGTACGCTGATTTCTATGATGATTTCAGCGACGGGTCGTATTCCCATTCGACCTGGCAGATCGACAACCCGCAGTGGTGGTGGTATCCGCTGTACGGGGCGGGGCACTCGGCGACCGTGGTAAACGGTGCCGTTCGTCTGGTGGCCGACATCAATCCGTACTTCCCTGTCTTCGCGATTGGCGCCTTGGCGGTGGACGATCTGAACTACGATCCGTGCACGAGCGCGACATGGTGGGACGACTCGACTTCGCACTACATCGTGTGCAAGGTTTACTACCCCGGGTACGTCAGCAATCCCAATGACCCGAACCTGGACCGTGGCCAGGCGTCGATCGTCATGCACGGTGATGTGGATACGTGGACGTCGTTGCTGGTCAGTGCGCCTTTCCACAACTGTGCGTATGTGAAGCCGGGACAACCGTATTGCTGGGAGCTTGAGAACCACTACAACCAGCATTTCAACCTGAATGTGACGCAGGTTCCACCGCCGGGTGAGAGCGACATCGCTCTGAATATCCAGCGACTGTGGATGGACCCGAACGGTCGCCGTCCGGACGGGGTCGTCGACCCGAACTACTCTGATCCCAATGACACCATGAAGCTGACTCCGCCGGAATCGTTCGGTGGCAACCCCTACCGTATCCGAAGCATGGACACGACCAAATGGCTAGGCTATGACTTCGACAAGATGGAACGGGATGGGTACTGGCTGATCCTTCAGTTCGAGATTGACCCCAACTACCCGCCGGGGACCCCTCATGGCAAGTGGCTCAGGAGTGCGTTCTGGACGGGCGACAAGTACGACTGGGACGGCACGTGGAATCTGTCCTATGAGCTAAGCCAACCCTATTGGTCCGGTGGTGACCCCAACCGGCTCTACGCCCCTTGCACGGCGGGCCGGAGTGTTCTGATGGCCTGGACAGGCAACATTCAGTTCTGGGGTGCGGGCTTCCCGGCCGATACGGTCTACGACGACGTCGAGGGTCGCGTGGCAGTGTGGAACGGTATCCCGCGCAGTCTGAAGCTGAACGTTGTGAAGCCGCAGTACGGTTCGGTGGAGGTGCATCCGAGGGTTCTCGATCCGAACGATCCCAACACGGCGGAGGAGCGGCTGTATCGCTACACGGACGGCACTCGCATCGTGATGCAGGCGACGCCGATCAGCGGCAAGGCTTTCGACGCCTGGACGATCTGGGAAGACCCGAACAAGTATCCGGACTCCGCATTTTCCGTGACGGACTCGAACGCCACGCTCTATTTGGCAATGGACAAGAGCTATGTCGTCGAGGCGGCATTCAAGTGCGGCAGCGGCTTGCCGCCGTTTATCGCAGCCGTCTTCCTGGCGTTGGGTGCCGGGATTGTTCTGCGTCGTCTGTCGTAGAACTGGAGCACGATCAGACGAGTGGATTGGCACACCGTTTGGGTGAGGCCATTCGTAGCTCCAAGCAAGTGATGTCCATGAAGCGGCGGTCGGCCCGTGGGTCGGCCGCCGCTTTCTTGATGCCATGAACGTCAAGTGTCGCCTTCCCTGTCTTGTTCAACAGGCTTTCAAAGCGTAGCGATTTGCATACCAAACACCTGCGGTCTTGTTAGTATCTACTATGTATCCGACCGCACGCAAAACACTTGCAGTGCTGATATGTCGCGACTATAGTGGGGGTCAGCATGGGGAGAGGCTCGCGGTGCATCGTATCCTCATCCCGTCCGGGCCTGCTCCGTACCATTTCTGGCTCACTGTACATGTCACGTCCAAGGGAGCGAAAGGAGAAAGCCATGAACAGGAAGGTGTTGTGGGCTGTTGTGAGTTGTGCCGTTTGGATGGTGTTCGTGCCGGGGGCATATGCCGATTTCTATGATGATTTCAGCGATGGGTCGTATTCCCATTCAACCTGGCAGATCGACAATCCTCAGTGGTGGTGGTATCCATTGTATGGGGCAGGGCACTCTGCGACGGTGGTGAGCGGCGCAGTGCGCCTGGTGGCTGATATTAATCCGTACTTCCCGGTGTTCGCCATGGGCGCCTTGGCCGTGGACGATCTGAACTATGATCCGTGTACGAGCGCGACGTGGTGGGACGACTCGACTTCGCACTATATCGTGTGCAAGGTCTACTATCCGGGATACTACTCGAATCCAAACGATACGAGCCTTGATCGCGGTCAAGCCGCCATCGTGATGCACGGCGATCCGGATACCTGGACGTCACTGTTGGTCAGTGCACCCTTCCACAACTGTGCGTACGTTCCTCCGGGGCAGCCGTATTGCTGGGAACTCGAGAATCACTGGAACCAGCACTTCAACCTGAATGTGACGCAGGTTCCGCCACCGGGTGACAACGACATCGCCCTGAATATTCAGCGACTGTGGATGGATCCGAACGGTCGTCGTCCGGATGGGGTGGTCGACCCGAACTACTCTGATCCCAATGACACCATGAAGCTGACTCCGCCGGAATCGTTCGGTGGCAACCCCTACCGTATCCGAAGCATGGACACGACCCAATGGCTAGGCTATGACTTCGACAAGATGGAACGAGACGGGTACTGGCTGATCCTTCAGTTCGAGATCGACCCCAACTACCCGCCAGGGACCCAGCACGGTAAGTGGCTTAAGAGCGCTTTCTGGACCGGAGACAAGTATGATTGGGACGGCACGTGGAATCTCTCCTATGAGCTGGGCCAACCCTATTGGTCCGGTCGTGACCCCAACACGTTGTACGCTGCGTGTACGGCCGGTCGCAGCGCTGTGATGGCATGGACCGGTAACATTCAGTTCTGGGGTGCCGGCTTCCCTGCCGACGTAGTGTACGATGATGTTGAAGGTCGCATAGGCATATGGAACGGTATCCCGCGCAGCCTGAAGTTGAACGTCGTGAAGCCGCAGTACGGTTCGGTGGAGGTGCATCCGAGGGTTCTCGATCCGAACGATCCCAACACGGCGGAGGAGCGGCTGTATCGCTACACGGACGGCACTCGCATCGTGATGCAGGCGACGCCGATCAGCGGCAAGGCTTTCGACGCCTGGACGATCTGGGAAGACCCGAACAAGTATCCGGACTCCGCATTTTCCGTGACGGACTCGAACGCCACGCTCTATTTGGCAATGGACAAGAGCTATGTCGTCGAGGCGGCATTCAAGTGCGGCAGCGGCTTGCCGCCGTTTATCGCAGCCGTCTTCCTGGCGTTGGGTGCCGGGATTGTTCTGCGTCGTCTGTCGTAGAACTGGAGCACGATCAGACGAGTGGATTGGCACACCGTTTGGGTGAGGCCAGTCGTAGCTCCAAGCAAGTGGTGTCCATGAAGCGGCGGTCGGCCAGTCCGGTCGACCGCCGTATTTCTATGACAGCGTTTCGTCGTATCGCCCGATCAACGGCCTGCCGAATGCAGAACGAACAGACGGCTCTCGTCCCTTCTCATGGGTATGCTCAGTCGAAGGGTATTGCTGGCAACGACCTGGTCGGTAAGGGCGTCGATCACATCAGCCTGTCTGGGAAGCGTGAGGGTTTTTGATCCGTCGGACGCGGCGTGGATACAAACGAAATCCCCGTCCACAAACACGGGGTCCGGCGTATCCAGGTAGACGTGGCAACCGGCGTGACGCGCCAATTGTCGGATCAGGTTGTCTCGCAGGTGTGGGGCCGAACAGCAGACGGATGTCCAGCCGTTAATGGCCTTTTTCGCCAGACCGACGTCGGGTGTCCCATCAATCTGACCCAGCGGTGAGGCTGACACATCATCAACAGTGAACAGTGGGTCAACGGCATCATCGCAGCCTGCCAGCACTTCGGTTCCGTTCTTGAGGTTCAGGGGTTTGTTCCATCGCTTCTGCCGGACCCTGATCCCCGTCAGGTCGGCCACGGCGTCGGTTCCACAGGCATTCTGGTCGTAGAATCCTGCAGAATACACCCAGACGGCCGTGGCCCGCTCTCGCTCCAATCGACGGTGAACGGCATCGCGCATGGCCCGATCCATCTTCACTGCATTCAGGAAGAGGTAAAGCCGATGGGGTGGCAGCGCGGCCTTCGGTATATCCGAAAGGAGATAATATCCCCAAGCGAGCCCCGTCTTGGGCATCGTGGCGATCTGGAGCAGCACCAGGTGCATGTTGATTGGGTGCATCGGGCGGAGGTAGGTGAAGCTTTCCTCGTCGACAACCACGGCCACCTCGGGCTGATGAGTGGTCCGATGGGTAACCGATTCCTGCTGGATTCCGCGCAGGCGGTTGAGGTGGTCAAGGATGGCCTTTGAGGACAGCCAGCCGCCGTCCATGTCATACCAGGAGACACCGGTACGCTGCGTCAGTACATTGCCCATTTCGCGCGACAACACGGCCAGTGTTGTATCGAGCGAGTCGGTCCGTCCGTAGCCGGCGGTGGGGTCGCTCAGGTGGGTACGATAGTCGGCCTCGCTGATCCAGAGCTTGCCGGCGAGCCGAACGCTGGCGGTTGTGGACATGAACCCACCGGCTCCTCCGGCCTGCCGATCGGTATAGAGTGGCGGGCTCATCAGAAAGTCTACATCGGGCGACCGGAGCACGCGGACCAGAGCCAGGTGAGACGAATCCTGTTGGCGGAAGTGGTGTTGCGTCAGATAGCCGTAGTACGTGCCCACCAGAGACCGTCTGCCGGAGGCATCCTTTGCCACCTTGCAGAAATGGCAGATCGCATCGGCCGTCATCTGGGCCAGGAATTGGTAGAAGTCTATCGCCTTCTGCTCTCGTTGAGGGTTGCGCAGTACTCCCCATTCGGCATGATGGCGTTCCGCGGGTGTGGGCAGGGGGGCCGATTCCAACCGGACCGTCGGGTCGGACCACGCCTTTCGAAGCCCCTCTTCGCTGCCGTATCGCGTCGTCAACCATGCTCGCCACGCCCTGAGCATCGGCGGACTGTAGTCGGCCAGGTGATCGTCCCAGAGCCCCCAGGACTGCCATTCGGCCGAGTATCCGGAATAGAGGATGTAACCAAGGATTCGATCGGCATAGGGGGTGGTCTCGATGTGCCGGATGAGTCGCCGGAGGTCCTCGGCGGTCTCCTGCTTCCAAAGGGTACTGGCGAACGATTGGGGCCCGCGCCCGCCATCGGCGTAAAGGCATAGCTCCTCGGGGTGGGCCTGCTGCCACCACGCCGGCGGTGTGATACCGATATGCGGCAGAAAGAACGCCTGAGAATCGGCGTCGAGAATGCGGGCGAAATAGGAGTCGAACTCGCCGTAGTCATAGACTCCCGGACGTATCTGGCCGAGACTTGCGGCATGGGATGCACCAAACCAGTCTGAATAGAGGTGCAGGCCCCCCGCAGCATACTCACGGTGGAGTCGACTGTCGCTGAAGTCGCGATCGTAGGTGGACACGAAGAAGGGAGCCACCGGCCGGTCGTCAACGAACATCGTGGGTGTCCCGCCAACGGTCCGGATGCGGCAGAGCGGCGGCCGGACACGCCCGGTGCGGGTGTTCTCAAGGCGAACTGAGCCGGATGCCTGTCTCATGCCGCCATTGCGCAGGGCCATCCCGGGGATGTCGATCCGAACGCTCAATGCTGCCGATGGTGCGGCGAGGGACGTAGATATCCGAGTATTCAGACGAAACACTCGCTCCGATGCGGGAACGACCGCGGAAGTGAACCCCACGACGGATCGGTCCTGGAAGACCCATGCATATGCAAGAAGCCCCTGACCGAACCCCGCGCCGCTTATGATCTGTGCGCCGATGTTGATGGGCTGCCCGGCCGTCACCATCGGGGGGACGGTTACTGATTCCACACTGCCCTCCGTTGTCGGCTCAACCTGAACACCGGCCTGGAAAGACGCTTCGCCGCCCGCTTCAAGTCGAACATAATCGAGGATGATCCATCGGTCGGCCTCGTTGCCGGGGTCGATGCGAAACGACGCGATGCGTCGCTGAGGGCCTCCCCACTGGTTGGCACCGGAGCCGCCGCCGCTCTCCGTCCATCTCGCCTTGGTCGCGTCGATGTGATAGGTTGCCCACCCTTTGGCGACGGGTAGCGTCTGGCCCAATCCCCAGTGTCCGTCGGGCGATCTGTAGTAGAGGGCGATATGATCGGCCGCCTCGGAAGAGAAGAGGCGGAGGGTGAGCCGATAATACGATGCACTGAATCCCTCGACGGGCAATCGCAGTGAGACATACGGATCCCAAGCGGTCATGCCGCACAAGACCCCGTGTTCGATCCGGCTGGGGGCGACGTTATTCAGCGATAGGACCTCTCGTTCAGACGTCAGATCCCAGCCCAGCACACCGGGCGCAGACGAGGCCCCGCCGGCAGCTCGTGCCGACACGCCGCTTGTCAGCACCAGGGTGCACCATGTCCAGATCGGGAGTGAGCGTGGTGACATCCAGTGGCTGAGTCGTCGTGTGTTCATGCGGATGCATCCTCCAATCGTCAGATCGTTGCAGAGGGGAACGGGTCGGGCACCCCTTCGCGACGACATCGTGACGGCGTTGCCTTGGTTCGATGCCGTAGGCTACGGTCAATCGGATGCGAGGCCAAGGCCTCGCACATGGAATCTGCCACGATGTGTCGCCATACAGGGATAGACACTGTATGCTTCTGGCGGTGTGGGATCGCCTTGCCAGGAGGAATCTACCGTGCGCATGAGTATGACGGTCATCACGATCGTAGGGATCTTCGCGGCTGTGGGTCGGGCCGACTGGGAGTCCGTCAACTTCCGTTCCGCACAGAATGAACCCAAGATGGTGGTGGGACCGGGCCGGGCCTTCTCCACAACCCGCCCGTCGGCGGGGGAGTGGACGGCATCCTTTACGCTCGCGAACAACTTCGCAAATCTGGTAGATCAGCCCATCGCTGTCTATTCAGCGAAGGTCGTGAACTTTGAAGACTACAACGTCGCCTCGGGTAATGCCGGGATGAGCAGCCATCTCGCCTTCAGAGTTGATTTGTCCGAACCGGTTCTGGCCGTGGTGTGGGATATCGGCCAACACGGCCGAAATGTCTCTCCCGGTGCTCGCCTGGTCGCCAGATACAGCCGAGACGGCCAGCGGTGGATCGACGCACTCCTGTATCCGCCGGGACAGGATTCGACGTTCGATCCACCGCCGATCCACCTCAACTTCGATCCGCCCACGCAGGCCCTCTACGTGGGATGGTTCGCAGAAGTCCCCCCGGGCCAGACGGGCTGGTGGAATCAGGGGGGCACAGGGCAGTTCACCTTCATTCCGGCACGATCTCCCGCTGCACAGGTTGCCGCACCCGTCAAGGGCGCCCGAGAAACGCTTCAGGGCCCACGCCGTGTGCCGCCGGACTTCTTCGGTACGACGATGCACGTCAACAGCGAGTCGGGACTTCGTCTCCTGAAGGACCTGGGCGTTCCGAACGCACGCATCGACTTCCACTGGGCCGGGTTGGAGCCGGGGCTCGGCTCCTACAACTTCGGTCCCGACGTGTGGATGATCCGCAGTGCCGATCTGGGCATACAGCAGAAAGTTGACCAACTCGTCGTACTGGGGGTGCCTCCCCAATGGGCCACCACCCCCAACGGAACCTGGCCGAACGATCAGAGTCTGGCGGCCCTCGAGGAGTTTATGTTTCGGATCGCCAGCAAGTACAAGGGGCAGATCCGGCATTGGCAGGCCGGAAACGAGCCGAACATGGCGATCTGGAAGGCGAGGTTCGTCGCCTTCCTCAAGGCGTATTATCGCGGCGTGAAACGAGCCGATCCGCAGAACAAGGTCGTTTTGTCCGGGTTGGCCGGCGTGGACCATCTGCACCTCGATGCGATCTACCGGCACGGCGGCAAGGGCTACTTCGACATCCTCGGTTCGCACCCCTACACCCGCCCAGCGATGCCGGAAGAGGGTGGCTTCATCGGCAAGATAGAGGCTTTCCGTGATGTGATGCGAAAGTACGGCGACGACAAGCCGCTGTGGATCACCGAGATCGGCTGGAACGGCGTCGAACCCTCGATGCTCGAGTATCTTCGGGCCAAGTGGGAAGGGCATCGCGTCTACTCGGTCACTGAGGAGGATCAGGCTCGCGGTCTGGCGCGGACCTATCTGATCGCCGCGACGATCCCATGGATCGAGCGAGTCTATTTCTTCCATCTCCACCAGGAGGCCCAGTACACAGAGCTTGCCGATAACGTGGACTATTACATGGGGCTGTTCACCCCTTGGCTGGACGGACAGGTGCGACCCAAGGATGCCTACTTTGCCGTCAAGACCGTGATCCGGATGATTCGTGAGGCGCAGTATGTAGAGCGAATCGACATGGGGCCTCGCGTATGGTCGTTGGTGTTCGAGCGGCCCAACGAGGCGATGATCGCCCTCTGGAGCCTCGACGACGGTGTGACGCTGAAGCTGGACGACACGACGGGCATCGGCGGCGTAACGAGCATGGTGGGTACACCGGTTCTCCTAAAGGAAGGTATCTTGCGACTGTCCGGGAGGCCGCTCTATATGACCGTTTCCAAGGACAAGGTTGCAGGCACGAAGGCCCAGCTTCAGAGGACGCTGCGACGATCGTAGGGACAATGAACGGAATATCGGGAGATTCCAGATGGATTCAGAAATGACGCGGCGGGAGTTCTGTGTGGGGACGGTGGCTGCGGGGGCGGGGATGTTGCTTCGTTCAGGCACCGCGCTCGCAGAAGTCGGTGGAATGCCGGGTGGCCGCTTGCTGCATCGGATAGACTGCACGCAGGAATTGCCTCCCGAACGCTACTTCGCCCACGGCCAAGTGAAGGTAGTCGACGGCGCCGGCGGACGCTATCGCGAGGCCGAGGGCAAGCCACTCTGCCGGTTCGGCTACCGCTTCATGATCGAGAACGTCGGCAGGCCTCACGTGGCCGTCATCCGATACCCCGACGACAAGCGTCGTTTCATGTGCATTAACGACGGTACCTGCTATGATCTGACGACCGGAGTGATTACGGGTTGGGCCCAGCCACTGAGCGGCTCGATGCTGGAGCTTCGGCAGATCTTCTGGCCGCGGTGGAAGGATTGCAGCATCGTGTTCATGACGTGGAGCGAGGGCGAGCCGGCCGCCGTCGCATCGATCGAGATTCATGAACTGGCTGACCTGCCCACCCTGTCCGTGCCCGGCGATCCCAATGACGGCTCCCATCGCGAAATCGGTATCCAATACGAGGATCCGTGTGGCACCGGTGGCTCCGAAGGCGCAATGAACCGCCAGGAATGGATCGATCGCATCGTTCAGTACGCCCGATATTCCGGCCAGAACATCCTGGCCTATCCCATGGCGTGGTATCACGGGCCGCAGTTCCCGTGTACGTGCGAGCCGGCCGACGGATTCGACATGGTCGTGGCGCCCGATCGCAGACAGTATTCTCGATGGACCACGCACCCGGCCGACTGGTACGCCTCGCTTCTCGATCGATTCGCGAAAAAAGGCCTTGGATTCCAGGGGGCGCTCACGCTGATGCGCCTGGGGAGCCTGCTCAAGGGCATGAACATCGACCTGAAGGCCATCCAGGGCGGCGCCGAAACGTACAACAACATGACCTGGAACAACCAGGTTCAGGCAAGCACCAACGACTGGACTCCTATCTACAACGCCCGCAACTTCACGGCGACGGCCGAATCCATCCGGGGCAAGCCGCCCATCGAACCCTACGCATTCGTTCGCGAGTATGCCTACGGCGAGCGACCCGGACCGGCTAATCACATGGGGCCGATGTTCAATCCGCTCCATCCGACGGTTCAGAAAGCGATCCTGACGTTCGTCGCGGAGATCGGAGCCCATTACGGTAAGTACCCCGCGTTCAAGGGGATATCCTTCAATATGTTCGCCTCGGCGATGCCCTGGTTCGGCTCCATTCATCTGGGATACGACGACCACACCATCCACCTGTTCGAGCAGGAAACAGGTATTCCGGTGCGTGTCGACGCTCGTGCGCCGGATCGCTTCTCCAGGCGATATGAGTATCTCACCTACGTGTGCAGGCCGGCCTGGGTTTCCTGGCGATGCCGCAAGATTCGAGACCTGTTTGGCCGGATCCACAAGACCCTCGCGCAGGGGCGTCCTGATCTCCGGGTCACGATTACGATGTGGGATGAAACACTCATCACCAATGTACTCGGTTCCGTATCGGCCGCGCTACAGATCCACGCCCGCCCAAGCATGTTCGACATGTTCCGTGACGGCGGGATCGACCTCGACCTGTACCGCGATGAACCCGGGTTGGAGGTGGACTTGGCCATGGGCAATCCGCGAGATCGTGGCGGGCATGGCTCAAACCCCTGCGGTGGCACCCATCTGCCCGTTGAGGAACTGACGATGTATCGCGACCATGACTTCCTCGACCGTCAGACGCTCGACGCGATGCACAATCAGGACAAGCCGGGGGCCTTCATCTTCAACTGCTGGGTCGAGGCATGGGGGCGTCATGTCTGGTTCCACCCGGAGGCCGGCGACACCAACGTGGCGAAGCTGGCGGTCATGGACGGCAAGCCCGCCGAGGGAATTCTGCGGATAAACTCCGAGTATCCCAAGGACGGCTTCTGGTGGGACTCTCAGTTGCGGATCACACCGGCGCTGCCGGCTGGGGTGCACTTCCTTGAGCCCTATGCCCATGCGATTGCGGAGTTGGATGCCTGCCGGATCACTCGCGGTGGATTGTTTCTGGACAAGGCACACGGCGAGGAGGTGCGACGATTCGCCCGGGCGTACCGGGCGCTGCCTCGAAGGAAGTTCGCGACCGTCGGCAAGACCACCGACCCCGTCGCGGTGAGATCGCTTCGGTTGAACGATGTGCTGTATTTCTACGTCGTCAACAGGGACTACTATCCGGTGACTGTGACGGTGACTTTCAAACAGGGTCCGAACGGACTGCGGGATCTCGCGACTGGTTCGACAGTCGGGGCTTCCCAACAGTGGACCCTGACGCTTGGTTCCTACGAGCTTCGCTCGTTCTCCGCTGAGGGCCAAACCGAGATCATCGACTGTGCGTCGGCTGCGCCGGAGGCGATCGTCCGATCGCTCACGGAGGAGGCGCGGCAGACACTGGAGTCCTTCGCGAACGTGCGTGGGGCGGGGCGGTTCATCGCCGGGATGGATGACATGGATCGGAAAATCCGATCTGCCCTCGCGGAGAATCGCTGGGCGTACCTTCGGCGCACGCTGAGCGGATACATCTCCAGAAGGGCTCGGACGACGACATGAGAACCCACCGACGATGATAGGCCTGACAGGGGTTCAGGGATGTGGCTCGCTCAGAAGTCGCCTGCTCAGTGGCAATTTCGATAGACTCGGACTCCTTCGGGTCCCGGGGAGTATCGAACGCCGGCGGGTCGGATCATGCGGCACAGTCGTTGTGAGAGTCCGAATAACATGGAGATCAGACCGTGGTTAGGGCGTTGTCTGTCGCAAAATCGTCGGGATGTCTTCGGATAGAGTGGCGGAATCGAAGAGTCTATACTAATCTAGTGGGCGTCTCTTGTCGAAAACAAAGCTGTAGTCGGTTGTGTGGTCCAGCATTACGGTTTGTGACTGAGGTCTGGGTTCTGATAAGGAAGGAGTGATGTCAATGGAAATTCTATGGCATGTTCTGGGAATTCTTGGACTTGTCTGGGTAGGCGCCGGTCATTGGATGGTTTTCGAGGTGATTCGCAACTTCTTGCTTCCGAAGTGATCCTGGATAGATCAGCGCCTGCTGAACTCGACCCAGCCCTGCCGGCTTGGGGTCGAGAGTTATGAGAGAGTATTACAGCCGAACGTCCAAGCTCCAACGGTGGGGCTTGGGCGTTCTGTTGTTGTGGGCATATTGCGAGAACGAATCGGCAGAGATCCCAACTTGAATCTCACCGTGTGCGTGGATCGCCCCCTCGGCTTATCGGACGCGTTGCGAAGGCTCTCGACAGAAGGCGTTCAGCAGAGATCACCCGGCTTCTCAGATTCACGGTAGATCCGTGCAAGGCGTGTCTGGGACGATGCGGGGGGATGTGTCGAAGTCACCATCGCTCGATGCGCCGAAGAATGTCGGGCTCCTGTCCCTCTTCCACTCCGAGGCACAGAAAGACCCCCTCCCGTGGCATCTGTTCGATGAAGCCTTCGAGTTCCGGCATCGGTACGTCCACCACCACAGACTTGCCGGCACTCAGGATACGCTTGAGCAGCGGGATCCATTGCAGGATGGGCCAGTCGGTGCCCATCCCCTGGACCCACTGAATCGCCTGAATCTCCGGCTGGTCAAGGATTACATCCAGGTGCTGTGCGACGCCTCTTCCGTCGACGTGATAGATGACATCGGTCATGCCCGGCAGTTCGCGATGCAATAGCGGAAGCGAAAACTGCTTGAAGTGCTGCGTGCTGATCATGCTCGAGAAGTCGCAACTGGGAATGTGCATCTTGCCGAACGACGGAATGCCCAGCCACGTTACCGAAAGCTGATGATGGGCCTTGAGCAGCGCGTCGAAGTGGTCGAAGATGCGATGGAAGTCTGCAGTGGCCAGGTCCGCAAGCCGGGCCAACTTCTCTGGATTGAGGACCATGTCGACGCAGAGCGGCTCCACGCCTCGCCATGCGGCCATGCAATCCAGGCTCGGGTGCAGATCGCCGTAGCCCACGAGGTAGCGAGTTCCACACCGTGCGAGCGCCGCGCGGGTCAGCTCGTCGAGCTTCCTGAAATAGGGGCTCTCGAAAGGATCCCGTTCAAGGACGGAGAGAGCGTTCAGGTCGCTGACGACAGGTTCGTACCATGAGGTCACCTCGGCGAACCGCAGCCGGCCGGCGTAGAACGCAGAGTAGGCATTGGGTCCGAGGTTGGGCCAGAATACCGGGAACGTCTCGGCAGGAAAGGCCTTGCCCTCGATCGACCGCTCGAAGCCGTCGATCTGGTAATCAACATCGAACCAGCGGTCTTCAAGTGTGCCCCATCGCGTCGTGTCCAGGGGCTCACCACCCTCAAACTGAATATTGTGCTTGTAGAACCGTACGGGAGGGCGATCGATGACCTCTTGCCGAAACCACGCCTGGATCCGTTCCATGCAGCGATCGGCGTCGGGCTTTGTGTCCAGTTTGATGTGTCGTGGGCGTGCCGTGTGTTGATTTGAGTTGTGCGTGTTCATGACGGCCATCCTGCCGCAAGTGGGGCCCGCTGGCAAGCGTCGTTAATGCTCCAGGCGGCTTGTTACAACGATCAGTCGGAGCGTGCGTCCGACGATGGGTGAACAGGGCGGGCCTTGAACCGGAACCTCCAAAGCAAGATAATACCCCCCTGAAGGATGGTCACTCCATATGCTGATAGGCGTGTTGTCGGACACTCACGACCGTTTGCCTCAGATCGCCAAGGCATTGGATGTCTTTGAGAGGCAACAGGTGGCGGCGGTCATACATGCCGGTGACATAGTTTCACCGTTTGCGGCCAAGGCGATCAAGGCGGTAGAGGCTCGTTGCCCCCTGCATGTGATCTACGGCAACAACGAGGGCGAATCGGCCGGTGTGGCATCGATTCTGCCTCAGATTTGCCGGGGGCCGCTTCGGCTGGAGTTGGATGGGTGCAGGATCCTGGTTCATCACTACGATAAGTGGTGCGATCCCGCGGATATTGGCTGGGCCGACGTGGTGGTGAGCGGGCACACGCACGATGTGGTCAACACGGTTCGCGGCGGGAAACTGTTCCTGAATTCCGGCGAGTGTTGTGGTTGGGTCAAGGGGCGATCCACGATAGCACTCTTGGATACGGCACAACCGTCAGCCAGGATCGTTGAGTTGGAAGGCTAGGATGGGTTTCGCTTGATGGGACGATCATCACAGATGTGTGAATCAGGCAGTCGTGATCGCCGGACATCGGTATGGACCCGGGTGGTGGCGGTGTCGTTGGCCGCCGTGATGGTGCTGGCCATTGTCGGATGCGTCGAACGCACGATCAGCATCACTACCACGCCTGAAGGTGCCATGGTCTACTTGAACGACGAAGAAGTGGGTCGTACCCCGGTGAGCAAGAATTTCACTTGGTATGGCGATTACGATGTGACCATCCGCAAAGAGGGTTACAAACCGCTCAAGACGCATACGAAGGTTATCGAGCCCTGGTATCAGATTCCCCCGATCGATTTCTTCGCCGAGTGTCTGTTTCCGGCCACCATTCGCGATCACCGGCATTTCGACTACGCACTGGAGCCGGTGGAGCCCACGACGAATCCCGCTGAGATCGTCGAGAGAGCCCAACAGTTTAAGGATCACACCCTTTACGGCGAGCAGTGATTGACCACTATCCCCACATCTGATGGAGCAGGGTGATCGCTGAATCGGACATACGGCGTCCGGCGTCCGAGCACAGCCATCGACTGAGGATGGGCTTGGCGCCGTAGGCACCTCGCTCCGCCTGGTCTGTGGTCGGTACGTAGGTGGAAACGCGCGCGTTCGCCAGTTCGACGACGAACGTTGAAGGGGTCGGCGACCAACTCTTGATCTCCAGGCCGACCTTGACAAATATCTCCGCCGGCAAGGCCACCATGCCGAGGTCCCCGATCCGGAAGACTTGTATGGGAACATTGGCGATCTTGCCGTCATAGGGCCAACCTTCGCCACGCTGAAGAAGGTATTCGTCGAAGGGGGAACGCTGGGGCTTCGCGCGAAGCCTGGTGAGTTCGTCCAGGATGGCCTTGTCACGCGTATAGTACGGAATCGGGATGTTCTGGATTCGACCGTCGAGGGACACTGCGCTCATCGGCTCGGCCCTCTCGGCGGCATAGACCGCGACGCCCGCCAGGGCATGCCCGATTTGGATCGCCTTGGCCGGTCCACTGACTGGAAGGGCCGTCGGCAGGTGCGTGACATGGTTGATGTCGCCGCACGTGCCCTGAAGGAGTAGCGTGACGGTATCGGGACCATAAATCGCCGCGACGGTTTTGGCCATCTCGCCGGGCCAGTCTGCGGAGATGAAATTCGCGCTGCCTCCACCGATGACATCCACGTGCAACGCAAAATTGACGGCCATGCCGAGCAGCTTGCCCTGAGTGTCCACGACGCTGAGCGTCTGGAGTTGAGGGTCGATCGGGCCGGCAGGGCGAATGACCTGATCCTCGCGTCCGCTGGCACCGAAGACCTCTGTACTGTCCTTCAACCGCAGCAGGCGGTTGAAAGAGTAGCCCTGCGCTTCAGCAGACCCCACGCGCACCGTGGCCTGCGTCATCTTGCCGATTGCGGCCCGCACGGTCTGTGCGATCTTGGCGGGAATACCATCACGCCAGGGAATTGCCGGTGGCACGACGCCATCGCCTCGAAGCTCGGGGCCCGTGTGCGTATGCGTTGCACAGATCAGAACGTGCTGAGAAGGGATTCCCAACTCGACGTTGATGAGTCCTTTGGCCTTCTCGACGGTGTCACTATCTACCGTGATGAGATCGCAAGAAACCAGGGCGATCCGCCGCCCGTCATTTTCGATGACCATCGCTTTGGCATAGAGGTCGTCTCGAATCGATTGGGCGATCCGGTTGTGGAAGTAGCCCGCCATCGAAACGCCCAGGGGGGGGGTGATGACGGTCTGGGCACATCCGGCCCGACAGACGAGGGGTCCGCGTTTCAGTTGGGTCATGGTCGGTCTCTCTGATGCAGTCGACAGCGTTACGAACCAACGCCAGCTCGCAGCACGATGCATTGTGCTGCCTGGATTATTTCACTTCAAGCCGCAAGGCAGGTCCGGTACTCATCACCCTGAAGAGACCGGTTTCGGTATCGTCCGGAGGCTACTTCGAAGAGCCCCGCCCTTGGCAGCACTTGGGGCTGGCCTGTGCCTCTTGTTCGAGATACCACTTGACTGTCAGGGGAATGCCCTTGTCGTAAGTCACCGTGGTCTTCCAGCCGAGCTCCCGGCGGGCCTTCTCGGCGCTGAAGAACGAGCGGCGTCCCATCAGCCAGACCGAGTAACGGGTGACCAGCGGCGGGGTCTTTCGTCCGACCAGATGGCCGATACACTCCAGGATGAAGGCAGCGGTTTTGGCGACCGCGTAGGGAACGTGTCGGGTCGGACGCGGTTCGCCCAGCTCATCGGCGATGGCGTTGTAGTACTCCTGGAGGGTCATCACACCGTCGTCGCTCATATTGTAGGCCTGTCCGGCTGCTTTGGGGGTGTCGGCCGCAAGGATGGCTCCCTCGGCAACATTGCCGGCGTAGACCACATTGAGCCGGTTCCTGCCGTCACCAATGATCTTCATCTTGCCTTCGCGGGTGGCGGCCACCTGCCGGGCGATCGTCATGCGGTCTCTGGGGCCATAGATCCAGCTTGGGCGAATGACGGTCACAGCGATCCGGCCCTCTTTATGGGCTCGCCAGACAATCTCCTCCGCAGCGACCTTTGCCCTGCTGTAGTAGGCCCACCGGTAGAGCTTGTAGCCCAGCGATGCGGTTTCGTCGACCGTGATGCCTTCTCCGTTGACATAGCCGTAGGAGCTGATGGACGAAATGTGGATGAATCGGGGCACCCTGGCGGCAACCGCGGCATCAACGAGGCGACGCGTGCCGTCGATCGTGATCTCTTGAAATTCGTGCCAGGGACCCCAGTCGCCGACGCGGGCAGCGGCATGGTAGATGTACTGGACGCCCTGGCATGCGCGAGACAGGCTCGCCGCGTCGCTCAGGTCCCCCTCCACAATCTCAACGGGTTGGCTCTTGAGCCATCGCGTATCGCTTCCCGCGCGAACGATCGCACGAACAGGACGTCCGCGCAGGCACAACTGTTCAATGATATGACTCCCCAGGAGTCCCGTACCGCCCGTCACTAGATTCATCGCATGACCTCAGAACGTAATACCCCGAAAAGGCGGGGCGCATACCGACACACGGTCGATTAGGATAGAATCTCCCTTCCCTGATGGTCAAGGGCCGTTCGATGTCGCAGGTCCCAGAAACGGAGAAATCTGTGTTAGCAATCGTCGTCAAACCCGAGCAAGACAACGTCGCCATCGCCGTCAAAGATCTGACTCCCGGCCATGCACTGGATGTGGCAGGGATGCGCGTGATCGTCCAAGATGCCGTGCCAGCCGGCCATCCTCTGGCTATTCAGGACATCCCCAAGGGGCAGCCCATCATGGAATATGGCCAGCCCTGGGCGATCAGTCGTGGGGTAAGGGCGGGCAAGCGGATTACGCCCGATGTCATTGAGAATCGCCTTCCAGAATCCGCTCACGCGGTGTGCACGGCGGTTCAGGGACCTGGCCCGCTCTCTCCGGACGAGAGTTCCGAGTTCCAGGGGTATGTCCGCTCCGATGGGCGAGTGGGCACGCGTAACTACGTCGTCGTCTGTCCGACCAGCATGTGCGCCGACCACGAGGCGTCGCGCATCGCAACGTGGTCGGAACAGCAGGCCAATCTGTCTGAACGGTATCCGCACGTCGATGGAATCGTCGCCTTGCCGCACAATCAGGGATGCGGGTGCAGTGACGGGCAGAACATCACCAACCTCCTTCGGACCCTGGCGAACACGGTCGATCATCCGAATGTGGCTGCCGCCATTCTGATCGATCTCGGTTGCGAGAAAACTCCCACGGGGCTTGTCGAGGCATTGTTGCGGCAGGGCGGGGCGAAGAAACCTATCGAGGTCATATCGATTCAGGGAATCGGCGGTACACAGGCGGCGATTCGCCGAGGCCTGGAGGTCATGCCTCGTTTGCTGGAGGCCGCAGAGGCCGCCCGTCGGACACACTGCCCAGCCGCCCGACTAACGCTGGGTACCGAGTGCGGCGGGTCGGATGCGTTCAGCGGCCTGTCGGCCAACCCAGCGTTGGGCTTCTGCTCCGACCGACTGGTTCGCTGTGGTGGGGCCGTCGTTCTCGGGGAAGTCCCCGAAATCTGCGGTGCCGAGCAGTTGCTCACCGGTCGATGCCGTTCCCGAGAGCTGGCCGATCGCGTCATGGCATTCGCCGATTGGTTCCGTGAGCAGACGGCCAGGCTCGGCCAGTCGCCGAACGAGAATCCCTCACCGGGAAACAAAGAAGGGGGCCTGATGAATATCTTCCAGAAGAGTCTGGGCGCCGTCATCAAGGCGGGCACGACGCCCGTGGAGGATGTCCTGGATTATGCCGAAAAGATCCGTCGGCCAGGGCTGACACTCATGCAATCGCCGGGAAACGATCCCGAGAGCCTTGCCGGCCTCGTGGCCGGTGGAATCACGGTCTGCGGCTTTACGACGGGGCGGGGCACCACCATAGGCAATCCGATCTGTCCCGTGATCAAGATCGCCACCAACACACCGATGTATCAACGCATGCAGGACGACATGGACATCAATGCCGGATCGATCCTGGAGGGTCGGGAGACCGTCCAGGAGGTCGGCCAGCGTATCTTCGACATGGTCTTAAAGGTGGTCAGCGGGCAGAAGACGGCCAGCGAACGACTGGGACATCGGGAGTTCCAAATCTGGGGCTGTGACCGAATCGCATTGTGAAACATCCGAGAGCACCCGGTGAACATCGGAGAGACACTTGAGAATGGATAGACGGCTGCTGGGTTTGGACATTGGGGGAACAAAGACCGCCGTGTGCGTGGGGACGATGGTGGGCGAGGTTCTGGCTCGTGAGCAATTCGCCACGGAGTCGCCTCAGATCACCCTGGAGCGGTGCGTGACTGTAGCTCGTGCCCTCATGCAGAAGTTGGGGGAGCCGTGGGAACATCTGGCCGCCGCGGGGATCAGTTGCGGTGGCCCCCTGAATTCGTCCGAGGGCATGGTGTACTCTCCGCCAAACCTGCCGGGGTGGGATGCGGTGCCAGTGGTTGCGATCGTGCACGAGGCCACCGGCCTGCTAACCCGTTTGGAGAATGACGCGAACGCCGGCGCCCTGGCCGAGTGGAAATTCGGCGCCGCCCGCGGTTACCAGAACATCATCTTCCTCACGGCAGGCACGGGTATGGGCGGTGGTCTCATTCTCGACGGTCGGCTGTATCGAGGCCGGCAGGACCTTGCCGGCGAGGTGGGCCACATTCGGTTGGCCGATGACGGGCCCGTCGGGTACGGTAAAGCAGGATCGTTCGAAGGCTTCTGCAGTGGGGGGGGCATTGCCGAATTGGCGCGTGTCATACTCGGTCGTTCTCACCGACAATCGAGTCTGGATGGCCGGCCTCTGGCCGACCTTACCACGCGAGACGTCGCTGCGGCGGCCTTGGCGGGGGATGACGTAGCCCGCCATATCATTGAGACGAGCGGCCGTTACCTGGGCCGGGGGCTGGCGCTCCTGATCGACTGCCTCAATCCTGAGCTGATCATCATCGGTTCACTGGGACGGCGGCTCGGGGCGCTCTGGCTGGAGCCGGCCATGGAGGTCGTTCGTCGCGAGGCATTGCCGGGAGCTTGGCAGGCGTGCAAGGTGGTTCCCGCCGGACTGGGCGAGTCGATCGGAGATCTGGCGGCGCTGGCGGTGGCGATGATGGCGGCTGGCGACGAAGGATGACACGTCGACCTCTACGTCGCGTTTCAGACACCGCAAGCCTCCGGTGTTGCCTGCGATGCAAACAGGGCGAGAGATTACCGGGGTAGAATGGGTTTCCTGCCGACGTGATTACCGATCGCTCTCGTCACGAGAACGCCAACCGGCTTTGCCGATGAGAGGAACAAAACGGCAGGCGATGCCGGGGCGCTCGATCGTCGTCCGGCCCTGACGTTGGATCACAGTGAGCGTCTGATGGGATTCGCCGCCGACCGGCACCACCAGTCGGGCGCCATCTGCCAACTGGTCCACCAGTGCCGGCGGAATCGACGGTGCCCCTGCCGTGACAATGATCCCGTTGAACGGTGCCGCTTCCGGCCAGCCGAGTGTTCCATCGCCAACCTTCAGGGTGATGTTGTCCAGATGCAGAGAGCGAAGCCGTTGTTCCGCCAGTTCAGTCAGGGCAGCCAGCCGCTCGATGCTGTACACATGTTGGGCGAGGCATGCCAGCACCGCCGTCTGATACCCCGAGCCGGTGCCGATCTCAAGAAGCCGGTGGTGGGGGCTGACTTCAAGGATCTCACTCATCAGCGCGACCATGTAGGGCTGCGAGATGGTCTGCCCGGCCTCGATCGGCATCGCCTGATCGTCGTACGCGGCCGCCTGGTCCCCGACGGGAACGAATTGCTCCCGTGGAAGTCGACTCATGACAGCGAGGACGCGTTCGTCGAGGATCCCCCGGCTGCGAAGCTGATAGTGGACCATCGAACGACGCGCGGAAAGATGAGCGTCGTTCGGTGCGGGGTCGACGGATGGCGTGGATGTCTGCTCGATCATGACCCCTTCATCTTACGCCACAGAGCCAACAGATGACAGACCGTGACCGATCCCGCAAGGCGGCGTGTGGGTGTGCGGCTTATCGCGTGCGGGTGGTGGAACGTCGTGCGGGCCGCGTTGCCACTCGCGTGGTGGCAGTGTCTCTTATCGCCTTGCGCATCGCATCTTCATCAAAGAGGATCTGACGTACGTATGGAATGTCGGCGAGGGTCTGACCGATCTTGCCCTCGTGTCGTTTGTGAAGGGATCCTTGCGTGACGTGCCCGGACAGCCCCACATAGAACATCTGGGCAATGTCCCCGAGAACCTTCCGCTCATCCTGGAGAGTGAACGTGTAGTAGGTTTTGCGATTGGGGTACAGATGTCCGGTGAGAACCTTGACGTCGCTGCCACCTTCCTTCCACCGCCAATCATCCTCCATTCGCTCCCATTCCACATGGGCCTCGATGGTCTTGACCGCGTCGAGCGGGATGTCGCGGTATTGTTTGCTGGATCGCTCGTATACTCGCCATTCCTTGCCGGCGGGTGTCCAAAGGTAACCGGGCAGCTTCCCACCGTTGCTGTAAAGAATCACGGCCGGCAGGGCGTGGTCGGGTTGTGAAGGCACCCGCCCGAAGGGATTGGTTGCCGTCGGTTGAGAAGCAGGCGTGCCGCTCGGAACCTCGGCTCCCTGGCCAACCATCTCCAGGGCGGTCTTGGGTTTCTTCCGTTGGTAGGGCGATGCGGGGTCCTCGGCCCAGGCCAGTCCGGCCAGTCCGATCAGAATCGATAGAGGCAGGGGGGCTCTCATGGGCGGACTCCGTTTCGATTCGCCGCAAGAGAAAGGCCCACCCCCATGGGAGTGGGCCCTGCATATCTGAAACACCGGGAGACCGAAGGCTCGCCGGAGGTCTGTCGATTACGACAGGTTCATCGTCATGAGGAACTCGGCATTGGTCTTGCACTTCTCGAGCCGGTTGCGGAGCAACTCCACAGATTCCACCACGTTCATATCGCTGAGCACGCGGCGCAGTTTGAAGACCAGTTCGAGCTCCTTCGGATCGAGCAGGAGTTCTTCCTTGCGCGAGCCGGAGGCGGCGATGTCGATAGCCGGCCAGACGCGCCGATCGACCAGACGACGATCGAGGTGAAGCTCGCTGTTGCCCGTGCCCTTGAACTCCTCGAAGATCACCTCGTCCATCTTGCTGCCCGTATCGACGAGGGCGGTGCCGATGATCGTCAAGCTGCCGCCTTCTTCGATGTTACGGGCTGCTCCGAAGAACCGCTTGGGCTTCTGAAGGGCATTCGCGTCGACGCCGCCCGTGAGGATCTTGCCGGAGTGCGGGACTTCCGTATTGTAGGCCCGAGCCAGACGTGTAATCGAGTCAAGCAGGATGACCACATCATGTCCGTACTCCACCAGACGCTTGGCCTTCTCGATAACCATCTCGGCCACCTGAACGTGACGGCTGGCCGGCTCGTCGAAAGTCGAGCTGATGACCTCGGCCTTCGTCATTCGCTCCATTTCGGTGACTTCTTCCGGACGCTCGTCGATGAGCAGGATGATCACATAGTGATCTGGATGGTTGCGACTGATGGCGTTGGCCATCTTCTGGAGCAGCACCGTCTTGCCCGTTCGAGGAGGGGCGACGATGAGCATACGCTGTCCGCGCCCGATCGGTGTGACCAGGTCGACGATTCGCATGTTGATCTCGTCGTGGGTCGTTTCCAGAACGACACGTCCGTCACCAGGCTTGTAGCCGGTGATCTGCTTGGGGCCGGGGTGAACGGGCGTCAGGTCTTCAAAGACCGTCCTCTCGTTGACCATCTCCGGGTCCTGGAAGTTGATGGCCTCCACGCGCAGCAGGGCGAAATATCGCTCCGACTCCTTGGGAGGTCTGATCTGGCCGGCAACGATATGTCCCGTGCGAAGTCCGAACCGTCGGATCTGCGACGGGCTGATGTAAATGTCATCCGGACAGGGCAGATAGTTGTATTCCGGCGACCTGAGGAAGCCAAAGCCGTCGGGAAGAATCTCAAGCACGCCTTCACCGTACATCAGACCGTTGCGATGAATGCGCTCCTTCAGAATCTTGAAGATCAGGTCCTGCTTCTTGAGTGAGGTGTACTCGACGAGCCCCTCGTTCTTGGCGATCTCGTGGAGCTCGGGCACCGTCATCTTCTGAAGGTCGGTAATGTGAAGCTCGCCCCGCTTGACCTCCTCGTACTTCTCGTGGGTCTCGCGGTCGATCGAAGCCTGCACGTCATCCGTCTCGGGAGAGCCTGGGTTTTCGCTCTCGGGAACGGGCCTCAGGGCATCATCGAGATCCGTGTCCGTCTGAGCCTGGTCGCCCATGGTGGATTGTTCTTCAGGGGCCTCGACGGCGGAGAGCCGCCTTCTGGTTGTCCGGGGTCGGTCTGAATTGGCCTTACCCATACTGCTATCCTCCAACTCGAAACAGGTAGGAAAAAGTGTTCAGGTTTGAATCTAACCTTTGATTGGGGCCTCCAAGCCCTACAATTCATGTTGTCTGGTCAACCCGTTCCGCATACCGGTGTGCTCTATCAGACTCGGCGTGAGTTAGGTCACCCAGGGATCACTGCGGAAAAGATGCCCTCCACTCTTCGGCGGAGGTCGGATACGCTGGAATTGTTCTCCACAATATAATCGGCTCGCGTTCTCTTGCTGTCCAGCGTTTTCTGCATTTTCTCACGACGCGCGAGCTCATCACTCGTCCATCCACGATTCTCGGCCACTCGTCGTCTCCGCGTCGCGTCATCGGACTCCACAAAAACGATGACGTCGCAGATCGCGTCAAGCTTCGCTTCAAACAAGAGCGGCGCGTCAATCACAACCGCCCTCGCCGGCCCGGCACTTCCCAAACGCCCGTGCAGCACCTCGTCCCAACGTGCGTAGATCCGGGGATGGATCAGTTCTTCCAGCCTCAGCCGCTGGGCGGCATCCTGGAAGACGATCTCGGCCACACGCCGTCGATCGACCCGTCCCTCTCCATCCACAACGCTGGGTCCCCACCACTCTCTGATGGTTCCGATGACCTCCGCGTCGCTCAGGACATCGTGGGCCGTTGCATCGGCGTCCAGAACCACGGCGCCAAGCTCGTTCATGATCTGGGCAACCAGGCTCTTCCCAGACCCAATGCCACCGGCCAACCCGATGACCGGCATCTTTCCGCTTGGCGGACGTTTCATCGGTTCTCCGACTCTCTTCCGAACAGTTCTGCCCGAACGGAGCACCGACGGGGTTCTGGAAATCCCGCCCCTTCATGGCCGGCTCTTCGACGACCCATGGGCCCGTCTTCCGGGCTCATCGGCGTCGCCCACACCCCTATTCAGCGGTGATGAACTACTACTACCAGGGAGCCATAACGGTGATGCCAACCACGACGGGATACAGCGTCAGGCTAGCTTCATACCTGGAAGTAGGCACCGGGCTGGATGGCCCATGCCGCGGAAGCGCACACTATACTACACCATCTCCACACCGATGTCACGCGCCTTTTACCAGTTTTTTTGAGGCGTCCGATATCGCCCCCGAACCCCTCCCGAACGTAACCATACCACTATCGGGGCAGAACTCGGGCGCAGCAGAGCCTCCGACCGTTGGCAGGATGAGGCACGAGTCGCATTACGAGGGCATATGGGGGTTCCAGAACGCGTTGGGATCATATTTCGTCATGATCCAGTTCACATCGGGCACAAAGACCTCGGCCAGCCAGTCCATCGCCGGAGTAAACTCCCTATAATGGCCAAAGCGACAGTTCAATTCCTTCAGAGCCTCTTCACGCGAATCGCCGGCAACCATCATCCGCCAAATGGCGGATGCGGCTCCCGTGCGATCGGCGCCGGCTTGGCAATGGATCAGGATCGGGTACTCGGCGGTCAGGAATGTCTCGTAGAGCTGGAGCAAGGTATTGGGTTCCGGCGGCTCCGTCGCGCTCATCCGAATATCAACGAGCGCCGCGCCGAGGTCACGAAGGCAGGCGACCTCCGCGTCATACCACTCTTCTCCGGTGTTCTCACCTCTCAGGTTGATCACCGTCCGAACGCCCATGTCTCGCACGGCAAACTGCAACAGGGCGGCATCCGGCTGTCGTGAGCGATACACCTTGCCCTCGGACACCGGATAGAAGTTGTAGTCCATCAACCAGTAGATAAGGTCGGTGCAGCAGACTTGGCAGCCGAGGATCGTCATCATGCCCCAGAGGCATGCACCGCACACGCTCAGCCGTGTCGCGATGCATAGGCTCCGCCGGAGGGAAGGCCGGGACACGCGTGTCCTATCGAGCAGACGACTAGGTCCCGAAGCGTTCAACATGATCCGCTCGGGGGGCTCTTGGTTGAGTATCTCACACATCAGAGTCAGTACTCCGCGCGTTTCGCCCTTCACGGTCGGATCGCGTCGAAACGTGATGCTCGGCCACCCTGTCGGCACGACATCAGAACATGCCTCTGGCTGCCTCTTGAGGCCCCCACGGTGCTCCCTGAACCCCGTGGCCTGCCGTCATCTTATGTGACCCATGACAGACGGACAATAGGCCATGATCCCATGGAAATCGCCATCCCGCGGGATCGCCAGAACTGTCCGCACTTGAATTGGGCCGAATCATGGCGAGGGGCCAATCCCCCGAAGGTACCGGGTCAGTCAAGGGCAGCCTGTCTCTTGGCATTGGAACCGTATGGATGTACGATAAGAATATGCCATTCTGGCAGACTGCCAAATGCGTCCTATTCTTCGTCGGTTCATGCCATTGTGGCCGACAGCAGGAGGACCAGGTTGACCAAGGGTCCTTCGATGCACAACGTCGCCAAGGGTTCATGTTCTGCCCGCTGGGGCGATGCGAGTACTGGAGATGAGCGAAACCGCATTCGTGCTGATCGTTGAGGACGAGGTGGCTCATGGCCAAGCGATTGCTGAAGGACTTAAACGGGCGGGGCACGCCTGCCTGGTGGTGGAGTCCGGGGACGAAGCGTTGGCCTCCGTCCGGCGAAGGCCGCCCGATGTGATCGTCACCGACTACAAGCTCGGCGGCGGCATGGACGGCTTGGAAGTCCTCAGACAGGCCAAGCAGGTCTCGCCGGAAACCGAGGTGGTGCTCATCACCGCATACGGCGACGAACAACTTGCACGCCGCACCCTCAAGGACGAAGGGGCCTACGACTACATCACGAAACCCCTGGATCTTGATGATCTCCGTGACACGGTCAATCGAGCGGCTCGCCAGGCCCTGGCGTCGCGACAGAATCGCGTACTTCGCGATCAACTGGACCGGCAGTTCAGCTTCGAGGGAATCATCGGGGTCTCCGGGGAGATGTCCCGTATCCTCAAGATTGTCCGCCAGGTCGCCAACAGCAAGATCACAGTACTGATTGTAGGTGAGAGTGGCACAGGCAAAGACCTGATCGCCCATGCGATTCACAAGAATTCACCGCGAAAAGAGAAGGCCATGCTGGTGAGCAACTGTGCCGCCTATGCCGAGGGCGTCCTCGAGAGCGAACTCTTCGGACACGTCAGAGGCGCCTTCACCGGTGCTTCCGCTGACCGCCGTGGTGTATTCGAAGAGGCCGACGGCGGAACCCTGTTCCTCGATGAGGTCGGCGACATGCCGCTGTCCATGCAGGCAAAGGTCCTTCGCGCCGTCGAGAACGGCGAAATCACTCGTGTCGGTTCAAACAAGGCGATTCACGTGGACGTCCGGCTTATCGCGGCCACCAACCAGGATCTCCGCCAGATGGTCAAGGACGGCAAGTTTCGCGAGGACCTCTACTATCGGCTCAATCAGGTATCGCTTCGAGTCCCCCCTTTGCGAGATCGTCGAGAAGACATTCCCTTGTTGATAGACCATTTCGTCAAGCGAGCCAACGACGAGCATGCCAAGAGCGTAACCGGCATTTCGCCTGAGGCCGTCCGCCGTCTCGCCGGGTATCATTGGGAGGGCAACGTACGCCAGCTCCAGAACGTCATCAGCGCGATGGTGGTCTTGGCCGAAGGGCAGATCCTCGATGTCAATGACATTCCCGACCCCATCCGCGGGAGTACGGAAATCGTTCCAGCGGGCCAACTCCGACTCGCGGGCCGAACGCTGGGTGAGATCGAACGGGTTGCCATTGTCGAGACGCTCAAATTGACACAGGGGAATCGCGAAAGAGCGGCCAAGGTCCTGGGCATCGGGGCGAGGACCCTATACCGAAAACTCAAGGAATACGGCCTGAACTGATCGCCGTGCCGGGCACGCCTGGTTTGGCACTGAGCTGACACCGGGCCGGAACGTGCGGCCTCAAGAGGTGAGATGTGTCCGTCGATTTTCTGGCAGAACTGCGACGTCGCGAGGAGTCTGTCAGGGGCTATCTCGCGGAGCCTCGCTTTCGTTCGTGGTTCAGTCCCGAATCCCTTCAGCAGGCGGTGTACGCCTATGTCGAGCGGGGTGGCAAGTGTCTTCGCCCCGCGTTGCTGCTCTTCTCATGCGGCGCCGTGGGGGGTGACGAGCAGAAGGCCTTGCCCGCGGCAGCCGGAATTGAAGTCTTCCACACGTGGACCCTCGTTCATGACGATCTGATCGACCACGATGACCGACGCCGTGGAGGCCCGTCGGTCCATGCGCTCGGGCGCCGCAATGCCGAGGACCAGTTCAGATTCACACCGGATCAGGCCGCGGAATATGGCAACGATCTGGCCATTCTCGCCGGAGATGTCCAGCAGGGATGGGCGGTGTCCCTGCTGACCGAACTTCTGGACAGGGGGATTCGAGCCGAGGTCGTCGTCTCGCTGATCAAGTTCCTGGAATCCAGTGTGGTCAATGCGGTGATAGGGGGGGAACTCCTCGACGTGGAGCTTTCCTTCACGCCGATTGAGCGGGTCGGTCGCGGTGTCGTGCTTCACATGATGGCACTGAAGACGGCTTCCCTGCTGGAGTACGCAGCCATGGCGGGGGCGATAATTGGTTTGAACACCTCCGATTCCAGTCACCCCACGGCCACCGCTTTGGCTCAGTTTGCAGGACAGTGTGGGATGGCATTTCAGCTTCAGGACGATGCCCTGGGCCTCGTGGGCGATGAGCGATTGCTGGGCAAGCCTGTCGGATCGGATATCCGAGAGGGAAAACGAACCGTGATCGTCTGCAGGGCCTTCGAGACGGCCGGCGACTCGCAGCGGATACTGCTCAAGAGGGTACTTGGAAATCGTGACGCATCCGACCGCGATATCGAAGATGCAATACAGGTGCTGACCGAAGTCGGCGCCGTGGACTACGCCCGGCAACTGGCCGGTCAACACATCGATCAGGCGATGGAGCGGCTCGAAGCTGTTCCGTCGTCTGGGTACAAAGAACTGCTTCGGGCCTGGGCGGATTTCATGGTCCGGCGCCGGTTCTGATAGAGATCCTGAGTGTCGTAACACAAAGAAGGAGGACGGCGTGATGCTCCATCTGCTCCCGCTGATGCTGACTCTGTCAAACAGTGCCGTACCGTCTCCGATGTTGGATGATCTCTGGGTGCCGTCGGCGGCCAGGCCGCGTCGTGTGACGGGCACCCATCAGGACCTTCCGGCAGGCCAGGAGAGGACCATCGCCGAGTTGAACGGTCCCGGTGTCATCCGTCATATCTGGTTCACGGCGGCATTGGACAACCCCGACCAGATCGCCAAGTTTCACCGGGGTGTGGTGATTCGTGCCTACTGGGATGACGAGCGGCGACCGAGCCTGGAGGTCCCGTTCGGAGATTTCTTCGCCGTAGGACATGGCGTGCAGCGGTCGTTCGAGTGCGCGGCGTTCTCGATGACACCCCATGCCAATGACGTTCGTGCGGGCTTCAACGTCTATCTGCCGATGCCGTTCGGCAAGCGGGCGAAGCTCGTCCTCCACAACCAGTCCCCCATGAACGCCGAGGGCGTGTATTGGCATGTCGACTACGACGCAAACGTCACACTGCCCGAAGACTCGCTTCGCCTGCATGCGTCGTACCGCGGGGCTCGGCCTGTGGTTCGCGAAGTCCCTCATGTCATGTGCGACGCCTCCGGCAGGGGCAAGTACGTCGGCACCGTCTGGAGCGTTCACCTTCTGGCAGGCATGAGCTGGGTGGAGGGACGCGAGGATTTCTATGTGGATGGCGATAGCGAACCCACACTCCCCGGTACCGGTAGCGAAGACTACTACGGCCAGGCGTGGGGGTATCGGCCGAACCTCCGGACACAGTATCTGGGGACGAGCGTTCACGCCCCCGAAGGATTCGGCAAGTGGACGGCGTATCGCTTCCACCTACTCGATCCGATCGCCTTCCAGAAGGCCCTTCGGGTCACGCTGAGCAATCGAGGATACGATGTAGGATACCGCAGCGACGATTTCGCGACGGTCACCTTCTGGTACCAGACAGAGCCTCACAAACCTTACCCGGAACTGCCGGCATATGAAGATCGTATCCCCATCGATCATCCGGACAGCTATGCCCATGGATTGGAGCAGATTCGCACGGCGGAGGAGAAGGACGACTTCCAGGGGGCGATGATGGCCATCCGGTTGCTGGCGCAGCGCTATCCGAAGAACCCGTTGGCGGTCGACCTGGCCTGTCGGCTTGCCGATCTCATGGAGCAGGCGGGACAGAAGGACGAAGCGGTTGCCGAGTATAGGAGGATTGCCTCCGGCTCCGGTCCTGCGGCCAAGGCGGCCGAGGACAAGCTCTGGTTGTTCGAGGCCCCCGGGCGTGCCCTGCTGAAGGCCTATGCCTCCAGCGGAATCGAGGTATGGATCGACGGACGGAGCATCGCCAAGGGTGATGCATGGAACATGCGCGACCTCCCGGTCGTTCGCGTCGAGGCGGGGAAGGGCAAGCACGTGTTCGCGGTGCGTGCCGTCTGCCAGGAGGATCAGCCGTTCCACTATCAGCGGACGGCCACCTTCCAGCTCTGGCTTGATGTTCCCGGCCGAGACTTGCGGGCCGACAAAGCATGGAAAATCAGCCCGACAGGACCAGACGGATGGGAGAAGCCGGAATTCAACGCCTCTGCATGGACTGCGGCTACAGAACACACGGGTTTGCCCGACGACGCGTGGTTTCGGCTATCCCCCTCTGGAGTCAGGCTGTTGAGCTGGCCGGTCAAACGCCTGTGGTCGCAGAACTGCATACCATTCCACAAGGCCCGTGGAAGGTGTTTTCCTGAACTTTACGCCCGTGGCGAAATGACCGTTCCCTAGAACGGTGCCCCAAAGGCGTGATTCGAGAATCGCAGATTCACCCGAGCCCCTGCATTCATGCCGATGGCTGAGAACCACTGACATCCCTGCCTCCGGCGCCGGAGATTCCCCGACACTGCCTTGGCGAGCGTATCCCGTCCGTGTAGCATGGGCCCGCCATGCGTGAACCCGACACCATTCAGGCCGTGGCCACAGAGGCACCTCTCCTCCGCCAACCAACCGGTTGGCGAGATATCGGCTCCGGTCAGTTGAAGTCAGGTCTGGCCGCCTGGCTGGGCTGGCTCTTCGACGGCATGGACATGCACCTCTACACCCTCGTGGCGTTGCCCTTCGTGGCCGAGCTCCTCAGTGTCTCCGCCAGGGATGCCAGTGTGGGCTACTACGGCTCCTGGATACAGGCGGCCTTTCTGATCGGCTGGGCCCTCGGCGGCGGGTTCTTCGGTCGGCTGGGCGATCGGTTCGGACGCACCAGGACCCTCGCGCTGACCATCCTGACCTACGCGGCGTTTACCGGACTCTCCTATTACGCCGAGGCCTGGTGGCACCTGTTTATCTTTCGATTCCTGGCCGCATTGGGCATCGGCGGGGAATGGGCCGTGGGTGCGTCTCTCCTCTCCGAGACCTGGCCCCGATCGTGGCGCCCCTGGATTGCGGCAGTCCTCCAGACGGGCTGCAATTGTGGCGTCCTGGTGGCGTGTTTCGCCTACTATCTCCTGAGTCTCGCCGGTTGTCAGAACCGGGCCGTTTTCCTGGTCGGCGTTCTGCCTGCCCTGATGGTGTTCTGGATCCGGCGGTCCGTACCGGAGTCGGAAGAATGGCATGCGGCCAAAGAGCATCGCAGGGAGAATACACCGGGATTCGCGGAACTGTTTCGGGGACCGGTGCGACGAACCACCCTCCTGACTATTGCCGTCTGTGCCTTCTCGCTTACCGGACATTGGGCCTTTCTCTTCTGGTATATCCAGCATCTCCGCAACCTGCCCGACGTTGCAGGATGGGCGCCTCAGCAGGTGGGTCAACTCGTCAGTAAGGCCATGATCCTGGTCATGCTGACCTCGGTGGGTGGCAATTTCCTGGCCGCCACCATCGCCCGGTGGTTGGGCTACCGAAGGGCGATCGCCGTGATGTGCCTGGGCTATTTCCTGGCCATGGTGGCGTGTTACATCGTGCCCCGGAATCAGCAGGTCATGATGTACTTCCTGGGTGCCATTGGTGTTTTTCAGGGCGTTTTTGCACTATTCACGATGTATCTTCCGCCGCTGTTTCCCACTCTGCTGCGGACGACGGGTGCGGGCTTCTGCTACAACATCGGGCGCATCGCGGCCGCCTTCGGGACGGTCTTCTTCGGACTATTCTCCCACATCGGCGACTACCGCCTGGCCCTGCTCTACGCCAGCGTCCTGTTTCTGCCCGTCGGCATCGTGGCCGCCTTTCTGCCGGAACCGGCGGATACCGAGCCATCGCCCACATGAGCCGTCGTATCGGCGATGGTCCGTTCCGTCATACACGGCCTTCGTGGTCCCGCCATGGCCTCCCCGATCATCAGGGTCCCGAGGGTCCCCTCTTTCGCAGGATCGGCCAGGCCAGAATCGTCAGCACCGTCCCCAGGAAGCCCGCTGTGGGTAAGCAGGGAATCGTCGGAAGGTTCTGCTGCTGTGAGAACACGGGGGTGATCGTCAGGTTCCGATCGAGCGAGAGAACCAACGGATTGGTGGTGGCCAAGCTCTCAGGAACGTCGCCCTCCCATCGTGTGAAGACGGCTCCCGCCTTCGGCGTTGCCGTGATTCTCTTCTGGAGTGCGTTGATGGTCTCGATCACAACATCGCCGAGGTCTTCTGGCTGAGGTGCATCAGTAGGCTCGGGCGGCCACGGGAAGATGATCGACACCTCGAACAGCTCAAAGACCCTCAGAAGCATGTTCGGGTCCAACATCCACTGCGGCAGGACACGCAACGATGGGTCGCCGAAGACGTGCCATGTGTTGAACATGTCCACGCCGTCAACACCATATTGGTCGATCATCTCACATGAGGCGGCGTAGCACAGATCGCCAAAGCTCATATTGGCCCTGTGCACAAGGAGATCCGCAAAGGCATCCTGGGCCGACATGGGTGGACTCCAGGATTGATTGATCGAGGACATGTAGGCCGCCACAGCCCCGATAGGCTCGCCGTCGCGCGTGGATCGCAACCACGTCTCGGCGAAGCAGGTGGTTCCGTTGAATCGGCCGTTCACACAAGCCACACTGAAGATCATCGGCAGCATCCCGGCGTTATTCAGGTTCGTAATGTGCGTGCTGCCGAACCCGCTGCTGGTCCAGCCCGTAACGCTCCCGTGACCGCAATAGTTGATGATGCCCCGGCCGGCGTTTACGGCATTGGTCACAGCATCTGCCGTGGCGGTCGGATCGTAGACCTGATCGACGGCGGTGTACCACGCGCCGAGAAGTTGCGTTCGGATGTTGTCGATGTGTTCGTAGTCCCGCTCTCCGTCGTCGCCCGGGCCCTGGCTCGATGCGATACCGATGCCCTGTTTGCACCAGGCTTGCGAGGGGGCGGCCCCCGCCTCATAGGCCACCGATCGGGCAACCTGGGTGTCAACCTGCTCGGCCGTCTCGGCCGAGAATCGTCCGACCGAAATATCGGGGTAGCTGTCCGAACCGCCCAGCAGGGCGTACATGGGGTCGGAGGCCCCGTTCTGGCCATTGGCAATCACATTGGGAGTGGCCACCTGTGTCGAGTCGCCCACCAGCAGCACATAGTCGAGTCCCGTGTCATCGTAGACAGACTGAATATAGTTCTTGATGGCCGTCGGCGTGTTCCCACCGGGAATCGTTCCAACACCGACCACCGTGGTCTCCAGACCGATGTTGTTCTTGTGGGTCACAAATGGGTTCATGTTGGCTACCCACGCATCGTGACAGATAACCAACATCCGACCCCAGACGGGCGTCGTGGTGAAGGAGTTCGGGTCCGTAATGATCAGGTTCGGATCGAGTGTGTAGTTCTCGAACTGGTGCTGATAGAGCGGGCTGAAGGCCAGGTTCTCTAAGATGGTTGTCGGCTTGCTTCGGCCAAGGACGTTGATCTTGGACTGACCGGTCTTGACCACCTCGACAATGGCCTTGGTGCAGAAACGCAACACACGTGTCACGGGGTTGTACTGAAACGGACAGAACTTGACCACCACCCCGCGGTATCCTCGAAAGACATAGGGGGATCCCATGGTGACAGGCGATTCAGGATACGACGCACTGATCTTGTAGGCGTCCCCGAAGACGTAGGGGACCCCGGAAGGATCGATCTCACGAGAGATCTTGCCTCTTGACGGAAGGATGTCGACATCCTTGATCTCCAGCCAATGTGCCCGCACGAGTTGGGCCGTCATGGCGGCATCGTTCGGGATGATGACGCTACGGGCAATCCAGGGCAGATCGGGGGCTCCCCTGGGGTTGTCATTGACGGCCTTGTCTAGCGAGATCAACGTGTAAGTCCGATCCTCGATCGGAATGCGTTGTATGCTGTAGTTCTCGATGTCGTAGTTCAGGACGATGCGCCCGGTGTTCGGGTCTCCCTGCACACCCAGACGAACCGGAGCACTCAGGACTCCCGCAGTAGCGGCGGCGCTAGCCAGCAAGCCTAGCGCCGCCCCTAAAGTCAACACCTCTCTGAACACGTTTCGCCGATTCCGTCTGCGGGCTGGGTTCTGCAGGGCCTTCATGTCGGACCTCCTGATCAGTTGATGACAGAGTGACTTGGTTGTGGCTCCCGTTAGGGACGGGACTTAACGACTCGATGCCTGCTCAGAGAGCTGCCGGAGCTCAGTCAAACCGCGATCGCCCGATAGAGTCCGCGCCGAGTTCAGATCGACGGCTGAGGAGATGCCCGTCATGCGTGGGGTTGACGGTCTTCCGATCCCTTACAGAGACTGCTCAGCCAAGAGGTACGGATGAGCCCTTTCCCTGCACACCGGAAGGGACATACCCCACGATCCGGCACGTGGCAAATAATTCGGCTCGTCATCCTGAATCCGAGAGGCAGTCACACGATGGGGTCCTGGTCACACACACAACAGGGGACGGATCACTAGATTGCCACCTTCACGACAACCTTGATCAGCTCGCCCATGCCGACAAGGGGGGCGTGCGCATCCTCCGGGAAGAAAATCGCAAAGCACCCCGGGGTGACCGGAACCCACGCATCGGGAGAGTCCAGGAAGAACTCGACGTCCTTCTCATCACTGTAACCGCCGTCGGACTTGCGGCATTGATGGACGTTCTTCCAACCCATCTCATCCGTGCCGAGCAGGACGGCTTGAATGTCTATGTACTTCCGGTGAGCCTCCAGCTTCGACTTCTCGCGCGACCGGGCCTGGTCGTGACCCACGATCGCAAACAGACGGTCACCGTCGATCTCGTGTCGACCGATACTCAGCGCCTTGAGTCCCGCTTGATGCAGAAATTCAAACGCCTTGCCGAACAGCGGATGCAGAGCGGTGTAACGGTTTAGTTGTTCGAGCCGATCCAGAATCATCTGACGTCCCCAGTAACCATGACGGTATCCGGAGGCACTTGGGTATCCTCCGTGCCTGCCGATTCGTATTATACGGATCCTAACGCGATAGCCAAGCTACTACTGCTCTTTTAGCACAACACTGCGAGTCATCGTACACAACCCATATACTATCGCCGTTCGATGAGCAGTACGTACGAAGTCCCCGGCTTCGTACGATCTCCCTTACCGGTGGCCAGAATCACCTCGTTTTTCCCATCGTTGTCGGCGTCGCCGACGGCCAGCCATGACGATTCTGCCTTGTCCGGACGATACTTGACGAGCAGGTCCCGTTTGATCCTGCCGGAGTCTCCCACTCTGTACAGAAACACCTGGCCCAGGTGACGGCTCGTGATGAATTCAGAAATGTTGTCGCCTCGCGTCGAAATCACCAACTCGTTCCGACCGTCGTTGTCGGCATCGGCAATCGCCATCATCTTCTCGAAATAGGCCATGTCCAGGTCTTCTGTGTTCTTCTCAAACGTGTAGATCGGCTGAGCCTCCGTCTTGACGATCCGATAGCCGATCACGGTGGCACGGTTTACCTTCTGCTCTTGTTTCCAGCCGACAACCATTTCGTTCCGACCGTCGTTGTCAACGTCGCCCACCATGATGCTGGCGTAGAAACAGCCCTGTCCACCGACGCCGTCAATGACGCATCGTGGGCCGGAGATCAGTTCACCGCGAGAGTTGAAGTCGAATATCTCCACACGAGCCTTGCCCGCGCGGAAACTGTTCGAAGTGATGTACTCCACCTTCCCGTCGTTATCGACGTCGGCAATCAGAGATTCCTCGCCTGAGCCGGAAAGATTGTGGATCTTCCGGGCACTGATACGAGTCAGCTCCTTGTCCATGTCGTAACGGATGATCTCGCCCCCGCCGCAGTACGCTGAAATGACTTCGAGCACACCGTCGCCATTCAGATCGTATGCCGCCAGGTTGTGCGTATAGGCACTCTTGTTGCACTCGGGCTGGCTGGACAGTTTCTTCACCAGACGTACGCCGTCGGTTTGGAATACATAGAACAGGGCCGTACCCGGGCCTTCCTGACCTGTGCCCAGGATCACCTCGTTCTTGCCGTCGCAGTTGAGGTCAACCACCTTGACGGCCAGCCCCATTCCCGGAAACCGTCGGGCGAGTCGATCGGCTAGCTGGCGCGCACTCCAGCCGTCGGCTGCTTGTTTGAACAGATAGAGACGGCTGTCCGGGCAGCCCGTCGTCAGAATCTCATTCTTGCCATCATTGTCGGCGTCGCCGATCTCGACATCCCATCCAGCGTAACTCTGGTCGACGCCGGCCACCACCTGTCCCGACCAGTCAGAGGCCACCTCCGCGATCTCCTCGATCTTGATGGTCTCAGCGGATGAAAGTGGGGCAACAAAAGCGGCGACAAGAAGCAGACTCGCAAGGAGACACCTGTGATTCATCGGCAGAGTCCTTTCCGGCAACCTCGAACGGCTCTCGTGCTGTGGTTGTCGTACGACTGGGAAGAGATTATACACTGTGTCCTGGGTCTCGTCGGGCCTTCGCACTCTTCATTCGGGAGGAACATCGCCATGATGGTACTGCTGATCGTCACCGTGTGCGCTGCGGGTATGGCGGCCCAGCCGCTGTACAATGGAATCGAACTGCCGGACCGTTGGCCACCCAAGCTGAGCGAGCTGTCGTTCGACCCCCAGTCCGTACCTTACCTGAAGTCCCGACCGGCGGTGATCCCCATCGATCTTGGACGCCAGCTCTTCGTCGATGACTTCCTGATCCAGCAGACATCGCTCAGACGGGTGTTTCATGCAGCCGAAATTCACCCGAATAGCCCGGTGCTTGTCCCCGATAGAGCGTGGGAGCGGAAGGGCGAGTGGCGGGGCTACGTGGGACCCCATGCGATTCCGTTCAGCGACGGCGTGTGGTACGACCCCAAGGACCGGCTGTTCAAGATGTGGTACATGGCCGGCGTCCTGGATTCTACCTGTCTGGCTATCTCCAAGGATGGAATTCATTGGGAGAAGCCGGACTGGGGTGTCGTGGCGGGAACCAATGTTGTTCATACAGGCAACCGGGATTCTTGCACGGTGTGGCTCGACCTCGACGACTCGGATCCCGGGCGGCGGTACAAGATGTTCCGCTTTCAGAAGTCACCTCGACGGGGCTTGGTCCTGAGCGTCTCCTCCGATGGCGTTCACTGGAGCAACGATGTTCGCTGGGCCGGTGCGTGCAACGATCGGAGTACCGTCTTCTACAATCCGTTTCGCAAAGTATGGGTCTACAGCCTCAAGTCAGTCGGTCGTGTCGCGGGCGTGAGTGACGAGGAGCGAATCCGCCGATATTGGGAGCTGGCGGATCTTCTGAAGTCGCCCATGTGGTCAAAGATGGAGGAGCCCTATCTGTGGGCGACCTGCGATCGCCTCGACCCGCAGTGGCCGCTCAAGGACATCGGTTCCTCGAAGATCTACAACCTCGACGCCGTAGCCTACGAGAGCGTGATGCTCGGTGCATTCTCGATCCTCCAGACTTACTACGGAAAGGAGAACAAAGAGAGGCCCAAACGCAACGAAGTCCTTCTGGGCTTCAGCCGCGACGGATTCAACTGGGACCGGCCATGCCGAAAACCGTTCATCGGTGTCTCCGAACGCCGCGGTGACTGGAACTGGGGCAACATTCAGTCTGCAGGTGGGATCTGCCTCGTTGTGGAAGACAAGCTCCATTTCTACTTCAGTGCCCGGGCAGGCTCCGCGCGACTCGGCCGGGAGAAATGTCACAGCGAGGCTGATGCCGGCACCGGTTTGGCAATCCTCCGAAGAGATGGATTCGCTTCGATGGAAGCGGGACCCGAGGAAGGGGCGCTTACCACCTGCCCATTGCGGTTCTCGGGCCGGTACCTGTTCGCAAACGTGGCGGTGACAGAAGGGGAACTCAGGGCGGAGGTCCTCGACGGCAAAGGACAGGTCATTGAATCGTTCTCGAAGGAGAGATGCATCCCCGTCCGAACGGACCGGACAATCGCCAGGCTGAACTGGCAGGGCATCACGGACCTGTCCTGCGTTGCGGGCAAGGAAGTCTGCCTTCGCTTCCACCTTCGCAACGGGCGGCTCTACTCCTTCTGGGTCTCTCCCGACGAGTCAGGAGCGAGCCACGGGTACGTCGCAGCCGGCGGCCCGGGCTTCATCACACATATCGATACCGTGGGAACGAAGGCAATGACAGCATCAGGTCCGACAGGGCAGTGATGTCCGTAGTGTCCTCGTTCACCGGGGTGGCGTCCGCCTGTAGATGGTCCCGACGCGCTCGCCTTGGAGGACGGCGTCCAGAACGCACGTCACCGACTCCACGGCAAGCCGGCACTTCTCGTAGTCATCGAGCAGGCACACATACTGGTATGAGCCGATCTCACCGGGGTCGGTCACGATGTTCAGCGTGATCCCCTTCTCCATGAGCCTGGTTGATCGCTGGATCTCAAGGGTGACGAAGATCTTCAGTGTCACAATGCGATGATTGAGTGATGGGCCGCCTGCCATGAAGACCGCCACCCGGGCTCCGGGCGCCGCGTTGTCCGCCAGCCACTCGACGACCATACGAGCGCCCTGCGGCTGGAAGCCGGGGGGATGGAACCTCGCATTGGAGATCAACCGCCGATCCCAGCCCAGCTTGTCGAAGAGATAGTGGGGGTGAATCCGAACCACATGCTGAACCTGTCCGATCAGGAACACCACAAGCACACCGGCGAACGTCGCAGGCAGCACGCGCCCTGTTCGCCGAAGCCTGCCGAAGAGGCCCACCGCCGCACCCGCTCCGAGGACATGAACCAGGGGCAACAGCGGCATTACGTAGAAGGTGGCCTTGTGGTGCAGTGCCGCCACCGTCAGAAGATAGACAGCCAAAACCAGCGCCAGCAGCCCCCACCAATGGCGGTTGCTACGCCGCCCCCCCCAGAACAATCCACCGACGGCCAGCATGCCGACCGGCAAGGGCGTGTGGATCAGAGTCAGCTTGATGAGGCTGGCGAGGTCGGACGTATAGTCCGGGGCATAGCCCGCACGCGCCCCCGCCTCGTGCCACCATGTGCTCAGGCCGCTGATCACCTCCATTCGAAGGTGGTAGGGGGTGGCAAAGCCGGCCACTACCGCGCCGCCCACGCACAGATTCACGATGAGCCAAGACGGGTTTTTCGCGGGCAGACGCCAGTCGGACCGACACAGCCACGCGACGCCCAAGACATAGACAACCAATGCGGCAATCCAGACGGCGAATCGCCCCCCGACACACCCTTCACCGACCATGGCTGGCCAGAAGAACACGATCGCGAGCATCCCAAGCAGCCCGACGTTCAGCAAGGTCAGCCACACGATTCGTCGATCGAAGTCGGCGGCCTTTCCGGAAGGATCGACCCGATCGGGTGATCTTCGACGGGCCCACCAGGAGGCCAACACGTAGATCACGGCAATCGGCCAGAGAAGGACCGCACTGATCTTGGCCGCGAACGCCAGGCCGAATGCCGCGGCACATGCAGCAACCGCCCGCCCACTGCCAGACCGAACACATCGATAGAGCAGCCAGACCGACAACGTGAAGAACGCGCTGACGAAGGCATCTCCCGTGGTGACGGCCGTGCGGTTCCAACCGATTGACATGGGCGACAAGGCCAGCGAGGCCGCGGCGTAGAGGCCGCCCCAGGGTCCGAAGAACTCTCGCCCAAGGGCAAACGTCGCCCAGAGGCCGAGTCCGCCCACCAGTGCGGCACTGACCCGAGCTGCCACAATCTGGTTCATGGGAAGAACGGGCCAGCCGAGTATCGACCACGCCACCAGGGCAAAGCCCAGTGGGACGAGGCCGCTCCATCGCCCCAGGGATGGGGGCGCGTACCACGCCAGCAGCAGACAGACCACTCCAATGGCCACCCCAAGGACACACCGGGCAAGGTCGGGGGGGGCCTCAACCCGGCCAGCGCGGGGGAAGAACGCCTCCGCGTCCACACGACTGAGGGCCCGGATGCTCAGCCCGGCCAGTGTGTAGGGCAGTCGCGACTGGCTCGGATCGGTCGTCCGGAGGACCAGGGGCACGTCAAAGGGATTCAGCCCCTGCGCCTGACGCATTGCAGTGAGGATGTCGAGGGGTTCGTCGAATACGGGCGCAGTCGCGTCCAGGTCATAAAGGCGGGGCACCATACCCACGCACAACACTACCATCAGTAGAAGGGGGACAAAACGACCGCACCTGTCCGAAGACAGGTGCGCAGATTCGGTTCCGCTGGCAGAATACAACGAAGAATCGGGCGCCTGACCGGTCATGCAATCACATCTGGAAGGGGCGCCCGAACGGACGACTACGACGCGTCTTCAGGCCGGAGCCCTATGACCGGCGCCGCAGCCACGCGCCCGCTCCTCCGAGTCCCAGTGCGACCAATCCGCCCAGCGAGGGATCAGGCACCGCATGCGCAGTCCCCTGCACGCTCAAGGCGATATCGATCGTGATCGTGAGGCCCAGGTCGCTGACTCCCATGACGTATCTGAAGGCCTCGTTGAAACTGGAGGAAATCGTACCACTATTCGCCGCAGACGTGGAGAAGGCATAGGTGATCGGAACGATCTGGCCAGCCCATTGCTTGGCCGTGAAGGGCGGCATCAGCAGAGTGTGCGTGATGGTCACCTCGGCATACATGTCGGAGTCCACAACCAGGTCGTCCGCGATACGTCCGCTGCCCGTTGGGGCGAAATCAAGGAACCGCAGGCTTCCCGGGCTGATCGTCGCCGTTGTCAGTCCCGCGAAATACCATGACATCGTCTGCGTGTTGAACAGTCCGGACTCTTCTGGCAGGAATGTGTCGCCGGTGCCAAAGTGGCCGTCTTGCTGCTCGATCGCAATCGCGTACGTACCATCCACCGCCGAAGTCTTGGCAGCATAGCCCGGAATGGTCAACGTCACCTGCCCCGAAACGGCATCAAACGTGTAATGGGTCGGCGTGGCCCAGACAACGCTCGACAGGAGACCAACAACACAACACAGAAGTGTCTTTGAACCCATGGCTTCAACCTCCCGTTCCTACGACGAAGAATCCCCCGACGCTCGCTCCCTCAACAACCGCACTCTGGACCGCCGACTGGATCAGAACACGAAATGACAACACGGGGAACCGGCGATCCGGAAGTCATATAGGCTATACTTACCTCTTCTACAGCATCTATTTTCGGGTCAACCAAGCATTCTGTCAATAGAATTCTTCTGCGTTTTCGGGTTCATGCGATTGGTTGATCTCGCCACAATACAGATCACTGCCCCCCCTTGCCAATAGTGGTGGACGAGGAGAACGACCAGCCTACGGAATCCGCCCATGCAGACACCATGCTGCCGCGCCACACCGAATCCACGACGATACGGGAGGCACACAGCCTCCCATTGTCGCCATATGCATTATCCTCTAGTATTTAAACTGTATGATAATCATGTGTCTGCCAACTCCATCATATGGCGTTACACCCGGCTCACATGCCTTGCCTGCGCACTCCTCTCTCCAACCCTCTCGTACGAAATAAGTGAAGAAATCGGACAAGGTGAGGCGTGGGGCGATGTGCCGGGTGGGAATTCCTGGCAACCCAGTGCACAGCCCACACCAACGCTATCAACGATCGCCCCTGCCCCTGCCTCCTCAGCTCCAGACCCTCCCCGAATGTGTGATACAATGGGACAAAACGGGACATTTGCCGACATGGGCGATTTTCTAAGCCGCACAGAGCCTGGTCTCGTGGTTCGCGTCTGTTCAGAAACGTGCGACATACTGGGACAATGTGGGACATTGGGTGACGTGTCACATCGCAACTCAGAACAACCCAACGCCCAACCCCCAGTACCGCGACCCGCGCCCCCGTACACTGGACACACCCAAAATGCGGGACAAAACGGGACATTTGCCGACATGGGCGATTCTCTAAGCCACACAAAGCCTGGTCTCGTGGCTCGCGTCTGTTCAGAAACGTGTGACATGCTGGGACAAAGTGGGACATTGGGTGACGTGTCACATCGCAACTCAGAACAGCCCAACGCCCAACC
>CAYUQT010000002.1:0-20794 GCA_964446835.1 uncultured Planctomycetales bacterium | reverse complement strand
GTGGGACATTGGGTGACGTGTCACATCGCAACTCAGAACAGCCCAACGCCCAACCCACGGTGCTGCGACCCGCGCCCCCACACACTGGACACACTCAAAACGCGGGACAAAACGGGACATTCGCCGACTCCGTTGCTCCGAAAGACGACGCGGTCACGATGGTGTCGGTTCCTCCGAAGCCACCGTCCGTCGCCAGCCGTATGCGGATCGGTGGGCCACCGAGTGCCCCACCGCAGGCCTTGCCTGGACGCCATCGGACGGCGGGACTATCGTGGACACGCCAAAGCGGTCGAGGGGAGGTTGGAACTCGGAGGCGATCGGCTCCTGCAATGAGCGGGGAGGAGTTCATCCAATGATCCGGCTCGCCTTTGTCATCAAGCAGGCCAGGCTGCATGCATCTTGGTTGGAGTGACACTGTCATGGGCAAGCACACACGTACTGGACATCTGGCATTGCTCCTGGTGATCGCGATCTCCTGGACAGAATCCCCTGCCGCAATTCCGGGCGATGCAGCTCGAAAACTTCGGATCGTGGTCTTGGGGGCCCATTGCGACGATCCGGAGACCGGTGCCGGGGGGCTGATCGCCATCCTCACCCGCGACAAACACGAGGTCATTTGCGTGTATCCCGTGACATATCGGGGCGGACGCACGATCAAAGGCCAGCCGGAAGACACGGTCCGTCGAAGAGAGGCCGAGGCCGCCTGCAAGGTCCTTGGGGCCATCCCGAAGTTCTTTCCATACGCGGCAGAGGCCTTCTGGTGCGACCCCGACACCCTCAAGGCCGTATCGAAATGGCTCGATGAGATCAAGCCGGACATCGTACTGACCCATTGGCCTTTCGACACGCACCCAAACCACAACGTCGTATCCTCGCTGGCGTGGCTCAATTACAAGCCGAAGGGTGGGTGGAACCTCTACTTCTTCGAGGTCTACACCGGTGTGCAGTCTCTCGGGTTCAGGGCCGAACTCTATCTCGACATCGAACCAGTCGCTGAGATCAAGAAGCGGGCGATCGAGTGCCACGCCAGCCAGCGTCCGGACCTGCTCTGGCGAGACCATGACGCCATGCATCGGCATCGTGGCCAGGAGTGCGGCTGTCGGCGGGCAGAGGCCTATTTCCTGCTTGAGGCGAAGGATGGGTGTCCGCTCCTTCCAGTAACGTTCCGCAGCGCCGAGAAGACGATCGCTCGCTACCCTTTGCCGTTGCGGTAACGACGGACGGTAGTCATGCGTTGGTGTGGTTCTGTATGGAGCGTGTCCTGGCGGATAGAGGTTCGGATCGGGTCGAACAATCGATACGTCGGAGGCCGAGATGAACGCAGTCGCCCTGTGGATGACCATCCGAAGCATCGCTCTGTGGACGCTCACCGCGCCCACACCAGACCTTCTCACCAACGGCGGCATGGAGGCGCCACTCGATTCCCAGGGACAACCGCCAGGATTCTCTCTGGCCCCCTTCGACAGTAGGACCACCGCGGCCGGATCCTTCGAACTTGTGGACAATGGACACACGGGGCGGCGCGCGCTGAAGGTCTCGCGATCGAACAGCGACAGCGGCTATGCACTCAACATCATGATCCCCACGTTCGAACCCTCGACAGCCCCAAGAAGACTCCTCCTGCTGTGTTGGGTCAAAAGGGCCGGCGACCACCGAGACGGAGTTGCCCCATGCCTGGAGCATCAGGTCTTCACCCCCCAATGGTATGGAGCCTGCAAATCTCTCCGAACCACCGCCCCGCACCCCTACAGCGACGGTTGGAGCAAGCAGGCCGTCTTGCTCGAACAACTCCCCGAAAAGACCATCAAGTACCTTCGGTTCGCCATCGAGGTCGGCAGACCGGGCGACGGGCTGATAATCGACGATGTCGAGCTGTACGACGTCACATCATGGTCTCAACCCGACATCGACGCGATGATGAAACCCTCTGACGAGGGGCAAGCCGACGTTCCAACCGATACCCAGCCGGCTAGACAGGGCAATCTGCTCGAGAACAGCAGTTTCGAATTGGGCTTGGCACGTGGTTGGAGCATCCAGGGGCCCCTGCCCGAAGAGCAACTCAAGTCGATCGATCCATCGGTTGCCCGACACGGGCGAACCAGCCTCCGGCTCAGCGTCACCCCAGGCCAGACCGTCCGTCTGACCGGCAAGTTCCTGAGCGTCCGCCCCCATCAGACCCACACACTCTCCGCGTGGGTTCGATCAGACGTTCAGAATGCATCTGTCTCCCTCTCGTTTGAGAACGGCTACGTCCCCGATCACGGTTCGCCCCATCGTGTGGCCGTCCACGCTTCGCCGCCGATGAACGGATGGCGCCGTCTGAGCGCAACGGGCGTGACCCAACCGGGTCCCAGAGACGCCTATGCCGTAATCATCACCGCCACCGGCCCGACTTCGGGCAACGTCTGGGTCGATGCCGTGCAGTACGAAGAAGGACCACTCACCGACTACCGCCCCCGAGACACCATTGAGGCGGCCCTGTCCCTGCCGGACCCCACGGGCATCAGTACGTGGGACACCGACGTCCGATACGCCGTTCACATTGCCAACTGGGGTCTCCAGGCAGTCCCCGTCAAGCTCCGCACTGAAGTCAGGGACTTCTGGAATCGTCCGGTCGACCGGCCCCGAATCAGCGACGTATCCGCACGCCCGGGCCTGACCACAGTGGATCGGTCACACGCCGTCGGGGCCAGGGGAAGCCTCCGGATGAAGCTCTGGATCGATGCCCGACAGGCGCCGGAGGACGAGGCGACACTGACCATCGTGCCCGAACCGAAATTCCCCGGCCGGCATCCCGACTCGCAATTCGGTCAACACGCTCGACTCGAGCCCTGGCAACTGGGGGTAGCCAAGCGGCTCGGCGCTGGCTGGGTTAGGCTCCACGACGTTGAAACCTGCCTGTCGTGGGACGGCTCCGAACCGCAACCCGGCCAGTGGGTCTGGGCCGACGAAAAGATCCAGGCCGCTCATCGAGCAGGATTGGAGGTGCTTGGCGTCTTCGGGCGTCCGCCGGCGTGGGCCGCTGATGAACGGAGCAAGAGAACATCGACCACCGGCTGGTTCTATCCGTCGGACCTGAATCTGTGGGCACGATACATCGAAACCGTCGCCCGACACTACCGGGGCAAGGTCAACGTCTGGGAGATCTGGAACGAGCCCTGCTGGGCGGGCTTCGGCATGGATGGCGATGGCACGCGATACGCGGCCCTGGCCAAGGTTACGTATGCCGCCGCCAAAAAGGGCAATCCCGATTGCACCGTCCTGGGATTGGTCACCTCTGAGGCCGCGCCGGCCTTCAACCGGGCGGCCCTTGCCGGCGGAGCGATGCAGGCCTGCGACATCGTGAGCTGGCACATCTACACAGGCCGCGGAACAGATGTCCTCGGCCGCGGTCGGCTCCTGCGAGAAATGCTCGGCCTGGATCGCGTCAGGAAGGACCTCTGGATGACGGAGGGAATCGGCGGCTACACCCGAACCTGGCACTCCCTCCTGATCGACGCTGTCGACGATCCCTACTCGCGTCAGCCGCAAGCCCCAAAGCTCACCGGCGAGCAGGCGGCCGTCGCGGGGGCCATCGCAATCGCCGGAGTCCTGGGGGGCGATTCGAAGAAGGTGTTCTGGTATTGGTCGCCCTGGGAGGGGTCCGGAAGCATTCGCCCCGATCGATACACGTGGTTCGAATACGACGGCCAGCTCAAGCCCCACGCCGCGGCATGTGCCGTCAGTGCCCACTTCCTCGACGGCACAACACCCCATCGCTGCCTGAGTCTGCCCAACGGTCTCACCGCATGCCTCTTCAAACAGGGAACCTCGGCGGTCGCCGTCTTGTGGGGGCGCGGCGATGGCAAAAGCCAACTGGTTCTGCCCGACTCTTCCACGCAACCTGCCCTGCGGCTGGAAGTCTTCGACGTGATGGGCAACCCCATCCTCATCCGGGAGGCCGGGCAGATAACCGATCGGTGGCCGATGTACGTCACCGCGAAAGGAGCCCAACCGTCCGACCTTGCGGCCATATTCAAGCCGAAGGGATCGGCCAAGTAACGAGAGGCACCTTCTGAACAAGCGAGGTGTCTCTTATAGCGAGGTCCAAGGCGTGTCCGAAAGGGTCATGAGCCAAATAGCCAGATACCAACAGTGGCTCGAACGACAGCCCGTCGCATCTCCCATGACGGGCCTGCTGTGGGAGCCGGATATTCCGCCGCACCCGCAGTTCATCCAGACCGTGGGAATTGGACGAGAGGTTCTGCCCGAACACATCCGGCCCGACCACTTCATCCCCCAAGTCGAGCAGTGGCATACTCAGGCGACTCAGTTTCCCGGCGACCTGATTCAGCGATTCACACCCGCCTTCGGAATACCGTGGATGGAGGCAATTGCCGGATGTCGGGTGATGGCCCATCCCGGCTCGCTCTGGGCCGAAGCCTGCCTCGAAGACATCCACGATCGAAGGCCGATTTGCTTCGATCCCGGCAATCCCTGGTTCATGAAACTCATCGAGTTCACCCGTGAGATGGTCCGATCGGCCCGGGGCCGCTTTCCGGTGGCGGCCCCCCAGATGAGAGGTCCTCTGGACGTGTTGGCTGCTCTCCGAACGCCGGAACAGATGTGTATCGACCTGCTGGAGAGCCCCGACGCCGCGGCGAGCCTGCTCTGCGAACTCACGGATCTGTGGATCGAGATCGGACGAGCCGTCCTGGCAATCCTGCCTTCCTTCAGCGGGGGCTACATGGCTCGCATGGGTAGCTGGGCCCCGGAGCCAATCCTGACTCTCCAGAACGATGTCTCCACCATGCTCTCTCCGGACATCTTCCGCGAACTTGTCTTGCCGTGCGACCGCCGAATCGTCGAGGCGTTTCCACGCACGGAATATCATGTTCATGGCAGCGAATACCACCAGATCGAAAACCTTCTGACTCTGGATCGCCTGACGACAATCGAATTCACGTTGGAGCATACATTGGGCGGGGCTCCGCTGGAGACGACACTCCCAGTGATCAGGCGGATGCTGGACCGGAGACCCGTGCTCCTGGCTGCTTTGGATACAGAGACCGCCGATCGCTGTGTCCGGGAGTTACCCGCCCGAGGCCTGTGTGTGATGCTCGCCTCCAGCAGCAACAACATGCCGGCCCCTTTCATTCAATGGATCGGGCAGCACGAATCGGGTGGAGGAGGATGGAACTGACATGGACAAACGTGGCAGAAAACGAGCCTCTCGGTTCTGGACCGGTGAAGCTGGCTCTGAGCATCACCTCACTGAACACGGCCGGTCTATCGCGACACATGCGACCCGATGTAACATTTGCCTGCATCGCGGAAACTCTTTACACTTTTCGGCTGTGGATTACGCGAGTCACAAGACCATCGAATGGGTCGTCGGACAGCTTCGGAGGACCCCATGATTCCAAGACGCCGATTGGCGATCGGTGCGCTCGACTTCAGGGAATGGTTTCGAGCAGTGACACACCCGTCCCAAGAGACGGGCGAAGATGTCGCTCGGTTCGAGAAGGCCTTCGTCGATTATCTCGGCTGCACATTCGCCCGAGCCACCTCCAGTGGCCGGGACGCCATCGAGCTGTCTCTTCAGGCCGTCGGATGCCGCCCCGACGACGAGATCATCGTGCCGGCCTTCACCCTGGGAGAGCTGATGCCCTTGTTGAAAACCAGGGGCTACCGACCCATTCCAGCCGACATCGAAGAAGACACCTACAATCTGGACGTTGAGGCCGTCAGACGGCACATCACACCTCGGACCCGTGCGATCCTGGCGACCCACCTCCTCGGAGCACCATGCGACATCGAACGCATCTGTGAACTCGCCCGGCAGCATGGCATCGCCGTGGTGGAGGACTGTGCCCATGCCCTGGGCGCAAGCGTGTCCGGACGCAAGATGGGAACGTTTGGCGATGCGGCCATCTTCAGTTTCGAGGTCAACAAGGCCGTTCCAACCTACGGCGGCGGAATGGTTGTGATACGTGATCCGGACAAGGCGGCATCTGTGGCAGAGGAGATCGACGGGCGGCCCCGCAGCGAGAAACCCGCTGCCAAGAAGGCTCGCAGGACCTGGATCGAAGAGTGTGTAATTCGCAGTCCCGCCTATGCCATCATGGCGAGGATCCTCTTCTCGGAGAGGTTCTCGGCAGCGTTCGAGAAGCGCTATCGAGGGAGCCATGATCGGTCCCGAACCGTCAAGTATGCCTACAGTGGGTTCCAGGCCCGCTTGGGGGTTGCTCGACTCGCGAGCCTCGATCAGCGTCACGAGCGGCTGAACCGGCTGTGGGATGAAATGGCCTCTCGATTGCCCCAAGGCTTCACGGCGCAGAAACGTGATCGTGTCGGACGTCCGGCCTTCTACAATATGGTCGTTCGAAGCACCATTTCTCCAAGAGTGGTTCGGCGACATGCTATGTCCAAAGGGTTGGATCTGGGTATCGGCTCTGAGGTCATGGACGACTGCGGACGGATGCTGGGGACGGAGGACTGTCCGGTGGCCGCTCGCGTGGCCGCTCAATGTGTCTTGGTTCCTTTGTATGAAGGCATCAGCCGGAGACGGTTTGAACGCGTCCTGGCTGTGTTGGGTAACATCTCGCGGATGGAGGGACAATGACGCCATCTTCCGGACTACCGGTTCTGATGCGTATCGAGCGGGAACCCGAGGAACTCACCGGTCATCCGCGACACATCCATCCTGCGCTGGACCTCAAGTACATTCAGGCCGCCCTGGCTCAGACAATCGGACAGCATGTGCCGTTTCTCGATGGATGGTTGCACATGTGGTCGTCCGATCAAATCGTGGCGGAGACGTTGCAGCGAAAAGCCTCCATCGCTGTCGTCAAGGCCGCTACGCCTTGCATCGACGAGGCCATCGCTGTCGGAAAGGCTCTCCGGCAGGCCGGGGTGATCACCATCGCCGTGGGACAGCAGGTGGCCCATGTCGCCTACCAGCAGTGTCCCGGGTGGCGTGAGGCCTTCGACGTGCCCATCCTCGGAGACCCCGAAGAGGAAGCCCCGGCGGTGATACGTCGGTTACTGGAGGGTGAGCCCGTGCTCCAGGTATCCGAGCGATACTGGCAGGCCCTGGAAGCAAAAGAATACTTCCTCGTCCCGAATCCGGACGCACTGCCCGTACCCACGTTCACGAAAAAGGAGCTCTCCGACTATCCGTTTCCGTTCCCCATGCCGACGGGGCGACATCGCAGGTGGGGCTATGTCTTGAGTGGATGGGGCTGCCCGCACAGATGCAACTTCTGCTCGGGTGTCGTTCGTAAGACGAGCGGCGCCGTGCTGCGACAGCGCAGCCCAAAATCCGTCGTAGATGAAGTAGCATCTCTCCTCGACCTGGGAGCCGAAGCGATCATCTTCGAAGACGATACCCTCCTGACGCACAAGAAGACTTTCTTGGAGATGTGCGACGAGATCGTCCAACGGGGATTGCGATTTTCCTGGATCGCCCACGCACGAGCCGACCATCTTGACGAGGATCGTGTGGCGGCCGCCGCCAGGGCAGGAGCTGCTCTTTTCAAGGTCGGTGTGGAATCTGGATCATCCCGTATCATCGAATCACTGGGCAAGACTCCCGTGGGGGACAAGTGGATGGGCTGTGTTCAACAGGCCTTCGACCTGCTCCACAAATACCGCGTCGGCGCCGTCGGGTTGTTTCTGATCGGCAGCCCTGATGAGGCACGCGAGGACATCGAACAGTCCATGGAACTCGCCCTTCGGATTCGCCCCGATTACATCCAGGTGCAAATCTTCTGCGCCTATCCGGACAGCCCTTACTACATTTCCCTCGGTGAAGAAGGCAGCGCTGCCGTGAAATTCGGCAACCAATACCATTACGCGGCCCCAACCTGGACACCGAGCCGCGTTTCACCCGAAGAACTGCAACAGTTACAGGCACTGTTCTACAAGCGATTCTACTTAAGACCTGGCTTCATCCTCCGCCATGTTCGACGCTACTGGCGATTCTATTTGAGTCCGCGAGCCGCGGCCCGAAGCATCCTGGGCATGGCGGCTTGGGTCGCAGGGCTGAGGGATCGTGCTCCGGCTCACCGCATCCACACAGCCACTCAGACCTGTAAGTCCTGATACCGCCGGGTCTTCTCCATGTGCGGAATCGGAGGGAGCTGACACGTGTCCACGGATGAGTTATACAGACGGGGGCGTGACCTCGCGTACGATGTTTCGGTTGGCAAGCCATAGGGCAATCCACCCGATGGGTAACCACACCCAGAACGTGACTAGGCGGTAGGCACCAACCGCCAGGGCGAGATGCGAACCGGGAATCTGAAGGGTTCGAAGACTCAGACCAAGCATCCCCTCGATGGCCCCGATCCCACCGGGAAGGCCCGTTCCGGCCCCAATGCTCGCCGAGAAGGGCGAGATGAACAGGGATTCTGTCCACCGGATCCCTCCTGGCAAGTCACATATCAGAACGTGGAGCGCCAAACCGTTCAGAAGCCATCCGGTGATGGTGAGCAGGAGCATCCCAAAGACCCTGCCGCTCCACCAGAATGTGGTTGGCAACGCGATTCGCGTCCCCGAGAGCAGCGAGCTGAGACGATCCGCCAGGAGCAGGGACACGGCCGATACCAGCACAGCAAGGAGAATCCCAGCCAACGGATGCACCATGGCGACAAGCAGCCCGGCCATCGTGACGCCCGCCGCAGCGACATCCAGATAGAATGCCACGGCCTCGACCCGCAGACAATCTCCCATCACACCGCGACCCAGTCGGACGATCGTATCGGGACGGAGCAGAACACCGAGATGAACCGGCAGGAGTTGTCCTGCATGGGCCGATAGGAACACGGCCACCCCCTTCGGATCGTTCACCCGCACTGAGAACGTCCGGCTGAGCCACATCCAGCAAAGGTAGTTGAAGACAGCCGCCGCCGCCGAGCATGCCAGGGCGGCCAGGAGCGAGGGGCCCTTCCCCCGCCAGTAATCGAGAGCCGACGTGTAGTCACCTGCGAGAAGACGATGAATCCCGAAGGCCGTCACCATGATGAGGACGACGAAGGCGATCAGTCGGGCATGTTTCTTGAATCGATTCACGGTTCTGTCAGGGCAGGTGCATTCTTGCCTGTGAATAGACCTCGATGGGATGCAGCAGCAGGTACGGCAGATGCAAACGCACGCTGGGCTCTGCACTGCCGGTATCCCAGCAGGCTACCTGGCACCGAGCGACCGACTTTCGGGCCTCCTGAAATGCCTGTGATCGGACGATCTCATCCAGGGGAGTTTGCCGGATATTCAACCCGGTTCGATATTGATAGCAGGGCATGACTTGACCGAACGAGTCCACCATGACGAACAGTGTGCCGGCATAGCAAGGTACCCATCGACCCGGGTCGTGCGCCTTGTCGAATCGTCGGATGAACGGCAGTGAGTTGGTGCCGATGCCGTGACTCCGCAAGTGATGCACGGCTCGCAACAGGGCCTCTTTGATCTGCGGCATGTCCTCGGGCGCCGGAATGAGAGGACGGAGGATTGCTGGATCCATGCCCTGATGTTGGAGGTGCATGTGCACAGGGATGAACTGAAGCTTCTGGACTCCCCAAGCTATGGCCTGTTCGGCCATTCGCTCGATAGCGTCCTGGTTGAGCCGGGACACGACCACATTGATCGAGATCGCTATGGGCTTCGGACCAGAGCGAAAGTGGCCGATCGCTTCGGCGACCTGCGCGAGGCCGTCCACGCCTCGGACCTTCTTATAGCCCTCGGGATCCGGATGCTCACAGGAGATGGCCGCGATGGACAGGCCGGCGTCAATCAGCGATCGAGCCCTTGCCCGATCTATCAATTGGGCGTTAGTGTTCATGTGAACGGCCAATCCCATCTCGTGAAAGCCGGAGATCAGGGTCTCGATGTCGTCCCGAAGTGTCGGTTCGCCACCGCCGATGGACAGGACCCTTGTACGAAGACTCCGCAGCGCCGGCCGGATGGAAAGCCACTCGTCTGTTGACAGTTCGGGCGGGCTGCCAGAACGAATCTTCCAGATGTCACACATCCGACATCGTGAATTACAGCGGTCGGTGACGTCGATATAGACAAAAGGGACGTGGCGCAGTGTCAGACCCAGTCGCCTGGCCGACCAGACCGAGACGAATGTTCCCGCCAGACTCATCAACGATTTCATGTTGGATACGAAACGCATCCCCTTTTTCCCCCCGAAGTCTCACACGCCGATCCGGGATGGGCTTCGCGGTCGTCGAAGGGACATGTGTGAGCAGTTGTGCGACTTCAAGGTGTTGTGCGTCCGCAATCGAAAAGCCGGTCTCGCCCCTGATGCTCCTCTCAGATCATAACAAGTCGTTCGGAACGGGTTCAAGGAGCTTCTGGACCATTTGTCGGAGTTTCCGCATCGGGAGCAACCCGAAGAAGTACTCGCGTGAGTCGGAGACGATGTTGTGAGCAAGTTCCTGCTCCATTCGGCGAAGCCGCACGGCGAGTTGCTCCTGCAAGTCGGGGTCCAAGGCCAGGATGTCGGCGTTGGCCTGGCGGATGGCCTGAAATGCGGCGTGCCTCGCCGAACCGTTGTGGCGGTCCAGTTGTGCCAGTTTCAGAGAATCGCGAAGGGCATTCGCTCGTCGGATGATAGCTTCAGAGCCTTTGAGCAGTCGGGGTGCGACATAACGCTGTGGGTTGTAGTGGAGATCGCGTGCATGGTGTCGCGCGGTTGCCACGTCGACCGACGTGACAGGGTAGCGGACCATGTCCATACGAACCGTCGCGGAGACACAGGCCATGGCAGGCGGTTCGATCCTGAAATACCGTCGCACAAGATGGTCGGTGATTCGATCGTATTTGGCGCCGCCAATGCCGTGGATGAAGAGATCGGCCAGGAGGAGCCTGGCCCAGAGGGTGAGGGCTAGGGCCCTGGGGCGGAATAGCCACCCCGTCCGTTCTTCTAGAAGAGCGGCACCGTCGGGCCCAGACAGGTCGTCGTGGCTCAACGATCCGATTTCTACGAGGTCCGCATGGAAGGCGATTCTGTCAACGCCGCCGCGAACAAACAACCGATGACGCGACATCTGGGGTTGATATACCCACACGGGCAATTCCACGAGATGATCTCGCATGATGAGGTCTGGGATAGGGCGCTGGTGTCCTTTGATGCCCGTTTCGCATCGATACTCGGTCAGGGCCGCGTTGTAGCACTCAGCGAAACGGGGGGCGTTCAACAGGATATCTGTAAGCAGCGGCCCCACCCAGCATCTACTGACCCTCGCTTCAACGAGCGATAGTCCGAAGATAATCTCCACGGACTTTCTGGCCCGGGTGATCTTGTCAACGAAATCGTGTGCGGACTCTGTTTCGCAGAAGGCGGGTTCCATATGTGGCATCGCGGATGCCGCGTAGCTGTCCTCGCCCAGCGCGGAGCGAATCTCGTCGATCAGACGCCGGCCGGACTGCGGATCGAAGGCGTTCATCTGCTCAAATGTCCAACCGGGGTGATAAGGTGCATAGGGTACTTCGAGGGCCTTGGGAACGCCGCTAATCAGGTGGGGGACCGACAAGGATGTCTTCTTGGGTGCGTCGTTGTCGACAATGAGATTGACCGCTGTGCCGCAGAGGTCTCGGGCCAGGCGCGATGCGACGACGTTCTTAGCCCATACTCCGGCATGGTAGAACTCCGGTTGATGTCCCGTCACGACGAGGGCCCTGCGGCCCTCCGGACCGAGCAACGACTGACGTGTCATCTCTCGAAGTTCGCCGAGGCTGAACCCCGCTATTGGACATGTTGAGGTGTCGAGTCTTCTGCGATTGTCATCGATAAGCTGGGCCAGCCGGCCGTATTGGGGCTCGATGAGCGTTTCTCCATCGGCGGTTGGCGTGGTCAGAACGGAGAAGTCCAATGGGGGCTGTATCATCGTCAAACCGCTGAGGATTTCTCATGTGCCGCAGAGAACATCTGGGCGATCCGCACACCGGTCGGGCACTCGGTGGCATTCTGCAGGCAGGAACAGCGAAATCCTCCCATCTCCTCTCGAAGCACAGTGACATAGTGCATGAGTCGAACATGTGGATCGTCGAGTGTCCCCCCGAAATGCCGACTCGGATCGTTGTAGATCAACCGAATGGGCAGTTCCAGAACGCGAAGTCCCGCTCTTGCGGCCTGTGCCCATACCTGAAGTGGCATGGCGTACCCCGTATCCGTTACGTGGAACGTTCGAAGGGCCTCTACCCGGTAGGCTTTGAAGCCGCAGAAGGCGTCCGTCAGTTGGAGACCGAGTTGGCACCTCAAGAGCGAGGTTACCGTCATGTTGATGGCACGCCGCTGGGGCGGGGGGATGTCTGCCCCGTTGAGGGTCGCCAAATACCGCGAGCCACTGATGATGTCCGCATTGTTCTCCTGGGCTGCCTGGATGAACTGGGGAATATGGTCAGGGGCGTGCTGCTCATCACAGTCCATCGTAATGACCCAGTCATAGTGATGCGTCCCGGCATGTTTGAAGGCGTCGATGAGACTCTGGCCATAGCCCATGTTGGTCGGATGATGCAGGGTGGTAATCTCAGGAAAGGATCGAAGCACCTCTAGGGTGGCGTCGGTCGAGCCATCATCCACGACAAGGATATCTCGAATATAGGTCTGGACATCCTTGAGAACTCGCCCGATGTGGGTGGCCTCATTGTAAGCGGGCATGGCGAGTAGGATTTTCATCGTGAAACGTTCCTTGAGGCCTGATTGGAAAAACTGAACGAAAACCCTGACCCGAGACGATTCATACATAATAGGTTACCAGCGGTGATGTCAACCGCGAATGAGCGAGGGTGGCCTAATTCTCGAAATCGCATCGTGACGGCGAGTGGGACTAGCGGCTTGTTCCGGCGGAGGCCTTGGCTCCGTTTGGTGACAGCCGCGGAGAGAGGGATGGGATCGTGATGCGACGGGCGCTCCGAAAGCCATCTTCTTGGAAGGGGATGGCGCTGGTAGGCAGCCTCGGCCTGTTGGTGAATGGCTTTGGCTGCCAGGACTACTTCGCCGTCAAGACCGCTTCGATTCATGTCGATCAGGCACAAACACACCTTCAGGAAGAGGACTTGGACCTGGCTCTCCGCGAGTTCGAGCAGGCGATCCGAATGGACCCGAAGCTCGCCACAGCACACAGCCAGATTGGAAAGATCCACAAGCGCCGAGGCGACTACGACCAGGCGCTGCCTCCCTTTGAGCAGGCGCTCAAGCTCGATCCGACCAGCTTCGAGTATTCGTTCGATCTGGCGGAGACATATCGACTGCTCAATCGATTCAACGATGCCGTGCGTGCCTATCTGCACGCCGTGGACCTGAAGCAGGATAGCTTCGAGGCCTGTCTGAACCTGGGGGTGTGCTACCATCACCTTGGGCGCGTTGCGGAAGCTATCACGTACTATCAGAAGGCCATCTCGCAGAATCCAAATCATCCTGGAGCACATTCGAATCTGGGCGCGGCGTATGATTCCGAGGGCAAGTACTATGAGGCGATCAGTGCCTATCGCAACAGCCTGGAACGAGATGCCAGTCAGCCCGTTGTGCTGGTGAACCTCGGCACGACTTACCTTAAACAGCAGCGTTACCGGATGGCGGAGATCACGATCGGTAAAGCGTTGGAGATGGACCCGCAGTTGCCGATGGCGTATGAGCGACTCGGGCAGGCGCTGTATCGTCAGGAAAAGTACGACCAGGCAGTGGACACGTACGAACGAGCGATTACACTGAACCCACGGGATGGAGTGGCCCACGCAGGTTTGGGTGTTGTCCGAATGACGCAGTATCTTGCGGACCCGACTCGCGCGGCGCTGAAAGATAAGGCCATAGAACACTGGCACCGATCGTTGGAGCTCGATCCCAATCAACCGCGGCTGCGGAAGCTGTTGGACAAGTACCAGCCGCCGATGGTGGCCAAGGCGCCGCTTCTCAGTGAGCAGTAGCCGTGCGTCCCTCGAACTGCCCGGTCTCCATGGACCGCCCCCCCAACAAGTCTATCGAGTACAGGACTGTAGTGGTGCATAGGCCGAACGCGGCGCGGCATGATCTGCGTCGTCTGCAAATACACGATGGAATATCGTTTCTGGTCATGCGTGTAGGAAGTACCACGATGAGAACCCGACAGATGTCGATGCGGCTTACTTTCGGCGTCATGGTCTGTGTGGGGGTGGGGCTCTGGCCAACCGGCTGTCTCTCGATGAGAGAGACCTGCTGGGTGGACCTGGGCGAGGCGATCGACCGGACGGAATCCGCTCGTTATCTGCAAATGCAGACGGCGAACTCGAAGCCGCAGAGAGGTCCAACCATTGGAGACGACGCAGCAGGCTCGGAGTCTGAAGGCCGTGCCGTGTCGCTGGAGGAGGTAGCGGCGGCGTGGGGGATTCTTCGGAGGACCGACGACATGCTGCGAGGGGTGGATCGCGCGACAGCATGTGCCCGAGCGCCCGAGGCCAATCGGGAGAGCGTCATGCGTGTGTTGGCCATGCAGTCTGATCCCTGGGCGGCGCGAGGCGCAGGCATGGGAACAGGGGCTGTGCTGCGGACGGATTTCGTCGGATCGAATCAGGATGCGGCCGAATCTGTGGACGTGATGAGCCTGGTAGAGATGGCTTCGGCTGCTGAGGAAGGGGGCCACGGTGACATTGCTTCTTCGGAGAGTCGGTCGAGGGTGACGAGTCGGCCGGCTCGGGGACCGTTGGGGAGTTTCAAGGAGACGGCGTGGCGGGACCTCAAACGCATCCACCTGGATCTGTGGGAGGACACGAAGCACACATTCTGGAACCCAACGAATGCCATCATTCTGGTAACAGCCGGAGGTGTATCGCTGGCTCTTCGACCGGAGGTCGATGACGACGTTGAAGACTACTACGACCACCACCATACGATGAGCGACGGTTGGCGGCAAACGTTCGGCTTCCTGGGGAATCCGGCGTTCCATTTTGCCCTGGCGGGGGTATGGTACCTGACAGGGCAGGAGGCTCAGCACAGCAAGACCTACGAAGTCGGCAAGACTTTGTTCAGCGCGCTGATCATCAACGGCGTGAGCACAAGCATGCTGAAGCTCGCCGCCTGCACGGATAGTCCCAATCACGAGCCCTTCGCCTGGCCTTCGGGGCATACATCCAGTGCGTTCACGGTCGCGGCGGTGATGCACGAGGCCTATGGGCCGCTGGCCGGGGTACCCTTGTATGGCGTCGCAAGTATGGTGGCCCTCTCTCGTCTGGACGACCGCGAGCATCATCTGTCCGATGTGGTGTTCGGTGCTGCACTGGGGTGGGTGGTGGGCCACACGGTGGCGAGTGGTCACCGTCCCCAGATCTTCGGTGGTGATGTCGTCCCCTATGCGGATCCGGTGACCGGTACGGCGGGGGTGGCCTGGTTCAAGTGCACGAAGTAGGTGCCGTTGCCGAACCGAGGCACGGATCTCGGGAGTTCTGGAAGGGCGGACTTGATGTCGGTCGGTGAACGTGATCATGTCCGGAAGAAGAACCTCATCGTCAGGGGGCCGGTTGTGAGGGGTTCCAGGGGTTGCTGTGGTGAGGGTGCCGATGTGGGTTGAGATGTCGGCACGCGGTCGAGCATGACGTCGACGGTCAGATCCTCCTTCCTCCGAAGCCGATAGTCGTAGATGACATATCCACCTGCCACATAGCCGGGTTCGACGGATCGACCCCGCCAGAGTGTCGCCACGAGGCGAGCCATCGCCTCGCGGCGGGCATAGTAGTCGTAGGCGGCGTCATAGGCATCCCAGTAAGGGTCGTCATACCAACCGGGGTAATGCCACCCCCCGTAGCCTACTCCAACCTGAACCTGATAGTGGCGGTAGACCCACAGAGGCGCTGGCTCTGTATTTCGGGCATAGAACTCAAACCGCCGGGGATCGAGGGGCGCTCTCTTCAATCCGTCACCGCCGGTCAGGACGATGTTCTTCGGAGACAAGCGGACGGTTCGATCCGACTGGTTGATGACCTCGATCCTGATGGCGGTCAGCTTTGAGTCTTCATCGATGGGTACAAATGCGGGGGTGACGGAGACGGCCACGCCCTCTCGCTCGATGAGGGCGGTCTTTCCCTTGTGTATGAGGGTCTGACCCGGATAGGGAGCGGGCCGCATGTTGGCCGAGCAACCTCCGACACCCAGCATCAGCGCGGCAAAGGCCAATTTCGGCATCACGGCATGTGAGATTCGACGCATTGTCAGCCCCCAGTGGTTTTGGCGACCGGCCTTCATCTTCTGATGAGAGGGACTCTCGTGCAACGTGTGGTGCGTGTCAGCGGCCAAGATCGGGGCACACTGGATTTCCGTCCAGAAGCACGATGGAGGAACCCTGATCCCCCTTCGCATTCGGTCGCGTTTGCGGTAAGCTCACGACCTGGTGAGCCATATCTCGCACGCACACAACGGATTGTATGGAGGACCACGTCATGAACGAGTTCCGGTCGGTCGAGGACATCCTGGATTTCGCCATTGCTCGGGAAGACAAGGCTGCGAAGTTTTACGAGACGCTCGCACGACTTGCCGGCACTCCCGAGAAGCGCCAGCTCATGGAGGCGTTCTCTCGCGAGGAGATGCTCCACAAGCAGAAGCTCATGGCGATCAAGAGCGGCAAGACGTCGTGGCCTGAGTCTCAGCCGGTGCAGGACCTGAAGATCGGTGACTACCTGGTGCCTGATGAGCCGGGACCGGACATGAACTACCAGCAAGCTCTGATCATCGCCATGAAACGAGAGAAGTCCTCCTTCAAGCTCTACACAGACCTGGCCGCCAGGGTGAAGGACGAGTCGTTTCGGTCGACCCTTCAACTACTGGCAATGGAAGAGGCCAAGCACAAGCTCCGTTTCGAACTCGATTACGACGAACTTGTGCTGAAGGAGAACTGAGCCGCCACGTACCGGCCTCAAGGATCGATGAACGAACGCGGGGGCGCTGCCGGGCCGGCGCGCCCCCCACGTGTCGGATCAGCGAGCCGCAGGCTTGAGGGAGTACTTGACCACCAGCCTCTCCAATGCCGTCCCTACCTGAAGCCGACGCTCATACAGCGGCCGGGGATCCTTCGCGAAATCCGTCAAGGTGCGGGAAATCGTCGCGGGCACTGTGGTGAGTTTCTCCGCCTCGGCCACTTCGCTGTCGGTGATGCCTCGCTGTTTGAGGGTCCGAACGGCGTGGCGCAGCTGCCAGAGATACTCGAAGTCTTCGATTCCTTCACGCAGCATCTCCCATCGGATCGAGTTCACCGGTCCCGCGAGGTACCGCGTCTGCCGATCCTGGGCGCCCTTGAGGTTCGGGGGATAGATGAACCGCCCATCACCGTTCCCCCAGAAGAGCCTGGTTCCGACAGGGGTGTCATAGCCTGAGACATAGCTCATCGGGTCTTCATAGGGGTTCTGGTCGTTGGGCTCGGGATAGGCGCATGGGCTGGTCCAGTAGTTGGTGTCCCAAACCAGGATGCCTTCCACATCGAACTGATACGTCTGCCAGAGCCACATTCGCAGATCAATCGCGGGGTGGTCGATGAAGAGGGTGGCATAGGGCTCTCTCGGCCCGCAGCAGACATACCACATGATGTGCTCACCGGCGGCCTGTCGCTCGCGGCAGGCCTTCTCGGCGTATGACCCGGTCAGGGGACACCACAGATCGACGCTTCCGCAGAGCGCGGGTTCGGGCTGTTCGGTCAGCATACGGGTGATGCCGGGGGCCGACCTCTTGAGAATGGCCATGCCCTCTTTGACGAAGTCGTAGTCTTTGGGTTCGGGCTCGTCGAACCAGTAGACGTAGGCCTTGCGGAGCCAGCCCTTCTCGGCCAGGTGTCGCTCGATGCGGCCCAGGTATTTCTTCATCAGGATGTCATACTCGGTCGTCCCCTGTGTGAAGCCGTTGATCTGCCCTTTCGAGCGGCTGTGGAAGGTGCCGCTGCCCATGCCTATGACGGGCAGGCTGAAGGCGGTGAATCCCATCTCGTCCAGGTAGCGCTGAGCGGATCGATCGAAGGCTGAGAAGTCGATCGTGACGTCGAGTCCCTGAAGGGGTTTCTCGAATCCGCCGTCTGGGACGAGGTCGGGACCATCGGGGGCTCGTCGGAAAGACACGTCGTCGAACCATGCCGTCCCGACGGCCTCGCCTTTCTCGGACCAGGTCGTGGGTCGCAGAACGATGCTGACAAACCGCGATTCGACCGGGAGGCGGCCGGACAGGTCGCGCGTCTCGGTCTGCCAGGTGCCGGACCCCGTGGCGGGCAGATCCATGTTCCGGCCGGACATCCACTGCTTGTTGGCGTCATGGTTCTGAACCGAGACCAGATACGACTGACCCGGCTTATCGGTCTTGACCTTCCACGTCACGACATATCCGACCTGTGGGTCGACCGGCATGAGCGCAACAGTGTGGGCGTCGACGGATTGCTGAGGGCTATCGTCTACGATCTTGAGCGATTGTTCGCCGCTCGCCTTGACGTCTCGAACTCGCGTGCCACCGACCCAGGGCAGTTCGTTCTTGAACGAGAGTTGCATCGGGTCGAGCGACATGGGGTTGTAGGGGGAGATCCGGTGGGCGGCGAAGTTCTGCATGTACAGATCGTAGACCTGCCGGATTTCCTGATCGGTCTTGAGGTTGTGATACTTCACGAACGTGGACACGTCGAATCCGAGGGTGGCGAATACGTGGGCCTCCTTCGGGAGCGAGAAGCCCAGCACCCGGAGGGAGAGTGGGACACGCCACTTCTCCTGGCCGCCGGCCTGAACGACCACGTGTCCTTTGTATTCGCCGGCGGGTGTGCCGGAGGGAACATAGGCCGTCAGCCAGATCGGCTGGTTCGTGCCTGCGGGAACGTCGAACGGGGCATCCAGGTGCGGCAGCGGGTCCGGCCACTCACCGGCGCATCCCACGGCGTCGGTCGGGTGCGTCACGCGAACCCACGCAACACGGTCGATGTCGATCCGACTTCCGGGAATCGTTCCGGCGGCCCCCGTCAGATCGCCCACGGCGATCCGGACATCCTTGATTGTGGAGGACGGTCGCAGGACGAGTTGGAAGGGCTCGTACTCGTTGCCGGCAGCGGTGATCCGGATGGCATCTGTCGGGGCCTTGGGGGCGGGGCGCCCGCGGCTGACCTTGTAGGTTCCCTCACACCACCACACGTCGCCGTCGCTGTCCGACGCAAGAAGGTAGCCGTAATCGGCGGCATGGAGCGAGGGGACGATGCGCGAGGTCCTGGCGACGAAGGCCGGCGGGCCTTCGGCGCTGCCCACCGAGAGCACGAGGTCGAACTTGCCGGACGAGGCGACTCCCAGTGGTAGCTCGAACTCACTCGGGGTGTTGGACTGAAGCGTGAGGTCGCGGCATTCGGAGATGACAGGCTTGCCGTCCTGGAGCATCGCCAGGGCAATGCGGGTGTTCGGGGCGGCCCGATCGCTTTGGATTCGGCCTTTCAAGATGGGGCCGGTGGCGTCGACGGTATCGATCCGGTCGATCGTCACCTTCCGGCTGGGGTCGTCCTTGAGTATCTCCAGATACGAGGTCGAACCGGTGGCATCGGGCGGATTGCCCTGGAGCGAAGCCTCGTAGGAGTGCTTGTACACCTGGAAGCTGCCCGGTGCAGTCCCGTCTTTGGCCTCGGAGCCCCGAAGGCGAGTCCACAGCTTGGGGGCGGGGTATAGTGAAGCGGGCACGGTGAATTCCTTGCTGCCGAGCTTGTCCAGCGTTCCGATGGTCTGCCAAGCCTGCCCGTCTTTGGAACATTCGACGATCAGTGCGCCGCTTCCGTAGTGACCGATGTCGATGGTGATCTTGCCGGACGTCTGTACGCAATCGCCGATCTGATGGGCGTAGACGGCTACGTTTCCCGGGCCGAAGACCCAACGGCAGCTATTGAAGCCGGCGGAATGAGAGACGAGGGTCCGCGATTCATTGGAGCCCTCGCCCCAGAAGTCTGTCTCGAAGGTGTAGCGACCTTTTTCGATCCGTTCGCCCGCACCGAGACATAGCGAGCCTCGTCTGGAGTAGAGCGGAGTGACCGGGTTGAGCCGCAGGTCGTCGAAGAAGAGGGTGCCCGTTACCTCCCAAAGGCCGCATCGGAGGTACGCTCCTTCGATGGAATCGGGGGTGACGAATACGAAGCTGATGGGGGTCCAGTTGGGCCCGATCTGATAGTCGCGGTTGTTGGTGGAGGGGCCGAAGATGGCAGATCCGCCGGAGGCGTTGGGGTCGGCCTTGACGACCCCGCAGAGGCGGTAGGCGGTTCGGGGCTTCAGTGCGACTCCGTCGCATCGCCAGATGCATGCGCCCTGGCCTTTGCCGGTGATGGCCAGGCATCGTCGGCCGGTCTTACCGCCATCGGACCATTTGCCCTCTCCGCTTTCGACCTTCCAAGCGGTGGGTGATTCCGTGCCGTCTTCGAACGAGGCATTCGGTACCAGACCCGGGGCATCGAGGATCTCCTTGGAGACGGTCTGGGCCTGTTGCTGCTGGCCCGCCGCGATGGTCTGCAAACAGCATAGGCTGATAACGACAGATGCCGACCCAGTGTTCATATGGTGCTCCGTATGAATGAGTATGGGTGAAGGCCCGTTGAGCCGGGCGCTTGCCGTATGCCTCCGGAACGGCTGAGGCGCAGATTCGTATGATAGGGGCTTTGGCGTAGAGATCCAGTGACTCGGGGTTATGTGAAACCAAGGACGATGCCCCTGTTGTGGAGCTGTTGTGTTGACATATGTCTCACTTTCGACACGTTCTTCATACGTTTTCGGGGGAGGGGATTGGCGGGGCGGGGAGGTAGAAGCTAGAGCAGTTCACGAAAAGATGTAGCGTTAGCCGATAAGAGTAGTCATGGAA
>CAYUQT010000001.1:0-249995 GCA_964446835.1 uncultured Planctomycetales bacterium | reverse complement strand
CATCTTCACAAATCCATCACTACAGAAACAAGACGGGGTTTACTGGACGCTTACCACAAGTCGGTGGGAGAGCGTGGAATGAGCCAGGGGAATCATTCTGAGCCTCTTCCTGCTGGGAGGGGTTCATGCGAGAACCATTTCCAACTCAAAGGCGTCGGTGTTCGTAAGTGCTGCACACTCGGCATGCCAGCGACACGCGATCCGGGGACACGATTCCTGCATTCGACCGAAGCAGGGCTGATGACCCTCAGCCCGTTGAACGGCGTGGATGAAATCCATCTCGGCCATCTGACCTGTTTCGATCGCTCTCCGCATCGACCTGTCGTGGGCGTCAGCCAGCGATAGCATGGGCATACTCCTCGGAGGGCAAAGTTGATTGGGGTGGACCAGTGCTTTGCCAGGAAACGCGGGTTTGGGGCCGCAAGGTATGGTTTTGAGGTTTGCCCGACCGCTCTTGAGAGCTTGCATACGGAAAAAAACACCACGGCGGCAATCCTTGCTGACTACGCTGACTACCGCCATGTGCTGCCTATTCCCCTGACCTCGGCAAGCTTAGCAGGGAACTGTTTAGCAGTCAAGATAAATCTTCAAGATTATAGAAGGTACTTTAATTAAGAGTCAACTTATTATCTTTGATTTGGCTCGCCTGAGTCCGGACCATCGGTTTCGTCCTTCCTGGTCTTATCATTTTGTAATGGAATGAGTTATGCATAGTAACAGTTTGGATCTGTGGAGGTGGCTCGCTGAATTCCGGTAGACCTCGAAGGGCAGGATTCTGTCATGGACTGTGTCCAGACGGTTTCTTGGACGACGTCGGTCATGAGCAGGTGGATTTCGCCGAGGTGCTCTTCGGCCAGGCGGATTGCCTCGCCCGGTCTGGAGGCGGTGATGACGGTGTAGCCCGAGCGTTCGAGGATCGTGGCGGTGTGTTTGAGGATTGCCGGTTCGTCTTCCACAAGCAATATGGTTTCGTGGCCACGGGCGGTCGGTTCTGCGGGGCCCATCTTCCGGAGCTGCTCGGCCTTCCCCATGTGTCTGGGCAGATAGATCTTGAAGGTTGTGCCCTGGTTGGGTTCGCTGTAGACATCGATGAAGCCTTTGTTCTGCTTGACGATGCCGTAGACGGTGGCCGGGCCCAGGCCGGTGCCTTTGCCTATTTCCTTGGTGGTGTAGAACGGTTCAAACAGATGCGATAGGGCTTCCTCGTCCATTCCGCAGCCGTCATCGCTGACGGCGAGCATCAGGTACTCGCCGGGGACGAAGCCGGAATGGTCGTCACAGAAATCCTCATCGAAAGAGGCGGTTCCCGTTTCGATGGTGACCTTTCCCACGCCTGCGATGGCATCGCGTGCATTGACGCAGAGGTTGGCCAGGATCTGGTCGATCTGGGAGGGGGCGATCTTTATCGGCGCGAGGTTCTTACCGGGCAACCAGCGGAGATTGATGTCCTCGCCGATGAGTCGCCGGAGCATCTTGAGCAACTCTTCGACGGTTTCGTTCAGGTCGAGGACTTTGGGGGCGACGGTCTGTTTGCGGGCAAAGGCGAGCAGTTGCCGTGTAAGGTCGGCGGAGCGTTCGGCGGCCTTCTGGATTTCGTGCAGGCAAACAGAGAGGGGCTGAGTGGGGTCGACCAGCTCGAGGGCCAGGTCGACGTTGCCGAGAATGGCACCCAGCATGTTGTTGAAGTCGTGGGCGACGCCGCCTGCGAGCCGGCCCACCGATTCCATCTTCTGGGCCTGGTTCAACTGGGCCTGGAGTCTTTCCTGTGTCTCTTCGGCTCGTTTGTGGTCGGTGATATCGCGGCAAATGCTGATCATGACCGGTTGGCCGTTCCAGGAGATCTTCCTTGCGTTCACATCCACCAAGATCGTTGTACTGTCTTTGCGCCGGTGTTCGGATTCGAACTGAACCATTCCCTGTTTCATGAGTCGTGCGATTCACTCCGGGGCGTGAATGCCATGCTCCGGGGTATCTATCGAGGCGACGGTCATGGACAACAGCTCTGATTGGGTGTAGCCGTAGTTCTCGCAGGCCATTGCGTTGACGGCCAGGATTCGGCCCTCGGCATCCAGAATGAAGATGGCGTCACCGGCGCTGTCGAACAGGGCGCGGTATCTCTCCTCGCTCGCCCGGAGCACATCTTCTGCCTTTTTGTGTTCGGTGTTGACCAGTGGGATGTCCGGGAAATCCCGTGACAGCCAATAGCCGGCAACATATCCATCGACCACGGCCGTCTTCTTGCCGACGAGATCACGGAGGCTTGAGACGAAGGTGACGTCTGTGCGGGTGAGCACCACGATGGGTACCTTCATGCAGGGTTTGGTGAAGGCCCAGAACTCCGCCCGTTCCGGGGTCTCAGCCGCGGACGTGGTCATGTCGATGTCCCATCGTTTCATCCGGGCATAGGATTCCTGCCAGCTCAGGCCGCGGATTCGCTGGAAGGTGATCCCCAGGCGTTGTTCGATGAGCCTGAGGTATTCTTCGGCCATTCCGGAAGGGTTTCCCTCCTCGTCGGCGAATTCGACGGGCGGCCAGGCAGGGTCCTGAGCCACACGAATGACCGGGTGGTTTTTCAGCCAGGTGCGTTCCTCTTGCGTGAGCCATTGGGCGGCGGCGATCGACGTGGTCGTTTGTCGTACAGGGCTGTCTTGTTCTACCTGCGTTTGGTCCGAGGCAACATGTCCGAGCCGCACACCACCGAGGAACAAGGCAAGCAGTGTTACTATCAGTGCGGCCTTGACCCCGCGTGGACGTGCAGTCTTGTCGCCCTTCATGGGTGGGTCCTCGTGGTGTCGGGTCCGGCTTCTCCGACCTTCGCTGTTGCCGGGTCCGGCCGCGTACCTGAAAGAGGTGATGGAGCATCTATGCTTGCTGCCGGAAGATACTCTAATGCTGATCGGTCGTCGGTTTCGTGCCCGGCGCAGGAGAATCTGCAATTCCTGGGCAAGGGTTTTGTCTTATCCGGTTGGGGCAAATGCACTTAGGAATGTCGAATGTGTGGATTCGGCTCCCTTTACTGGAGCCAATTGACTGTTTCGTCAGCGGGTGGGCGACTGAGCGGGTCGATGGGGGTGCTCGGCGGCCTCTTGGCGGATGCTGTCCGGGTTCAGTTCGTCGGCCCGATGGCAGGCGGAGAGGTGTTCGGGCGAGGCGCCTGTATGCACGAGAAGGGGAGGGGCGATGGTTCGGCAGACTTCGACGGCCAGCGGGCAGCGAGGATGGAACGCGCATCCGGGTGGGGGGTTGACGGGGCTGGGGACCTCGCCGGAGAGGGGGATCCTTCGTCTCATTCGTGCGGCGGCGGGGTCGGGTTCGGGTGCGGCCATCAGCAGAAACTGGGTGTAGGGGTGTTTGGGGTTGGCGTAGAGTTCTTCTGCGGGTCCGACCTCGACGATATGGCCGAGGTACATGACGGCCACATCGTCGCAGAAGTGTTGGACCACGGCGAGGTTGTGAGCGATGAAGAGGTAGCTCAGGCCCATTTCGGCCTGGAGGTCGGCCAGGAGGTTGAGGATCTGCGATTGGATGGAGACGTCGAGCGCGCTGACGGGCTCGTCGCAGACGATGAAGTTGGGTTCGAGGACCAGGGCTCTTGCGATTCCGATGCGTTGGCGTTGTCCGCCGCTGAACTCGTGAGGGTAACGGTTCACATGGGCGGGGCTGAGGCCGACGCGTTTCAGCAGCCTTGCGACGCGATCCTGGCGATCGGTTCCCTTGGCGATTCCGTGAACGCTGAGGGCCTCGCCCACGATGCCGCCGACGGTCATTCGGGGATTGAGGCTTCCGACGGGGTCCTGAAAGATGATCTGCATGCGTCGGCGCATGTGTCGCATGAGGTGTGCAGGGAGGTCGAAGAGGTCTTTGCCCTCGAAGACGACACGGCCGGCGGTGTACGGGATGAGGCGGAGGATGGTGCGTCCGACGGTGGTTTTTCCGCAGCCGCTTTCGCCGACGAGGCCGAGGGTCTTGCCCTGGCGCACGCGGAAGCTGACGCCGTCGACGGCCTTGACGTAGCCGCTGATGCGTGAGAAGACGCCTCGCCGGATGGGGAAATGCGTCTTGAGGTTGTCGACTTGAAGAATCACATCGTTGTGGTTCGTCACATCATCCTCATTACAAGGTCAGGCTCTGGCCGGGGGTGAGCACCACCACAGGGCAACCGGCCTGGGCCGCAAACTGGTCTGCATCTGTCTGGGCACCGACGATGTCGCCCCAGTGGTACGGGACGGCTCGCGTGGGATTAATGGTCTTGGTGGCCTGGGCCGCTTCCTTGGCGTTCATCGTATAGGTTCCGCCGACGGGCAGCAAAGCCAGGTCGATGTTCCTGATGTTGGACATTTCGGGGATCAGGTCGGTGTCGCCGGCGTAGTAGATGCGTTTGCCTTCGATGGTCACGATGACGCCGATCCACCCGTTTCCCTTCGGATGAAACTGTTTGTTGGGGTTGTAAGCTGGGATCGTCTCAATCGTGATGCCTTGGAGTTCCTGGGACTGGTGGGGTGAGATGGTGGTGACCTTGCCGCCGAGCTTCTCGGCGGCGTCGCGGGGGGCTAAGACGACGGTTTTGCGTCCGCGCAGCGTTGCCACATCGGGCGGGCTGCAATGGTCGTAGTGGCTGTGGGAGACGATCACCACGTCTGCCGGTCCGATGCCGGCGGGCAGCTTCCACGGATCGATGAAGACGGACTTGCCGGCACTGATCCTGAAGCTGGCGTGGCCATACCAATTCACGAGAACCGACATGGCTCAACTCCTTTCCGAACGGCGTTCCGCCCCCGGTTTGTATCGTGGGCACGGACGCCACGCAAGATGTCTGTTCCTATCGGGCGGAGACACGGAAGAAACGACCGTCTCCGGCCGACAGGTCGAGGTTCCACACGGCGGGCGTGCCCTTGAGGGTGATTCGCCCGGGCTTTTCGGCGGTTCGCGGGACCTCGCTGCGAATTTGGACGCCCTTGCGGAGGGTGAGTCGAAGGTGGAGGTCCTGTTTTGGGGAACCGTTGACGATGGCCAGATAGCGTTTGCCGTCGGGGGCCTGCAACTCTCCGATGACGACGTGGCCTCCTTCGGCCTTTGTCACGAGGGACGAGGCGTCGGGTCCGCGCGTACCGTCGGGGAGCTTGTCGGCCAGGTGGTACACAGCGGTACTCTTGAGGGCGGCCAGTTCGGGTGAGAGCGTGTTGACTTCGGCGTTGACTTTGCGGGCCAGGTCGTAGCGAGGCGTTCGGTTGCCCTTGAGATCGATGATGCTTTCGCCGAAGCCCTCGGCCTTGACACTCCAGTAGGTGAAGTAGCACAGCCCTTTGTAGCCATAGGCCAGGGAGGTGTAGACCTGCCAGCGGAGGTCGCTCTCAGAGGGGTCGCGGTAGCTGTAGTGCGGCGTAATCAGGAAGATGTACCAGTAGGGCACGTCATATTTCAGGCCGCCCTGGCGAATGATCTCCATGTTGAGGAAGTAGTCCGCACGTTCCTTTCCGTCCTTGAGGAGGGCGTAGTGGTCATAGCTGAGGACGCGGGGTTTGACTTCGGTCATGAACCGCTCGATGTGCTCCTGATAGGTCTTGGTGCCTAGCTGTTTCTCACTGGCGTAGGTCGGGAACAGGTTGATGAAGGGTACGCCGTGCGGCGCCTTGTTGAGGAGGTGTTGGTTGACGTGTGCCAGGTCGGCGAACTTTCCTGCGCCCGGTTCGTCGAGGAGGTAGAACCCCCAGAAGGCCGGATGCCCGGCGTATTGTTGAACGGCTTCATCCAGGCCGCGATCGGTGTCGGGGCCTGGTTTGTCGACGGCCTTAGCGATTCGAGGGTCGGCCACGAGGCATTTCATTCCGTACTTGAGGGCCAGGTTGGGCTCGCCGTTGAAGGCCAGATTGAAGCCGCAGTCGGCGGCTTCCTTGTATCGGGCATCGTCGGCGGGGGGCTCGCACCAGTAGGTAATGGGAATGAAGGGTTTCTGTTTCGCTTTGGGCGATGCGCAGCCGCCGACAAGCAGGCCCACGAGTCCCAGAATCGCACAGTGTCGAAGGGTGTTTTGCACGGATACTCTCCTGTTGTAGAACTTGCCTTATCTTTCCATAGGAGCCGGTTTCGGCTCGCGGGTACGCTCGCCGTCCCGAGGGAGCCGGTTCCCAGGAATCACCTGCCACTGCGCTCGCCCAATCGGGTTCGGCTCATATGGCCGAGAGGGCGAGGGCTCGGTTCCGCCGCATTCGATCAGCGAGGTTTGGCCAATTCCATTGCCTGCTGATAGAGGTAGCTTTCGCGATGAGCGGAGAACTTCTTGACCAGATTCTCGGCCAGTTTGGCGGCCTGCTGGCGATTGCCCTCGTGTCGGTAGAGGTCGGCCTGGCAGTAGGTGGCGATCATTTCCTCTACGGACCCGGGCAAGGCATAGCCGATGGCCAGGTCGAAGTATTTCCTTGCCTGGGTGAACTCCGAGAGTGTTTCGGCGGAGACGCGTCCGGCCAGCATGGCGGCGCACCATCGCATCTGTCCGGAGGCCATGGAGGAGTTCATGGCGGCCTCCATGAGTCTCTGGACCCGTTTGAAGCCGAGGAAGTTGGTGGTTTGTCCCGGTTTGGACAACTGGTAGAACAGTCCCACGCCGAGCTTGATGGCGACGGTGGGATCGCTGGGGTCTGCGGCGGCGGGTTGGGCGACGTCGGGGCAGTCGAGCAAGGGGATCAGTTCTGTTGCGGCGGCCCACGTGGGTTCATCCTGATAGACGAGGAATCGCTGTTCCTCGGCGCCGCTGGGTCCGACGGAGGGGTAGATGAGTTGCAGCATATCGGCAACGGCGCGGGATCGTCCGTGTTCGAGGATGATCTTCTTGGTGTTGGGAGCGGCCTTGAGGGAGGCCTGGCCGTTGATCAGATGGAGTTGGAAGTAGTTGCGGTTTTCCGGCAGCCGCACCGGTGGCGGGGCCTGGGGTTCGGTGCTTCGGGCTGCGGTGGGGGTCTGGGTCCACGGTCGCGCCTGGGGTCGCTCGGCCTGCGGTTCGGGGGCGGTGGTGGTTCGGATGGCGGGGCGTGACGCGGCTTCGGCTCGTGGGGCCGGTGGACGATTGGGACGAATCGGTTTATGGGTCTTGTTCCAGTCGCGCCATTCCCAGTCCCAGTCGATGTCTTCGCAGCCGGACAGAGACACTATCATTGCGGCCAGGACCGCGCCGATCGCAGGGCACAACTTCGTGCTCATAGTTGCTTCCCGTTGTGGGGTGCCCCGGGGCCTGTGAGCCCTGGAGAGTGGTTCCCCATTTCGAGCAGATGTTTTCGACACGCCATGGTGTCCTAAGGTTCCAACGTTTCGGGCCTTGGACTTCGGGCCCACCGCCGCATTGCTTCTACTCGACCCCCGACCATCGCCGATTGCAAAACAACGGCACCATGGCATAATAGCAATTTGTCCCCACGGTGACCACAAGACCGGGGTGAGAGACGACCCGGTTCGAGGATCGGCGGAATGCACATTGGAGTCCGGCGCAAATTTCTGGTTGGCTATCAGGCCGCCATCATCGCCGGCTGTCTGGCGGTGATCGCCTGCTGGCCCGAGGCGGTATTGCCGATTCTGGTGTTGACCGGCCTGTCGATGATCACCGGGTGGATGGTGGCGATGGTGAGCAACTGGTGGCTTCACCATTCGATCGGGCGGCTGCGTCGTGCGGCGGACACGATCGGCCGGGGCGATCTGTCGAAGCGTGTGGAGTTGCATCCGGGCGATGAGATGACGAAGCTGGCCCGGGCGTTCAATCAGATGGCCGATCGTCTGGAAGAGACGGCGAACGAGGAGCATCGGCTTCAGGAACAGCTCATGCGGAGCGGCAAGCTGGCGGTGATCGGCGAGCTGGCGGCGACCGTGGCTCACGAGGTGAACAATCCGCTGGACGGGATGCAGAATTGCAGTCGTTTGATTCGCCGGAGCATCGAAGATCCTCAGCGGGTACGGCGTCTGCTGGATCTGATGGACACGGGGTTTTACCGGATCGAGATGATCGTCCGGCGTCTGCTGACGATGGCCCGGAACGACGCCCCTCAGATCAAGGTGGTGCGGTTGGACGAGCCGATTCAGGAGGCGATTCTGTTTCTGGAGCCGAAGATTGCGCGTCGCGAGGTGGAGTTCGTCCGCCAGTTCGGCGAGGAAGCGGTTCAAGTCAAGGTGGATCCGCAGCAGATTACGCAGGTGATGATCAATCTGATCGTCAATGCATTGGATTCGATGCCGGACGGCGGGCGTTTGAGCGTGATCATTCACGAGCCAGACCGGCGGCGGGGCGTGGTTCGAATCGACGTGAGCGATACGGGTTCGGGGATTCCCGAGGAGGTTCGCAAGCGGATCTTCGAGCCGTTTTATACGACGAAGGAACCCGGTACGGGGACCGGGCTGGGTCTGACGGTGGTGGATCGTATTGTCAGGGCCCATGACGGTCGGATCGAGGTACAGAGCGTTATCGGTCAGGGAACGACGTTCAGCATCGAGTTGCCTCTGGCCGGCGAACCGGCCGGGGCCGGGAGCACGGGTGTGTCGTCGACACGACCGGCGGAGTGGATAGCAGGCTGATGGATCCCGTCAACAAAAGCGCCAAGGGTTGGATACTGGTCGTGGACGACGAGCCGCTGAAGCGGATTACGCTTCAGATCGAACTGACGGAGGCGGGCTACCAGGTGTTCGAGGCGGCCGAGGCGAAGACGGCGCTGCGGATTCTGGAGGGGCGTCCGATCGACGTCGTCGTGACGGATCTTCGGATGCCCGGTATGGACGGTTTGACGTTTTTGGAGCACGTCAAGCAGCGTCGTCCGGGCGTTCATGTGATTCTCATGACGGCGTTCGGCACAGTGGATACGGCCGTAGCGGCGATGAAGCGCGGGGCGTACGACTATCTGACGAAGCCTTTCACGACCGATGTGCTGCTGACAAAGATCGACCAGCTTCTGGCGTATCGCCATAGTACGCCGGAGGCGGTGGAGTCTTCGGGTGAATCGTCCGCGACGGGTCCGGATCGTGTGGGCAGGCTGATCGGCCACAGCCATGCGATGCGGAATCTTATCGCGCAGATCCGCACGGTTGCGGACAGCGAGCGGACGATTCTGATTCAGGGGGAGAGCGGGACGGGCAAGGAGCTGGTGGCCGAGGCTCTGCACGAGCTGTCTCGCCGGCGGGACAAGCCGCTGATCAAGTTCAGTTGTGCGGCGCTGCAGCCGAATCTGCTGGAAAGCGAGTTGTTCGGCCACGAGAAGGGTGCGTTTACGACGGCGATTTCCCGCCGGCTGGGCCGCTTCGAGCTCGCCGACGGCGGGACCCTGTTTCTGGACGAGGTCGACGACATACCGCTGGAGATTCAGGTCAAGCTGCTTCGAGCGATTGAGGAACAGGCCTTTGAGCGTGTGGGGGGCGAGCAGGTCGTTCAGGTGAACGTTCGACTGATCTGTGCGACCAAGCGGGATCTTCGCGATCTGGTCGAGAGCCACCGGTTCCGTGAAGACCTTTACTATCGACTTCATGTGATCAATCTGACGATTCCGTCGTTGCGCGATCGGATGGACGATGTTCCCATTCTCGTGCAGCATTTCATCGAGAAGCATGCCCCGCTCGGTCCGGACAATTCCCGATCGGGGATTTCACCGCACGCGATGGATTCGCTGATGAACTATCACTGGCCGGGCAATGTTCGGGAGCTCGAGCATGTGATCGAGAGGGCGCTGGCCTTCTGCGGTTCGGGGCAGATCGGTCCGGAGCATCTTCCGGCCCTGACCGGGGAGCGGCGTGGGGGCGAGCACGTTATTCCGTTTGCGGAGGTGACCGGCGGTCTGACCGAGACGGTGGCCGGTATCGAGAGACGTATGATCGAATCGGCGCTTCTGCAAGCCGACAACAACCAGGCCAAGGCGGCGCAGATACTGGGTATTCCCCGGACGACACTTCGCGACAAACTGGCCAAGTATGGGCTCGGCGCGGGTCCGCAGCCGGCAGGTGGGGCGCCGCTGTCGTAGCGATGCGGCAAGGCGATACGCCCGACGTGTCGGTCGAACTGCTTCGGTTGGCCACCGGTTATCGGTACATGCAGCGGTCGACTTGCCATATGCCGTGGGGTGTGGGGGGGGTACGTTGGTCTTTGGGGTGAAACACTCAACCGCATAGTCATTCGGCTCGATACAACATCATGGTATCACTCCTGGTGGGGGCGGGATGCCCGGACCTGCTTCTTCGATGAGGCGGGATCGGTCGCCTCTGTTCGTGGTACGTTCAGATCCGGACGGATTATGGGGCCTTCGACGTGGCGCGCTGAGGCTGGCAAGGCAGGCTGTGGGGGTATCCATCATGTCCCATGTTCGGTCGTTTGTTCACTCCGGTGCGTTTGTGGTGGCATTCCTTGCGGCGATGAGCCTTGCGAGCGGGGTCGCACAAGGGGCCACTCACACGGTTGGGGCGAGCGGGTTCGATTTCACGACGATACAGGCGGCGATCAATGACGGTGGAACATCGGACGGCGACACGATCCGCGTCGAGGATGCCACGCACGCAGAGCAAGGGATAACAGTCAGCAAGAACGTGACGATCGAAGGCAAGGGGGCCTCGAACACGATCGTGCAGGCACATGCCGTTGAAGGTTCCGCGACGAACCGGGTGTTCACGGTGTCGTCCAGCAAGACGGTCACGATCAGATCGATGACCATACGCCACGGCAAGGCTCCCAACGGCAGCGGGGACGGCGGAAACGGCGAGAATGGTGGCGCGGTCCTCAATCAGGGCACACTGACCATCACGGACTGCACCATCACCCTGAATCGTGCCGGAAATGGGGCTGGCGGATCGATGTTTCCAGGCGCCGGGGGCAAGGGCGGTGGTGTGTACAACGAGGGGACCCTCACACTGACGGGTGTGGTGATCAGTTCCAACCGCGTGGGTTCCGGCGGAACGGGAGGCATGGTCGGCTCCGGACCGGTGGGCTACGGCGGAGGGCTCTTCACCACCGGTTCGGGCGCTACGTCCATCACTGCGTCAAGCGTCATCAACAACAATTCCACGAGCCCCACTGCGTACTTTGGGGGCGGCATTTGTGTCTGGAACAACAACATGACCCTTTCGCGCTGCACGATTGGGGGCAATCGGAGCAACTGGGGTGGAGGTGGGATCTTCCTCGTGTCGTCGGGTGGAACATCTACGGTGACCATGACCAACTGTACGGTCACCGGCAACACTACGTCAGGGCAGGGCGGTGGTGTTGTGGCCTATTCGGAGAGCAGCGTCAGTACGCTCAGCCTGGTCAATTGCACGATCAACGACAACACGGCCGGCATTACCGGGGGTGGCATCTGTGGATTCAGCAATCCTTCTGCCTCCGTCGTCAACCTCAAGAACTCGATTATCGCCAACAATACGGCGACGACCTCAGGTCCCAACCTGGGCTCCGCCGGGTCTGCGACGCTGACCTACACCTCCCAGGACTACAACCTCATCCGAGACACATCGGGGGCGAGTATTGGCGGGACGACCACCCATGATATTACAGGCGAGGACCCGCTGTTGGAGGCGTTGGCCGACAACGGTGGGCCCACGCAGACATGCGCCTTGAAGGTCGGCAGCCCGGCAAGGAACACGATTCCTAACGGGACAAACGGCATGGGGAGCGATCCCTTGAACGTTGACCAGCGAGGATCCACGCGGCCTTCTGGCGCGAAGGGTGATATGGGTGCCTATGAAGTCGGTGCGATTGCTCCCACGGTCACGACGACGTCGGCCACGCTGAACGGCACGACGGGATTCGATGCCGGCGGTGACGTCACTGATACCGGCGGCGCCAGCATCACCCAATGCGGCGTGTGCTGGAACACCACCGGCAATCCGACGATAGCCGACGCCAATACGCAGGACGGTTCGCTGCCCTTCGCCATGCCGTTTCCCAGTAACGTCCAAGACCTCAGCGAGAACACGCACTACTACTTCCGTGCCTACGCGACGAACAGTGCGGGCACGAGCTACGGCGAGCAGAAGACGATCATAACCGGATCATCGACGTCGATCCTCGGTTATGCATGGACGGAACGGACGGGGGCGGGCTCACGAGACTGGTGCGCCGTTGCCTCGTCCCATGACGCGACGAAGTTGGTGGCGGTCGTCTACGGAGGCTACATCTACACGTCTTCGAACTCGGGTGCCAACTGGGCCGAGCGCAGCGCTGCGGGTTCGCGCAACTGGTCTTCGATTGCATCATCGGCCGACGGATCGAAGCTGGTGGCCATCGTCAGGGGGGGGTACATCTATACCTCCGGCGATTCGGGAACCACCTGGACGGAACAGACCGGCGCGGGTTCGCGGGATTGGCTGTGCGTCGTCTCGTCGAGCGACGGGGCACGATTGACTGCGGCCGTCGTGGGAGGACGGCTTTATACCTCGGCCGATTCGGGTGCCACATGGACGGAAAAGACGACCGCCGGTTCGCGCAACTGGTCGAACCTCGCCGCTTCGTCCGACGGCACGAAGCTGACGGCAGCCACGTATGGGGGCTATATCTACACATCGAACGACTCGGGCGCCACGTGGACGGAGAGGACGAGTGCCGGCTTCCGGAACTGGCGGAGTCTGGCCTCGTCATCTGATGGGACCCAGCGGGTTGCAGGCGACCAGGGTGGGCTCATCTACACCTCGGCCGATTCCGGTGTGACGTGGATCGAACAGAGTGGGGCCGACTTGAGGATTTGGTACCGTCTTGCCTCTTCGGCCGACGGAACGAATCTGGTTGCGGCGATATACGGCAACTATGTCTACGCCTCCAATGATGCCGGAGTGACGTGGTTTGAGCAGACCCGTAGCAGCGAGCAAGGTTGGTACGGCGTGGCGTGTTCATCAAATGCCACGAAGCTGATCGCATGCGTCGACGGTGGGTCGATCTACACGGCCGGGCCTCCCACCCTGCCGACGGTGACTACGACCAGTGTGTCGAGCATCACGCCTTCGCAGACGGAGGCTCAGAGCGGCGGTGAGGTGACCGACGATGGTGGCGATTCCGTCACGGCCCGCGGGGTCTGCTGGAACACGACGGGAAGCCCGACCACCTCCGGTTGCTCTTCAAGTGACGGGAGTGGAACGGGGACCTTCACGAGTCAGATCACGGGGCTGGAACCCAATACGACTTATTATGTTCGCGCCTATGCCACGAACACCCCGGGCACGGCCTACGGCAGCGAGGTGTCGTTCAGCACGTCCACGATTGCCCCCACGGTGAGCACCGATACCGTGTCGTCGATTGCCGCGACGTCGGCTGCCTGTGGGGGTGACGTGACGGCGAACGGCGGGGCGGATGTAACGGACCGAGGTGTCTGCTGGAATACGACAGGGAGTCCCACCATCTCGGACAGCCACACGACGGACGGAACGGGAACGGGTAGCTTCACGAGCAACCTGACGGGGCTGTTGCCCAATACGACCTACTACGTTCGCGCCTATGCGACCCACTCTGCCGACACCGGGTATGGTGATGAGCGGACCTTCACAACTTCGCAGGTGACGTACACGGTGATGTTCCAGGCGGGGGCGAACGGATCGGTTCAGGGGACGGCATCGCAGACGGTTGTCGAGGGTGCAAGCTGTTCGGCGGTTACGGCTGTTCCGGCGAGCGGGTACCAGTTCAGCGGTTGGTCGGGCGACTATGTCGGGAGTGACAATCCGCTGACGATCTCCAACGTCACGGTGAACATGACGATCACTGCGAACTTTACGGAGATACCGGCCACGATGTACACGGTGATGTTCCAGGCGGGGGCGAACGGATCGGTTCAGGGGACGGCATCGCAGACGGTTGTCGAGGGTGCAAGCTGTTCGGCGGTTACGGCTGTTCCGGCGAGCGGGTACCAGTTCAGCGGTTGGTCGGGCGACTATGTCGGGAGCGACAATCCGCTGACGGTTACCAATGTCACGGCGAACATGACAATCATCGCCATTTTCGCGGAGATACCACCGACGACGTACACGGTGACGTTCCAGGCGGGGGCGAACGGATCGATTCAGGGGACGGCGTCGCAGACGGTCAGCGGGGGGGCGAGTTGTACGGTGACGGCGGTTCCTGTCAGTGGCTATCGATTCAGCGGGTGGTCGGGCGACTACGTCGGCACTGAGAATCCGTTGACGATTTCCAACATCACAAGGGACATGACGATTACGGCCAACTTCACAGAAGAGGAGGCTGGCGAGCCCAATCTGTGCGTGACGGTTCAGACGGAGGGCAGCGACCCGAACGTGCCGATTCAGACGGGGCAGCAGGTGTCCTTTCTGATTCGCGTTCAGAACCTCGGCACCGGCTCTGCCACGCAGGTTGTGATCGTCACTGTCATTCCGGGCAACATGGAGTTTGTGTCGGGCCGGTTACTGGCCGGTTCGTCGGCAGCGGCCGTTCCGGCGGACATTTCGGTCAACGGCAGCGAGGTGACGATCCAGGCGGGTAACCTGCCGGCCGGGACCGAGGTCAGGGCCGAGCTGATTCTGCGGGCCAAGTCGAGCGGTTCGGCGGTTGTGACACCGCAGGTTCAGAGCACCGAGACGCCGGAGGCGGTCGGGCCGACGACGTCACCGCAGTTGACGATAGAGGACGTGTACTACATGATCGTTCGGACGCCGGGGCCGTTCAGTTTCTGCGGGCTTACGGGACTGTTTCCGTTGGGAGTGGTGCTCTCCGGCCTGTTGGCTCTGAAGCGCGGGCGGCAGGGGTGGGGTATCCGGTGAACCGACGACGGCGCTTGACGTCCGGGTGTCGGGTTCGTGGGATGTATCGGGTCCGGGTGCGATCGACGCCCGCGGGCGTTTATGATGTTTTTCGGTCAGGAGAAGTTACATGCAGATCATCGCGGTCATACTGGCGATTGTGTTGATGCTTGCGGGCGGTTCAACAACGCTTCTACTGGCGGGTGACGGCCTTATGTCGTTCGCGGCGGGCTTCCTGTTCCGTGGTCTGTTTGCCGAAACCACGTGTTACGTCAACGGTCAACTCGTCGACTGCTCGCAGGTTCCTCAGAACGTCCTTTCAGCCGGTGGTTAGGGCCTGTCGGTGTTGCGGGCAGTACTGACCGATCTGCCGGGAGGCATCTTCCGGCGGGCGGACGCATGTCAGGAAGGTCCTTGTCTTCATGCGGGGCATCCAGTCTTCTGCCGAGATGGGTGCGACGATTTCGGTTCGTGGGTGCGCTCGCCCTCCCTCTGCGTGTGACAGGGCTCTAGTGCTCGTCGCGGGGTTCGTCGTCATCCTTCAGATCGCGGATGGGTTTGGCCGGCACGCCGACGCAGACCGTATTGGGCGGAAGGTCTCGATTGACCACGGCACCGGCTCCTACGACGGCGTTTTCGCCGACTTTCCGGCCCTGCAGGACGATCGCACCCATACCGATATGTGCCCGCTCGCCGATGATGGCTCCGCCTCCGATGACCGCTCGTGGTGCGATGTGGACATGGTCGCCGATCTGGCAGTCGTGCTCGACCACCGAGGCGGTGTTGATGATGACGTTTCGCCCGATCGTTGTCTGGGGGTTGATCACCGATCCGGCGAGGACGACCGTTCCCTCGCCCAACTCGACCGTCGGTGAGACCGTCGCCCGGATGTGGCAGATCGACGGCATGACGAAACCGATTTCGCGGAGTCGGGCGAACAACCGGATTCGGAGGGTCGGTCGTTTGACCGAGCCGACACCCACCAAGGCGGCAGCGAGTCCCTGGTTGCGGAGCCTGGGGAGCTCGAGATCGGTTCCCACCACGGGTACGCCCATCACCTGGCCGAGGATGAGGGGGTCTGTCAGGGCGGCGACGATCCACCGGCCCTGCGTTCGGACGGCCTCAATGACGACCTGGGCGTGACCACCGGCGCCGGCGATGACCATCTGACTTGATACCTGCATAGCACGTTACTCCGACGCCGTTCTTCGATGGAGACGACCCACCCATTCGTGCTCAAACGATGAGACACGCTTGGGGCCGATAAGACACCTGCTACTATCAAATTGAACCACATTCCTCCCATCGTCAAGGGAATTCCGTTTTCGATCGAGGCGTCGACCGTTCGGTCGTCGACAGAGGATTCGTCTGTGCGGTCCTGAGAGTTCTGGGACGTTCGGTTGGTTTGGACCGGCGTTTTCAGTACTGGTCCTGTCGTTTGGGGGACGGGGTGTGGTTCGGACACTACGTTGCGAGCGGACGGGTTCGGCGATATAACCCTCTGGGAAAGCGTGCGTAACAGGTCTGGCGCGGCCGGCTTGTTGGCTGATGTTGCTTTGGGGCAACGCTGCCGGTACAGGCGGAAGTGATCTGGCGCGAGACGCGAGAGAGCAAGGGTTGCAACCCCCTTTGCTTCGGAAGGTTACAGTCGTGGTGTTCCGTGTTCCTCCCATCGCGTTGTCTGGCACCGCGTTTGCAGTGCCTTAGGGGTGAGAGGAAAGGAGCGGGGCCATGTTCAGTGAAGCCCGCATCGAACAATTTCGCTGGTTCTTCCGACGGAAGTATCGGATCATCTTCCTGACGATCATGTCGTTTGCGGCACTGTGCTGACAGGCATTGCTTCGCTTGGCGCGAAGGGGCCTGGGCCCGTCGTCCGCCGTTTGTCGATCTGGTCAGAATCGCTGATTCTGCTGTGTTCTTTGGGGCATCGACTCGACCTTCCCTGAATGACATTTGTGTGTTCGAACCGGCACCTCGACGCATGCTTGTGGCTGCGGCTGCGCTTGCGGGGCGGCTCGTCGATGGGTAGAACCAACCCTTTTCGGAGGATGGGCGCGAGATGCTGCGTCTGGTCGTTCAACTGATCAGCCTTGCCCTGGGGCATGGGTGTACGGACGGGTGTGCGACGATGGTGTACCCGTTGATCCGGGCGAGGATTTCGACATTCGGCATGTCGCCGTCGGCGATTGCGGTGATGACGACGGTTGTGATGAACATGGCCTGTTCGTTCTCGCAGCCGCTGTTCGCGCTATGGAGCGATCGGTACGGGGGGCGATGGGTGGCGCTGTTGTCGCCCTTTATTGCGGGGGTGGGCATTTCGGCGGCGATCGAGGCGCGGACGCCGCTGGCGATGTTGTTGTGTCTGGCGATGTGTGGTTTGGCGGTGGCGGCCTATCACCCGATTCCGGCGGCACTGGTGGGCGACCTGTGGCCTGCGAAACGTACGTTTTCCCTTGCGATCTTTCTGGCGGGGGGTGCGATCGGACTGGCGGTTGGTCCACTGGTGGTGGCGGAGATCCTCGAGCATCCGCCGGGGAATGCCTGGTGGATCCTGATTGCCTCGGCACCGGTGACCATCGCACTGCTGGGGAGTTGCGGGACGGCTCGGCATGTGGAGGGTCAGACTTCGGCGGTGGGGTCGATTCGGGAGGCGTTTGCGGGGCGAGGGTGGCTGATGTTCATGATGTTGGGCATCAGCACTCTGCGGGCACTGACCACCACGGGCGTCAACCTGGGTGTGACGCTGTTGACGGAGCGGCGGCAGGACAGCATTGGCTGGACGGGGGTGTTGTTGTCGGCCTTCTTGTTCAGCAGCGGTGTGGCGGGATTGGTGACGGGGCTGTTGCTGCATCCGAGGAACGAGCGGCTGATTCTTGTGGTGACGGCGGTGATTTCGCTGGGGGCGGTGATCGTGATTCCGTTTGGGGGGCCCTGGACGGCCGTAATCGCGATGGTGGTGGCGGGAGCGGCGTTGCAGGGGGTGAACCCGCTGGTCATCGCGATGAGTCAGCGGCTCGTGCCGTCGGGAGCCCGAATGGCTTCATCGCTGGTGATGGGTTGGTCGTGGGGGATCGGTGGCTTATCGGGGATGGTGGTTGCGGCGTTCAGCTCGATGGAGTGGGCATTTGCGACGGTGGCGCTGGCGATGATTCCCGCGGCCATTCTGGCGGCGATGCTTCCGGCGAGGATCGGGCCTGTGGAGCCGGCGGAGGCGGCGCCGGCCGACTGAGCGAGGGTTTCTTCGGTAGCATGTTTCGAGTCGTGATGCGGAGTCTGAGCCATGTCAGAGATCATCGCCATCATCGGTGACGGGGCGATGGCGACGGTGTGTGCGTTGCTGCTGGCCGAGAAGGGGCATGAGGTCCGACTGTTCAGCATGTTCCGGGATCATCTCGATGAGATAATCGCCACGAGGCAGAATCGGCGCTATCTGCCGGGCCAGATCATTCCCGAGTCGATCGTTCTGACCGATCGTGCCGATCGGGCGATGGCGGGAGCGACGCTGATCCTGTCGGCCATGCCGTGCCAGTTCATCCGGGCCTGGTGGCAGCCGATTGCGGAGAAGGGGCCGGCGTCGGGGCCCATTTGCAGCATTACCAAGGGTATCGAGAACCACAGCCTTTTGCGTCCGACGCAGGTTCTGGCCGAGTTGACGGGATCGCCCCGGCTGGCCGCATTGAGCGGTCCGAACATCGGTCCGGAGCTTGCCCGGCGGCTGCCGGCCACGGCGGTTGCGGCCAGCGAGGACGAGGGATTGGCGGCATTTGTACAGCGGACCTTCGCCACCGACTGGTTTCGGGTGTACACGAACACGGATCTGATCGGGGTGGAGCTGGCGGGTGCGACGAAGAACGTGATTGCGCTGGCCGCGGGGATGGTGGACGGACTGGGAGCGGGGTGCAACGCCAAGGCCGCACTGCTGACGCGAGGGATCGCCGAGATCATGCGGCTGGGCGTTGCGATGGGGGCGCGTTGGGAGACCTTTGCGGGTCTGGCGGGGCTGGGCGATCTGGTGACGACGTGCATTTCTCCGGAGGGGCGGAATCGTTCGGCCGGGGAGAAGATCGGGCGGGGTATGACGCTGGATCAGGTTCGGGGATCAACGGCGTCGGTGATCGAGGGGGTGGCCACCACGCAGAGCGTTCTGGAGCTAGCCCGTCGCCATGGCGTCGAGATGCCGATCACGGAGGCGATTCACGCGGTGTTGTTCGAAGACCGCCGTGTGGCCGATGCCATTGCCGAGTTGATGCGGCGGGAGCTTCGGAGCGAGGTGTGAAGCCGGCGGGGCATTGCGATAACGGGCCGATTGACAGAAGGACTGCGAGACAGGGATCTTCGGCTCGCGGGTACGCTCACCCTCCCGCATTCGATGCCGCTCTACCCAAACGCGAATACCCTAACGGCTTTGGACGAGGAACGGTTTGGCCCGTTCGGCGCCGACCTGTTCGGTCAGGAGGTCGTTCAGTCGCACGACGTCGCCGATGAGGACCCGACCGTTTCGGACCTTCTGCCCTCGAGCCAGTGAGACCTCGACGCCCTGGGCCATCAGCGTGGCGTACAGGCCGTTGCGGGCGTAGAGGTCGGGAGAGGTTTCTGGGTCGGTGGGTGCGGCGCGATGGTCGCGGATGGCCATGAGTGCCTCGCCGATGCTTTCGATACCGAATCCGCGATACAGGCCGTTGACCTGGAGCAGGAAGTTCGTGTTGACGTATTTGTAGCCGTCCAGCGAGAGGTCGTGGACGCCGCGGTCGCAGGTGTCGAGGTCGATTTTGCCGCGGGCGCACTGGATGGTGACGCCCTGAATGGTGATCGAGGGGGCCCCTTTGGGGAGGTTCCAGCTCACGACGAAGCTGTAGCCGGCGCCGTTGCTCATGACGAAGTCTGCCTTGACGGTGTCGTAGGTGTCGATGCCCTGATCGAGCACCTCGTCCTTGTAGGCGGTGGCGCGGACGTCGACGGGGTCGAGGTCGGTGATGTATCTCATTCCGTCGAAGATGTGGACGCCCAGGAACCACAGCGGACTGCTCTTGGCGGCGAGGTCGGACTTGAAGAATCCGCCGCAGGGCACGGTGATTTCATCCTGCATCCAGGAGTATCCGGTCTGGACCTCACCGTATTTTCCGGAGAGGACCATCTCGCGGGCGGCCATGTGCGAGGGGTCGAGCCGCTTGTGGAAGTCGACGATGACAAGGCGGCGGAGCTTCCGGGCCTTTTCGATGATCTCGACGGCCTCGGAGGTTTTCATGCAGAGGGGCTTCTCGACCAGGACGTCGAGGCCGGCGTCGAGGGCATCGAGCACGACGCGGGTGTGGGCGTGGTCGGGCGTGACGACGACGACGGCATCGAGCCCGGCCTTGGCGAACATTTCTTTGTGATTCGTGAAGGGTTGGGCCCCGTTGCACTGCGGGATGATTTCCTTGAGCCGCTCGGGATTCAGATCGCACACGGCAGCCAGGTGGATACTGGGGCTGTAGGCCGATTTGAAGTAACAGGGCAGGTGGGCGATCTCCACGAATCGGCCCAATCCGACCACACCGATACGTACCTTGTCGTTCGTCATGAAAGCACACATCTCCTGGGCATGCGTACAGACCCAACCGTAAGACGTCAGCACATCAGAGCATCGAAACCGAACTATGGTAGCGATAGTTTGTTGCCGGTGCAGCAATCCGCCATCGGTGTTTTGGGCCGATGGCGTCTTGTGGCCGTTGGGGGGTGTGCAGGGGGTCCCCGGGCCTATTGCTTATGCATCGGGGATTGCTATCGCAGTCTCACCTCGCCCGGGCCGCGCCGCACGATACCGATCAGGTAGGGCTGTTCGTTGAGGCTCTCGAGCTTTCGGATGATATCTCCGGCAAAGGTCGGCCTGACGATCAGGACGTATCCGATGCCCATATTGAATACGCGGTACATTTCGTCCTCTTCGACTCCCATCGATTCGAGGAAGGGGAAGATCCGGGGGATCGGCCAGCTTCCGCTGCGGATTTCGGCGTGGCAGCCTTCCGGCAGACACCTCGGGACGTTGCCCGGCAGGCCGCCGCCGGTGATGTGCGCCATCCCGACAATGGCCCGCTGGTTGCGATAGGCTTCAAGCAGTTCGAGGATGGAGCGGACGTAGATCCGCGTGGGGATCAGAAGCTCTTCGCCGATGGTTCTGCCCAGCATGTCCACATGGTCGTTCAGCGTCATGCGAGCCCGCTCAAAGATCAGTTTTCGGGCGAGGGCATAGCCGTTGGAGTGCAGGCCGCTGGAGGCCAGGCCAATGATGCAGTCACCCGGTCTGGCGTCGCGGTTGGTGAGCAGGCGTTTTCGTTCGGCGACGCCGACGGCGAACCCGGCCAGGTCGAAGTCTCCCGGGCGATAGACATCGGGCATCTCGGCGGTTTCGCCGCCGAGCAAGGCACAGCCGGCCTCCCGGCAACCGTCGGCGACACCGGAGACGATAGCCGCCGCGTGCTGGGGGTCGAGCTTGTGCAGGGCGAGGTAGTCGAGGAAGAGCAGGGGCTCTGCGCCGCAGGTGAGCATGTCGTTGACGCTCATGGCGACCAGGTCGATACCGACCGTTCGAACCCGTTGAGCGGCCACGGCCACGAGCACCTTCGTGCCCACGCCGTCGGTGCAGGCGACCAGCACCGGTTCGCGATAGTTGCGTTTGAACAGCCGGGAATTGTGATCGAGGCGCAGGAGTCCGGCGAACGCTCCGTGTCCGCCGATCACGCGGGGACCATAGGTTCGCTTGACGATCGGTCCGATCAGGTCTTCCATGCGGTCGGAGGCGTCGATGTCGACTCCCGCCTGTTTGTAGCTCATCATCTTTCGAGTCATAGCCACTACGTTAGCAGCCGGGATGGGCGGGGACAAGATGGTTCTGTCGGGTGCGATCCGGAGGTGGGTGGGGGGCACTCTGCATGGGTTGCGAACCGGCGGCTTGTCTGATGAGGATCCGTTCGCCTATCCTGTCGACACCGTTCGTTGAGGTGCAGCACCACGCTTCTTTCTTTCGCGGAGACCTGCCATGAACCTTCGTGCGTTGACGGTCGTGCTCGTTGTGGTTGGGTGTGTGAGCGGGAGGGTCTTTGGGGGTGCGGCCTCGTGGCCGCTGGACGTCGGGGACGCCTCGCAGCTCTTTGTCGATCAGGTTCTGGTTCGCGAGGCTCGAAACGTCTCGTTTACGCTTCAGCCGGCCCGGAAGCATCCGTCCAACCCGATCGTCAAGGCGGATCAGCCGTGGGAGGGCTGGCGGATCGAGATCTATGGCAACGTGATCTACGACGAAGACGAGAAGATCTTCAAGATGTGGTACATCCCGGAGGAGCCTAAGCTCTTTCCGGACTATGCCACGCTCTATGCCACCAGCCGCGACGGTGTGCACTGGGAGAAACCGCCGGTGGGGACGGTGAAGGTGAAGGGCTTCGATCGACACAATGTGGTTGCCGAGGAGGTGTTGCTGGCGAGTGTCATGAAGGATAAGGGCGACCCCGATCCTGCTCGCCGGTACAAGATGATCTGCTGGCTGCAGAAGACCGCCGGCTACCACACGATGGTCTCGCCGGACGGGCTGAACTGGAAGCGGCTGAGCACGCAGCCGATCAGTCGGGGCGGCGATGTCATCACGGGCTACTACGACGAGGTTCGCCAGATTTACGTGGCGCTTCCGAAGATCGAGGGACCCTGGCGGGGTCACGGTCGCCGGATCTTCTGGTTGACCACCAGCAAGGACTTTGCGACGTGGAGCGAACCGCGGCTGGCGATCACCTCGGACCTGCGGGACGACGCATCGAGCCTGGCGAGGATCGAAGAGGCGCGGAGCATTCTCGACCGCCCGGACGATCCGAAGCTGATGAGGACGGAGTTCTACGGTGTGGGCGTCTATCCCGCAGAATCGTGCACGCTGGCGTTTGTGTGGATGCTGACGGTGAACAATAACGCCCGCTACGGCAACCATGAGGGGCCGGGCGAACTGCAACTGGCGGTATCGCGAGACCTGGAGACCTGGGAGCGTCCGTTCCGCACGCCTTGTGTGCCCAGGGGTCGCATCGGCGAGTGGGATTGCGGGTTTTTCTGCACGCAATCGCGGGCCCTTCGCGTGGGAGATGAGGTATGGCTGTACTACACGGGATCGAACTACACGCACGGCACGCCGTGTCTGTATCGCGCCGAGAATACCGGACGCGGGACCCGGTTCACGGGGGCGGTGGGCCTGGCGATCTGGCAACTGGATCGTTTCGTCTCGGTGGACGGGCCGGCGGAAGGTGGGACGCTGACCACGGTGCCGGTGGTCTTTACCGGGGGGCGTCTGGAGATCAATGCCCGGACGCGGGCGGAGGGGCGGATTACCGTGTCGCTGTGCGATGCGGCGGGCAAACCCCTGGCGGGGTTCGAGGCGTCCGAGCCGATTTGCGGAGACAATCTGCGTCACATTGCAGCCTGGGGCGGCAAGAGCAACGTGTCGGGCCTGCGGGGCAAGCCGGTGGTGCTGCGATTCGATCTGAAGGGTGCGGAGCTTTTCGCCTTCGCGTTCCGCAAGTAGCCAAGCGTTTGATCGCTCGATCGGTTCCGACTATGGCTTCGCCTTCAGCCGCAGCACCGTCAGCGAGTGGGCGGGGAACGTATGGGCGAAGCTCGGTCCGTCGATCCGGATCTCCTGCTGTTTCGGTGAGACCTTCATCGGTTCGGCCAATGTGTTCTCGTCCTCCGGTTTGGAGGACGTGAGCAGGATGCTCGTGGCGGCGGGGGCGACCTCGCGGACGCCGGCCAGATCGATCCTTGCGTCCTGGGCCGTATTGGACACGTTGACGACCTTGATGACGATCTCGCCGGCGGCGTCGGACCTTCCGGCCACGGCGTACAGGGCGTGCGTGGGCTGGTGCTTGACGTAGTGGATCTGCTTGCCGTCGAGGAAGCAGCGGATGTCCAGCCCCTTGAGTTCGATGCGAATGTCGTACCAGCGGCCGGTTTCGATCTGGCCGGGGACTGAGTCGCCCAGGGCCGATTTGGCGCCCGAGTCGCATCGCTCGATACCGTGGCGAACGTTGCCCCACCCGCCGAGATTCCACCAGAGCCAGTTGGCGTCGTCGGCGACCTGGAAGAGGATGAGGAATCCTTCGGCGCCACTGAGCTTGCGGGCTTTGAGGGAGTAGGTGATGTCAGACCACTGCGGATCGCCGGCGACGGCGCGGCAGTCTTCGGCGGGGCCCGTCTGACGCAGAGTGCCGTTCTGTGCCCACCAGTCGCCGTTGCGGAAATGCCGCCAGCCGTCGGCGCCCTTGCTCAGGTCGCTCGTGAAGAGGATGCGATCGCCCTGGGTCACGCGAATGTCCTTGAATTCGGCCTGGGTACACCATGTGCCCACGCCGATGCCGCCGCGTTTGGGTTCGACCTTGGCTTCGGTCGGTGCCTTCAGGTCGGTCGGCAGGATGATGTCCGGGCGATGTTCGCTGAACATCTTCTGGACCCAGTAGGAGGGCGTTCCGAAGACCCTGGAACTGTCGAAGTTGATCAGATCGGGGTTCCACTTCTTGTAGTGGACGTTGGCGAAGAGCGGGGCGTAGGAGGCCATGATGACGATGTCGGAGTTACGCTCCATGCCGGTCATGAATGCTGCCTCGCCCAGGGCGCCGCGAAGGTTGCCGGCCCCGCAATTGGCGGTGACGGCGTATTCACCGACGTAGATCCTGGGTCCCTTGCGGTCGTAGGTGTCATACTTCGCGGCGTTGGCGATGAAGAACTCGGGGTTGGAGTAGTAGTGCTCGTCGATGATGTCGGCCGGTCGCTTGTCGGTGGGGACGTTGGCGATCAGCTTGAGGTCGGGGTATTTCGCCCGGAGGGCATCGTGAAAGAGGGCGTACCGCTCCTGGTAGGCGGGTCCACCGTTTTCGTTGCCGATCTCGACGTACTTCAGGTTGAACGGCGCGGGGTGTCCGGCCTTGGCCCTTAGCGCACCCCAGGTGCTCTCGACCGGTCCATTGGCATATTCGATGGCGTCGAGGGCGTCCTGCACCCATTCGCCCATCTTGTCCATCGGGACGTTCTCGCGGTGCGACATGCCGCAGTTGATGACGAAGAGGGGCTGGGCGCCGAGGTCTTCGCACATGACCAGGTACTCGTGGAAGCCGAGTCCGTTGGTTGAGTAGTACTGCCAGATGTTCCACTGGTTCCAGCGGTCGGCGATGTCGCCGATGGTCCTTTTCCATCGCGTGGCGAATGCCAGGGTATCTCCCTCGACCCAGCAGCCGCCGGGGAATCGCACGAACGCCGGTCGGAGGCCGTTGAGCATTTCGGCCAGGTCGGGCCGCAGGCCGTTGGGGCGTCCTTTCCATGTCTGGTGGGGCATCAGTGAGATTACATCGAACCAGATCGTTCCGGTGCCGGTGGTACTGAGGACCAGTCTGGCCGCCGGGGTGTCGGCGTTGGACGTCAGGGAGGCGGTGAACCGTTTCCATTGGTCCGTCAGGCCTTCGATTCGGGCTTCGGCCAGGACCTTTCCGTCGGGGCCTTCGAGGCTTGCGTTGATGGGAGCGGTGAAGCCGTCACTGCATCGGGCGTAGAGCGACAGGTCATAGGCCTCGTTCTGCCGAAGATTCATGCCCCAGTAGCCGGCGTTGGAGATGCCCACTCGGCCGCTGTCGGTTTGGGCGATGTGCAGCTTGAGGCAACGGGTGTTCTTCTCGCTGAGGGGCTTGGAGCGGTCGATAGTGATCTCACCCTTGCCGGAGCCGGTGGTCCGCAGCGACCAGTGGTCGGGCTTGTCGGTGTCCTCGAAGGAGCGGTTTCGGACCTGTTCGGCATAGAGCCCGCCGTCGCCGGCGCAGTTGATCTCTTCGAAGAAGATGCCGTAGAGCGTCGGACTGACCTTCACGCCAGGGCGATCGACGTGGACAGTCAGTCTTGAGGCGGATGCAGGTGATTCGGGGGCCGCGGTTGCCGTGGGAAGTGTGGACCACGAGGCCAGGGCCGCCAGGAGCATCATCGAACGAACGGCATGGCGCATGACAATTCCTTTCGTATTCATGTGACCCCTCCTGTTGAAGGGGGGCTTCCACGTTCTTGACGGCTCCGAACACCGAGGTCATTCTCCATCTTGTGACTTGTGCTCCGCCGTTTGCGGGCTGTGCGTCGTCAGCTCATAGCGGATGGCCTCGACGGGGCAGAGGGCCCGGCAGACACCGCAACCGATGCATTCGGCGGGGTCGACCCGGGCCTTCTTCTGATCCGTGATCCGGATGGCCAGGCAGTGTCCCGGTTTTGAGCATCGTCCGCAACCCACGCAGCGTGTCTCGTCGATGACGGCAGTTCCGTCGAGAAGGGTCAGGCGGTCCGGTGTGGTCAGATGCGGCAGCGCTTTGCCTCGGACCGCGTTCAGCGACGAGAGGCCTTGCCTCGACAGGAAGCTGTCGATGCCGGTGAGCAGGTTTTGGACGACCTCCCAGCCGTGCCACATGATCGCGGAGCACACGGCCACGCCGGAGGCGCCCCACATGATGGCGTCGATCACGTCGCTGGGCCGGCCCATACCGCCGGAGGCGAGGATCGGGAGCCTGGTCGTCCGCGCCGCCAGGGCAATCATCAGATTCGTCGAATAACGGCATATGGAGCCATTGGTGGATCCCGGCGCGACTCCGGCCAGGAAGGGGATGTCGGGGGTTCCGTCTTCGCGGAGGGGCGGCAAACCGGTGGCCGGAAGGCCGACCACGTGGATTCCGTCGGCTCCGGCCTGCTCGATGGCCGCGATGTCTTGCAGGAGCAGGCTTCGCGAGGAGGGCATGATCTTGGGCACGATGGGGCGATCGGTGAGGTTTCGCATCTGTTCGACCCGTCGGCCACAGACGTCGGGGTGGTCGGCGATGGCGACTCCGCCGTGGTCGCGTTGGGTGGCGGAGGTGGGTTGGGAGGTGTCGAGGTTCGGACAGCAGAAGTTTGGTTCGAGGATGTCGGCTCCGGCGGCGACGAAGCGTTCGGTCAGGAGCTTCCACGAGTCTTCTGCCGAACCGGGAGCGCTGTAGTTGGCCATGGCGATGATGTTCAGTTCGCCTTTGACTCGGCGCATCAACGCCTCACCCTGTTGCAGGTTCAGGCGGCGGTTGGTGGGGGACAGGATGACTTGGTCGGGGAGGCTGTGGCTTCGCATTTGTGAGGGGAAGGGGACCTTCACGAATGTCAGTTTGAGGCTGACGGCTGCGGCGCCGGCCTTTTCGGCCGAGGCGATCTTCTCGAAACGGTCCGTCAGCGGTCCGGACCCGATGACGATGGGGTTTGTAAGTTCGACGTTTCCGAAACGGATCATGGATTCCTCTGGAACGTCCGACCTGCGTTCCTTCGATGACGGCAGACAGGTTTCGGATGGCTATGGCCTGGGTTCCGCGCGCCACGGCTTTGGGGACTCGAAGGCCTCTGAACTGTCAAGCCCCGCAGGGGCGAGAGCCAACCGGGGTTCGGTCGTTCCATCGCCGCTGCGGGGCTTGGCTGCTGTTCGTCGGTGCGGGTGTCGGGCTTGGGCTCGGCATCACCGCTTATGCGTCCTGTGACTCTCCCTGTTTGTCCCGCCCGTATCGTCCGGGCGTGGTTCGTTGTTCGGATACGCCATTACTTGCCGGTTGCGGGCAGCAAATTGAGCAGTTCCCGCACATGTGCGACCTGGGTGTCGGGTTTTGCGGCAGCGAATTCTTCGGCCGTCCACGTTGATGTTCCGTTGTACCGCACGAGGGCCGTTTTCATGCCGAGTTTCTGCGGGCCGACCACGTCGTGAATGGGACCATCGCCGACGAAGAGAACCTGTTTGACGTCGGGTGCGGTTCCGTGGTCGTATACGGCCGTCAGGGCGGTTTCGTAGATTTCGGGATGGGGCTTTCGCCGGTTCAATGCGCTGCTGACCACGACCGCGTCCAACAGTCCGGTCAATCCTTGTCGTTCGAGTTCCAGTTCGACGTATTCGGGCGGAGTGGCGGTGTTGCTGACCAGCCCGAGTCGGTAGCCGCGTTTCTTGAGTTCGGACAACACGGCGGGCACCCCGTCGATGGGATCGAGGGCCCCGACCCAGGTTTGCCAGAAGGCGTCGTAGGCTCGGTCGATGGGCCACTCTTCCGGATCGCCCAGACCGAGGTCTTCACCCCAGGCAGCCAGAACGGCGCGTGTGTCGACCTCTCGGCACTCGGGGTCGTTCTTTGCCTTGTTGAGCGCCGCTGTGAATCTCTCGTGTAGGAGATCAGCGGCGGAATAGAGACACCAGCTCAGATCGTGGTCAACCACTTTTGCTGCGGCCGAAGCACATTGATGCCATCGGTCAGCCTCGCGACCTAAACTCGCTAGCGTTCCACCCCAGTCGAAAAAGACACTTTCCACTCCAGGCCAGCCCAACATGATTTACAGCAACCTCCACCACAGCGAGAAAGGACTTCATAGCATAATCTTCGATCGGCGCGCTACATGCTGTTTACGAATTGCCGAACTATACCAAATTATACCCCCAACTAGCTTTCGGCAAGCACTTTCATGGACATTTGTCGGAAATCGTTGCCGCAGAGCATTTCGGGTAAGAAGTTTCACCCGGTGTTGGGTGCTTTGGGGGGCAGGGCTTTGCAAAAGCGCATTTCGCATGGAAGTGTCGGCATGGGCACACATTTCGTTCCCGCGTTTGGTTATCCGGACCCTTGCATCGGTTTGGCGCGGCTCCTATAGTGAATTTTTCGATTCCGGCGCGGGGGGTGCGCCGATTGTACGGTAGTGATGAGACGCAGGGTTATTATCCTCGGCTCGACCGGTTCGATAGGAACCAGTGCGTTGGAGGTGGTTGCAGCCCATTCGGACGCCTTCGAGGTGGTCGGATTGGCCGCGAACACCCGTTGGCGCGAGCTGGCGGACCAGGTCAGACAGTTCCGACCCAAACGGGTTGCTATGGCGGATGCTGTGAGCGCGGGTTGTCTGCAGGACGAGGTTGGGGATTCGACCGAGGTTCTGTCAGGCGACGGCTCGCTGGTTGAGCTGGTCGAGCAGACTGAGTGCGAGTTTGTGCTGGCGGCGGTAGTCGGGGTAGCGGCTCTGGCACCGACGCTAGCGGCGGTGCGCCTGGGCCGAACGATTGGTTTGGCGAACAAGGAAGCCATGGTGGTGGCCGGGGCGCTCATGATTCCCCTGGCTCGCAAGAGTGGTGCGCGGCTGCTGCCTATTGACAGTGAGCACTCGGCGATCTTTCAGGCGATGCAGGCTGGGCGTGTTGACGAGGTATCTCGTGTGTACCTGACGGCGTCGGGTGGGCCGTTTCGGACCTGGACGGCCGAACAGATCCGTGGGGCCACGCTGCAAGACGCCTTGAACCATCCGACATGGGACATGGGGCCGAAGATCACGATCGATTCGGCCACGATGATGAACAAGGCCTTGGAGGTGATCGAGGCGAAGTGGTTGTTTGGGCTTGAGGCGGAGGCGATCAAGGTCCTGATTCACCCCGAATCGATCATTCACTCGATGGTGGAGTTCTGTGACGGATCGATTGTGGCGCAGCTCGGGTCGCCGGACATGAGGACACCGATTCAGTATGCGATGACGTATCCAGCACGTTGGTCTGGTCCGAGCCGTCGCCTGGACGTGTGCGGGTTGCGGCGGATGAACTTCGAGCAGCCGGATCTGGAGCGTTTTCCGGCCCTTGAGTTGGGCTATGAGGTGGCTCGTGCCGGCGGTACGAGCGGAGCGGTGTTGAATGCGGCCAACGAGGCGGCCGTGGAGGCGTTCCGGCATCATTGTGTCGGATTTGTGGATATCGTGGCCTTGACCCGCGAGGTCCTTCATGAGCATCAGGTGAAGTGTGATCCGAATCTGGACGACCTGATGAGGGCTGATACGTGGGCTCGGGACCGGATCAGCCGGCGGCTCAATGGATTGAGTCCGATAATACCCCGGTAATGGAGATCCCCTTTGCAGAATTTCGTCATGCATCCAAGTCTTCTCGGATCTGTGGATATCCTGGCATCGAGCCTGATCGAGTGGCTCTCGAGCCTCTGGGCGCTCATGCTCATGGTGATTGGGTTCGGCGTGGTCGTCTTCGTCCACGAGCTGGGTCATTTTGTGATGGCGAAACTGGCCGGCGTTCGGGTGGACAAGTTTGCGATCGGTTTCGGGAAGGAGCTTCTCGGCTGGACCGTCGGTGAGACACGTTACGCGGTGAACGCGCTTCCGCTGGGTGGTTACGTCAAGATGCTGGGTCAGGAGGATTTCACGGTCGACAAATCGGGTGAGTGGAAGGTCAAGGAGGATCCTCGAGCCTTCACGAACAAGTCGGTCGGCGCCCGGATGTTGATCGTTTCGGCCGGGGTGGTGATGAACCTTGTGTTCGCCGCTCTGGCATTCATGGTTGTTTTCATGATCGGCATCGATACGTTGCCGCCGGTGATCGGGCAGGTGGTGCCGGGGAGCCCGGCGCAGAAGGCCGGCCTCATGCCCGGCGATCGCATTCTGGAGGTGAACGGCGACCGGATGCACGACTATCCGGACGTCAAGAGCAGCATCATTCTGGCGGACGTGGATCGCAAGATCACCCTGAAGGTTCAGCGTCCGGGCCGGTCCCAGCCTGTGGAGATCCCTCTCGAACCGGAGTGGTCCGAAGAGGAGAAGGTTCGTCAGATCGGGATCTATCCGGAGATGACGCTTCAGGTGGGGGCGGTGGAGTACGAGAGCGATCTGGACGAGCAGCGTGAGGACCGTCTTCATATCGGCGACACGGTTGTGGAGGTTAACGGCACGAAGGTTGACAACCAGGATCAGGTCGAGCGGATGATTACGGCCGAGCGGGGCAAGTATGTCAAGCTTCTGGTTCGTCGTCCGGTGGATCTCAAGAAGCCGGACGGTGCGACGCGTGAGGTGTCCGTTCTTCATCGCTGTCGGATGCTGGTTCTGCCGACCGACGGAAGCGGGATCAGCGGCAACATTCTGGGATTGCAGGCTCGTCAGAAGCTGCTTCGCGTGATGCCGGGTGATCCTGCCGATGTGGCCGGCTTGCGTGCGGGCGACGTCATCGTCAAATGGGGCGATCACTGGAATCCGACCGAAGTCGAGTGCAACACGATGCTCTCGTCCAAGGACGATCGCGGTCAGTACGTGTACGCCCATCGCGGTTTTGAGGTGATTGTGCGCCGGGTCGGGATGAACAAGGAAATCGGCGTCAGACCGGACCGTCCCACGGGGACCATTCTCAGCTACTCGATGGTGGCGCCGGTTCTGGAGAAACGGGATTCTCTCACCGAACTGGCCTATCGGGATTGTGCGGCCGCCACGGCGGAGATACTGACGATTCTGAAAGAGGCCAAGGCGGATCCGATCGTTCTGAATGAGGTGAGAACCGATCTGATGCGGCGAGGGGCATCGGCGGCGGATCTGTCGCGATGGCTGGCGGATCTGGATTGTGAGACCTTCACGCTGCATCCGGCGGTGTCGATGTGGGGCAATTCGCCGCCTCGCGTCGGCGTGATGTTCGGCGGACTGGAGATCGATCGACTGGTGGTCAGTCGAACGGTGGAGAAGGGTGTCGAGGACCGACCGACCCCGGCGTCGTCGATGCGACTGCCTCGCGGCGCTCTGATCAAGCGGGTGAACGATCAGCCGGTCAAGACATGGCTCGAGCTGGTGGACGCGTTTCGGCTGAACGCCGGTCGAGTCGTGAGCATCCATTTCGTTCACGAGGGGACATTCGGGGAGCGGAAGATGCGGGTTCCCCAATCTCTGAGCGACGCCTTGAACCTGCCCCCGACGGCGCGGGTGGTTCGCATTGCCGGGCAGGAGAAGGCGACTCTCAAGCGGGACGGCCAGACCCAGCCGGTGGGACTCCCGGCGTGGGAGGCGGTGTACGAGATTCTCAAGGCCCATCGCGGTGAGAGTGTCAAGGTGGTCTACCAGTATATGGATAAGGAGATATCCACCGACGCCAACGGCAAGGAACTGACCTATGCCGTGACCGACGAGAATGACGATCCATGGCTGATGCGGGTTTACTACACGACCCTGATCATTCCGCAGCCGCAGCATATGCTGCTTCAGAATCGGAATCCTGTGGTGGCGATGTGGATGGGCTTCAAGAAAACGCTATACTTCATCCTGCAAGCCTACAAGACGATGCAGCACATGATCATCACGGGGAAGGTGGGTTACCAGCACGTCTCGGGGCCGGTGGGCATCTTCCGCTACGGCACAGAGGTTGCCCAGTCGGGGCTGACGAAACTGCTTTACTTCCTGGCATTCATCTCGGCCAACCTGGCCGTCATCAACTTCCTGCCCTTGCCCATTGTCGACGGGGGGCTTGTCGTCTTCCTGTTGATCGAGAAGATCCGGGGCCGGCCGGTGTCGGTGAAGATGCAGGTGATCACCCAGGTGATCGGGCTTGTGCTGATCATCGCGGCCTTCATCCTCGTGACGTTCATGGACGTCTCGAAGTGGGTGACGCAGGGATAGAGCCTGTTGGCCGGCGGGGGCTCAACGCGATCCGGGGCCGTCACGATTCGTCATTTCCAGGATGTCCTGAGGCTGACCTGCCACCACGGAGGTTTTCCGGGCGGCGTCCAGCGTGATCTCGACGTATTCCGAACCCTTGCGGAGTTTGAGGATCAGGTCTCCTGCCTTGACCGAGGAGCAGCGGTACGCGGCGATTCGCTCCACCTTCCCGTCGGCAGCTCGCCGTACGAAGGCGAGGTCTCCTTCGATTTCGACACCCCAGTCCTTCTGTGCCATGGCTCCGTCATTAGTGGTATGAGGTGAGAGCCGAAGCGGGTTCTCGACATCGGCGGCGACGATCAGGTCGGATCGTCCGTCGGCGAGTCGGACTTCGGCGGCCACATTCGCGGTGGGGTAGGGCGCGCCGTTGGACGTCGTCAGGGGCAGACGCCGGATTCCGGCGATGGCCGGCGTCTTCTCGTAGGTTTCGAATACGCCTGCGAAGGTGGAGGCCAGCGGCCCCTTGCCGGATTCCGTGCGACGGAGCATAACCGTCGGCAGCCAGGCTTCCAGATTCAGGGCGTAGGCGCCCTGGAGGACCCATTTCTCACAGGTCGTCACCGATGCGCCTTCGGTCAGATCGCTGTAGCGCAGGTGAACGTCGGTGCCGGAGGGCAGATACTGATAGCGATCGTCGACCTTCCAGTCGGCGAACCAGCCGGGTTTCGGGGTGGCGTCGGTCTGGGGGTTGCGCATCAGCGAGTCGTGGCCGTACTCTTTGCCGGCGGCGAGCGTCAGCCCCTGCGTGCTCAGCGTAGCGAAGTGGCTGTGCATAGGCTTGGCGTGATCGGTTCCGCCGACGATTCGGAAGATGTCCACGACGTAGGCCTGGCGGTCGGACGTATCGATCATCGCGACCGTCCGTTCGAATTGCGGGGTGCCGGTGATGGCGGGGGCAGAGGCCCGGACGGCGCGGAACACCTGGCCATCGGCCCAGAGGGTTGTCTTGCCCGCCTGGGCGGATTGGCCTTTGCCGTCGACCAGGACGGTGTTGTGCGAGCCCGGCAGGATATACCATGCGAATCTGGGCCCGCTCCAGCCGCCGTGGCTGACGGGGGGATATCCGTAGTCGATCATCAGATCGAGGCCCCTTTGGAACAGTCCCAGGTTCATTCCATCCTGATGGCCGTGTGCGCCGCCCGAGTCGTAGTCGAGGATGACCTCTCGGACGTCGGGGCCTGAGCCGGATCGGAGGACCGCCATGTGCCACTGGGTCTTGTTGACGGAGGTCAGTTTGAATTCCTCACCTTGGGCGGCGATGACCTGGCGGACCGCCTGTTGAAAGGCTGCGGGATCGGTTGCGAGCAGGTCGTAGGGCATTCCATCGATGCGTCGCCCGTTGGCGCGGTACATCACCTGAACGAATGCCGGGTCCTTCGTCGCCTCGTACAGCTTCCAGAGGAAGAGGAAATTGGACGGGTCGAGTGAGACCGACGTGTTGAGCGAGAGTCCGGCATAGGCTTCGTTCTTTCTACCGGGGCCACCGGTGTCACCCGAGTTGGGGTAGTAGGAGCCGTTCTGACACCACAGGTCGATGTGGAAGCGGTAGGTCCGGTGCAATTCAGGACACCGCTTGAGCACGTCCGGAAGGAAGCCGGCGTCGATACGGGCAAAGAGGCTCAACATCGGGGCCAGCGAGTGGGGGCCGATGCTGGAATAGCCTGCCAGTCCCTTTTCGCCGGTCAGGCCGTCGACCGCCGTTGATTTCTTAAGAATCGCGTCAATGAGTCCCATGACCTCCTGTCGGTTGTCGGGCCAGTTCAGGACGGCCTTGATGAGCACGATCGCCACGTCGGTGGTGGGATAGTTCGAGGTGATTTTCGGCCGGTTGTTCAGGGTGTCGACGAAGATCCGCTGTTCGATGTTCCGTCGAATGTCGGCGAGCGCGGCTTTGGGGCGGTCGATCTTGTATTGCTGCGCCTTGGCGGAGAGGAACGCCGGCAGAGCGGTGTCTTCGGTCAGGGCCTTGAAGACCTGATCATAAGCCAGGGTGAGAATGTGGATTTCGTGGCAGGCGTCGTGCCAGGTGGAGACGTATCCTCGATGGGCCGGCGCTTCGTACAGAATGGCCTGTTTGCCGAAGTCGAATGTCGGATACAGGTCGGCCACGCGGTCGAAGAGGATGCCGGCCTTGTGGGCGTATACGGGGTCGCCGGTGATGACGTAGGCGGCTGCCAGGTGTCGTATGCCTTCGACGATGAGTTGTTTCCACTGGCCGTAGACGAGGTAGGTTCCGATGAAGCGCCAGCAGTTCTTGCCCTCGACATAGCCGTTGCCGTCGTCGACGCCGAAGGTGTGCAGGGGGTCGTCGGCATCCGGATGCTCGGTGTTGAACAGGAGGGACCGGTCGGCTCGCTTCGGGTCGAAGACGCCGTGTTCATCGAGGCCGGAGCGGTAGAACTTGCCGAAATCGTTCTTGGGGAAGAGCGTCTTACAGTGAGGGCAGCGGCACTTCCACGGTCGGGCGAAGGCATCGATCTCCCAGAAGTACATCCGCACGTCTTTCTTGCAGGCGGGGCAGCATCCGTAGGACAGCACCATCCACGACCGGGTGATGGTTGGTCCGAACATGAAGTTCCACAGGTCGTCGTCGGACAGCTTCATCCAGGGTTCGGCGGCCTGAACGATCTGCTTGCGGGCCTGTGATGCCCAGGGGTGTCCGGCCACGTTGGCTCGTGCCGAATCGACCAGTGCAGGGGGGTAGAAGACGGCTGCCTGCTTGGGCGGGGGAGACTGGCCCATGGCGCTTTGTGATGAACACAGGCCCAGGATGATCAGGCCGGGCGTTACGATTCGGGACGAGCGTGCGGATCGCATTCGGTGAATCTCCTGTGAGGGATTGGAGGGCGGACACTCCGGCGTGTCCTGCGGGCACTCTGGCGGATCGACTCGGAGGCGTCAAGGGCTTTTGGAGTGGGCGAGTTGGGACACCCGCAACATGCGGCGGTCCATTCTTGTTCCCGGGGGCGTATGGCGATAAAAGGTTCCTGGTCATTTGCTGTGAAGGGCATGCGGTTCAGCGAGGAGGTTGTCTGGTGAAGACGAGCATCATCCTGTCCGTGGCGGTGTTGGGAATGGGGATGGGCGTCGGTGTGGGTGAAGAGCCCGCCAAGCCCGCCGCCGACCGCAACGTCTATCTGTTCGATTCGGTCTGGCTCGATGCCTTCGACCAGTGGAAGCCCATCGGCCGCGCGACGTTTCGAATCGTTCAGTGGAACAGCTTCGAGCCCAATCGGATGCTCGACGTGCGTTTCGATGCGTGCAAGGTCGGACAGATGATCCATGGCGTGCAACGTCGCGGTCTGGGGCTTCCGCTTCCTCAGGCCGTTCGGTTTCGGGTCTGGACCGATGGGCTGTATCTGTGGATGGTGCTGGGCGACAAGGCCGGGCGGCGACTGGTGAGCCCGATGCCGCTGCCCGGTGTCGGATCGTGCAAGTGGTCGCAGATGGAGGTGTCTCTGAGCGACATGTACCCTATGGGCGTCGGGGCCGAGCGGATTCGCGATCTGGACATGATTGCCGTCGTGACTCAGGAGTCGGCCGGTGAGATCGACGAGGAACCCATTCGCATGTGTCTGAGTCGTTTTGAGGCGGTATATCCCAAGGGTACCGGGCCAACGAATCCGACCTTCACCCGTCAGGATCTTGATGCGATGCTCGGGCCGCTTCCGCCGATGATCGATCGCGTGGATGCCCTGTTGGCGCAAGCGAAGGCCAAGGGGATCGACGTTCGCTATCCGACGGTCTCGCGAACGGTGCTGCATCGGTATCGCGGCGAGGTGGGGGCGATGATTCCGGAGAAGGATCCGTTCCTCGCCCGGCGGACGGCCGAATTTCTGCTTGAGTGTGCCCGGCGGACGCAGGCCGAGCTCGAGGGGGTCCTGGCCGATCCGAATCGTGCGATTCGCGTGCCGGACGTCTCGCTCAAGAACCTGGTGGTCAAGGAGGGCTCATTCTTCAGCGGCGACCGGCCGGTGATGTTGGCGGGTGTGTGCGGATGGTTCAATCCGAACCAGTTTGAACACCTGTCGCCCATGGGGTACACGGCGATCAGTGCGGAGATCGGTCCGAGTGCGACCCTGCCGGAGGAGAATAAGACGAATCCGGAGGGGGTCAGCGGCATCCGGGCCATATTGGACGCTTGTGCCAGGCACAACATGGTTTGCGATCTGCTGGTATCGCCGCACTATTTCCCGGACTGGGCGCGCAAGAAGTGGCCCGAGACTGACGCGACGGGCTGGCGTCGCAAGACCAATGAGTTCATGCCCTGGTCGTTGACCGATCCGAACTTCCGAGCGGTGATCGCCCGCCATCTGTCGGTGCTGATTCCACTCGTTCGCGAGCATCCGTCGCTGATCAGCTATGATCTGCTGAACGAGGCCTGGTATCGAACCATGCCCGATTTTCCGGCGAGTCAGTGGACCGACTTTCGCAAGCAGAACCCGCAACTCGACGAATGGCAGGCTCTCAGCCGGATCACCACGCAGAACGTCACCGAGTTTCTGCGGTGGTTCATCGCCGAACTGCACAAGCACGACCGGGCGCATCCGGTGCAGATCAAGGCCTTCGACACGCCCGAGATGCTCGGCGTCGATCGCGAGGCCGTCAGCGACGTCCTGACGGCCGACGGCATGGATGCGATGCCGTCGTATCCGGAGTGGTCCGGGCGGCTGGCGGCCGATTTCTCGTGGTCGCTGCTGCGTCACGATTTTCACCGGTCGCTTACGCCGGAGCACGTCATCCTCGACGGCGAGTTCCACATCAGCGACGGGTTGTATCCGACGCCGTCGGCCTATTTCAGGGCGGCGCTGTGGGCCCTGGCACTTCACGGGCGCGATATGACGGCCTGCTGGGTACAGGATCGTGTGGACGACGTGAGCCTGTATTGGCACGCCAATGGGGTTGAGGTGCTGGGGCGGACGTCGCTCGATCTGGTGCGCCTGGCGCCGGAGATTCACGCCTTTCAGCGGCAGCGAAGCCCGCTGGCGCTGTACTACGGTGGCCTGGCGATCGGCGACGCGTATCTGGCGGCACTCTTCCAGGATCTGAATGTCGGCGTGATCACCGACCGGCGGATCGTCAGCGGCCGCCTGTCCGACTATCGGCTGCTGGTTGTTCCGGCCGGCAGTCGCATGCCTCCGGATGTTCGCAAGCGGGTGGAGGCGTTCCGGCAGTCGGGCGGGATGGTGGTGGTATGTCCGACGGGGGCTCCGGTCGAGCAGGTCTGGGCGATCGTCCATCGGGCCGTCGAGCAGGCGAAGCTTTCGCGAGCGGTTCGAACCGATCGGTGGGGTGTCGAGTGTCGGGGCATTACGTTGGGATCGCGCAAGCTTCTGTACGTGCTGAACCATCTGCGCAAACCGGTGGAGATTGCGCTGAAGTCGGATTGGCCTCTATCCGGCGGCGTCGACCTGCGGACCGGCGAAAGGGTGGATGCCGGGCGTTTTCGACTGGACCGGCTGGATTTCCGGTTGATCGAGGTTCGGTAATCGACGGTGATGCCTGTGGGAGGTTTTCGGGGGGCGCGGTGTTCTGGAGGATACGACGATGTCCCTACCTTACGGCAATTCTGCCGACGCTCAGTCACGGCGAACGGAGTTGGTCAGCCTGCTGGGAGATCTGCCGGACCGCCATCGCCCCATCAAGGCCACCACGCTGGATGAGGTTGTGCATGACGGTTACCTGCTCGAGCGGCTCGTGCTCGATCTGAACGGGATCGAGTCAGTGCCGGCGTATTTCGCTCGGCCGGAGGGGACTCGCGCCCGGCGTCCGACGATTCTGTTCAACCATTCTCATGGCGGGCACTATGAGATCGGCAAGGACGAACTCATCCATGGTGCCGAGTACATGCAGAAGCCTGCCTATGCACGTCCACTGACCGAACGGGGCTTCAATGTGTTGTGTATTGACGCGTGGAATTTCGGCGAGCGTCGCGGTCGTACGGAGAGCGAGTTGTTCAAGGAGATGCTCTGGCGCGGCCGGGTGCTGTGGGGCATGATGGTGTACGACAGCCTTCGGGCGGTGGACTACCTGTGCAGTCGCAAGGATGTGGATCCGCAACGGATCGGTACGCTCGGCATGAGCATGGGCAGCACAATGGCCTGGTGGTTGGCCGCGATCGACACCCGCATCAAAGTGTGCGTCGATCTGTATTGCCTGACGGAATTCGAGGCGTTGATCGCGTCGCGGGGGCTGGACGGGCATGGCATATATTACTACGTGCCGAGCCTGCTGAAACGCTTCACGACCAGTCAGATCAACGCGTTGATCGCTCCGCGCCCGCATCTGGCGATCGCGGGTAACCAGGATCGTCTCACGCCGCCGTCGGGGCTCGATCGTGTCGACCGCGATCTGTTCACCCTGTATTCGGAGGCCAACGTTGCTGATGCGTGGCGGCTTCTCCGGTATGAGGTCGGTCACATCGAGACGGCTGCTGCCCGTGCGGAGGTGCTTGCCTGGTTGTCACGCTGGCTCTAGTTCGACCTGCTCCGGTCCGACGTTTTGTCGAGGCGAGGATATTCAAACGTTGCGGGTCTATTGTGGTTGATTTGAATGCCGAGACGAGGGGCTACGGTTCACGGATCGGCGGATTGCTGCGACCTGGGATTCAGACGCACTAGCGACCTGTATTTATCTTGAAGTTAGCATGTTGATACAAAAGAAGTTAGCGATAAGTTCTGAATGATCCTTCCAGTGCATAAGGTCATGAACATACTCCGGCGCCGTCCGATAGTAATTGAACCTGTGACAGTCCGGAATAGTACCAACGCGAGCACTATTTCAGTTTCCAATCATGCCCCCATATTCCGCAGTTTGGGGATTGACTCTTTAGCCATTTGATACTAAGCTCATCTGAGGATTGGGGTTTTTAACCTAATTCGATTGAGCATGGCGTGCTTTCATTGTCGGCATAGACATAATTGTCGCCGATGATATGGTAGGGGATGGCCTGAGGAGGCGGGACAAGTCTCAGCTCGAAGTGAGGGCATTGGGCATTAGTCGTGTCGGCCTAAACTGCCTCTGTTTTGCGTCGCGTTCTCAAGAAGTCAGATCAAGGTATGGGTGTTGCTGTTTCGATCGCGACGGATGGGTCAGGTCTGTTCGGTCGTGTGCCCCATACGCTAGCAGCGGAGCCGTCGGGCTTGGAGCGCACCTCGAACTTGGTTGGCAATTGAGTTTGGAGCCGACGAGCCCGAACGGAGCCATGGGTTTGGAGTAGTCTGCCCGGGCGTTCGAGTGCTTTGGGTGGTGACTATTCCCAATTGGTTTGATTTTTCCGGTTTTCCGGGACATCTCTTAATAATGGTATGTAGCAGTTCAACATCTCGCGCCGTAATTTGCCTACTTGCCGGGGACATACGGAGAAACACTATGAAGCTCGACAGCATGAAGCATCCGGATATGTTGGTTATGCGTCGAAGGGCGACGGTTGTGTTGTTAATGGGGCTGGTGACTCTCGGCTCTCTGGGCGCGTTCAACGGAGTCGAAGGCAGCGAGGTCGTGGACCTTTCGGAGGTCGGCGGCGGCACGTTCGCGCGGTTGTCGACGGGATACCTCGGTACTCCCCAGAGCATGGTAGCTTATGAGCCCAATTCGCCGAGGTTTCAGACGGTTCTGGCCTGTGGGTCGTCTGATGGGGCGGTCATTACCGGAGAGGCGGATGGGGCCGATCTATATCCTCTCGCGCGGAACAGCCGTTATATCTTCGGGTACTCCTCGACCAAGCGGCGTCTCTATCGATCGACCGACGGGGCCAGTTGGTCCGCTTGCGGGCCGACGAACCTTTCGGACTCGCCCTTCATGCTCGTGGTGATTCCCAGCGGTCCTCACGCGGATCGAATCATTCGATTCTCGCGTAATACTTCCGATCGGAGTCCCTTCTGGTCGGACGACGACGGCAACACATGGACCGTAGGCAAGAGGGCGGACAACCCCAGTTACACCTTCTACCTGGCGCCGAACAGCTACTACTTTGACATGCGGTTCTGGGGCAACCAGTACTCGCCGAGCGGCGTTCTGATCGTTGCGGATTACGGTCCCTGCGTGTACCGATCTCAGGATGATGGTGTTACGTGGGACAAGGTGTTCGAGGATCCCCTTTGGATTGCCGGGCCGGTGCAATCGGCCACGTCGACGACGATTCAACTCGATTCCCAGGCGAGTAGTGTGGACAACTTCTATAAGAATCGCTGGATCAATATCACCTCCGGGGCCGGGGCCGGTCAGTCATTTCAGATGACGGCATACAACGGTACGACGCGGACGGCGACGATTTCGGGTTGGTCGGTCATCCCTCAAGGGCCGGGTGGGTCCAATCCCTCTCAGTACCGTATTTCCGAATATCTTCATATTCACGCGCTGGGCTTCCATCCGGGATTCGGCACCAGCGGACGATGGTTCTTCAACACAGGCGATCAGTACCTGTGCCGGCACTGCTATGTGAGTGACGACAATGGGACGACCTGGAACGATTACGCTTCGGGCAAGGTCCCCCCGGACGGTCATACCGTGAATTACCTCTATGATGGTCATCCGACCCGGGTCTTGTGCGGCATCGATGGGGTGATGGGTATTTCGTGGCTGGATCTCTCGACTTGGGAGTTTGGTACTTATGCGACGGGGTGGCCGGCTCTGAACGGTTGGCAGGTGTTCAAGCATGACGGGTTGTATTACGCCATCGTCGGAAAGACGACGACCCAGGCTGTGATGAGCGTGAGCCCGGACCTCAACAAATGGGTGGTCTACCATCGCGTGAATTCCTCTGATTTTCTTGATTTCGAGCATTTTGCCGGATATGCGGGCGGCAAGCTGCATTTGACGGCCCGGGTTGCCAGTGGGGCCTTCAAGCATTTTGCCATCAGCCCTGCGCGGACGACGGCGAAGACCGGCGTCAGGCTGTGTCCTCAATCGACCAATCTTCTCAGCGCATCGGTGGCCGCCGGGGATACCGTCAGCGGATTGTCTCTGGTGTCCGACGGCTCCAATCCGCTCGATTCCAACGTCAAGCACAACGGCAGCTATGGTTTGTATGCCAGGCAGACGCAGAGCGACTATGCCAAGATCAAGGTTCCCTTCACGAACACGCTAGGGAGGGGGGCATCGTTTCAGGGGCGTTTCTGGGCGAGGTGCAAAGGGCCGTGGCTCTACAGCCTCTGGACGGGGGACGTTTGCGTATTTGCTGGCACGTCTCCCGACGAATGGCGGGAGTACGTTACGGCCACCAAGTGGATTGGTGCCGGTGCCACCTCAACACTGGAGATCGCCCTCCTTCGGAATCCATATTCCGGCACGGCGGAACTCTGGGTTGATTCACTTCAGATTTCCGAGTCGCCTACTCCCGACTGGCACGCCGGTGGCACTACCCAGTCGTCGGAGACCATCGATCGTTCGGTTATGCTGCCTGGGGAGTGGACTCACATATTCTCGATCCACACCAATCCGGCAAGTCTGGACCTTCCTTCCGGAAACTATGCTCTGATGTCTTATGTGCTTGATTCCCAGAACAACATCGAGCTTTACTGGAATGCGACGAGCGGTACGTTTGTGCTTCGCCTTACTGAGAACGGGGTCATTTCAAGCATTGCCAGCCGGGCCACATGGTTCCTGGCGCTGTCAGATCTGAAATTCGCTGTTCGAAGATTGGGATCGAGCGTTCAGTTGAGTGTGGTGAACGGAGGTGTTCCGGAGCACGTGAGTTCGATAGCCTCGCTCTCGTCGTCCGAGGCACTTGTCGGATCGGGTACCATTCGAACGGGGTGGCGTGACGGGTCGGGCATCATGCCCTGCACGCTGTTGGAAAGCAGTTTCACCCGATCGTACCTGTCCGACACGGTGCTGAATGCCTCGTTGGCTCTTCCTATAGTCAATGAGGAGGGCGGCCTGACATTGAGCGCCAGCCCTGTGGATGGCGGATCGATTCAGGTTACGCCTTCGCCTGACGGCAACGGCAAGTACGCTTACGGTACGGTGGTGACGTTGACGGCTACTGCCGCCACGGGCCACGTTTTTGCATCATGGAGCGGGGACGTTGCCGGCACCGACAGCACGATTCAGGTGACGATTACCGGCGACAAGACGGTCGTGGCCAACTTCGCACAAGTGAGGCGTTCATTGTCGCTGGCATCGAGTCCAACTGTCGGTGGATCGATTCAGGTCAGCCCCGATCCGGATGGTCAGGGGACGTATATCCTTGGTTCAACTGTGACGATGACCGCTGTACCGTCCGAAGGGTACCATTTTGAGTGCTGGTCAGGTGATGTGGCGGGGACGGACAACCCGACTGTTTTGACGATGGATGCCAACAAGAGCGTTCGAGCATCGTTCTCCAAGGACCGAACCTATTCCAGGCTCTCTGTCTTCCCAAACAATCCTTCATGGGGACAGGTGACCATCACGCCTGCACCGACGGATCCCCAGGACGCGGAGTATGTTGATGGGACGGTCGTGACGCTCAGTGAGACTCCTGCGGCCAACAAGAACTTTGGATACTGGATCATCTACGATCCGAACTACCCAGGCGATTTCAACTATGCGACCACGGATGCGAACCAGACGATCTGGCTGGTGATGAACAACAATACGGAGGTTGACGCCTTCTTCTCGACGAGGTCCACTTGCGGCACGTCTGAAGTGAGCGCGATCTCACTGCTGACATCGATGGTGCTGATGGCCGTGAGCGTTAGGAGACGGTGGCGGCGACTGTGAGTCGGGCGAAACGCCGATGAGCAACGGCGGCTGACTGCTTGCGGCGTTACGGCGGCTTGTTAACGGGTTCGCTAGCGTAGTTTCGTTACAAGAACCCTTCTTATCGTCAGGTCCCGGCCACCGATGAACAGTCGGAAGTCGGATTGACCGTTCTGTCGGTTGGCCAACCTTGGCTGCGGCGGTTGCCAGCTTGCCGTTTTCCACGTATTGCTGCCGGTGAGTTCCACGACCGGGCCATCCTTGTAGGCGCCGGCCTGCGTGGCGTCCGCGTCTCGCGAGTCGTACTGGAGCGAGAAGGCACCCTTGCCCTCGTCGAGGTACTCGACGCTGATTTCGATCCTTCCCTTGGTGTTGAACACGTACGCGTCGGCCGTTCGGAAGTAGAGGTAGCGGCCATCGGACACCTTGTTCTGGGCGGTCCGCAGGGCTTTCGCACCGTCGATTTCCACGATCCGGCCCTGCCCATCCTCGAGATCGGTGACGGGATAGACGCCGGCCTCGTGCCCGGGTTCGTAGGACACGACCTGCGCTTCGGCGTATTCGCGGCCCTGATCCGTCCGGGCGTTGTCGAGGTTCAACGGTTCATACTCCAGCGGTGGGAGCGGCAGGGTCTGTTTGAAGACGCGGGAGTACGTCGCGGTCAGGTCGATGTATCGGCGGCCGTATTCGCGGCTGTCGCAGATGTCGGTGCCCTCGTGCATTTCATTCCAGGTTTCGATCAGGACGATGTTCCGGCCGCTGCGGATTGCCTGCCGCCAGCTCACCTCGTAGAAACCGCCGTTATCCCGGTTCCGTTGCGGCGTGGTTCGGCCCGGGACGGCCCGGTCGTCATACCCCGGGCCGATCTGGACGACGGAGCCGGGGTGCGTCTGGCCCGGCATCTGCGCACCGACCAGTGCTGCGCCCCAGGAGGTCACCGCGTCCGTTTGGCCCTTCCAGTCGCTGTTCTTGACGAGGTAGGGCCGGCAGCCGAAGTCGTTCTCAAATCGCCTATAGACGTGGTCGAAGGTTGCCTGATCGTGCTTGGCGCCGAAGCCGCCGTAAAGCACGACAAGCGGTTTGCCGTCGACCGTGGCCCAGTGGCGGGGTGGAACCATGATGAAGAAGTCGCGGATCGTGCGATAGAAGATGTCCTTGCCGTGGTCCGTCGTCAGGTTGAGGACCTCGCCGGGCTCGCCGAGGGCGCGAACGCCGGTCAGGAGTGTCGAGGTGTCGTAGAATAGTCCGACCTTGGGCGGCTTGGCGCCGGATGCGGCGATTCGGTCGAGCGCCTCGGCCATCGGCGGCAGCCCCAGGATGCTGAAGGCAAAGGACTCGTTCAGGTAGTGATCCGGCGTTCCCCAGTGGATCGGGATGATGAAGTCGATTCCGGCGGTCATCACGTCGCGTAGCTGCTGTTCATGCCAGGCGGTCGAGTCGAAGGATACCGGTTCGGGATGGGGGTAGTGGTCCTGTTGTCCGTCGTCGGTCCAGTCGCCGTCGTCCCAGAAATGCTGATCGGGCCAGCGGTACCAGTAGAAGTAGTGCGTACCGACGATCTTCTGATCGATCTTGAACCCATCGGCCGCCGCCTTCTTCACTGCGTCGCGCGGGGGTGGGGTGAGCCGCGAGGGGTGGAACAGGTACAGATTGCGCCAGAGGGCGGGATTGTGGTTGTTGGCGAACGTGACGCCGGTCGCGAGGCTCAGGGGGATTTCGGCCGGCGCCGCCTGCTCGGGCCGGCAGATCTTGATGACGTTGAACCCCATGCTCTTGCCGATCATGTCCGCCCCGCAGACTGACCATTCCGACCACGGCAGGCGGGCCTCGACGATGAAGCCCGTGTCGCGGTTGGTCTCGTCGTTCAGGGTGGTGCCGGGTTTCAGGACGGTCTTGAATTCGATCTTCGATTTGAAACTGGGCGGCCACAGGTAGCCGGGGTACTGCGAGCCGTCTCCTTTGCCCTGGCCGGTCACGTTGCTGTACCCACCGGCCGGGCTGAACCCGTATTCGAACGTTCGCCGCGTGCGGTCCTTCGCGCGGGCGCCATCCACCTCAAAGAAGAACTCGATGGCATCATCCTTGAATACCTCGCTGCCGGGTGCGGCGTGCGTGCCCTGGACGTCGGCATCATTGACATCGGCGGCGAGATAGACGAACTCTTCATCGTAGGCCACACGGGCGACGAACCGATCGCGGCTGATTCGTCTGTCGCCGACGGTCCAGACGAGGGATTGCTTCCACCCCGGATCGTCGAGACGTCCGTCGATGGTGATCTGACATCGCGGCACGCCGGCGGCGAGCGAGCTATTTCCGGTCAGGCATATCACAGCAAGTGCGCTCATCCAGGTCATGGCAGTCGTTCTCCACAACGTGAGTCCTGGTGTTTGAACGGGATGAAAGGGATTGAGGTGGACGGCGGAAGGATGATACGGTGGGGACGCGACCGGCGTGCGCCACTTTCCTCGATCCCTCTGCCTTCTCCACGGACATCCCTGTGCTACGGGCAGGTATCAGACCATATTTGCCGGGGCGTGTCCATGCAGAGGGATTGCGGGTCAGGATCGCCCAACGGGGCTTCATTCGCAGGCCGGTTCGGCGATTCGTCTGTCCGGTGTGCCATCGGATCTGATGCGGTCTGCGGCGAAGATCGAACGGTGTGCAGACCTGTGTTGCTCCCATTTCGCTTGAAGTTGCGGCTCAGGCCGGAGAAGCTGTGTCGATTCCGGCGGGTGGGTCCGAGCCCCATCCCACACATGCTCAGGCGCAGAGAAGACGCGGGCAGAACGGAAGGAGCGGCAGGGTGAGCCGAATCCTGGATGTCAAGTTGTGCAGTGCCGATGATGCGGTGGCGTTGATTGAGGATGGGCAGACCGTGGCCTCGGGTGGATTCGTCGGGGCGGCGCATCCTGAAGCCCTGACGTCGGCGCTGGAACGGCGATTCATGCGGACCGGACGGCCACGTGGCCTGACCGTCGTCTATGGAGCGGGACAAGGCGACGGGAAGACGCGCGGTGCAAATCACTTTGCCCATGAGGGTCTGATTCGGCGTGCGATCGGCGGGCATTGGGGGCTGGCACCCAGGCTCGGCAAGCTTGCGATTGACGGCCGGATCGAGGCGTACAACTTCCCGCAGGGGGTTATCTGTCAGCTCTTTCGCGATATCGCTGCCGGCCGGCCCGGCTGCATCACCCATGTCGGGCTGGACACCTTCGTCGACCCGGCCGTTCGCGGCGGCCGGTTGAATGATCGGACACCGACGGGGCTGGTGGAGCGTGTCGAGCTGGGGGGGCGGGTCTGGTTGTGGTACAAGAGCTTCCCGATTCATGTCGGCCTGATTCGGGCTACGGCTGCCGATCCGCTGGGCAACCTCGTAATGGACCAGGAGGCCATTGTCGGAGAGGTGTTGCCTATTGCTCAGGCGGCGCACAACAGTGGAGGATGGGTGATTGCCCAGGTTTGCGGGCTTCTGGACCGGCCGGCCGATCCGCATCGCGTGAAGGTCCCCGGCGTTCTGGTGGATCGCATCGTTGTGGCCGAGGCCCACGAGCACGAGCAGACGTTTGCCGACGCGTTCAATCCGGCGTTTTGTTCCGCCGAGCCAGCGGAGGCCTCGGTATGCAGCGGGCTCGAACCACTGCCCATGGACGAACGGCGGATCATCGCTGCCAGGGCCTGTGACGAGATACCCCAGGGGGCCATCGTGAATCTGGGGATAGGCATGCCGGAGGGCATCGCCCGGATTGCGGCCGAGCGAGGGTGGCTCGACCGATTCACGCTGACGGTGGAGAGCGGGCCTATCGGCGGTGTGCCGGCGGGTGGATTGAGCTTCGGGGCGTCCGTCTATCCTCATGCCATCGTCGATCAGCCGGCGCAGTTTGATTTCTACGATGGGGGCGGGCTGGATTTTGCCGCGTTGGGTGCCGCTCAGATTGACCCCCTTGGGAATGTGAACGTTTCGAAGGTCGGGACCAAGGTCGCGGGTGCCGGCGGGTTCATCAATATCACCCAGTCGGCCAAGCGACTGGTTTTCTGCGGCACGTTCACGGCCGGTGGGCTGGAGGTGGAGATTGCAGGCGGCGGGCTCCGCATCGTGTGCGAGGGTCGTATCAGGAAGTTTGTCGCGGAGCTAGAACAGAGGTCCTTCAGCGCGAATCGGGCGCGAACGATGGGGCAAGAGGTGCTCTACGTCACGGAGCGAGCGGTCTTCCGGCTGGCAGAGGGGGGCATCGAGCTGGTGGAGGTGGCACCCGGTATCGACGTGCAGACTCAGGTGCTCGATCTCATGGCGTTCAAGCCGATCGTTGGGGAGGTCCGGCCCATGCCGGGGCATCTGTTCGGATAGTCGGGAACGGATGCCGCCCCGGTGGCCTTTTGCGGCTTGACGGCACGGGTTCCGGACGTCGGCATCCGGCGGGGGGGCTTGAGTTCTGGTGTGGCGCGGTCTGATGCGACGCCGTTTCATCCCGTTCGATCATTTGTCGGGCCAGACGTCCCCCAGCACCTTGGGATCGGCGATGTGGCGTTCGAAGTGGGTGTCGGCCAGCGGTTCGGCGAATTGACGGGTACGTTCCACACCTTCGGCCACTCCGGTTCGCAGCGAGAGCAGGATCATGGCGGCGGCGGCAGCCGATGCTGCGCGGCTGGCCGGTGCTTCGATTTTGGTCCAGAGCTTGGGTGAGGGTTTGGCCTGCCGCAATTTGACGGCCTTGGGCGTTTCACGGAGTCTTCGGGCGATCATGCGGAGGGCCTTCTCGTTGGCCCGCCCGGTCATGCCTATGGGGATGGTCTGCGTCGTGAGCATGGTCATCGCCCCGTGCAGTCGGGCGACGCGCTGGGCCCATTTGTGGCACGTCGGGCACTCGTGGACGTGCCTGGCCAGGTCGGCCGGCGGTGCTCCGCTGCCGTCGATCCATTGGATCAACGCACGGCGGCATCGGCAGCCTCGTTCGGCATGGCTGGTGTTTCGCCGTGGATTCATCCCAACGCCTCCTTGGATAACCTGGCGGACAGGCGAACGATTGCCTGTCGCCGGTAGACGCGGGCGGTGCCCGCCGTAATGTTCAGACAGCCTGCCACCGATCGATAGTCGAGGCCGCCCATGTCGTGCAGCAACACCACATCTCGAAGGTGCTGCGGCAGAGACGCGACGGCGGTTCGCAGGCGGTCGACGAGATCGAGGTGTTCGAGGTTCGCGCCGGGCGACAGGGGCGCGTGGGATCGCGATCTTCGTTCGGCAACGGCCGGCATTCGGTTGCGTTCGCGTCGTCGTCGTCGCATGAGCTCGATGGCCGTATTGATGCTTGCCCGGTAGAAGTACGCGCCTGGGTTACGTCCGATCGCGTCGCGTCCGCCCGCCGTCATCTGACAGACGACGCTCTGGTAGACATCAAGCACATCTTCTTCTCGTCCGAGCATCCGCCATAGAAGTGTCAGGACCATGGGTCCCTGGTCTTGGAGCAGCGACAATATCCAACGCTGCTCGGCGGCACTGTCCGCAGAGGCCAGTTCCGTCAACAGCCCGCGGAGTCCCGCGGGCAATACATAGGCCACTGTACGGGCCATAAGGGACTCTCCGAATCCGCCATTATTATAGACGGCGTCGAGAGGTGTTTGTTAACACAATTTCGTCGTGCCAGGTTCTGTGGCGCATCTTGCAGACGTCGCAGCACGTCTCCGAGCGAAGTATGGGGCAGAGGGAGAGGGGGAGGGGGTCTCCAGAGCCATCGGGGAGGTCTCCCATATTCGATTCCGGAATGCTAACACGCCACGTGTTTGGGCGTCATTAGGTGTAGAGCAGGCGGCCGGGGCCGGCGCAGGAGGCGCGACGGCCAAGGTCCGACACCTGCCGGGGCGACAGCCGGCCAAGGCAGAATGTAACCCAGTGGGCGCGAAGGATCGCGAGATTTCCGGTCAGACAGCAGGGTGGCGTGTGAGCAACGGAACAGAGCACAGCGTGATCGATCTGGTGAACACGGTGCTGCGTCAGGGCATCGAGCGGCGGGCGAGCGATATTCACTTTGAGCCGACGGACCAGCATCTGTTGGTGCGTTTCCGGTTGGACGGACTGCTACACGACGTCGAGAGTCTCCCTCGCCAACTGGCGGACAACGTGGTCGCCCGGTTGAAGGTGATGGCGGGCCTGTTGACCTATCGGATCGATATTCCGCAGGAAGGTTCCCTATCGGCGGCATCTCTTGGGGTGTCTGATGCGGCATCGGCATCCGATGGCTCAGCCCTGGACCTTCGTGTGGCGACATTTCCGACCGTTCGTGGGGAGCGTGCGGTGGTCCGGGTGCTGTATTCGACCGCCGGGGTGGACGATCTGGAGAGCCTGGGCTTCTCGCCGGGTGTGGTGAATCGGCTGCAGGATGCAGCGGGCCAGCCGAGCGGGCTGATCGTCGTGACGGGTCCGGCCGGTGCCGGCAAGAGCACGACGCTGTACTGTTTGGCTCGGCACATCCTGAAAACCTCGCCGGGCAGGAGCGTGGTGTCGTTGGAAGACCCTGTGGAGCAGCGGGTCGAGGGGATGACGCAGATCCAGATCAGCCCGCATGGCGAGTTGAACTACGAGCGGTCGCTGCGATCGCTGCTCCGGCAGGATGCCCAGGTGCTGCTGGTGGGTGAGGCTCGCGACGCTCATACGGCGGGCGTCATTGTTGAGGCTTCGCTGACGGGCCACCTGATCCTTACGACGATGCACAGCGGCGATCCGGCCGAGGCGGTGGTGCGGCTTCTGGAGATGGGCATCCCGTCGTATCAGTTGGTCAGCACACTGAGCCTGGTCTGCTCGCAGCGGTTGTTGCGGACGCTGTGTTCGAATTGTCGGCGGAAGACGGGGCGGACGGACGAGCCCTTTGTGCACGTGGGATGCCGCGAATGTTACGACAGCGGCTATCGCGGTCGGACGGCCTGCGGGCAGGTGTTTGTCATGGATGGGGAGGCCCGGTCGGCGGTTCTATCACATGCCGCCGCGTCGGCGATTCGCGAAATCGCCGTGGGGCAGGGCCCGAATCTGCTGGGGGATGCGGCACGGGTTGTTCAGGACGGGCGCACGGACCGAACGGAAATCGAACGAGTGCTGGGGGCGAGACCCTAGCGGAACCGGCGAATGGGCGCGATGGGCCATGGACCCACCGGATCATCGGAGCAGGTTATGCCTTGGTATGAATATGAAGGACAGTGTGCCGGGGGGACGGCGATTTCGGGACGGATCGAGGCGGCGAGTCGTGAGGCCGCTCAGGACCTTCTGACCCAGAACCTCACGATTACTTTGAACGACTTGCGTGCCGGTCCGAGTCCGCCGCCGTCGGCGCCGATCAGCGAGAACGAGTTTCTGTTCTTCAACGAGCAACTGGCCTCGCTGGCCTCGGCCGGGTTGGCGTTAGACGAGGGGCTACAGCAGCTTGCCCGCGATGTCGAATCGAAGCGGCTCAAGACATTCATCGAGGCGGTGGTGGCGGACCTTCGCCGGGGCGAGCCGCTGGATCAGGCGGTGGCCAAACATGAGAGCCGCCTGCCCGTGCTTTATGGCCAGGTGATCCGCGCCGGGATGAAATCGGGTCAGCTTCCGGCGACGTTGCTGGGCTTGAACCAGCACATGCGGCTGATGGCTCAGACGCGACGGGTTCTGTGGGAGACGGTGAGCTATCCTCTCTTTGTTCTGGTCGCGGGCTTCGTCATTCTGTCGGTGTTTCTTCTGAAGGTGGTTCCGCAATTCAAGGCGATATTTGCGGATTTCGGTACACGTCTGCCCGGTCCGACCGTGCTGATGCTGGAGATGGCGGACAACTTCCCGGCAATTATGATCGGGGTGGGGGTGTGTATTGCCGTCGTTGCGGGTGGCTGGCATCTCTTGCGACTCTGGCCGAGGGGGCGGTGGTTTCGCGAGGAACTGATCTCACGACTGCCGCTGATCGGTCAGCTCTATCGCGCGTCGCTGGTGACACGGTTTGTCCGGACGATGTCCACGAGCGTGCGTCTGGGCATGCCGCTTCCGGATTCGCTGCGTCTGGCCGGTGGGACCACGGGCAGCCCGCATCTGTCGGGTGAGGCCGACCGACTCGCCGAAGCCGTCGAACGTGGTGAGCCCATTTTCGCGGCCGGGCAGCTTTGTACGTGGATTCCGGGTTTGTTCGGTTACACCGTTCAGGTGGCGTCGGGGCGCGACGTGATGCCGGCGGCATTGGCGCAACTGGCCGAATCGTATGAATCGCGGGCCATGCACCTCCAGTCGATGGTCAAGGCGGTGGTGTTTCCGCTCGTGGTGATCGGGACCGGCGTCTTCATCGCCTTCGGTGTGATGGGGTTGTTCCTGCCGCTGGTCAGCCTCGTGAACGCCGTCGGCGGCTAACAGAAAGGGAATGCGATGTTGCTCTTGCTGGCACCCTTGTCGGCGATACTGCTCCTGGGGGTGGTGGGCGGCATGATGGTGGCGCGAAGCCGCCAGGATCGGGTGGCCCGGGTTGTGGTTGGGCAGATGGCGATGGTCATGTCGCAGAACCTTCCGATGGGCACGGGTTTGATGCTGGCCGCCCAGGGCGAGCGCGGCAAGGCCCGCCGGGTTCTTCGCCAGATCGCCGAACTGATCACAGCCGGCCTTCCGCTAAGCGAGGCCGTGTCGCGCGGATATCCCAAGGCATCGGCGATGGTCAAGAGTGTCATCGAGGTCGGCGAACGCGGGGGGCGGCTGCCCGCCGTCCTGCGGATGCTCCAGGAGGAGTTGGTGGTTCGGGAGGAGCGGCGCAACGGCGGGATGGATGGGGTCTTCTACGGGGTGATCCTGTTGGCCGTGTTGTTCGTCGTGTGGTCGGCCATGACGGTCGTGGTCTATCCGAAACTGCATCAGATTGCCGAGGACTTCGGCACCACATTGCCGCCTCTGACCATCATGGCGACGGCTCCGGGTCGATGGAACGTGGTGGTCTGGCCCTGGGTCGTGATGGCACTCTTGCTGACGATGCTGGCGATCATCCGAGGGGGCCATTGGATCTTCGTGTGGGGCCTTCGTTCTTCACGGGCGGGCGGGGCGGAGGGGGTGTCCCTTTCTGCGGCCGTCGGGAGTGAGAAATCGCGATGGCACCGGCCGACCATTCAGGAGATTGCGGCAGTGACGGTGGTGCTTCTGTCGGGCATCCTGGTATGTGTCATCTCCATGTTGATAGCGGTGAACGTTGCGCCGTCGGTGGGTCGTTTCAGCGACTGGGCATTTCGGAGTCCAACGGGACTGGCCCACGACGCTGTGGTGGGCATCGGGGAGTTGGGGCAGGAGATGCCCATCGAAATGCTGGTCGCCATCGGTTTTCTGGTGGCGATTCCGATGGCGGTGGACTGGGGACTGCGTGGGCGTCGTGTGGGCAAGCCCTATTTGAGCTCGCGGATCGCCGATCATGTTCGGTGGTTCGTGCCCGGGCTGCGCAGGATGGAGATGTGCAAGGGACTGGCGATGACCTGTGGTCTGGTGCGTGTATTTACCCGGGCGGGCATGGGGCTTCAACGGGCGGTTCGGTTGGCGGCGGAGGCCGACATGAACGTCGTTCTGCGGGAGCGATTGCTGCGATTGGCGGATCGACTGGATGAGGGAGTGCCGCCACCGACCGCCGCACAGGAGGCGAGGCTCGGCGAAGTGTTCACCACGGCGCTGCGGGCCGGTCAGTACGGGGACCAGCTCGATGTCTCGCTTCGTTATGCCGAGGCGTACCATCGCTCCATGGTGAGTCGGATCTGGGTGACGGCCCGCACGCTTTCCTGGCCGGTGGCGACGCTGGTGGTGGCGGTGTTTATTGGGGCGTTTGTGCTGGCCCTCTTCCTGCCCCTGGTCCGAATGATCCAGGCTGTGTCCTCACAGGTGTGACCATGAGACGAAAGACGATTCGCATGAGGCGGGGCGTTCTGGCCGTGGAGATGATCACGGGCATTGTGGTATCGGGTGTGATGATGGGGTTGTTGCTTCACTCATCATGGGGTTATGTCCGGGTGCGCGAACGATTGATGACAGACCGCGTCCTGCGGTTGGCTGCCGAGGCTCAGTTCGAACGGGTTCGTGCCGGATTGGGGCCTGAGACGCTTCCTCCGGGGGGCATTCTGCCGCCAGGAGTCGCTCTGAAGACGGTTACGGAACCGGGCCGCGGTGCATGGGTGGGGATGACGCTGATGACCGTTACGGCTACGGCGACCGACGGCAAGGGTGTGCGATACGAGAGGGTTCTGTCGGGCTATCTGCCGGGGCGGGTGGCCACCAGGGGATCGAGAGACTGAAGAGGGTCCTCGTTATGAAACGATTGGGTACGAAGGGCGGCATGAAGAGCGCCGAGTTGCTGATCTCTGCGCAGAGGTGCTCTGCGGGACGCCTGCGGGGCGGCTACACGCTTCTGGAGATGCTGGTTGTATGTGGCCTGGCCGGCGTCGTCATGACCTTGGGTATCGATGCGTTGAATGAGTCGGCCACGATTCAGAGACGTGTGGCGACGTGGACAAACGACGATGCGGCGGTGAGCGATCTGCTGGCAAGGCTGGCCAAGGATGCCGCAACGGCCCAATCGGCGGAGGTTGTTCGCGACAGCGGGGGCGATGTCCTGGTCCTTCGGCGAGCAGATGGCCAGGTGACGTATCAGGTGGTGGATGGGGGGGCGCGGCGTCTGTGTCGATCTAAGGACGGTTCGACGGCAGGCAATTCCTGGGCACTGACACGGTCGTCGCTTCGATGGGTGGTCGAACCGGCAACGAAGGGTGGGGCTGTTGTCTGGACGGCGGTCGAGATCCGCGATCGGTCCGGCCGGAAGAGTTACCTATCCTCACACTATGCTTCGGCGGTTCGCGTGGGGGGGCGAGATCGCAACTTGTCGCACGAACGCCCCCAGACTTCCTGTGCCCCGAGGCGGTGGTTGGGGGCAGCTCCCATGGAGGACGAGTCATGAAACGGCGAGGCGTTGGTCTGGTTGTGGCGCTCGTCGTCACCACAGTCGTGGGTGCGGCGGTATCCCTGATGTCGCTGCACGCGATGAATCTCGCTCGTCGGCATCAACACGACCGTGCTCGTATGTGGGTAAGGAGCCTTGCCGAGAGTGGTGCGGCGTACGCCCACACGTATCGAGGTGTACGATCCACGGCGACGGCACCGAAGGGGATCGAGCTTCCGACGGCCAGTCTGGTGCCCGCTGGCACCGAGGCCCGGCTTGTGCTGACCGCGGAGCCCAACGGGGCTACCCATGTTACGGCCCAGGTGACGATTGCCCGGTTCCATTTGGTGGAGGAATTGCAGGTAGCTGACTAGGGCATTTCAGATGCCGCCCTTGCCGGGGGCATGGTTCTCTTCAGTCGACCCACGTGGCGGGGTCGTCGATCTGCTTCATCCGTTGCTTCATTAGCGTCGTCAGTTGGCGGATCCTGTCGCTCTGGGCGGGGTCGGTGGCCAGGTTCCGGAGTTCCCATGGGTCGTCCTTGAGATTGAACAGTTGCGTGGTCTGGCGGCCCTGAACGCAGTAGCGGATCAGCTTCCAATCATCGCGGCGGATGCCTCGCTGGAATTCGCGATAGGCATAGAAGAGCGAATCTCTGACCTGAGAGGCCGGCTTCCTGAGCAGGGGGACGAGGCTCGTGCCTTCGACGGTGGCGGGTGCTGCTATTCCGAGCAGGTCGCAGAGGGTCGGGTGGATGTCGAGCAGATAACAAAGCCCATCGGTTCGAGTATCTCGGGGTATCCCAGGCCCTGCCATGATCAGGGGCACGCGAATGCTGTGTTCGTAGAGGTTCTGCTTGCCCATCAGGCCGTGGCGGCCGACGGCCAGGCCGTTGTCGCCGGCGAAGATCACGAGGGTGTTGTCGTTGTAGCCGCGGTCATCGAGGGCTTTGAGTACGCGTCCGATCTGGGCATCGACGTGGCTGATCATGCCGTAATAGTCGGCGATGTGTTTTCGGATCTCCTCGGGGGTGCGCGGGAACGACGCGAGGAGTTCGTCGCGGACCCGCATCTCGCCGTTGTCGAAGGGGTGTTGGGGCATGAAATTGGGCGGCAGCTCGATCTGGTCGGGCGGATACAGATCGGCGAAGGGTTTGGGGGGTGTTCGAGGGTCGTGGGGGGCGGTGTAGGCGACGTAGAGGAAGAACGGCTTGTCGCCCTTATGCCCCTGCACGAAGCGGATCGCCGAATCGCTGAACAACTCGCTGGAGAACTGCTCGACGACGTGACGGCTCTGCTGGGGATAGCGCCCGGTGGGGTCGAAATCAGACACGGGTATGCGATTCTGGTCGGTCATGCCGCCAAAGAAAATTGGGCCGCCGGCGTCGAAGCATCGGGCGTAGGATGCCGGGTTGTTGTGCCACTTGCCCACGCCGAAGGTGGCGTAGCCCGCACGACGCAGGGTTTCCGGCAGCATCGTATGCTCGCGGGGGATGGTTTGCCCCTGCTTCTGAAGGTGGAAGAGGGTTCGGCCGGTCATGAGCGACGCCCGACTGGGGATGCAGACGGCTCCGGACATCGATCCCATGATATGGGCGTGTGTGAAGGCGGTGCCGCGGCGGACGAGGCCGTCGAGGTTGGGCGTCTTGACCTGTGGGGCACCGAGGGCTCCGATCGTGTCGTATCTCTGATCGTCCGTGTAGAAGATTACGATGTTCGGCCGGCGGGTCGGGGCGGCCTCGGCACCCAGGGCCCGTGCGGCGGCCAGACCGGCCAGGGGGAGGCTGGCCGTCCGGATGAAGTTGCGGCGTGTGAGGGATGATGCTGCCATGGCATGATCCTCTGTATTGGGCTTCTATTGTAAGGGGTCCGCGCGACGTTCGACGTCGGATCGCCGCGGAGGCCTATCGTTACTTGCCGGCGACGAAGTCGGATTCCTTCAGGCTGAGCATGACGGACGGCGCCGGTTTGTGATTCTTGTCGAAGGTGTAGCGTGTGAAGACCCACAGTTCGCCCGGCTGCCGTTCGAGGATGTACGGGTACGACAACTGTGCGCCGGGTTCGCGGACGATGACCGTCGGCCGGCTCCAGGTCTCCCCTTCGTCGGAGGAGAATGCGATTGAGAGTTCCTCGCGATACCACGAGGTCGGTTTCTCAGTGGCCGACTTGTTGTGGCCGCGTCGGACCTCGGTCTTTCCCTCGGGTTGGAGGCGGTTCCAAACCAGGGCCAGCCGCCCACTCTTGAGGCGGCACAGCCATCCGGGGGCACTGCTGGCCTCGATGCCGCTGGGCTGGATGGTTCGCCAGGAGCGGCCGCCGTCGGTCGAGAAGGCCTTCCAGAACTGGTCGAGGTTGGTGCGGATGAGCATCATGAGCCGCCCGTCCTTCAGTTCGGCGACCATCGGCTCGACGGCGCCGTCGTGATGTCCTCGGCCGCCCAGGTCGATGGCGTTGCTCTTCTGCCAGGTCTTGCCGTCGTCTCTGGAGACCCACGAACAGACGACCCACCGTTTGAGGTCGAAAGGCAGATGCTCGACGGTGGCGACCAGGGAACCGTCTTGGATCTGAATGAAGCCCATGAAATCGGCGTTGTAGCCATCGAACAATCGTTGGCGATCGACCCAGGTCTTTCCGCCGTCGGTGCTGCGGATCGCCCAGAGTTCGAGCTTGCAGTCGGGTTTCGGCTCGTTGCGGGCGTCATCCCAACTGAACTTGTAGCCGCTGAAGTTCAGATAGAGGATCACGAGGGTGCCACCGCGGGTTCGCATGAACTGTCCGACATGACCGACATAGGCGAGGTTCATGCCGGGGTCGATGACCGGTCCGGGCGCCGACCATGTCTTTCCGCCGTCGGAGCTGGTCGAGAGGGCGTTGCCGGCCACCTTCAGGAGCGTTCCGTCGTCCTGTTGAACGAAGGGCCCGTTGGCTGTGATGTCCAGGGGCTTGCACTGGGGGTGGACCCATCGCTGGGCCCTGGCGTCTTGCGCCGTCAGGACGAGGGCCAGGGTGCTGACAATCATCTTCAGGGCCGTTTTGTCGGGCATCTGCAGGCCTCCAGAGGACCAAGGGTTGACTGGGTGAACCTCCACATTACCGCCGCGGTTTTACGGTTGGACCTTCCGAAAGACGATCCGGTCCACGTAGAGCCTGGCGATGTTCTGCGGGTTATTGGTCGGTGCGAACCATACGTTCTGGCAGGCACGAGGCGCGAGCCGCCCGAGGACGATGGTTTGCCATGTTCCCTTGGCGTCGGCGGCGGAGATCGACCCGCCGCACGGACAGAGTTTCTTCTCGTGGTCGTACACGCCGAACGCGGCCGCACCGCCGGTCTTTCCTTTGAGGTCGAAGCGGATGTCGGCGGAGAGTTCGTAGACGGCATTGGGCTCGAAACGACGGCTGTCGATCGTCCAACTGATCGCCCATTCGTTGGTCTCGCCGACGATAAAGGCGGCCACGCCGTTCGATGCGGTCGCGTCATCCTGCAAACCGGAGAGGGTGCCCTCTCGGTAGAGGCCGAACACGTCGTCCTGAATCTCGATCAGTCCGGCGGGGTGATTCACCCGGGCGGCGGGCTGTTCGGGTACGTTGACCAGCGAATAGTCCGTGGTGATCGACAAAGCCTGCTTCGGCGGGAGGGACTTGGCCGGGGTCAGCACGTCGATGCTCACCACCGGCCCGTCGCAGCGGTTCTCAAGGACGATCTGACAGGCGTTGCCCTTGGTGCGGCACTGGATGCCTGCGCCCGAGGGGCCCGTCAGCGTGTATCCGTCCTTCGGGAGCGAATCGCCCGACAAGACGATGCGACGGGTGGTCGCGTCGGCGGGGATGGCCAGCGAGGTCTCCTTGCCGTCGGCCTTGAAGATGATGTTCTCTCCGCCCAGTGCCAGTTCAAGCCGCAAATGCAGCCTGGCCACGCGTGGCTGGTCGGCGGCGTTGGAGAGCGTCGATTCGATCGTCCACGAGGCCCCCTCGGGTGCGAGTTTGATGATCCGCTTGAGCACCTGTCCGTCGGGCAGCTTGGTCGAGAGGGTCGCTTCGGTGCGTGTGGGTTTGCCTTCGATCGTAAAGGCCTGACCTGCCCCTGGGCTTCGGCCGGAGACGCCCGCCGACTCGGCGTAGCCGCCTCGGTAGGGGAAGCCCGGTGTCAGGACTCCCGGCAGCGAGGCGACGTTCCGATTGCGGGCCTTGTCTTCGATCGAGACGATGCGTCCCCCGATCAGGGGGGCGATTCTCAGGCGGACGGCGGCATTTTCGAGTGTGACGAGGTCGGCCCCCCAGATCCATGGCGTGACCTGCTCGCGGAGCGTGTTGGGATGGACCGCACCTTCATTGAGGTGCGTGACGTTCTCCTTCGCGCACACGGCAAAGAACTGCTCGAAAAGCCGGACCTTTGCGGGGTCGGGTTCGGGCCCGAATCGATCGCCGCGAATCGACCAGGGGCGCGTTGTATCGAGTTTCTGACGGCTCAGCTCTACGTACTGAATGGGCAAGCGGGCGACCCGGACGCGATGAAGCACGTCAGGGTCGTCGGCGGTCAGGCGCTCGGCTTCGTCGAACAGGGCGTTGGCCTTGGCGACGACCTCGGGCGGGCAGTGACCGCTGTCGGGGTTTATCCAGATGGGCTCGTGAACCTTGTTGGCGATGGCGTAGTCACGGAGCATTCGCAGGTACCGGTCGAGGGTACCGGCGGCCTTTCCGTAGTAGCCCTCCATGAATTCGGCCCGATGCTGCTCGACGAAGGTGTCCGGGTTCCAGAGGATCTTGGCGAGCAGGTAGGCCTTCAGTTCGGCCATTTCGCCGCCGTTGGACTGGTAGGCGCCCTCCTCGAAGATGCCCTTGACGCCGTGCTTGACGAAGAACTGCACGTTGGGCTGGAGCGTTTCGATGTTGCTGAACGGCAGGATGTAGTGCGAGAACGTGGCGACGTAGTCCCAGATGTAGACGCGGTCGCACATCTTGGACCAGCCGATGATGTCATTCTTGAAGGAGGTGTCCTCATCGACCAGGGGGTGCGAGAAGCAGCACTCGATGCTGCACAGGCGTACGATGACGTTGGGGCGGGGCCGGGTCTTGGTGACCGGTGCCCGCGAGTACTGGTAGGCCAGCGTGTCGACGGCGACGTTGGGGAACTCCTTCTCGATCGCCTCGGCCACCGCATTGACGAAACGGATGATGGGGCCGGCGTGGACGCCGCCCTCTTCAGCTTCGATTTTCTTACAGGGCTCGCATTCGCAGTAGCCGTGCGTGTCGTTCTGGGAGACGGAGATGATGGCGGTATTCGGATTCTGGCGCAGGCGCTGCCGGACCCCTTCGATGACGATTCGCAGCACGTCGGGGTTGGTCAGGCAGAGCTGGTAGTAGCCCTTCATCCGGCGGCCATTGACCAGGGAGAAATATTCCGGGTGCTGATCGTAGTACTTTTCGGGCGGGACCAGTTCCTGGAAGGTGTGGACGAAGCCGGTGTAGAGGATCTTGCCGCCCCGGGTCTCATCGAGGCGGGCCGAGGCGGAGTTCGAGCGGTTTCGGGCGGCCCAGTCGGCATCGAAGGAGTCGAACCAGAAGGGTTCGCGGTATTCGAGCACGGGGACCTGGGTGTCGTTGATGTCATCGAGTCGAATGCAGGGCTGATGGGGGATTCGGCTGACCTTGGAGGTGAACCAGCGGCATCCGAGGTGTTCTTCGAGAAAGGCGTATACGCCGTAGAGCGTGCCTCGCGGGCGGCCGCCGGCGATGATCAGGTGCTGTCCGGTGGTGCGAAGGGTGAAGCCCTCTCCGCCGAGCTTCGACCAGGGCACTTCCGTTCGGGTGGCGGGCAGGTGGGCATTCCGGCCGAGCAGGATCGCCCGTTCGGGAAGGGGGGCGCTGTCATCCATGATCGGCAGCTCGGCGCCGGCGATCTGTTTGAGGAACGATTGGAGTTCCTTAGCGGCGTGCTTTTCGGATGGGATGGCGTCCTTGGGGACCACGATCCGGTAGTCCGATTGCCCGTCGGTGGTCAGGCGAAGGGCGGCGGGACACGCGTGAATCAGGAGGCCACTGAACAGGGCGATGATCCACGGTGTCGCAGGGCGGCTTGTCATTCTTCGATCTCCTGGCAGCAATGGGGTGATGTTCGTCGCGAATGCTTCGGCTTCCGATATGCCGAAGATTCGCCGGGAGACGATCGGCCGGCTGGGCAGATCGCCTTCGAGCATATACGATAGGCAGCATGTACCACATCGCCAACGGTTTCACAAGGCAAGGGAGGCAGGCGTGACGGCTCAGCAGACCGGGCGTCGAATGCGGTGGGTGTGGATCCTCGTGGGCGTGTATGTGTTCGCCCTGATCATCCGCATGGTGGTTCTGTATCAGGCTCGCTACAACCCCCTGTATCAGTTTCTGGTTCTGGACGAGCGGTCTCAGCACGAGGTGGCGGTGATGGTGGCCAACGGGACGTTGCCCGCCAACGCTCCGGTCAAGGCACCGTTCTTCTCGTATGCGCTGGGGCTGCTCTACAAGCTGGTCGGTCCCGAACCCTTTCGCGGTCGCTTCGCCGAGGTGCTCATTGCCAGTCTGGCCCCGGTGCTGGTGCTGCTCATCGGTCGGCGGCTCTTCGGCGATCGCGAGGGGATCCTTGCGGGTGTTCTGACGGCGATCTACTGGATGTTCGTCTTCTTCAGTGCCGAATTGCTCGATGTGACGCTGGCCAGCGTGTTTTACCTGCTGCTGTTGTATCTGCTGATCGTGGTGGAAGACGATCGGTGGTGGAAGTGGCTTCTGGGTGGGGCACTTCTGGGGCTCGGGGCGATTACGCGGCCGAACATCCTGGCGTTTGCGCCGGTGCTGGTGGTGATGGTGTTTCTGATCGCCCGCCGACGTGCCCGTGAAGACGAGGCGTCGACGGCAAGGCCACCGTGGTTGGGGTCGGCATTGGGGCGAGCGGCCCTGTTGACACTCGGGACCTTTGCGGCGATCGCGCCGGTGACTCTCCGCAACGTTCTGGTGGCCAACGAACGGATGCTGATCGCTTTCTTCGGGGGCTACAACCTCTATGTGGCGAACAATCCCACGTCCGACGGCAAGACGGCCGTTTCACCGCGGCTGGATATCACGATTCGGCATCCGGGGCTCGATTTGAACGATCCGTGGGTCAAGTGGGACGAGGGGTTTCAGGCGGCCTATCTCTACGCGGCACAGTACCTGGGGCCGCGTCCGAGATACGATCAGGTTGAACGGTTCTACTATTGGCTCACGTGGGACTACATTCGTCATCATCCCCGGAAGTTCCTGTCGGATACCTGCAAGCGATTCTGCTGGGTCTTCAATGGTTATGAGTATCCCAACAACAAGGACAAGCATGATTTCCTGAGGTTCAGTTCGCTCCTGAAGGGGCTGTCATGGCTGCACTTTGGGATCGTGGGTCCGGTGGGGATCGTCGGCGTGGTGCTGGCGGTCGGACGTCGCCCGTGGGTGCGCGGGTTCGGCTACTATCTGGCGATGGTCCTCGCGCTGGCGGTGCCGGGCATCTTCTTTGTGGTGAATGCGCGCTATCGGTTGCCGATCGTCTATCTGCTGATGCCGGCGGTGGGGTATGCGGTGTTTGTGGTCGTGGACCTGGTGAGATCCGCGGTTGCCTGGCGTCGATTGGCATGGATCGCCGGGGGGGTGGCCGGACTGATGGTGTTCTCGAACCTCAATCTCTTCGGGTATCGGCCGCCCAATCATCCCTACCTGCTCTTCAGTCTCGCCGGGGCGTGCGGGGCAACGGGGCAGAAGGATCTCATGGCCGACACCATCAGCCGGATCGAGACCGCTTTGGAGGGCCGGCCGAAGGACACCCCGCTGCATCCCTGGGCGATGACGTGTCTGTTCGGCTACTTCTGCGATCGGGGCGATTTGCAGAAGGCCGCCCGTTACGGCTGGGAGATGGTGAACCTCGAACCGACCACTCCGCCGACGCTGGCGACACTGGTCGAGGTTCTGTCGAGGGCGGGTCAGCAGGACCGGGCGCGGAAGACCCTGGACTTCCTCGTGAAGCGGACGGAGTATCGACCCGATCCGTTCGCCGGTCGCGCGTTTCTGGCCTATGGTTCGACGTTCAACGATGCGGCTGCCCTTGTCGCGGCGCACAACTGTTACACCGCTCTTCTGCGTGATGCCCCGACACAGGAAGAATACCAGCGGGGACTCGGCCTGGCCGATTCTCTTTTGAGGGCCTTCAAGAGGCCCGCTACGAGCACGACAACCACGACATCTTCGCCGGCGCCGACGTCCTGAGCCGCCACGGTTGGTTGAACTCGGCGGCATGGCGCTTCGGGGGGCTTTCATCCCAGGCCGTTGGGCAATTACACTACGCGATCCGATGGGGCGGGTGGAGCCCGATGGGTGTGACGTCTTTCCACAGAAGGGGCGCGTGATGGTGGGTTTGTTGTTCGTCGCGGGCATGATATGTCAGTGGCTGGCCATCGGCGCAGCCGGGGACCTGCCGGCGCCACAGGCGGTCGGTCCGCAGGATCAATCGCGGTGGGTTCGATGGGCCGTTCCGCTGCCCAAGCAGATATCGATCGACCGAATGGTGGAGTTGCCGGCTGCCGAAGTAAGGTTGCGTCTGCGCGCCGGCGCGGGCGAAATCGAGAAGAACGCCGCACGGGGTCTGATCGATCTGTTCAGAAGCCGGGCGAACGCCGATCTGCGGACCGGGACGTTCGAGGTGCTGATGGGTGTGTGCGACGCCCAGGGTCGGCTCGAGGACGTGTCGTATCCCGAGGTGGCTTCCTTGCTGAATCGGCTGCCGAATCGGGAGCAGGCGTATGCCATTCGGTCGATGGAGTCCCGTCGTCTGGTGTTGCTCGCCCTGGATGAACGCGGCGTGTACTACGCCGCCCAGACGCTCCGCCAGATACTTGAGGGGCAGTTTTCGCTCGGCAGGGTACGGATGCCGCTGGCGACGATTACCGACTGGCCGGACCTCAGCGAGCGGGGGGAGTGGGGCGGCAACGTCGTCGACGAGATTCCATGGATGGCCGGCCTCAAGATGAACCTCGTCGAGGCGCACGTGACGCTGAAGGTCGGTCCCGACGGTCGAGGCATCGCCAAGACCAATCCCGAACGGGTGGAGCTGGCGCGTCTGAACGCCCTCAAGCACGTGCCGATCATCACGCACCTCGATCAACTCGATGAGAGCGGCATCTACACCCTGTTTCCGAATCTCAAGGGCAAGGGCAAGTCGGCCCAGCACAGCGCCTATCCCGAGGTCAAGGTTCCCTGCCTGAGCCAGCCCAAGCTGTTTGATATTCTGTCCGACTGGATGATCTGCCTGGCGGGGCAGAAGGGTGTGAACGACATCTGTGCCTGGCTGACCGAACACGAGTTGCAGTGCGAGTGCGCCAACTGCCGGCGCTGCGGGCAGTATGTTCTGGAAACGCGGGCGATCGTCAAGGCCTGGGAACAGGCCCGTCGGGTCTATCCGAACCTGAACCTGCGGATTCTGCTGACGCAGGGCAGCTACTCCACGAACGATCAGGTGGTCGCCGAGATTCCGCCCGCGGTGGGGGTGACGTACTACCACGGGGGGCGGACGTATGACTCGTCGCGCGATGCAATGATCTATCCTTCGCTCGAGGCATTTGCTGCGAGGGGGCGATGGCTGGGCTGCTATCCGCAACTGACGGCCTCGTGGCGGATTGTCTGTCCGTGGAGCGGTCCGCAGTTCATTCGCTATCGCATGACGGAGTTTGCGAACAAGAAGCTCCAGTGCGTCTGCGGCTATGCCACGCCAAGCAACCGCGCGTATGACTTCAACGTCACCGCTGCGGCGGAGTGGTCATGGAACGCCAAGGGGCGAAACGAACACGAGTTCGCTGCGGCATGGGCGACCCGTCGCGGCATGAAAGACCCCGACGCCGTGGCCGACTGGGCGGTTCTGCTCGGACCGGTGGGGTGGGACGTCTACGGATCGGGCATTCCTTACCCTCATTTTTTCGGCAATGTTGCCGAGATCGTCTCGAAGCATTGGCGTCCGAAGCTGGGCGAGGGCGTGTATCGTTACTTTCCGAGCGTCGAGCACATGGAGAACGATCTGGCGATTTGTCGGAGGGCGATGGAGATCGCGCGGCGGGTCGATTCGCCGTTGTTGATCGCCGAGACGCGGACCATCGAGGGCTTCGTCGGGATGGTTCGGCATCTGTATGACATTCAGCGGATTACAGCGGCCAAGCCGCCGATTCCGGAGTCGCATCGAATGGAGCTGCAGAACGCTGTGGCGGGTCTGGCGAGGGCTCAAGCCCAGGCGACCGGTGGACTGAGGCAATGGGAGGTGACGGTCGGCGGCAACTTCTGGAAGGGACGTTTCGTCGACACGCTGAACGTGATCGATCAGACGGCGATGTCGGTTGCCGGCGCGACCGAGCGCTATGGGATTGGCAACACCGTCAGGGCGAATCTGCCGACGGCGATCGGCAAGTGGGCCACGGAGGATTTCGCGAAGGACGAGCAGATCACGAAGATGTGGGAAGTGACGTCGAGCGTGAAGAGTCCGGGGCGGTATGAGGTGGCCTTTACGCACGATTCGGGCTGGTGGGGGCTGACGATTCACCGGGTCGCGCTGGCGTCGGCGCCGGCGGGGCATGGCGGTTCGCTGGCCGAGATCATCGCCGACACCCACAAGGGGGTGGCCGGCCACGAGAACAGCATGAACGCCTACACGCTGGACCTTCCGAAATACGACGCGACGCGTCGGTACTTTGTCGTAGCGATCATCAAGGGCACCAGTTCCAGAGGCAAGCCGGCCAATCGGCAGGGCTGCAACGGGACGGTGCGGATGCGAAACCTGATATCGGCACCGCAGTGAGGCGGCGAGGCACGTCGATCGCCGAGTTTGCATTCCGGATGTGCGGCGGTCCTTCAGCGAATGTTACAACCTCCAGGGGCTTCGCATGGGGCGGCTGAGCATCCGCGAGGCGGCCTCATCGCCGATGATCTCTTCCCTGGCCGGGTCCCACTTGATCTTCCGTCCGGTTCGCATGGCGATGTCGCTCAGGTGGCTGATCGTGTCGGATCGCACCGCCGTCTCGATCGGCACGATGGTCGGCTTTCGGGTTCTCATGCAGTCGAGCAGGTTCTGCTTGTTGTCGTTGGTTTCGTAGAGATGGATCTCCTCGGGGCCGATGATCTCCTCCAGCAGCGACGGCGGGTCGGCGTAGATTCGGCTGCGATCGACGTCGATCCATCCCTTGTCTCCGACGAACATCGTGCCCAGGTCGTTCTGGAGCTTTCGCGGTCTCGAGATCGGGGCGGCCACGTCGGGGCTCATGAATCGCAGCGTGATCCCGTTGGCATAGGTGCAGTTGACGTCCCAACTCATGGCGGTGTCGTAGAGCCCTTCGGTCGGGAAGACGCCTTTGCCTTCATATTCCACGGGGCTGGTGTCGTCGGTGTTGAGCCCCCACTGTGCGATGTCGAGGGGGTGGGCCCCCCAGCCGGCGATGTAGCCGATGGCATAGTCGGAGATCCAGTAGGCGCCGCGGGGCTGACAGCGATCGGAGGTGTAGGGGGCGTGCGGGGCGGGACCGAGCCACATCTCGTAGTCGAGGTCTTCAGGCACGGGTGCGGGTGTGGTCGATCCGCCGGCCTCACCCGAGGGGCACCAGACGTTGACGGTGTGGACCTTGCCGATGCGCCCATTTCGGACCAGCTCACAAGCCCGCCGGAAATGGGCCCACGACCGCTGCATCGTGCCGTATTGGAAGATCCGGCCGTAGCGCTGGATCGTCTCGCGAAGCGTGCGATCGTGAACGAAGCTGATGCCCAGCGGTTTCTCGACGTACATGTCCTTGCCTGCACGAGCCGCGTGCAGGGCGATCGGTACGTGCCAGTGGTCCGGCGTTGCCACGATGACGGCGTCGATGTCGGGGCGGGCCAGGAGTTCACGGAAATCGCGATATGCGGCACAGCCCTTGAAGTCGGAGGCGTCCGGCCGCTGTGCATAGCGGTTGTTGACGGTCTTCTGTGCGGTCTCTCGCCGCGATCTGAAGCAATCACAGACGGCCACACTCTGACAGTCATTCAAACCGAGAAAATGGTTGAGCAGGTTCGAGCCCATGTTGCCCACGCCGATATGCCCGATGCCGATTCGCTCACTGGCAGGAGGGACATCGGCGTTGCCCAGCGCCGTCGATGTGATGACGTACGGTGCGGCGAACAGGCCGATCGACTCTCTCAGCATTGCCCTTCGGGTGAGTGTGCTCCGTGTCATGACGCGGCTCCAATACGATGCTTGGGGATCCGGCACGTGCCTGCGACATCCGCAGGATGGCCGGTGACCCCGGCTTGATCTCTGCTTCACCTACTTCGAAAGAAAGTCGCGAACGTCATAGATACCCAGTTCCCGGATTGCGGGGGATTGCCCGTAGTAGCCGGTGATCCGCAATTCGAGCGTCTGGCATCGGGTTTGCGGGAAGACCACGACAAGTTCGTTGCTGTGGTACACCGCACCGCCGACCTTCTGGACGACCTGATCGTCGCAGACGATCTCGAAATCTTTCGGGGCGTATTGATGATGCTCATAGCCCAGGATGCTGATAGCCGAAATGTCCTTCGGCTCCTTGAGCGTCACCCTCAGACAGTAGAAGTTCTGACCGTCGGTTTCGTCCCAGTACGTTCGGGGGTTCCCGTCGATGGCGGCCTGGTCGCCGTGGGCCGCATTGTCCTTGTCGAGGTTGTCCGGGCTGTTGGCTTTGGCTCCGATTGCCAGGTTCACGGGGCGTTCGACCTTCAGCAGTGCGGCGAAGACGCGGGCCTGGATCTGCATCGACGTTCCGGCCGCCAGCAGTTGCTTCAGGGCCGAGCGGGTGGCATCGCGCTGCGAGGCGGGGAGGGCGGGCGCGATATCGAGAACGGCGGAGGCCGCGGCATCGCCCAAGGCGGTGTCCTTGAGATAGCCCATGGCGAACCGCATCGCATCGAGGGTATGGAGGCTGCCGAGACAGGTCAGGACATCCTTCCTGGCGGCGACGACGTGGCTGGTCGTGACGGCCTTGGACAGCGTCTGAAGGGATTGCTTCAACTGTTCGGGCGATCCGGTGGTGGGGACGCACCGAAGGGCTGCGGTTCTCAGCACGGCATCGGGACCTGCCAGGGCGCCGACGACCTGGGTTTCGGCATCGCCGCCCTTGAGGGCGATCATTCGAGGGAACGCCGCGATTCGCACGTGCTTGGGCTTGTCGGCGGCGCACAGGGTTTGGTAGATCGCAGCCGCTTTCGCGGCGTTGCCCGAACTGGCCAGGGATTCGGCACACTTGAGCATGGCATCGCACCACGGCGAAAGGAGAGAGCCGGCCAGTTTCGGGTGGGCCTTTGTCAGGGCGTCGAGGGATTCGCTGTCGGCGATCTTGCCGAGGGCATCGATCGCCGCACCGGCCGGAATCGTGTCGGGCTCACTCAGGAACCGTGCGATGGCGGGGACAGAGGCCTTGTCGCGACGCTCGCCCAGTGTGTTGATCAGGCCGGCCGCGTCCAACCCCTTCGATCGTTCCAGCGTGATTCGAAGGGCGGTCGAGGCCTCATCGCCTGGGATCGCCTGGAGAGCCGATCTGGCGGCCATCGAGAGGTCTTTGTCTGCCAGGAGTGGCGCGAGGGCCGGCACCTGCGCCGCTGTTCCGATCAGGCCGATCTGTCGGCAGAGGAACTTCTTGCCCTCGACGGTGGCGGCGGAGGTCAGGGCGGCCGTCAGCTTGTCGAGGATCTGCCGGTGCTGTTCAGGCCGGCTGGGCGACGAGACCACGACGGCTTCCACACGAAGGAGGGCGGCACGGGGCTGGCCGAACTCGCATTTCACGGCGGTTTTCAGTTCGGCGTCGAAATCGACCTTGGTCGGGTCAATTGCCGCGGAGACTCCCGGTGTCGGCGGGGGGGCCGGCAGGGTGACTTTGCCGGTGGCGGCCCACTCGATTCCGCGGAGCATCAGGGCCTGCCAGTTGGGGTTCTGCATGGTTTCGGCATCGTGCCCCAGGACGAGGTTGAAGCATCGTCCCTTGCCGAAGGGTTGGCAGTGCGCAACGACCTCGAATTCTCCGGAGCCTTGGGATTCCTTCGAGGAGAAGGCCTTGCAGAGCACTTGGATATTCGGCTGCTTGCGCGTGCGATGCCACAGTTCGTCGCGGATGTCGAAGTCGCCCATACCGCGGGTGATGGGGTGCGATCGATCGGCGATGGTGACCTTGAACGTGTGGATTGCCCCGTGCCCCGTCGTGGCGAGGTCCCACGTCGATCCGACGATCTGCTGGTATTCGGGCCAGTTCTGGAAGGGTGTGCCGGCGGCGTGGAACAGGGCGAACCCCTTTCCGCCAGCGACGAAGTCCTGAATGGCCTGTTCGACGGGTGCCGGCCAGATGCGATTCTGGTGCTCCGGCCAGTTCGTCCAATTGCTGACGATCACGTCGTATCGGTCGAGGTCGGCGGGGTTGATTGTGGTGGGGTCATCCGTCACATCGACGGCGAATCGCTTGCTGTCGGTGAGCATCTTTCGCAGCGGGGGCGTGGTTTGCTTCCAGTCATGGTTGTTCTGTCCGCTGAGCACGAGGACGCAGAGAGGTGAGGGGGTGGTTTCGGCTTTTGAGAGGCTTGCCATTCCCGTCCAGACCACCGCAACCGCCACAAGGGTTCGAGCTATGCCGGCCATATTGGTTCTCTCCTAAGCGGAACGGCACCCATGATACACGCACAGGGGTTGGGGGACGCAACACTTTCGGAGGGGGTCGAGATGGGAATTCATTCGGCCTCACCGAGATGGAGAAGTGGGGTTGTTTGGGGGGTGAATGCCAGGTTGTGGAATGATGCCCTGTTGTCTGAGACAGTTCTCCAGGCCCAGCAAGGCGCTTCTGCATGTGGGGTCCAGGACGAGGACGTGTCGAAACCACCGCATCTCTGCGGTCAGGGTAACGTGAGGTGGTCGGGGTTGTGATGCGGCAGTGGACGGGACCGGAGGGATGGCAGGCAGCACGGATCTCCAGAGGAACTCCGCGATATGTTCGCCTATCAAGGCATGTCCTGCGGCGTTGGGGTGCTCATCATCAGGCAGAACCCACTTCGTGTCCTGTCTGCTCAGGAAGGGCTCGAGAAGATCGAGGTAGGGTATTCCGAGTCGGGCAGCGATTTCTCCAGTTCGCTGATGTACTTCTCTCAAGGGGTAGTCTTTCAGGCTGGTCAGTCTGGGACATCGGACCAGGACATGGACTCCGCCCGCTTCTTCAACGAGGCTTTTGGTGGACGCAATGCCGTCCGAGATGATTCGCCAGGATCGCTCTCGCGATGCGGGGGTTGCTCCCCCGCGAAAATAGTCGGTGATGGCTTGCGCGGCTTTGATACCTCGGATCGTTGCTTCGACGCGCTGAAGGGACTTGAAGTGCGCCAACAGGGAGGTTCGTGCGAAGAACGAATCGAGCACGGGGTTCGCATTCAGGTAGAGATCGACGTCCATGTCGTTCGGCGTGAGAACCTGGACGAGCACACGAGGACGTATCTGATCCCTGGCCCGATTGTAGATTGCCCACTCCTGGATGGTATCGGCACCGGGGGCCCCCAGGTTGATGGTCTTGAATTGCCCGCGGCTTCTGGCGTTCAGCCACACATCCGCCTTCCGAACGAACGTCTCATCGGGGGTGACGCCTGACCCGTAGGTCCAGGAATCGCCCAGGAAGGCGATTGTCACGCCCTTAAGGGTTTCGGAGGGGCCGCCAGCCAAGTCCCTTCCCGCGTTCAGGAAACGTGCAGGCGCCTTGGAAGGCGAACGGTCTGCGTCGTGCTGGTTCTTGACCCCGGTCGTCAGGCGATGTGTGATTTCGATCGTTCCGAAGGTGACAAGCATCGCCATCGCCAATGCTGTGACTCTGAACCCGAATCGACGCAAGCGTGTCATGAGTCTCGGCAGCCCTTCTGAGTCACATGCGACGGATCCGCCGTTCCTTCTCGCGCTCAGCGGTCGTGGCGTCGGCCAGCGTTTTCTTCTCGCGGGAACTCAGCGACTGTATCCCATGGTCGTGGACCTTGACGAGGATTCGATCGACCTCTCGCTGGAGGTCCTGTTCCTTTCGGAGCTTTCGTTGCCAGGCGCCCTGAGTCCGCCGCTGGCGGATCCGATCGAGCCAATCGACACCGCCCCAGAGGCACCACGCGGCACCGAACGCCATTCCGCCCAGGTGGGCCGAGTCGCCTCCGGCGTTTCCGCCGCCCTGGGTGATGGAGGTCAGGATGCTCAGGACATAGACCACCACGAGCAACAGTGCGGCCATCCGGATCGGCACGGGGAAGAACAGCAGGATGATCACCATCTGGGGGAACATCACCGCGCAGGCCGCCAGAAGGCCCAATACGCATCCCGATGCCCCGACCATTCGAGCATCACCGAAGACGCCGAGAATCACCATCAAGGTGAAGAACAAGCCTCCGGCGACACCGCAGGCGGTATAGAATCCGAAGAACCGGCGCGAGCCCCACCGCGATTCCAGGACGGGGCCGAAGAAGTACAGACCCAACATATTGTAGAGCAGATGGAAGGGGGTCGATGAGTCGTGGAGGTATTGGTAGGTCACCAGCCGCCAGACCTGTCCGGTGAGGACGCCGCCATGGTGCCCCCAGACCGTCATCAGGCCGTACTGGGCCAGGAATGCACCGAGAGAGTTGGGGATAACCGTGAGGAGAAAGACGGCGAAATTGGCGATCAGCAGGATCGTGACGACATAGGTCGGCCTGGACAATCCGATGCCCGTGCTGCCGCTCCAGGCATCGCCGCCATAGCCTTCTCCGACATACGATCGATCGCGCCACCCCATGGGTGAGTTTACCTCGCTGAGTTGCCCCACCTTCTCTCCCAAATTATACTACTATTGACTGAGGATGTAGAATCCTCAAGATCCCGCAGGCAGGGGATCCGTATGCGATTGTCCGGACGCGTATTACGAACCACCTACAAGCTGGTTTCTCGAATTGTCTTCGGCAACAGCGATCATGCCGACTGGATGTTCGAGAAGATGCAGCGTCCCCGGACCGTTTATCTGACGGCCCGAAACCTGCTTCATTACTGGAGGGGCATCCCGCGGATCGCGGGCGTCACGTCGATCGTGATCGAGCCGGTGTACGGGTGCAACCTTCGCTGCAAGACCTGCTACGGTGTTATCCCCTATCGCAAGATTCGTCCGCCTCGGATGCCGTGGGACACCTTCGCCCGGATCGTCGACCACATGCCGTCGTCGGTTGAATCGGTGACGTTCAGCCTTGCCGGCGAGCCGCTGTTGCACGACGAACTGCCGCGGATGATCGACTATGCCCACGAGGCCGGTGTGCGGGTGGTACTGGCCACCAACGGTACGCTGCTCAAGGGCGAACGGCTCGAAGCGATCGCCCGGACGCATCTGGCGGTGGTCAACGTTTCGGTCGAGACCGACGCTGAAACGGCTCGCGAGGTTCGCGGGATCGATCTCGAAGAGATCCGCGAGAACATCCGTTCGCTGGTCGATCGAAAGCGCCCGGAGCTCGAGGTCAAGATTGCCCTGGTGGCACACGAGAAGAACGCCGAGAAGATCGCCGACGTCCATCGCCAGTGGGCCGGATTGGTTGACAACATCAAGGTCAGTCCCGTCTTTCGGTTTAACGGAAACGACAACACGCGTATCTGCCTGGAACTCTGGCGAGGGAATCTCAATGTCCTGACCAGCGGACAGGTCATGCCCTGCTGTGTCAGTATTTTCGGGGGCGATCCGTGCGATCTGGTGATCGGAAACGTGAACGAGCAGACCCTCGCCGAGATCATCAGCGGCCGCGTCTACGCCGATCTGCTCCGTCGAACGGTTGAGGGTCATCCGCCCAAGCTGTGCCGGAGCTGTTCGGAATTCAGCGCCCCCGCCATCCCACGGCGTGCGCCACGATCTGAGAGGGGTGCGGCCGCCGAAGGCGCAGAAGGGGCCGACAAGAACAAAGAGGCAGAGGCGAATTGATTTCCGCCTCTGCCGGGTTTGCCTTCTCTTCGTATGATTCCCGATCCCGTGGGGCTTGAAGGATCCCTTCGATGTCAGTGGCCGGCTACCGCGGCGCATCGGTCGCACAGGTCGGGTGTTGACGGGAGCTTGCCAACGCTCTCGCGGTAGTTCCAGCAACGTTCGCATCGGTGTCTCTTGCTTCGCCGGACTTCGACGAAGAGATTCTCGATGCCTGTTGCGGGGGTACCAACGGTGCTGTCGTCGGTAACCTCGATGCCCGAGACGATCATCAGCAGTTCGAGCTGCTGACGGCGCCGTTCGATCAGCCCTTTCAGACGTGCGTCGGAGGTTCGCAGGCGGACTTCGACCTCCTGGCTGCTGCCGACCAGCCCACGATCGAGGATGTCCTGGGGCGTGTGCTTCTTCTTGTCGTAGCGGATCTGCTGAATCTGCGGCAGGATCGCCTCGCGGACCTTGAGCAGCTCGGCCCAGTCGGACTCGAAGGCCTCATCGCCGGGATAGTGATCCGGTTCGGGCATCATCGCAAAGTGGACGCTCGGCAGGCCGCGTTTGCCCGGCAGATAGTCCCACACCTCTTCGGTGGTATGGACCAGAATGGGGGCGAGGAGGCGCGCCATGGCCGTCAGGATCTCGTACATGGCCGACTGGCTCGATCGCCGGCGGGGCGAGTCGGCCGGGTCGCAATACATGTGATCCTTGAGCACGTCGACATAGATGCTGGAGAGCTCGATCGCGCAGAAATTGTGGATGGCCGAGAACACGCGGTGGAAGGCGTAGTCTTCGTACGCCTTGAGGCATCGCTCCGTCAGCCTGCGCAGCTCGGTGAGGATCCACGTGTCGATCGGTTCGAGCTTCTTGGTGCCCCGGTGATGGACCTGCGGGTCGAAGTCGAACAGGTTGCCCAGCAGAATGCGGAACGTGTTGCGGATGCGGCGGTACTCGTCCGCCATCTGCTTCATCAGGTCGATGCCGGTGGGGATGTCGTCCTGATAGTTGATACTGCTGACCCAGAGGCGCAGGAGTTCGGCGCCGACCTTCTGAATCGCATCGCCGACCGAGACGAAGTTGCCCCGGCTCTTGGACATCTTGTTGCCCTGCTGGTCGACCACGAAACCGTGGGTGACGACGGTGTGGAAGGGGGGGCGATCGTAGGCGGCCATTCCCGTGATCAGACTGACCTGGAACCATCCGCGGTGCTGGTCGCTGCCTTCGAGGTACATCTCGGCCGGCCAGGTCAGGTGGGTGTTTTCCTTGAGCACCGAGCGGTGCGAACAGCCGCTTTCGAACCAGACATCGAAGATGTCGTCTTCTTTCTCGAAGCTCGAGCCGGAGCACTTGCTACAACGGGTGCCGCTCGGCAGCAGATCGGCCGGTTCGCGTGTGAACCAGTAGTCGGCTCCATGCTTGGCGAACAGATCGCGGACGTATCGGATGACGCCGGCGTCGAGCAGGGTCTGGCCGCAGTCTTTGCAGTGGAACCCAGGGATGGGCACGCCCCAGGCCCGCTGGCGGCTGATGCACCAGTCGGGGCGGTTTTCGATCATGCCTCGGATCCGGCGGATACCCCAGTCGGGCACCCACCGGACGTTCTGGATGGAATCAAGCAACTCGCGTCGCAGTTCCTTGTGTTCCACACTGACGAACCACTGCGTGGTGGCCCGGAAGATGACGGGTTCGTGGCATCGCCAGCAGTGCGGGTATCGGTGCGGGTACTCCTCGGTTGTCAGCAGGGCACCGATCGTGTCGAGGTGCTCGACGATCTTCGGATCGGCATCGAAGACCTTCATGCCGGCGAAGAGGGGCACCTCTTTGGTCAGGCGGCCCTGGTTGTCAACGGGGCTGTAGGCATCGAGGCCGTACTTGCGACCCGTGTGGAAGTCTTCGGCACCGTGCCCGGGGGCCGTATGGACGCAGCCGGTTCCGTCGCTGATGGTCACATAGTCGGCCAGGACGATTGGGGACACGCGGTCGATGAAGACGTGCCGGTATCGCCGGCCTTCGAGCTTGCGGCCGGCAACCTGATCGAGCCGCTCGAATTGCGTGATGCCGCACTTCTCCATGACGTAGTCGAGGAGTTCCTCGTTGAATTCCTGGACGATCTTGCCTTCGTCGTCTTCAATCTTCCGGGTTCGCGGACCGTCGGCCATCAGGCCGTACCGCTCTTTGCCCTTATGGACGTAGCGGATCAGGCGGTAGTTCAGGTCGGGGTGGACGGCGATGGCCAGGTTGGCCGGCAGCGTCCAGGGGGTGGTCGTCCAGATCAGGATGTCGACGGGCTTGCCCTTGGCGGCGGGCAACAGGTCGCCCATGTCGTCGACGAGCGGAAACGCCACGTAGACGCTCGGGCTCTTCGAACTGCTGTAGTCGAGCTCCGCCTCGGCCAGGGCAGTTTCGCAGGTCATGCACCAGTGGATGGGGCGCAGGGCTCGGTAGATGTATCCCCGCTCGACCAGTTGGGCAAACACGTCGATCACGCCGGCCTCGTAGCTCGGGTTGATTGTCAGATAGGGCGTCGACCACTCGCCGAAGATGCCGAGCCGCATGAACTCCTCGCGGTTGCGGTTCATGAACTTCATCGCGTAGTCGAGGCAGCGTTTACGGACGTCGGCCACGGGCAGTTGCCGGAACTTTTCGCCCAGTTCGGTGGCGACACGATGCTCGATGGGCAGGCCGTGGCAGTCCCAGCCGGGCAGATAGGGCGAATCGTAACCGCGCATGGTCCAGTAGCGGACGATGAAGTCCTTGAGGACTTTGTTCATGCCGGTGCCGACATGCAGGTCGCCCGTGGCGTAGGGCGGACCGTCGTGCAGGACGCGCTTGGGGCGGTCGGCACGCGACTGTCGGATCTTGGCGTAGATGTCCATTTCGGCCCACCGCTTCTGCATGCGGGGCTCGAGATTCAACAGGTCGCCCTTCATCGGGAAGTCGGTTTTCGGGACCAGGATCGTGTCTTTGTAGCTCTTCTTCTCTGCCATGGTTAACCTGCTCTGTCTGAGAAAACGATGTTCAGCACACCCGCGCGTCGCTGTCCTGAGCGATGCTTCGACCGAGGCGCTCTTTAAAGGCTCGGCGTTTCGGTGAACGGTGGCTCGATAGCGATCATCAGCCATTCAATTGACCGGTGTCGGCGACGGGCTCCTTTCGGGCGAAGATGTCAATCTTCAACCAGCCTCCTCGCCACCATCTTCCGGCCAGGATCAAACCCAAAACAATAACGTAAGTCGCACCGGCGATCCAAGGGCCTAAGGATCCGATACCCGGGGCAACATGGACGATCACAGTGCCGCCGCCGATCAGCAGCGTCCAGCAGGTGACCACGAGTGCCACCGCGGGCCAGACGGTGTCGCCGGCGCCCTTGAGCGCACTGCTATAGACGACGCACATGGCATCGAACAACTGGAAGATCGCTCCGCAGATCATGATCTGGACTCCCAGACGAACGACCTCGGGATCATCATTGAACAGACCGACCAGATGGCCTCGCAGCAAGGCGAACGTCAGACCGCAACTTGCCATGTAGGTGCCGCAGCAGGCCATTGCGATTCGGGCACGACGGCGGGCCTTGTCGGGCCGGCCCTCGCCGATCGCCTTGCCCACGACCGCCGTCAGACCGATGCCGATGCCCAGCGCCGGCATGAAGGATACGTGCAAGAACTGCCAGACGATGTTGCTCGCCGCCAGGTGCTTTGGGCCGAATCGCCCGACCAGCCACATGACGAACACCGACCATGCCAGGATGTCCATCACGAACTGCACACCGGCCGGAAATCCGATGCGAATCAGGTTCATCGCCCGCGTTCGATCGAACCGCCACATCCGGCGCGTTCCGAAGTGCTCAGCGTAGTAGGGCCAGAGCATCGCCACGATCAGCCATACCACCCGGACTCCCATGCACAGCGTCGTGGCCAGCGAGGCTCCGGCCACACCCATCTTCGGGAAGCCGAACTTGCCGTAGATCAGGACGTAATCGCCCACCACGTTCAGCAGGTTGGTGCCGAGGGCCGAGATCATGGTGGTTTTCGGGCGGTGGATGCCGTTGAAGAAGTTCGACAGCGCCACTTCGGCGGCGAAGAACCCGACGCTGGGCAGGCCGATCTGCATGTAGATCGTTTCCTGCGGCACGACGTTTTCGCCGTGGGCGAAGAATCGAAACAGCGACGGTACGAGCGGCCAGAGCGGCAGGGCCGACAGCTCGGCGAAGATCGCCACGTAGAGCGCCTGCCAGACATAGGCTCCGCATTCATGGGGTTCGTTTCGTCCCAGGGCCTGGCTGGCGAACGTGTTGACGCAGCTCATCAGGCCGATCCAGAACCCGATCAGCACGAACAGCGAGATGCCACTGGCTCCTACGGCCGCCTGGGCGTCGGTGCCCAGTCCGCTGACCATCGCGAAGTCGACGAATCGCATCATCGTCTGCGACACGGTTGCGACGATGATGGGGCCTGAGACCTTCAACAAGAGGCGCAGGTCGCTGCCTTCGGCCTCGATCATCAGCTTCTCGGGGGCCGGACTGACCGGCACGGTCATGCAGTCGAGCGACTGTGCGGGGTCTTCTGCGGTCAGGGTGGGCCTGGGATGGTTGGCCGAGTCGGTCATGGATGTCTACTGTTCCGAGAAAAAGAAAGGTCCTGGGAGCTTTCACTCCCAGGACCTCGATGTTCTCAACGAAAGAACGCGCGGTCTAGGAGCCTCTCCGTTTCTCCCGAATAATCAGGATGTCCATATGGAATATCGGGTCCATGATTCGCGGTCCTTTTCCGAATAGCGCCCTTATACGTCCTTGGCAGGGGCAAGTCAAGGCGTATTCGTTTGTCGCCAGGGATCGGACAGAGATGTCGGATGCCTGGCCGGGTGTTACTCGTCCTCGATTCGCCGCAGGGCGCGGCGGCGAATGCGCGTGAATGGGCGGGTCAGAACCCGGTGCCATGCGATGTAGAAGGGCGGCCGGCGGCCGGCTTCAATCTGCTCGTCGGTCAACTGATCCGGGCGCGTTCGACGATGGTGTTTGCGCAGGTGGTAGCGATCGGCATCCTGGAGTACCTTGAGCACGAAACGAGCGGGAAATCGGTGGCCTCTCCAGGAAGAGGGCACGTGCCAGGAGATCTGAAAATCGATCAGATAGGGCCGGCCGTCGTCGCCAACCAGGATATTCTCGCGTTTCTCCAGGTCGACATAGGCGGTGTGCCGTTGGTGGACCTGGCCGATGAGGGCGGAGAGTTGCGGGAAGAACTCGTCGCCGACCCACTCGCCCCTGGCGAGTTGGTGGCCCTCAACGTATTCATGCATCAGCCCGTAGTCCTGCCAGTGTCCGAGGAATCGCGGCACGCCCGGGATGCCGTCCAGGTGTTCGTAGAGTCTGGCCTCATGGCCGATCAGCACTCGCCCGATCCAGGCCAGGGGTAGTCCGAGGAAGGACTCCCGGCGTCCCAGCTTGAGCACCACCTTGCCCAGGGGCCCTTCGTACAGGGCCGTGGCGGCGAAGAAGTCGTGCTTGAACACGAGGAGCCGCGTATGCACCTGCCCCTGTACGAGGATCTGTTCGGGCGGATCGGCGGCGCCCATCGCCCGAATGGCCTTCTGAAAGTAGCGACGGACTTGCCCACCCGAGAAACGGCTTGTTTTCGGCCGAGAGGTCGCCTGCCGATATACCTCGGCATGTCGATCGACCTGGGCCGCTGTCGAGAAGGCGGCGCCGGCTCGGGCGATAGCTTCTTGAGAGAGGCGTTCACAGAGGCCTCGGTCTTCCAGAAGCTTCAGCACGGCCTCGGCCAGTCTGGTGGGTTTTTGCGGAGGGACGAGCAGCCCCGTGACCCCGGCCTCGATCCGCTCTCGCAGGGCGGGGACGTCGGAGGCCGCTACCGGAATACCGGCTGCCATCGCCTGGACGACCGGACCCGTCGAGACGTTGCCGAGGGCCGGTGAGACAAACACATCGGCGGCGTCTGCGAGTTCTCGAAGGCCATAGCGCCACCCGGGGGTGATCAGAACGGCCGGCAGGCGGAAGCTGGCGGCGAACCGCCGAAGCCGGTTGAGTTCCGTGGATTCGCCCGGCAGGATTAAGCGGATGTCTGGATGCATCTGCTGGAGCAGCGCGGAGGCCCAGACCGCGAAGTAGTGTCCGCCCTCATGGGATGGGGGCGGGGGGGCCAGAAGCACCGGCTGATCGGCCGAGAGCCTCAGGCGCTCGCGCAGACGTGTGCGTCGTTCGGAACGGGCGACGTCGGCGAGGCCTTCCCCGCGGGTTTCGGCTGCCGGGGGGATCACCACACAGCGGGCCCCATCGTAGCCGCCGTCCATAAGCGATCGAACGGCGGATTCGGTATCGCACACGAGGGACAACCCCTCGAGTGTTTCATCGCACCATGCTTCACGGGAACGTCGCGCTGCCTGGACGGACTGGATCGACATGATGAGGGCAGGGCCCCGGTCAGTCCTGCCGATTCCGGGAACGGGCCGGTCGGTCCAGAGATGAATCACGTCGGTTTCGTCGGCCAGGATCGGGTGGGGTTTCCAGGATGGCACGACGTTGCTCAGTCGCAGATGTATCCGGAGGATGGGGGCGTGCAGGGCGTCCTTTGCCCGCAGGGTCATGGGGCCGTCGAGGCAGGCCACTCGCTGGTCGAATTCTCGGCGGTCCAACCCCCTCAGCAGCCGGCCGATAGTGGCCATCGCGTCATCAGAGGTATCGGACGTCAACAGGTGGCAGATACGTATCATACGGGTGGTTACACGGGTTTGGGAATCTTGTGATCGTAGAACAACTTGGCGACCTTCTCAGCCATTTCGGTACAGAGGCGGCGTGTCAGCTCATCGTTGTAGGTCTGTCCCTTGCCGATATGCAGGTCCGTCGTGACTTCGACCGACGTGCCCTCGCTGGAACTGGGCCAGAGGCGGACATCGTCGGCCTTCTCGGCGCTCGTGCTGAGTACCTTGACCGACAGGACGAACTTGCCCTTGAACGCCGGCGCCACCACTTCGTCATGAAGGGTGAACTTGTGAACATTCAGATGGAGGACCTGATCGGCCTTGAGGTCCTTGCCGACCTCGCGGGCACCCCGCCGTTCGAACTTGGGGTCTTTCTTGCGGAGTTGGACGATCTGTTCGTAGGGGACGGTCAGGTGGCTGACGTTGTGCTCCTCAAACTCCTTGATCAGTTCGTTGGTGAGCGTGCTTTGGATGGCGGGGTCGGGCAACCAGCCCTTGTCCCCGTCGACGAGGATCAGGAGCCGGCTCTTCTCCAACTTGTATTCGGCTTTGACCTCCTGTTCGGGTACCGGGGCGAACCAGTAGGCCCACGCTCCCATGGTGCCACCGCAACCCGTAGCGCCGATCAGGCATGCCATCGCGGTGAGCACAGGCAGGACCAGCGCCGTTCGAATCGTTCCGTGAGTCGTCATTCCTTGATCTTGACCTTGACCTCGTGGTCGTAGAACTTCTGAGCCACTGTGCGTCCAAACTCCTTATAGGTTTCGTCCCGGATCGTCCGGTCGTCAGCCCGGAGCACGCCGACCGGCTTGTCGGGCGGGTAGTTGACCTCGGCCGGCTTCAAGGCGATGCCCTTGGGCTGTTCCTCCGTGCCGGACAGGTCGTATACGGTAATTCTGGCGCGAACCCGCCCGCGGAACAACCCCGGGCTGCTCGGTTCCCGCGTCGTGAATTCCATCAACTCGATCATCAGTACCAGGTTGGCGTTGAAATGCTTGCCGACGCGCGAGGGGTGCTCGGTCGCCCAGTCGGGCCGGCTCTTCATGTACTTGTCGACATCGCTGGGCGAGACGACGTTCAGGTCCTTGAACTTCTCGCGCAGGAAGTACCGCGTATAGCTGCTGATCTCAAGCTGCACGTGAGGGTACTCATAGAGCGTGGCCTGTTCGGCCCAGGTGAGAACGCAGACGGTCTTTCCCTTGAGCTGCGTGAATTCGGCATCGACCTTCTTGGTCGGTTCGGGGGCAAACAGCAGGAACGGCATGCTGACGATGTTACATCCGGTCCCGAACACCAACATCAACGCAGGTAAGACTACCATCCAACGACTTCGTGGAACCATCCGTGGCGCCCTCCGGCAGAGTCACCGGCTTGAACCTCCCGACCCCGCGCGGCGTCATCCGCTGCCGGTCGCGTGGGGGCGGGACAACAAAACCACGATGATCTTAAAGGCCCAGCTTCCAATGAACAATACCAGCGCCCCCACCAGGACGTGCATGGGGTTGATCCGATACCAGTTGATTTCCAGGCGTCGCCCCGTGATCAGGACGACGATGGCGGTGATGCCCAGCAAGACGGTGACGCCTGCAAGCACGGTCCCGGCCGGCTGAACCCACAAGGCTTTCAGGATGTGTCCTCGAACCGTCAGGGCAAAGGTGGTTGTCATGCCGCAGGTGGGGCAGGGTAGTCCGGTCGTGTACAGGAAACCGCAGGGTGCCAAGCCGAGTCTGCGATGGGAGCCGTATCCCGAGGGGTTGGGGTCGATCCACCGGGCCACCCCGAGGATCACTCCCACACCGATCAGGACGCCCAGCGCCGTCAGGCGGGTCAGCGGCGAGCGGTCCGGACTCAACGCAATCAGCGGACCCAGCGGGTGCCCCTCGGAGGGGGCTGTCGGCATCTCTTCCGCCAGCGCTTCATCGGGCGATGGTGCATCATGTTCGGCACGGTCGCTCATGGCGTCCTTCTCACCTTATGGACTACCCTATTCCACCGGGATCGGTCCGGTCAAGGATTCGATCATGTCAGTACAGCGTGAAATTCACCTCGGTACCGACGTGGGGTGTCCTCATCTTGGCTGCCCGGTCGCTCTTGTAGATGAGAATCGACTGGGGTGAATGGAGGATGATCTCGGGGCGACCGTCGCCGTCCACATCGGCCACCAATGCCAGCGGCCCGGGGTCGTTGTCCTTCTGGGGGCCCGTTTCCCCCTCGAAGGCATTCGCGGGGCCCAGACGTACGATGCACGCACCCTTTCCGTCAAACAGGCGGAGTGCGTTGCCGATGAGGATCTCGTCGAGTCCGTCTCCGTTCCAGTCGATCAGGCGATGGTGGCGGCTTTCGAAACAGTGGATCGTGCCGAGGGGGTGACCGTGGTCGTCCAGGAACTCGACCTGCAACTGGCCGGCATGTGCCACGTCCACGACGATCTGTCGGCCTGGAATGTCGTTGCGGATGCGGCCATAGTCGATCGATTCATAATGGCGTCCCGTTACGGTCCAGAGGAATTGGCCTCGTCCGTCGATCAGGGCGATCGCCGACGCACCACAGAGGGTGACGAGCATGCGGGCCTCTTCGGGCTTCTTGCCGGTGGCGATGACATCGCAGACGTCCATGTGGCCCTTGGTCAGATCGATCGAGTCGGACTTGAGCGTCCACAGTTCGTGGCCGTTCGGGTCGAGCAGTGAGTAGCCGCCCAAGATTTCGTCGCGACCGTCACCGTTGATGTCCACCGGTGTGGGGTGATGACAGGTCAGGTAGCCCTTGGGGGCCCAATCCCACAGCGGCTTCCAGTCGTCGGTGTACGCCCAGAGGTGGTGGTAGCGATCTTTGATGAGGATGTCTCGCGGGCGGTTCAGCCCCCGGAGATTGACGAAGGCGATGCAGTCGGCCACGTCGAGTCCCGTGGGCAGGGGGTGTCGAAGCCTCTCCCGGCCTGTGGCACCGTCCAATACGAGGAGCCATCGCGACACGCTGATCCAGACTTCCTGACGACCGTCGCCGTCGAGGTCGTAGATCTGAACGGGTACGTCACAGTACAGGCCGGGCTTGCCCGTGTCCGGCTGGCCCCATCGCCAGAGGACCGACCCATCGAGCTTCATCGCCAGTACCGTCGTCACGCGTTGGTCGGCGTGGCGGGCCGTCACCAGTTCGGCCTGTCCGTCGCCATCGAGATCGCCTGCGACCAGCCACTGCCCCCCGTATTTCGTGTCCTGTCGGATCGACTTCCACGGTTGGACCATGGGCCCGTCCGTCTTCTCGGCGGTTACGTCGAACGGCTGGGTCGCGGCGGCGGTCATGAGGCCCGTCGCCAGCGAGAGCATGGCGGTCAACATGAGGGTGCTCCTCAGGATCATTGGCGGCCGTGCCTCCGGAGTCTTCGGTGGTGTGTCCGAAGGAATCAGCTCTTGGTTAAGGCCCTTTCCTGCGACCGGGCCACATCGCGGGGTGCGAAGACGAGGGAGCCGCACAGGAGCAGACTGGCGGCCACCACGTACAGGACGGCTGTGGACGAAATAGCGACGCTCATGGTCATTCCGCGATAGACGACGACGCCGATGGCCAGAGAGCCGAGTCCTCCGCCGGTCCAGCCCACCAGATTCATGAATCCGACGACGGTGCCTCGCCGGGCGGGTGGAATCACGTCGTAGAGCGACGCCCAGATGTTGGAGTCGTACATTCCCTTGAACAGCCCGTAGAGGGTCATGGCGGCCATGAGGGCGTAGCCGTTGCGCGTGTAGCCACAGAAGAAGACGAACGGGGCACCCAGAAACAGGCCGAGTGACTGTACGAGGATTCGCCCGCCGGGGATTCGCTGCCGCCAGCGGTCGGCCAGGAACCCCCCGATTGTCGCGCCCACCATACTGGCGGTTTGGATGAACACGGTGGCGCCCACACCGGCGACGGCCAGGCTGAGCTCGAACTTCTCCTTGAGGAAGGTGGGCATCCACGTCAGAAAGACCAGGGCGACAAAATTTGCCCCGAAGAACGCAAACAGCAGGACCACGGCGGTCGGCGTCGAGATGAATTCGCGCAGGAATTGAAGCAGGGGGATTCGTTCCGGCTCGCCCGAGTGAACGGCGTGGGCGCCGGCAAACGTGGCTGATTCTTCCGGGTGAGAAGGGTTTGGATCGATGATGAGACTTCGTTCCAGGCGTTCGGCTTCGTTGCGCGAGGGCTCGCGCACCAAGGCGCCGAGGACCAGCCCCAGCAGCATGCCCGCGCCGCCCAGAATGATGAAGGGATACTGCCAGCCGTACGCCTGGGCGAGCCATCCGGCCAGTGCCCCGCCGCCGATCGTTCCCACGTAGACGCTGGTTTGATGGATACTCATCGCCCGCGACCGCGTGGCCCCGGTGTGATAGTCGCTGACGAGCGACATGGAGGCCGGGAAGTAGAAGGTTTCACCCAGACCCTCGGCGCCTCGTACCAGAACAAATTGCCATACCTTGCTGCACAAGGCCGTCAGGCCGGTAATGAAGCTCCAAACGTACAGGCCGCCCAGGATGACCCACTTGCGGGCCCAGCGATCGCCCACCTGTCCAGCCACAGGGGCTGTCAAGGCGTAGACCAGCGTAAAGGCCATGCTGATCAGGCCGAGTTCGGCCTTGTTGAAGCCGAACTGGGTCTCGAGTACCGGCAGGATGGAGAAGATTGCCTGTCGATCGGCATAGTTGAAGAAACAGATGAACCACAGCATGCCCACGACGACCCACTTGTAGGTGGATCGAGACAGGCCCAAAGGCATCCGGTCTTGTGATGGTCTGGACGTCATGGCTTCGGTACGACCCTCGCTCTTTGAACGGACGGGCTTTGCCGCCTACGGTAACGGCCGATGAGACGCGTTATCGTAGCCTCGAAACGTCCCCGAATCAAAGAGTATGGCCGGTGCATCCGACTGCCGATAACAGTAGAGTGCGATGGGCCGGGGGGGGGGAGCCGACGGGTGTGCCTTGATCCACCGTATTCTTGATCTATGATTGCTGTTGAGACGGGATGATCTTCTGCATGCAGATGCTGTCTGACATCTGGCCTGTGACCTACCGCTGGACGTGGCGCGATTCGGCTGCCGTCGTGCTGCTGTTTTGTCTTGCCTGGGGCGTCTACGCCAACAGTCTGTACAACGACTTCACCTATGACGACCACGCCGTGGTGGTGGGTGATACGCGAAGTCACAGTCTGAGCCGCATCGGCGAAATCTTCTCCGGCGGATACTGGACCGTCACGAAACGAACCCTCTACCGTCCGATGACGCACCTGAGCTTCGCACTGAACCATGCGCTCACCGGCCTCAGTGCCCCCGGTTATCGGGCGGTCAACATCACGCTTCATGGGTTGATCTGTGTGGCGTTGTATCGGCTGATGACGGTTCTGTTCGGGCAATTCTGGCCCGCTGTGGTGGCCGCGGCGGTCTTTGCCGTGCTGCCGATTCATGTCGAGGCGGTCGCGCCGATCGTCGGACGATCGGAGGTCCTGAGCACGGTCCTGGTGCTGATGGCGATGGTTCTTTATGCCGGGGATGCCGCCAGCGGTGGACGCGGACCTTCCTGGCGATACGCGCTGGCATTGTTGCTGTCTCTGGGGGCGATGCTGACCAAGGAGAACGCCATCGTCCTGGTCGCCCTGGTGCCGGCCTTCGACATCTGGCGGCGGCTGTGTGCGCCCGCGTCCGAGAGGAAGGGGGGCTGGGAGTCCTATCTGACCAGCCGGTTCTTCTGGCGCTATGGCGGCTTTCTGGTGATGGTGATCATCGTCCTATCGATGCGGCGGTATGCCCTCGGCATGGTTCTGGGAGAGGGCATCCGGTTTCCGCGAGTGGACAATCCGCTGCCTTATGAGTCGATGGCCACGCGGTGGCTGACCGGTCTGGTGCTTCTGGGCAAGTATGTCTATCTGATGCTGGTGGGGCATCCGCTGTCGAACGACTACAGCTACGATGCGATTCCTGTGGCGCGATCTATCGACGCCCGCGTGGTATGGGGGGGGCTTTGCCTTCTGGCGCTGGTGGGGGCGGGCTTCCTGTCGTTGCGGAGTCGGCGGCAGGTCCTTGTCGCTGTGGGGTGGTTTCTCATCACGTACGCTCCGGTCGCCAACGTGCTGGTGCTGATCGGTACGATCTTTGCCGAGCGCCTGATGTATCTTCCTTCGGTGGCGTTGGCGATGGTGTGGGGGCTGACCCTTCCGGCCCTGACGCGTTGGTTGTGGCATCGCGGGAGCCGCGGGGCGGCGGTGGTAGTGATCGGCGTCCTGGGTGTTGCGATAATCGCCTACAGTGTTCTGACGGTCTCCCGGAATCGCGTCTGGCGGAACGACGAGGTTCTCTTTGCCGACGGTCTGGCTCGGCAGCCGGGCTCTGCGCGCGTTCAATACAACTATGGCGCCTGGTGCGCCAGCCATGGAAAAATCGAGCCGGCGCTGAAACACCTTCGCCGGGCGGTGGAGATATCGGGGGAGTACTTCCTGGCCCGCACCCGGCTGGCGTCTTGCCAACTGGGGCTCTCGCGATGGCAGGACACGGTGGATACGCTGCGCCCGCTGGTTCAGGATGCGTCTTCGCGGAGCGAACATCTGATCTCACCGTTGGGGATGATGGCGAAGGCCCACACGGAACTGAGGCAATTTGGGGAGGCACTTCGTTGCCACGAGCGGGCCCTGCGCATCGACCCAGAGTGTGTCGCGGCGATGTCCGGCAAGGCTGCGATTCTGGCGGACCCGAATACCGGTCCGCTCTATAAACCCGCTGAAGGTTGGGCACTTGTCCAGGAGGCGGTTCAACTTCAGCCCGAGGACCTGGCGGCCCTGATGACGGCCGCGGGGATCGCAATTCGCCGTCAACGATTCATCGAGGCCCAGCTCTATGTCCAACGGGCGTACTCCTCGTGGGGAGACAAGGTGGAGGAGGCTCGTGAGCGTCGCCCCGATCCGTCGACGATGCGAACGCTCCGCATGATCCAGCGGGAACTCGATCGGTTGCACGATGAACTGGTTCGCCAGGTCGAGGCTCGCCGGTCCGGAACGACGACGACCACCACGACACCGACCTCGATGGCAACCGCAACTCAAGAGCACCGTCCGCCGCCCCGGTGATCCTCCGTCGGCTTTTGGCCCTATTGAGGATTGATCGAACCGGTCTCGATGTCGTCTGCCGACTTGACCCCGCCATGGGTAGCACCTACGATGCCCACTTATGGGGAAGATCGCTGCCTTGGCACTGGGGTTCTGGTCGCTGGTCGGCATGCCGATGCTGTGCATTGCCGGGGACCTGTGCCATCCTTGTGTCGCTGCAGGACATAGGGGCTGTGGTGATTCCGGGTGCAGTGAAGATGATCATCATGGTTGCGATGATGATCCGTGCAGTGCACCGGTGCTCGCCCGTCCGGGCGGTGTTCGCCAAACGCTTCATCTCGAGTGGGCCCCATTGCACGGCCTTCTCTTCCACCTCTCCACGGTGGATCAAGAGCCCGGCCTTTGCGGAATGGCCCGTGTGCTGTCCGACTTCGAAGGCCTCCGAATCACCGCATCTTCGTGGATGTTTCCCCTGCTGATCTGATCTCCAACACTCACGGCATCGTCTCTCGCAGGAATTGTCGTCCAGATCAATCCGGCCGGTTATGGAGGATGTCCCTATGGCATCGGATCCCGGCACCCACCGATGGGATACTTCAGAGCTTCGATGTCTGGCTGTTGCCTTGATGGGCACGATGTGTCTGCTGCCTCTGGGCGGCTGCGCCACGGTCAATCCACGGCCGGACTACCAGAAAGCCACGCAGCATGTCACGGAGGCCACCGGGCAGCAGGAAGTCTATGACCCCGGCGCCGATGCCCTGGTCGCCGTCCGAGTAGAAGCTCTTCTTGCGGGTGGGTTGACTGTGGATGAAGCGGTCCAGGTATGCCTGCTCAATAATCGCGCCTTTCAAGCGGCCTGGATGGACGTGGGCATGGCACGGGCGGAACTCGTGCAGTCCGGGTTGTTGTCGAATCCCTCGCTTGGCGGTTCGCTTCGGCTCCCCGCCGGCGGAGGGCTGGCCGATCTCGAAGTCACGATGGCGCAGAACATCGCCGATCTGTGGCAGATCCCCGCAAGAAAACGGACCGCCCAGGCGTCCCTGGACCAAGCGATCATGGGTCTGGCACGAAAGGCCGTGGATCTCGCGGCGGACACCAGGGCAGGGTATTTCAGGGCCGTCGGCGTGCAGCAACTCCACGTCGTTTCCCAGGAGAACCTGGCCATCGCTCAGCAGTTGCTTGAACTTGCGCTGAACCGTCAGCAAGCCGGTGCGGGTAGCGAACTCGACGTGAACCTGTCGCGAAGTGCCGTGCTTGAGGCAGAGTTGGCTGTTGAGTCGGCGAGACTTGCTGCGGCCGAGGGCAAGCGGTCGCTGGCGAAGCAGCTTGGCCTCGCAAGCGACCCTGAGAAGCTGATTCTGTTGGATTCTTTTGGCCCTTCTGCACCAATGGGGCTTGTTGCCGAGCGGTTGATCGAACGCGCCCGAGAGAATCGCCTCGACATCAGGGCCGCCGAGCAGTTGGTCATGCAGGCCGAGGCGCGACTGCAGGAGGAACAGTTGAAGGTATTCCGTACTGTCGAGTTGGGCGTGGCGATGGAGCGGGCTCAACGTCAACACCAACGGGGGCGAAAGATCCTGGCCGACACTGCCAGGGCCTCCATTGCGAACGGGCAGCTCACAGCCCCTGAGATACAGCCCCGATCGGACCGGCGAACCAACACCGATTTCATCATCGGGCCGAGCTGGAATATGGAGTTGCCGATCTTCGACCAGAACCAGGCTCAGATTGCCAAGGCAGAGTACTCCTATCAGCAGGCGGCCAAGGGGTTGGAGAGTCTGGAGCGTCTGATGGCTCAAGAGGTCCGCAGCGCGGTAGATCAGATGAACACGGCGTGGAAGGTGGCAAGGTCCTATCGGGATCGCTTCATACCCCTGGCACAGCGCAGCCTGGACCTGTCGCGGGAGTCGTACAAGTCGGGTCGGGCCTCCTTCCTGTCGGTGCTTGAGGCCCAGCGATTCTATCTGGACACTCGACGCCGCTCTATCGAGGCGACTCAGGCGGCTGCCGCGACGATTCCCGAAGTTGAACGTGTCGTAAACATCCCGTTGGCCGGGCTCCGAGAGGAGGAGGTTGGTCCTCCGGCCAGCGGGACAGCAGCGACCCAACCGACCCCAGGAGACCGACCATGAAGCAGTTCCCGGCATTCAGTGCGCTGGCTGCAACAGCGGTAGTCCTACCCGCGGGCTGTTCGCCGTCACTGGAAGAACGGACTCCAACGTTCGTCCGGGACCTTCTGCTTCGGGCCGCGGCAGCGTTTGTGTTGTGAGAGGAGAAATCAGCATGCGCAAGTTCCTATTGCCCACAGCCGTCATCGCCCTGCTGGGCGGCGCTGCCGCCGGCGGGGCCATGACCTACTTCTGGCTCACCAGGCATTCCATCGAAGACCACTCCGCCGGTGAAGCCGCTCACGTGGAACCAGATGCCCAGAAGGATGCCCATGCCCACGACAGTCACGCCAAAGAGGGCGCTCATGAAGGTCACGCAAAGGAGGGCGCCCACGACGAGCACGCGGAGGGCAAAGTGGTGCTCACGCCCGAAGCGATGAGCACGTTTGGCGTTGAGATCGCCGTGGCGGGTCCCGGCAAACTGGAGAGGACGCTCCGGTTGCCGGGCGAGATCGTACTCAATGCCGACAAGGTGGCCCATGTTGTTCCCCGAGTGGCGGGCGTGATCCGCGAAGTGCTCAAGAATGTCGGAGACAAGGTTGAGGCCGGAGACGTGATGGCCGTGCTGGACAGCCGAGAGCTTGCCGAGGCCAAGTCGGCCGATCTGGCCGCCGAGGCCCGGCTCAGGCTGGCCGAGACAAACTTCAAGCGGCTTGAGGGGTTGCTCCAAAAGAAGATCGCCCCGGAACAGGAGTACTACGAGGCCAAACAGAAGCTGGAGGAGGCGCAGATCCAGCATCGGGAAACGGAGGCGAAACTCCATGCCCTTGGCTTGAGGCACGAGGAAGTGGTTGCAGTTTCCAACCAGACGAATGGGCGTCTCTCCCGCCTGGAGATCAAAGCACCCTTTGCGGGCACCATCGTCGACAAACACGCCGCGCTTGGGGAAGTCCACGACAGCAGCAGCGATATGTTCGTGGTCGCCGATCTTTCAACGGTTTGGGTTGAGATATCCGTCTACCCCAAGGACGGATCTCACATTCGTTCCGGCAGCAAGCTTCGTTTGACCGCGCCCGGGCCGGACGGGCAGCCTGTGACAACGGAGGCGGCGATATCCTATGTCAGCCCGGTCATCCGTGAGGCGACGCGAACCGGAACAGCACGTGCCGTGATGCTCAATGCCAAGGGGCTTTGGAAACCCGGCTCCTTTGTCACAGCCGAAGTCATTCTCGCCGAAGATGACGTGCCCCTCCTGGTTCCGAACACGGCTGTCCAGGTGATGGAAAACCAATCCGTTCTGTTTGTTGAAGAGGAGGGCGGTTTTGAGAAGCGCGTTGTCCGTCTGGGAAGAAGCAGCGATACGCACAGCGAGATTCTTTCAGGAATGAAGCCCGGTGATCGTTATGTGATCAAAGGAGGGTTCATACTCAAAGCCGAACTGATGAAGGGATCAGGTGGCCATGAACACTGAGACAGTGTGCGAAGAAGCGGCTGCCGGGCATTCCCCTATCGGTTCGAACAGGGGTTACCTGTGACAAGACCCAAGGCTTAGTCTTCACCGGTCGGTTCGAAGGCGAGGGCCGATCGGCGAGGTCTTCGTCAGTAGGAGCTGTCCTCATGAAAGAGATCAAAGCCATTGTCCAACAGCATATGTTCGGCAAGGTGATGGATGCACTGCATGCGCTGCCCCACTTCCCCGGCCTGACGATCAGCGATTGCCGGGGGCAGGGTCGGGGTCGCGGTGCAGGTGGGCATTATGTTGCGACGGAGGAGAGCATCGATCTCGTGAAGATGGTGCGGCTGGAGCTGTTCTGTGCCGACGCCCTCTGCGATGAATTGGTGCGCGTGATACAGAAGGTCGCCCACACGGGGAATCCAGGCGATGGCGTCGTCATGGTTGCCGATCTGGGTTGCGTGGTGAGAATCCGGACCGGACAGGAACAAGACGAGGCTGTCTGATGGCCGCTGTCACGTTGATGAGCGACGACCTGTCTTCAGTCCCTTGGCTGATCCGGCACTCTCGCCACACGCGGGGCATTGTCGGGAAGGACATCGCTGTTTCCCTGGCGGTCAAAGAGGTGTCTGTCCTGCTGATGTTTCTGGGGTATGTCTCGCTTTGGGCCGCGATTGCCGCCGATAGGGGCGTGTCGCTGGCTGTCGTGTTCAACGCGTTTCGTCTGCTGAACAGCCGGGGCGCTTGAGGAGTCGATCTCCATGATCAGTCGTGTTCTTCAGTTTGCCATACACCAACGGCTATTGGTGATGCTGCTGGGCATCGGATTGGTTGCCCTGGGAATGTGGAACTTCTCGCGTCTGCCCATCGACGCGGTCCCCGACGTCACCAACAAGCAGGTCCAGATCAACACGGCCGTGACCGCCCTGTCGCCGGTCGAAATCGAGAAACAGATCACCTTTCCGATCGAATGGGCCATGCAGGGCATTCCAGGTGTGGAGGAGATACGCTCCGTGTCGTTCTATGGCGTATCCCAGGTCACGGTCATCTTCGATGATGATGTGGACATCTACCGTGCGCGGCAACTGGTCAGCGAACGACTTGCGGAGGCCAAGGAGAGCCTGCCGGCCGGCGTCGGTGTGCCATTCATGGGGCCGATCTGGACGGGACTGGGCGAAATCTATTTCTGGAGCGTGGACGCCACCGGCCCGAAACCGGGCGGTACACCCTACACGCCCATGGATCTGCGAACCATCCAGGAATGGATCGTGAAGCCACAACTGCGGTCCATCCCAGGCATCACCGAAATCAATACCATCGGCGGATACGAGAAGCAGTTTCATGTTACGCCGGACCCGATGAAGCTTATCTCCTACGGCCTGAGTTTCCGCGATGTCATGGAAGCCCTGGCCACCAACAACGCCAACGTAGGCGGCGGCTACATCGAGCACAGCGGAGAGCAGTACACGATCCGCTCCGAAGGGCAGATCTGCAGCCTGGAGGATATCGGCAACATCAAGCTGGGTACACACGACGGTGTGCCCTTCTACGTGAGAGACGTGGCGGAGGTGAGCCTGGGCAAGGAGCTGCGGACCGGCGCCGGAACGGCCAACGGTCACGAGGCCGTGCTCGGGACCGCCATCCTGCTCTATGGCGAGAACAGCCGGACCGTGTCCCACCGTGTCGATCAGAAGATCGCCAAGGTCAACAAGGCCCTGCCGGAGAACGTCAAGATCACGACGCTATACGACCGGACCTATCTGGTCGACGCCACGCTGGCGACCATTCGCGAGAACCTGACCCAGGGTGCCTTACTGGTCATCGTGATCCTCTTTCTCCTGCTCGGCAATGTTCGCGCGGCGATCATCGTCGCCCTTGCGATCCCGCTCTCGATGCTCTTCGCCATCACGGGAATGGTGCAGGGCCGAATCAGCGCCAACCTAATGAGCCTGGGGGCGATCGACTTTGGCATCATCGTGGACGGTGCGGTGGTGATGATCGAGAACATCATTCGACGATTGTCGAAACGGCAGCATGAACTGGGACGCGCCCTCACTGAGGGCGAGCGGTTCCAGGTCGTGGAGGATGCGGCCGTCGAGGTGGGAAGACCCACCATATTTGGCGTCGGCATCATCATGATCGTCTACCTGCCGATCCTGTCGCTGACGGGGGTCGAAGGCAAGATGTTCAAGCCGATGGCAGAGGTTGTGCTTCTCGCCCTGGCCGGCGCTCTGCTGCTGACGTTCACGATCGTGCCGGCGCTCGCCGCATTGGTCTTGGGTGGTCGGATGGCGGAGAGGGAGTTCTTCCTGGCCAGATGGGCAAAGGCCGCCTACGCGCCCGTCATCAACCTGGCGCTGCGTTTCGGATGGATTGTGGCGCTTGGCGCCGTCGCCGTTCTGGTGGGCACGGGAATCCTGGCGCTACGGATGGGCAGCGAGTTCATTCCGAAGCTTGGTGAAGGGGCGCTGGCCCTCCAGCCGACCCGAATGCCCAGCATTGCCCTGTCATCCAGCGTCGCGATGCAGGAGAAGGTCGAACAGCTTCTACTCAAGGAGTTCCCTGACGAAATCGCCAGTATCTCTGCTCGTACGGGCGCATCGGAAGTCGTCACCGACGTGTGCGGCCCCGAGGTCTCGGACACGTATATCATGCTGACGCCGCACGAGAAGTGGAAGAAGGCTAAGACGCAGGCGGAACTCGCGGAGGCAATGGAGCAGGTGGTCAAGAGACTTCCCGGCCAGAACTACGAATTCAGCCAGCCCATCGAACTGCGAATGAATGAGTTGATCAGCGGTGTTCGCAGCGATCTGGCGGTCAAGGTCTATGGCGACGAGATGGATGTCATGCTCAAGTACGCCAACATGATCGCGCAGGAGCTCAGGAAGGTGCCCGGGGCGGAGGATATCAAGGTTGAACAGATGGCGGGCATGCCGATGATCAACATCGTTGTCGATCGCGTAGCCGTTGCCCGATATGGGCTCAACGTCAAGGACGTGCAGGAGGTCATCGAGATCGCGATGGGGGGAGTCGAGGCGGGCCAGGTGGTTGAAGGGGATCGGCGTTTCAAGATGGTTGTCCGGTTGCCCGAAAGCCTGCGAGGAAACATCAAGACGATTGGAGCGTTGCCGATTCCCTTGCCCAAGCCCGAGGAAACGCAGAAAGGGCTGGCTGCACACTCCGGCCGGGACGGTGGTCCACGTGCCGGCTACATCCCTCTGGCCGACGTGGCCAGGATCGGCATTACCGAGGGGGCCAGACAGATCCGCCACGAGGACGGCAAGCGGCGTGTGGTCGTGCAGTGCAACGTCCGCGGCAGAGACCTGGGCACCTTCGTGGCCGAGGCTCAGAAACGCATCGAGCAGAAGGTCGGCCGCCTTCCGGAAGGCTACTGGCTCGGCTGGGGCGGGCAATTTGAGAACCTGATCGGCGCCAAGCAGCGACTCACCATTGTGGTGCCATTGGCCTTGGGGCTTATCTTCATCCTGCTCTTCGCGACGTTCAATACGATCCGGCACGCCATTCTGGTGTTCACCGGCGTGCCGCTCGCGCTGACGGGTGGTGTTGTTTCGCTTTGGCTGCGAGACATTCCGCTCTCGATTTCCGCGGGCGTGGGTTTCATCGCCCTGTCCGGTGTGGCTGTGTTGAACGGTCTGGTGATGGTGACGTTCATCAACCAACTTCGTCGCGAAGGAAAGGGCTTAAGGGAGGCCATCATCGAGGGCAGCCTGACCCGGCTGCGGCCGGTGCTGATGACGGCGATGGTGGCCTCGTTCGGTTTCATCCCGATGGCTATTGCGACGGGAACGGGCGCGGAAGTTCAGCGTCCCCTCGCCACCGTGGTGATCGGCGGGATCATCAGCAGCACCGTTCTGACGTTGCTGGTGCTTCCGGTGCTCTATGCCTGGTTCGGCGGGACGGGGCGCGAGGCGGATTCGAAGTAGCGTTTGCCGGAAGGGGGAATGGCCCCGCGCCCGTGCGCCGTTGCGACAAATCTCCGAACGAGTCCGCCGGCACCGAAACGTCCGCCTTGCAGTGCCGCATCCGATCGAAATACAATGCTCAGGTTGCGGCGGGGGCTGCGGGGCGGCCGCCGGAGATTCCAAGAGGAGGCTTCTTGTGCGCATCAAGCAATCTGTCTGCTATCCGATTCTGAAACCGGACGACATGAGTTTCGACACGTTGTTCAAGGCCTCTGCCCGGATCGGGTACAAGGCCGTCGAGATGTGGTATCGCGGGCCGGAGTTCGACGAGGTCGTTCGAACCGCCAAGAAGTACAAGCTGGTCATTGCCAGCATGGTCGGACACGAGTCGCTGCCCGACGGATTGAACAAACGCTGCAATCACGATCGGATCGAAGCCGAGCTGAAGACCTCGATCGACGTGGCCGCCAAGGTCGGCATTCGCGGGGTCATCTGCTTCAGCGGCAATCGCCAGCCGTTCATGACCGAGATGGAGGCGATCGAGGCCTGTGTCGACGGGCTGAAGCGCATCGCCCCCTACGCCGAGAAGAAGGGCGTCAACGTCAATCTCGAACTGCTTAATTCGAAGGTCGATCATGCCGGGTATCAGTGCGACCACACCCAGTGGGGGCTGTCGGTCGTCGAGCGGGTCAACAGCCCGCGCGTCCGGCTGCTGTTCGACATCTACCACATGTCGATTATGGAAGGGGATCTGATCCGCACGATCACGTCGAGTATCCCCTGGATCGCCCACTTTCACACCGCCGGCAACCCGGGCCGGAACGACATGGACGACACGCAGGAACTCAACTACGCGGGCATCTGCCGGGCGATCGCATCGACCGGGTACTCCATGTATGTCGGGCACGAGCTCAAGCCCAAGGGCGATGTGATCGAGGCCCTCGAAACGACGTTCAAGATCTGCGACCAGGGCTGATCCCGGCGGGGCGGGCAGGTCGAGTCATTGCCCACCGCTTCAGGAGTCTTACGGATGGCAGGTGTTCTCGAGAAGAAGCTCAAGGGGATCTTCACGCCCAACATGGTGCCGTTGGACGAGGGCGATCGTATCAACGAACCCGAGTTGCGGCGATATACCGATTGGCTGATCGCCAACGGTGTGAACGGGCTGTATCCCAATGGGAGTACGGGCGAGTTCACGCGTTTCAGCTTCGAGGAGCGCAAGGAGATCGTTCGCATTATGGCCGAACAGGCCCAGGGTCGTGTGCGGATCCTGGCGGGGGCCGCTGAGGCGAATGTGCGGACGACCCTCGATGCGTGCGAGTATTACGCTTCGTTGGGGGCCGACGCGGTGGCGATCGTCGCACCGTTCTACTACAAGATCAGCGAGGAAAGCGTCTTCGCCTACTTCGACCAGATCGCGCGGAACACGCCGATCGACATCACGCTGTACAACATTCCGCAGTTTGCCAACCCGATCACGATCAACGTGGTCAAGCGGCTGTGCGAGCACCCTCGCGTGGTGGGCATCAAGGACAGCAGCCGGGACCTGCCATTCTTCTTGAACATGATGAACGAGGTGTCGCCGCTCCGGCCGGACTTCACGTTCCTGCTGGGGTGCGAGGAGATGCTGGTGCCTGCGCTGGTGATGGGTGCCGACGGCGGCACGATCGCCACAAGCGGCATCGTGCCCGAGGTGGTCATGCGGCTGTATCACCTGACCATTCGAGGCAGTTTGCAGGAGGCCGTTCAGATTCAGTACAAACTGCTTCAGCTCATCAAGGGCCTGGTGTTCGGTACGGACTTCCCCGAGGCGATTCGGGCGGGGTTGGAGATTCGCGGGTTCCGGATGGGGCGAGGGCGCATGCCGGCCTCGCCGACGCAGCAGGTCGATCGGCAGGCCCTTCGCGCCCAGCTTCAGTGCCTGCTGAGCGAGCATGGCGTGGTCGAGCAACCGCCGGGCGGCTGCCCGCCGGTGCGTCCGGCATCCTCCGGGATCGATCGTCGTGAGGTCGAGGAGATGGTCCGTCGGATCATGTCGCAGTGGGTGCAGCGAGGCGGCGCATGAGGGCTTGTGTCGGTGTGCTGGAGGTCATGGGCTTCGCCCCTTCGTTCGTCGTGGCCGACGCGATGGTCAAGGCGGCGGACGTCCGTCTGGTCGGCATCGAGTTGGCGCACCAGGGCGGCATGTTGATGAAGGTCGTCGGGACCGTTGGTGATGTGGAGGCGGCGGTGGGTGCCGGCCGGCGCGTGGCCGAGGCGATGAACGCCCTCCTGGGCGATGCCGTTCGCCCGCGGTATCCCGACCAGGCCGACGACCTGATCTACTCCGAGCAACAATACGTGGCGATCATCGAGGGCGGCGATCATATGCTGCCCGGCGAAACCGAAGAGGAGCGGCACGGGGACCCGTCGAAAAGGCCTCCCGCCCGGTCCTCTGGACTTTCACATGGCCAGGCAAAGCCAGGGGCGCCAAAGCCCCGGCTTGGACAGGGTGCGGATATGACACAAGAAGCAGATTTCGCATTGGGGATCATCGAGACGCAGGGGTTGACGGCCATTCTCGAAGCGGCGGATGCTGCACTGAAGGCGGCCAATGTCACGATGGTCGGCAAGGAGAAGATCGGCGCCGCCTACGTGACGATCATGGTCAAGGGGGATGTTGCCGCGGTCCAGGCGGCGGTCGACGCCGGCGCCCAGGCGGCCCAACGGGTGGGCAAGCTCATTGCCGCCCACGTCATTCCGAGACCTCATCGCGAGCTGGTTGCCCTGCTGCCTCGATAGGCTGCTGACGGGGCACGGCGATCTGTTCCTTCCCGGTAAGATGGGTTGAGTGGTTCAGTGTGGAGACGCGTCGTTCCAAGACTTCCGCATCACCGAAATCGAGCCGCTATCGCTGTCGGAGAAGCCGTTCGCACGTCATCGGCGGAGCGCTCATGCCGGACATGTGGCGAGGGGAGTATCTGCCCTTAGGGTGCTCGCTGCCCCCATGCCGCCGCGCACACCGACAGTTCGTAGACCTCACCGTTCTCCGTACCGGGGGTTCCGTCGACGTTCAGCACCGGGTACCCACCTTGGGATGATGGGAGCGGGCTGGGGATGTCCTGCCACAGGGCACCGGGGCTGCAGCCGGACCCCCCCACGAAGGCGTAGTTCGGGTCCAAATCAAGAAAGCATATTTGGGGGACCTGCAACGAGGCATTGCCGGGTCCGACCGAGATCTCGATCGCTCCCGGCAACCGGTAGTACGACGAACTGCTCTGACTGTAGTGGAGCATGCTCAGCGCCGCTGCGGTGTCTCCGTAGGGATACATGAAGACGGAGACCGACTGGTACGCTCTGCCCTTCACGAACCGCATCTGTTCGATCCCGACCGTCACTTTCTCCTTGTCGTTGAGCTTGAAAAGCGGGTGATGTCCCTTCTTCTCGAAATCCCATTGCTGGGTGGCTCGAAAACTGAACTGGAAGTTGGACTGTCGGGGTGCTGGTGGACTCATGGACACATGAAGCCTGACGGCCGTGTCGGACCAGCCTTCGTAGTAGCTATAGGGGTTGGCCACCATGTAATACCGTGCGGATTGGGCATCGGCCACCAGCGGGTCCTGGGGATCAATATCGATGGTTGATCGGAACAGCTCGCGTTGCCCCTGCTTCATGAAGACGACCAGCGAGATCGGGCGCTGGATCACGTACTCATTTGCATCGCAGGGCATATTCGGTTCGGGACGCGTGACGTTCGGCAGACCGTCGTTGGGATCATTGGGGTCGGAAGAAGGACTTCCTTGCCACCACAGACAGCAACCCCCGTTCAAAGAAAGGAGCACGCTGGTAAGGATTGATATCAGCCCGATACGTTCGCCCACAGGCCCCTCCGTCGATTCCGCCCAGTCTCCTATTCTGATGATACAGCGTATCAAAACGAGGAACCGCTTGGAAGCCGAAGGCGAAGGCGTTCAGGTGCTGTTGATCATGGCGCCGGGGAGCTGGGCGGAGGTCCTGTCCGACCTCAGCGCCATGTGTCGACATGGGGCGTTTGCCTTATCCCCCTTGGGATCAGAACATACCGAGGACCCTGCCATCCTCATCGAGATCGATATCGAGGAAGGCCGGACGGCTGGGCAATCCTGGCATGGTTCGCATCTGCCCGCAGAGCGGATAGAGGAAGCCTGCCCCGACCGAGGCGCGGATCTCGCGGATCGGCAGGCGGAAGCCTTCCGGCGCACCCTTGAGATTCGGATCGTGACTGATCGACAGGTGCGTCTTGGCCATGCATATGGGCAGGCGATCGAACCCGGCTTCGGTATAGAGCCGGATCTGCTGCTCGGCTTTGGGCTCGTAGTCCACTCCGCCGGCCCCGTAGACCTTGGCGGCAATCGTTTCGATCTTCTGCTTGATCGACAAATCCAGCGGATACAGGAAGTCGAACCGGTTGGGCTTCTCGCAGGCGGCCACCACGGCATGAGCCAGGTCAACCGCCCCGGCGCCTCCATTGGCCCAGTGGGTACAGAGCACGGCATCCTCGGCCCCGGCCTCGATCGCCGACTTGCGGACCAACTCGAACTCCGGCTGGGTGTCTGTGTGGAAGGCGTTGACCGCCACGACCACCGGAATGCCGAACAACCCAGCGATCCGGATATGGGCTTTCAGATTGCACAGTCCCTTGCGGAGGAGGTCGAGGTTCTCGCCCGTATAGGCGATGTCCAGGGGTTTGCCCGGCGTAACCTTGGGCCCGCCGCCGTGCATCTTCAGGGCGCGGATCGTCGCCACCATCACCACGCAATTGGGTACCAGCCCGCTGTAGCGGCACTTGATGTCGAAGAACTTCTCCATGCCGCAGTCCGAACCGAACCCGCTTTCCGTGACGACGTAATCGGCCAGCTTCAGCGCAATCCTATCGGCCACGATCGAGCTGTTGCCGTGGGCGATGTTCGCGAACGGACCTGTGTGAACGAACGCCGGCTGACCTTCCAGTGTCTGCATGAGATTGGGTTTCAGGGCATCCTTTAGCAGCACGGTCATGGCCCCGTCGCAGCCGATATCGGCGGCGGTCACCGGCTTGCCCTTTCGGCTGGTTCCGATGACGATCCGGCTCATGCGCCGACGCAGATCCTTCAGATCGCTCGCGAGGGCGAGGATGGCCATGACCTCGCTGGCTACCGCAATATCAAACCCCGTCTTGCGCCGCGGGCCGTCCAGCCAGTTTTCGCTTTGACCGGCTTCAATGAACCGCAGGGCCGCATCGTTGACATCCAGGACCCGCCGCCATGTGATGCTGTCGGGATCGATGTCGAGCCTGGGCAATCCTGTCTGATTCCACTCTTCCTCGCTGGAGTGATTCTCGTGGCGGAGTCGGGCGTCGATGGCCGCGGCCATCAGATTGTTGGCGATGCTGACGGCGTGGATGTCGCCTGTCAGGTGCAGATTGAACTCCTCCATGGGGATGACCTGGCTGTATCCTCCGCCGGCGGCCCCACCCTTGATGCCGAACGTCGGTCCCATGGACGGTTGACGGATGCACAGGAAGACCTTCCTGCCGATCCTTCCCAAACCTTGGGTCAAGCCCACGCTGGTGGTCGTCTTGCCCTCTCCGAGCGGAGTAGGCGTGATGGCGGTTACATCGATATATCGGCCCTGGCGGGCTGATGCCAGACGATCCAGCGCCTTCAGGAGGACCTTGGCCTTCACGTTGCCGTAGGGCTCGACCTCTTCCGGTAGAAGGCCTGCGTGTGTGGCCACCTCTGTGATTGGCAGTGGATCGGCGGCTTGGGAAATCTCGATGTCCGCAGGAACCTTCCTGATCATGGATCACTCACCCCGACAAGATATCGGCCAAAGCAGCGACAGAACCTCGTGGCTCCGATCGGGCGGCCGGGAAATCGCGCAAAATGAAACGACATCCAAAAATGAAATTCTATCGCGCGGCAGGGGCCGAGTCTACGATTTCCGCGCGATACTGCCCTTCGGTATTCCGACTCCCAGGACGTCGAGGCATCCAGGTGGTCCAACGTCTCCGGCCGTGTCGTCGCCGTCAGTTCTCGCGGGTTCTCGGGTTGTCTCGGTGTCGTGGCCGGTATTGTTCGCCCACCGACGGCGGCTATAATCGGCTCGCGTCACCGTCGGGTCTGGGATCGATCTATGAACGCACGAGTGGGCATTGGTTTTGATATTCATCGGCTTGTCGAAGGACGGAAGCTGATTCTGGGCGGCGTTCCGATCGAATCTCCGGTCGGGTTGGCGGGTCATAGTGATGCTGACGCCGTGCTGCATGCGATCACCGATGCCATCCTGGGGGCGGCGGGTCTGCCGGACATCGGCGAGCACTTTCCGGATTCCGATCCTCGCTGGAAGGACGCCGACAGTACCGTCTTTCTTCAGGTGGCGATCACAGAGGCCAGGCAGCACAAGCTGATGGTGGGAAACGTCGACGTCAATGTGATCGCCGAGAGGCCGAAACTCGGCGCCAGTAAAGAGGCGATGCGTCGCCGGATCGCCGAACTGCTGGAATTGCCGGTCGATCGAGTGGCCGTCAAGGCCAGAACGGCCGAAGGCCTGGGCCCGGTTGGGCAGGCCCAGGCGATCGCTGCGCAGGCGGTGGTGATGCTCGTGGCGTCCGATAATCCTGCTTAGCGATTCGGCTCTTCGGACTGCCCTCCGCGGTGTTCTCTTGCCGAGTTATCGGTTCCTGAGATCGCATCGACGGAGCTTCCGGCCGGTTTGTCGCCCCGCCTTAATGCCCCTATCTCCGTCATCCTTCTAAGAAGAGAAGTCGCCTGGGTATCCGGTCGATAGCTGCACAGGGGTGACGAGTCCGCGCTGGAACCCTTCGGGTCCGAATACTTTGGTTCGGGACTCGCCCTCCCATGGATACCCAGATCGATGGATATCTCAACACTTGTTGGTCTTGTCTTTGCCGTCAGTGCGATCACCTGGGCTATGTATGAGGGGACGCACGGTCACCTCAGTGCGTTCTATTCGACGGAAGGGTTCGTGCTGGTCTTGGGCGGTTCGCTGGCCGCCGTGTGTCTGTCGATGCCCTTGCGGTCCATATTGTCCGTCGGCGGCTACATGAAGAACTGGCTCTTCGCCAAAGAGATGAGGCCAGACCATATCGTGAAACAGATGGTCGGCTTCGCCGAGACCGCCCGGCGCGACGGGATGCTTGCTCTGGAAGGGACTGCCAAGCAGCAGACGGATCCGTTCCTGCGGAAGGCCCTGCTGCTGGCGGTCGACGGTACCGATCCCAAAGACATCGAGATGACCCTTGAGTGTGACATTGCCGCGCTGGCCGAACGGCACAAGCAGGGGGCCAAGTTCTTCATGCTGATGGGCAAGTACGGGCCTGGGTTCGGACTGACGGCGACGCTCATCGGCCAAGTCGCGATGTTCCGAAACATGGGCGGCGACACCGCATCGGTCGGCGGTGCCCTGGCGATCGCTCTCCTGGGGACGCTCTACGGCTGTCTGATCTGCAACGTCCTCTGCGGTCCCATCGCGGACAAGTTGATGATTCGCTCTGCGGAGGAGCAGTTCCACCGCGGGATGATCATGACCGGGATCATGAGTCTCCAGGCGGGCGACAACCCAAGGCTCGTTCAGATGAAGCTCGAGGCATATCTATCACAGCGAGAGCTGAGGGCCTTGTCGGCCGAGAAGTAACGGCACGGGCAGAATGCGGGCATCTGCTTCCGGATACCAGGGTGTATGGGCAAGCACAAGAAACAAGAATCGCACGAAGAGGCCGGCGAGTCCGCACCGCTGTGGATCATCAGCTTTGCCGATTTGGTCGCACTGGAACTCAGCTTCTTCGTGATTCTGGCCTGCGGCGCTCCCAAGGGCGGGGCGACGGGCGAGGCCTCGTCGCCGTCGGCATCTACCAGCACGCACGAACTGAACGACGTGGCGGCCAGTGTGAAGATGGCCTTTCACTATGTTCCGAGCGTGGATTCGACCGATCCCATCGATCAGATCATCTTGCGCCGTATGGCCGGCAAGGGTGATCAGCCCCGAAACGGCGACACCAGCGAACCGATTGACGGAGTGATCGGCCGGAACGACATGGTGACGACCGTTCGCACCGGCACACAGACGACGATTGGGGGTCCGATCTCCTTCGAAGAGGGGTCCGTAGTTCTCAAACCTTCGACGCAGTCCTCTCTGTCGACGATCTCTGAGATGATCCGCGGCCACTCCAACGTCTTTTTGATCAAGGGGCACACCTCCCGCGACGAGGAAGGGCAGCCTGCCGCCAAGGGGCGGGACCTTGCCTACGAGAGGGCAACGGCGGTCATGTCGAAGCTGGTGGAGATGGGAATCTCCAGGACGTCGCTCCGCGTTCAGTCCTGTCGGGACTTCGAGCCGCTCAAAGAGGGGGCCTACGACAACGAGGCCCGGGCGCTCAATCGCAGAGTCGAGGTTGTGTCCACCGAAGCCCTGGTCGGCGAGTACCGAGGCCAGAAGGCCGAGGTCGAGGCCGAAGCGTCACCGCATTCGCCAAAGGCAAACCCCTCGTCTCACGACTCCGATTCGTCGGGGCCGCTGAAAGCTCACGTTTCATCGTCGGGACTCACCCCCAAGAACCAGGCGGGGCCGGCGGCCTCCAAGGGACACGGGGCCCCCGCCGCTCCCAGACCCCAAGCCGCACCTGCGGCCTCCAAGGGCCATGGCGCGGCGCCTGCAAAGCCCGAAGCTTCGAAAGGGCATGGAGCCTCGGCCGAGAAGAAGAAGGGCCACTAGACCTCCGCGCGATCCACCTCCCCTTTGCAGGACCGCCGACGAGATTTCTGTCGGTTGGACACCCCGCTACCTTGGCGTCCGGGCAGTTGATTCTTTATCATACCCCTTTCCTGTTTCGTTCCATGGTGCTGTGAGGGGTAACCGGCGTGAACCAGACGACGTTGGATCTACAGAGCAACCCCGCCTCGACGACGAGTGAGGGGCGATTGATGTCGGTGGATGCCCTTCGCGGGTTCGACATGTTCATGATTGTGGCGGCGGACGACTTCGCCCGTGCGTTCAAGAAGGTCAACACATCGAGTGTGGCACAGTTTCTGGGTCAACAGTTCACCCACAAGGCATGGGAGGGCTTCGCCTTCTATGACCTGATCTTCCCATTGTTCGCGTTTCTGGTGGGGGTGTCGATCGTCTTCTCGCTGGGCAAGGCGACGGATCGTGGGGGCAAGGCGGCGGCCTATGGGAGGGTTTTTCGACGTTTCATTCTGCTGTTCCTGCTGGGCCTCTTCTACTACGGCGGTTTTGCAAACGTCTGGCCGAAGATTCGGCTGCTGGGTGTGCTTCAGCGTCTGGCTCTCTGCTACCTGGGTGCCAGTCTGATCTTCTTGAACTTCAAGCCCAAGGGCATGGTGGCGATTTGCGCCGGTCTGCTGCTGGGCTACTGGGCGCTGATGGCATGGGTGCCCGTTCCCGGGGTCGGGGCGGGTTGCTATGCACCCGGCAAGAATCTGGCGAACTACATCGATTCACGCTTCCTTCCGGGCCGGCTGAACGACGGCACGTGGGACCCTGAGGGGCTTCTGAGCACGCTGCCGGCCATCGGGACATCGCTCTTGGGTGTCTTTACGGGGATGCTGTTGATCGACCGTTCGGTCTCGACGTTCAAGAAGTCGTTCTACCTGATCCTCGGTGGTATCGGTTGTGCCGCGGTGGGCTGGCTGTGGAACATTGAGTTTCCGGTCATCAAGAAGATCTGGACCTCATCGTATGTTCTGGTGGCGGGCGGATACAGTTGCATTCTGCTGGGCCTGTTCTGTCTGATCATCGACGTGCTGAAGCTTCGCCGGTGGGCGGTGCCGTTCGTCTGGATCGGCGTGAATCCGCTGGCGATCTACCTCCTCAACAGCCTGGTCGACTTCGGCAAGATCGCCGAGCGATTCGTCGGCGGCAACATCAAGTTGAAGCTCGGCATCTATGGCGAGACCGTCGAGGTCATTGTCACCGCACTGCTGATCATCCTGCTGGCACGGTTCCTCTACAACCGAAAGATCTTCCTGCGAGTATAGACGCGAGAAACAAGGGGCCGAGCGGTTCGTGGCTCGGCCCTTCTGGTTCTGTCGGTTCGGCGGCGTTCTTGCCCTACAAGGGGAGCTTCACAGGCTGTCCTCGCTCGGCCGAGAGCGTCGCGGCGATGCAGAACTCATGGGTGTCGTAGGCGTCGGCGATGTTCACGTGGGATTCTTTTCCCTCGCGAATGCACTCGACGAGGTGGTCGATCTCGCCCTGGAATGGATGATGCTCGACGTCGCCGCTGTCAGGCAGGACCGTAGGCCAGGTCACCCAGTCGTACTGCCCCTGCCCCATCTCGGGATGCCCGAACGTACCGAGGCACTTGTGACCGTAGTAGCGGTTCTGACGGATCGTGCCCTGCTCGCCCATCAACAGGATATCAAACATGTATGGGCAGTTTGATTCGAAACAGCAGGAGACCCGGCCGACCGCTCCGCCGGCAAACTTGCACACGGCGACGATGGTCGGGTCGTACTCGATCTGGTCGAAGGGGGGCACATTGCTGCGGGTCGAGTAGGCCATGACCTCGACGATTTTGTCGTTCACCAGGTATCGCATCGCGTCGACGGCGTGGCTGCCGCCGCAGAGCATGGCGTTGCCGGTGCCGGCCTTCGTGCGGAAGTGCTCGAATCCCGGATACCACGGCCCGATTGCGTGAAAGTAGGCGAACTCGGCGTTGAGGATCCGTCCCACGGCCCCATCGGCGATCTGCTGCTTGATGATTCGGATGAGGGGATTCCATCGCAGGACGAAACTGACCACCGAACGCACGCCGGCCTGGGCGACCTCGCGGGCGAGGAGCTTGGCACCGGCCAGGTCGACGCACATCGGTTTCTCCATCAGAATGTGTTTTCCGGCCTTTGCGGCCCGGACACCCAGGTCGACGTGTACGCCGGCCGGCGAACAGATGCTGACGATATCGACGTTAGGGTCGGCCAGCAGTTTGTTGTAGTCATCATAGCAGGGGCAATCCAGGCCGAAGTCCTTCGCCCTGGCCCGGGCGGTATCCAGACGCCGGCTTCCGACGGCGACGACCTGTGTGTGTGGGTTTTTGGCATAGGCGCGGATGTGTTCGCCCGAGACCCAACCCGCTCCGAAGATTGCGGCACCCAGTTTCCTGTCCATCGCAAACCATCCTTTCGTTCAAAGGGATGTGTCGTGTGACGTTCCTGGCGGACCCGTGTTCGAAGCCGCCATAATAGCGTGGCAGGGTTTCCGTGCCACGGGGTGGGGCGGGCTCGTTCGGGAATGGACTCCAAATGCGTTTGTTTCCTCTCGCTTGACGCTCTGAGTATCGGTATCATAAAAGGGTTGCACCCTGCCGTGTCGGTGGGGAGAGGGCCCCGCAGCCGCGGGGTGGACACATACAGGATCTGGAATCATACCGATGAGTGGCGTCAACTCGTTTGACGAGGATCTGGAGCGTGAGGTCGCCGAGGCCCTTGGCGACATGAATGTGGAAGAACTTGCCGATCTGGAGGAAGGACGTGGGGCCGGTTCATCCGGCGGCACGGCCGCCCTTCGGCGCGGTCGGATCGATCATGTCGCCGGCGACATGGTGTTTATCGATCTCGGCGGCAAATCGCCCGGCCTGGTCTCCATCAACGAGTTCAACAAGGGCGAATCGGTCCAGCCGGGTACGATCATCGAGGTCTTCGTCGAGCGGTTCGATGAGCGTGACGGGCTGTTCATTCTCAGCAAGCGCAAGGCCGAAACCGAGGGTCTCTGGGCGAGCATGCAGCCTGGTACCGTGGTGGAGGGACGCGTGACCGGAATGAACAAGGGCGGGCTCGAGATAGACATCAAAGGCATCCGTGCCTTCATGCCGGCCAGCCAGGTGGACCTCGCTCACATCCACGATATCTCTGTTTTCCTTCAGCAGACCATCCGGGCCGAGGTGACCCAGGTGGATCGGTCGGATGAGAATGTGGTCCTCAGCCGCAGAAAACTGCTCGAGAAAGAGCGCGTTGCGGCTCGCGACCGCCTCATGACCGAGCTGGCCGAGGGGCAGGTACGTCAGGGCGTTGTCCGATCGATCACGCCGTATGGGGCGTTTATCGATTTGGGGGGCGTCGACGGTCTCCTGCACGTCAGCGACATGAGCTGGTCACGTGTGAAGGATGCCACCGACGTCGTTCAGCCCGGGCAGAACATCGAGGTGAAGGTTCTCAAGATCGATCGCGAGAAAGACCGGATTTCGCTCGGTCTCAAGCAGATTCTCGCCAACCCCTGGGATTCGGTGGCCGGCCGGTACGAGACCGGTCAGCGGATCAAGGGACGCGTCACACGGTTGGCCGAATTCGGTGCATTCGTCGAGGTCGAGCCTGGTCTTGAGGGCCTGGTTCCGATCAGCGAGATGAGCTGGGTCAAGCGGATCCGTCACCCCTCCGAGCTGGTTCAAGAGGGCAGCCTCGTCGACGTCGTGGTGCTGCAGATCGACACACAGAAGCATCGGATGTCGCTGGGCATGCGCCAGGTTCAGGACAATCCCTGGAGCGGTGCGTCGCTTCGCTATGCCCCAGAGCAGATCGTGGCGGGCAAAGTCACTCGATTGACGGACTTCGGCGCGTTCATCGAGGTCGAGCCGGGCATCGAGGGGCTGGTACACATTTCTCAGCTTGCCGACCACCACGTCCGGAGGGTGAGCGACGTCGTCCAACCCGGTCAGGATGTCCAGGCTCGCGTTCTGTCGATCGAGCCGGAGAATCAGCGTCTTTCCCTCAGCCTCAAGGGCGCTCATGCGGCGGAGGACAGGGGACCCCTTGCCGGCGAGACGGCCGACAGAGACAAGGACGGCAAGAAGTCCAAACGCAAACGTCCGCTGCGAGGCGGTCTGGACAGCGGCATAGGCGACGGTTGGCTGAACGTTTGAGTCGGGCGTCTCTCGGCGTTGGCTTGTGGACTGCGGATTCCGAATCGGGTTCCCGCGCGGGGATTCGATGGGGGAATCGTGTTCATTTCCATGTTGTCTCCGGGCCTGCCCGCCAGAGAACTCAGTCTCTCCCATCCGGTTTCATCTATTCAGGGGACTCCTTATGAGCGATTTCGTTTCGCGGCGGGATTTCGTCAAGACGGCGGGATTGGCGGGTGCGATGGCGGCGGGAGTGGCGGGTCAGACGGTGGCCCAGGCGGGCGAGACGTCGAAGGAAGACGCCAAGGCCCGATTGGCCAAGGAGAAGATCCGCATCGGTACGCTCGTGCATGCCGGCGTCAGGGGGGGACCGGGGGACTACATTCGACAGATCCTGCCGCACGGGTTTGAGTCGTTCTCTTTGTCGTTCGGGCAGGCTCTCGGCGGGGCGGACCTGGCCAAGATGGCCGGCGAAGTGAAGGATGCCCTGGGCGACAGCGGTGCGATCGTCTCGAGCCTGGGCATCTACGGCAACCCCCTCAAGGGCGACGACAAGGCCCGCCAGAACCTGGAAGGGTGGGCGAAGTTGATCGATGCGGCGGCCCTGTTCGGCTGTAGTCTGGTGTGTGGGTTTGCCGGGCGCGTCGTAGACAGGCCGGTGCCGGAGAGCATGGCTCGCTTCAAGGAACTGTTTACGCCGCTGGCCAGGCAGGCGGCCGATAAGGGCGTTCGGCTGGCGTTCGAGAACTGCGAGATGGGCGGCGACTGGCATCGCGGCGACTGGAATATCGCCCACAACCCCGTCGCCTGGGAGATGATGTTCAACGCGATTCCAATGGACAATCTGGGGCTCGAGTGGGAGCCCGCTCACCAGCTCTGCGCTCTGACCGATCCCATGCCGCAGCTCCGCAAGTGGGTCAAGAAGATGTTCCATTTGCACGGCAAGGACGCGACGGTTCTCTGGGACGTCGTTCGCGAGTACGGAGTGGGGGGGTGTCGACCGTTCGTCTGGCATCGCACGCCGGGGTTCGGCGACAGCAACTGGACCGACATCATTTCGGAGTTGCGGCGCGGTGGCTTCGCGGGGTGCATCGACATCGAGGGTTGGCACGATCCGGTCTACCGGGACGATCTTGAGATGACCGGCCAGGTCGCCGGCCTGAATTACCTCAAGCGCTGCCGCGGCGGCAGCTTCGTGCCGAATCCGGCCTAGCGCCGCCGCCGGTTGTCGTCAAGGTGTGGAGAGCTTTCGTCGCGGCGTTCGGAATACAGAGGTCAGAATCTCGCAAGCTCGTTCCGGACATCGAGCTCTTGAGTGGTGTCCTAGCACGGTTCGCACTGCACCCGTCTGCCACTTTGTGGAGGTCGTGGCGTGTCCTCAGAGATCTGCTCCCATCGGCTCGCGTGGTTTCTCAATAATCGGGCGCGCCGGTTGATCCAGAATCCGGACCGTATCCTGGCACCATACGTGCGCGAGGGTCAGGTGGTTGCTGATATCGGTTGTGGTCCCGGGTTCTTCACTGTCGCGATGGCCAAGCGGGTCGGCCCGACGGGGCGCGCCATTGCCGTCGACCTTCAAGAGGAGATGCTCGAGATCACACGCCGCCACGCCTGCCAAGCGGGTGTGGCGGATCGGATTACATTTCACCGCTGCGAACCGGATCGGATCGGCCTGTCAGGACAAGTGGATTTTGCCCTGGCGTTCTATGTGGTCCACGAAGTGCCGGACCGCGCCAAGCTCCTGGCCGAAATCCGGACCCTGTTGAAGCCGGACGGCTCGTTTCTGTTTGTCGAGCCGAAGATGCACGTTCCGGCCACACCGTTCCAGGAATCGGTTCGTCTGGCCACCGATGCTGGCCTGACGGTGAAGGACGAACCGCTCTTGCGGTTCAGCAGGGCGGTACTCTTCCGATTGGCGGGGTCAACGGCCGGGACTCGCTGACTCACTTCGACCGGCGGTCTGTCTCTGTCCTTGTGAGGGTGTCAGGGGGATGTCGTCGGCCGCGGCGGGACGACCGGCGGGCGATTGAGCACCTCGATCGCCGATTCCAGGCCGATGGCCACCATCTCAAGGGGTACCTTTCTCAATTCGTCCAGCGTGATCGATGCGTCGATGTGGTAGGGACCCACCGCCAGACGTTCGAGACGCGTCAGGGACCCGCCGACGCCCAGACGCGTTCCGAAGTCTCGGACGAACGAACGGATGTAAGTTCCTCGCCCGCAACATATTTCCAGCTCCACCTCCGGCCACTCATATCGGCGAAGGTGCAGCCAATAGACCTCGACGGGCCGGGGTTTCAGCTCGACCTCGCGGTTTGAACGGGCCAGCTTGTAGGCGGGGCGCCCGTTGATTTTGACGGCACTGAACTGCGGGGGAATCTGTTGGATCGTGCCCTCGAACTCGTGCAGCGCCGAGACGACGTCGGTCGGGCTCGGCACGGCCGACACCGGTACCGGCCTGCCTTCGGACTCCATGTCGTGGGAGTCACTGGTAATGTCCAGTCGAGCGGTGGTCGCATAGACCTTGGGCTGGTCCATCAACCGCTCGACCAGCTTGGTTCCGCGACCCAGACACATCACCAGGACGCCGCTGGCCAGCGGATCGAGTGTCCCGCTATGACCCGACTTGCGGACCCACGTGATGCCGCGAACGATGTCCAGGGCCTTCGTCGACGAAATACCCCTTGGCTTGTTCAGGTTGAGCAGGCCGTCGTAGCTGTTGCGCGATTTCGCCATGATTTCAATTGCGGGAAGGCTTCTTCTCTGCCTTCCACCGGACGCTAGTCGCCCTTGATGAGCGAGGCCCACGCGGCCATGACGCGGGGGGCAACCTCCGGTCCGCACGAGTTGAACTCGCCATACTGCCTTTCCTTGCGGTTGTAGGCGTACGGACCGAACCAGTCCCACTGCGACTTGGGGATGATGTAACCGATTTCGTCGTTGCCCAGGCCGACGACCATCTTATACTTGCCCTTCATCAGCGGGAAGATCGTCGGTTCGAGGGGCGCACCGGGGAAGTCGGCGTTCTTCTCCTGGGGGCGCTGGTACTTGCCCAGGGTGATCTCTGAGTAGATCTCTCCCGGAATCGTGGCGATCTGCAGCGAGCCGATTTCGATCAGTCCCACCTCGCTCTTCAGATGCGGGTCTTTGATCGTTGGACGCGAGGCCGGGTCTGAGGCGGTGGCGTTCGGTGGGGGCAGGTCGATTCGCTTGCCTTCTGCATCGTAGATCTCTCGCTGGAAGCAGCCCATACCCATCGCGACCCTGTAGACCGAGTTCCACACCGGGATGATGATCTCTCGGGAATCGGCGCGGATGGGGCCGTCCAGCGTCAAGGCGGTCTTGAGCGCCTGCTCGGCCATCCGTCCGATGATCCTTCCGAAGGCCATCATCTTACCGATATCGTCGTCGGGCAGCCGTTCCTGGGTGAACGGGTCGATTTCGGGTTCTCGCGGCGCAAGCAATCCACCGACCGTTCCGCTGTTGTGCAGCGCCACGCCGCCGAACTTCTGCTCGAGATACTCCCGCTCGGTCGAGGGGAAGTCGCTGCTGAGCTGCTTGTTCCTGGACCCGAGGACTTCAGGGTGGCACGGCATGTTCACCCACGTGACGATCGTCTTGCCGGCCGCGTCCTTCGCCTGCACCACCGTCACCTTGGAATCAAGGACCTTCGGCAGCCGCGAGTCCCCGATCAGTGTGACCGTCTTGTTCGCGTCGAAGGTGGCGATCTTCACCGTGGCGTCACGGGCCGTGTCGTGCGCCTCCTTGATGGCCTCTACCACGGCCTTGCGGATCGTCCCAATATGTCCGGGAATGACGCCGGTACGGCCCAGGGGTCCCCAGATTCCCACTGTGTCGGGTCCGGCATGGGTGTGCGTGCTGCTCACCAGAATGTAGTTCACCGACGGATCAAGCCCCAGATCGGCCACCTGTTTGCGGATCTGCTTGACCTGATCGTTGAAGAATCCCACCAGGTCGAGGGCGACAATGGCCACACCGAACTTGCCGTCGTGAATGTAGAGGGCTCGGGCATAGATGTCGTCGTGCTTCTTTTCAGCCTGCCGATTCGGGCCATAGCCCGCCAGCCATACCGGCGGGGCATCGGGAGCCACTTTCGGCGTGATAACGCGAACCGCCGCCCCTACCTTGTATCCGGCCAGGGCAACGGGGGATACCCATGCTGAGACAACCATCACTGCGGCATATAGACTTACAACGTGACGCATTCGTACAGCTCCTTTCTATCTGCGCAATCTTAGAGAGAGGCGGTTTCGCACGCCAAACGCCGTCTGTCGATTCTTGTCGGGAGGAGTTGCCCGCCGATTCTACTCCCACCCCCGGGTCAGGAAATCCATGGCGATCTGACGGAACATCGCTGCGCCGATGGGCAGGGCGTCGTCGTTGAAGTTGAACCGCGGGTTGTGGAGGCCCGGGGCCTCGACGGATCCCCTCGGGCGGACGCCCAGGCGGAAGAACGCTGCCGGCACCCGCTCGGCATAGTACGCGAAGTCCTCGCCGCCCATGCTGGGCGGTTCGGTGCGCACGACGCATGCATCTCCCACCACGGCCACCCCGGCACGATCGATGAGGCTGGCGGCCCGGGCATCGTTGATCAGCGGCGGGTAGCCGTCCTCGATTTGGACCTCGGCCCGGGCGCCAAAGGCCTGGGCCGTTCCCTCGGCGATCTGCCGGACCCGGTCGCAGGTCCGCCGACGGACGTCCGGCGTCAGGCTGCGGATCGTTCCGCGCATGACCGCCGTCTCCGGAATGATGTTGTCTGTCGTGCCCGCCTGAATCTTGGCGATCGTGACGATTACCGGGTCTGTCGGGCTCGTGAATCGCGACGAGATGCTCTGCAAGGCCACAATGACGTGAGAGGCGACCACAATGGGATCGACGCCCAGGTCTGGGTGTGCCCCGTGGGCGCCCGCGCCGCGAATGGTGATCTGCAAGGGGTTCGTGGCGGCCAGGACCGGTCCGCCGCGCACCCCAATCTGTCCGATCTCCAACGACGGCCAGCCGTGCAAGGCGAATGCGGCGTCCGCGGCGGGATTGTCGAGGGCTCCCTCTTCACACATGAGGCGGCCGCCGCCGCCGGCCTCTTCCGCCGGTTGAAAGATGAACTTGACCGTTCCGGGCAGCCGATCGGCCATCCGCGAGAGCAGGATCGCCGCACCGACCAGACAGGACGTATTGCCGTCATGACCGCAGGCGTGCATCAGGCCGGGCTTCTTCGATGCATAGGGCACCCCTGTGTCTTCGGTCAGAGGCAGACAGTCCATATCGGCGCGCAGGGCGACGCAGCGGCCGGGCTTGCCCGCGTTCAACGTGGCGACGATGCCGTGCCTCGCGACCCCCGTTCGGACGGTCATCCTGGGCAAGGGCCGGATATGCCGCAGGACTCGTTCGGCCGTTTGGGGCAGGTCGAAGCCGATCTCGGGATTCGCATGCATCTCGCGGCGGAGATCGATCATCGTCTGCAGGACGTCGGGATCAATCGCGGGGACACTGTTCATGGTTCGCTCCAGGCTGTCGGAGGTCTCAGAATCCTGCTCAAAGGTCGCCAGTGTAAGAAAAGCGGGCCCGGCTTGCCAGACACCGGTCCTTCCTCTCCGGGGCAGCAATCCGTAAGATGGAGCTTTTCAGGGAGAGCATGCGAATGCCCACCTGCAGGATCATCCTCCGATGGACGTCGTTCGGTCTCGTGTTGATCGCGGGGGCGGGTTGTCAGGACCCCATGGCTCAGCGAATGACCGTCAGGCGACAACAGAAGATACAGTCTGTTGTCAATGATCTCTCGAAACGGGAGGCCGAGGGAGCGGTCAAGGTCGCAGCCGATTCCAGAGAGATTCAGAGACTCGCCAATCAGGACGCGGCGGCCACGCGACAGAATCGCCAAGAGCTTAGCCGTTGGGTCGACGACGACGTTCGTCGCTGGAATCGACGACAACACGAATACCCCGTTGCCATCCAGAAGGAAATCCACGGCAAACCCGAGAACATCCGGCACACGGCCATCTGGATGTTCTTCTGAATCGCTTTCCAAGGTCGATCGTTTGGCGGTTGTTGTCTTTCGAGACACAGAGCCTCTGCGTCGGTGGTGATGGCGGTGTTCGCACCTCACACTTCTGGACGATCGCTGCATTCGGTGTTAGGCTTGCCGACTCACGGGGTGTCTGTGTTCATCCCAAGTCTTGAAGGTCAATCAGTCGGAGTCTGAAGATGAGAGTAGTGGCAGTAACCTTTCTGGCGTGTCTGTGTGGGATCATGAATGTGGTGAATGCTGAGGAAATGGCGGCCAAGAGTCTGAAGGAGACCGTGGAATCGCAGCCGACGGTTCTGTCGTCGGTCAAGTTGGGGTGGCCGGCGGATGCCCGGCTGCTGATGATTCACGCCGACGATCTGGGGATGTGCAACGCGGCCAACGTGGCCGGCAAACAGGGGTTTGCCGACGGGCGGATCACCTCGGGTAGCATCATGATGCCCTGTCCGTGGGCCTACGACTTCTGCATGTGGGCCAAGGATCACCCGGACTACGATATCGGCATTCACGTGACGCTGACCGCCGAGTGGCGGACGTACAAGTGGCGCCCCGTTCTTCCGCCCGATCAGGTGCCGAGCCTGTGCGACAAGAACGGTTTCCTCTGGGACGACGTCATTCAGGTCGCATTGCGAGGCAAGGCTGACGAGGTGGAACGGGAGATCCGGGCGCAGGTGCAGCGGGCGATCAACTGGGGCGTCAAGCCCACCCACCTGGACACCCATATGGGAACGGTCTTCGCCCGTCCCGACTTCGCCCTGGCCTATATGAAGGTCGGACGTGAATTCGGCATCACCCCCTTCCTGGTTGAACCGAATCCCGAGTTTCTGGCCATCGCCAAGCGGCACACCGTGCCCCTGACGCCCCAATTGATCGAGAAGCTTCGGGCCTTCAAGTCTGCCAAAGTGGACCGCTTCGACTATCCCCACACCGATACGAGCAAGGACTACGAGGGCCGGAAGGCTGAACTGCTCGAACAGCTCGGTCAGCTCAAGCCGGGCGTCAACAAGATCATCATCCATCCGTCGATTCTGACACCCGAGCTGCAGGCGATCAGCGGCACCGCCAAGACACGGGCATGGGAGTTCAAGGTCTTCGACGATCCGCAGGTACGTCAGTTCTTCAAGGATCAGAAGATCGAGCTGGTGGGTTGGAGAGATCTGTCCAAGCGATGTCCGCTGCCGGCGCCGACGACCGGCGGCGCTCCGACACCGTAAGACGGATGCTCTGCTTCACCGGGCGGTGTGTGGTGAGCCTTCGCCAATCACGCGGCGATCGCCGTCACGGTGAACGGACTCGGATTGGAGGGCGTCTTCAAGACCGACGGTGGTTCGGCGGACATGGATCGTTCGTTGATCCTCGGGCTTGCGGAAAGGAACGGGTATGAGTGCTCACACCCGCAGCGTTTCATCGCCGTCCAGGCACGTCGTATACGGTCTGCGGTTCCACATCCTGCCCGATCAGGATGCGGCCGGACGGGCCAGGGATCTGGGGGCATTCTGCCGAGCCCACGGAATTGAAGAGGTCCACCTGTTCGTGGCACCCGAGGAGTGGAACGACGGCCTGCTGGATCGGGCGCAAATCGAGACTTCTCTGGAGGGCATGCGGCAGGTTCTGCCCATCCTGCGTCAGGCGGGACTGAAGACCAGCCTGAACCTCTGGGCCACGACGCTGCACACCGATCGCGGTCGGCGCTTCAAGCCCGAGCACCACTTCCAGCCGATGGTTTCGCCTAGGGGCATGGCAGCCAAGTCCGTGGCCTCTTTCGCCTGTCCGAATTGGCAGCGTTACGTGGCCGATCTCTACGGGGCGTTTGCGGCCTTGGGGTTCGACGTCCTCTGGATCGAGGACGACTTCCGCTATCACAACCATGATCCGCTGGATTGGGGGGGGACCTTCGATCCGTTGATGTTGGAGCGTTTCTCTCGGCGGATCGGTCGGCCGGTGACCCGTCAGGAGGTGGTCGAGGCCATTCTCCAGCCGGGCCTCCCGCACCCCTGGCGAGCCGAGTGGCAGGCCGTCTGGTTCGCTGCACAGCATGAGACGATGCAGGGGATTCGTCAGGCGGTGGAAGCGGCTTGTCCCTCTGCGGCGCTGGGGCTGATGAGTTCGACCCCCGAGGCGCACAGTCTGGAGGGTCGCGACTGGCAGGGGCTCTTCCAGGCGATGGACATAGGCGGGCGGGTCTTCCACCGTCCGCACTTTACCACCTACAGCGAGACCCAGGGGCCAGAGCTGATCAACGCGGCCGCGATGCTCGATGTCCAACGGGCGTTTCGCCCCGGGCACGCGAGGGTTTATCCCGAAATCGAGAATTTCCCCTTCGGTCCGTTCGTCAAGTCGGACACCTGTACCTTCGCCCAGATGGCGATGTGCATGATCCTCGGCAGCGACGGGCTGTTGCTCGATCTCAACTCGATGACCGGGGCGAGCATCGACACCGAGCCCTACGTCGGTGAGCTTCTCGACGCGAGCTGGCCCGGCCTCGACTGGCTGGCAGGGACGTTTGACGCGGCGATGGAGACCCATGGCGTGGGGGTGCCATGGCGTTCGGATGCCGCCTCGCGGCTGCGAACCTCGCTGGGCGAGTCGATGGCAGAGCTTCAGGTTTCGCCATTGCCGCCCGCCCGCATTCTGGGGTCTTTCAATATCGCCTTTCAGATGCGCCCGGGCAGGGTCAATGCCCTATGGGGCCCCTTTGCCTGGACGTTCAGTGACGAGGAGATCCGCCAATTCCTGAAGGGGGGGCTTTGGCTGGATGCCGAGGCGGCCGAAATCCTGATCGCCAGAGGTTTCGGTTCGGACATCGGTCTGGCGGGCATCACGAGACGGGGACGTGAGGATTCGAACTACTCCATGGAGCGGGTGGATTCGGTCGGCAGCGGTGTTCCCTTGGGGCTCCGCCTCAGTGCCAACGGCTTCTCGTCGTCGGCCTTGCTGATGCCGGATTCTCAAACGGAAACATGGACTTCATGGCTCAATGCCAGAGGTGAGAGGCTCGGCACCTGCCTGAGCGTTTTCCGCAACGCCATGGACGGCATGGTCGCCGTGAACGGCTACGACCTCTTCCGCGAAGAGCGGTCGTTGTTCAAGAACTTCCACCGCTTGCGGACGGTTCAATCGTTGATCCGCCGCCTATCGGGGGGCAAGCCGCCCGTGATGGTCGAGGGGGGGCCCTATCTGGTTCCGATGGACCTGGGGCATCCCGGGCAGCGGGACCGACGGGTGGTCGTATGGAACATGGCGCACGATTCGGCTCGGCCGGTCCTTCGCCTTTCTGGCGAGACCGTCCACCAGGCCACCCTGATCCGGCCGCTCTCGGAGCCACAGGAGGTAGGGTTCCAGCGGATCGGGGAAGGGGCGTTTGAGCTGGGAGAGGAACTGCCGTACTACGGGATGGCGGTGTTCTCGGTATAGCGGAACGTAGAGGGGCTTCCTGGGCCCTCAAGCCGTCTGGGGAAGGCCTTCGATCGGGTTGGCGCGGGACAGACAATGCCGTTGCCCGGAAATTCGACACCAAAAAAGGTGTTGATTCCGAAGCCCGGCTTCGTTATGGTATGGGACAGTGATGAGATTAGGTTAAGTGTGTAAGGGTTAGGTTCAGAGGATCATCTGAGCGAGGATCGGTCATCCCAAAGGTCGGTCAGAAGGGTTAGGTGGTTGGGTTCCATGGCTGTCACTGCTGAACGTCGAAGCGAGATCGTGGGTGAATATGCCCGTCACGAGGGCGACACGGGTTCGGCCGAAGTCCAGGTAGCGCTGCTCACGGAACGGATCCAGCAACTCACTGAGCACCTCAAGTCGCACAAGAAGGACCATTCCTCTCGCCGAGGCCTCCTCAAGATGGTCGGTAAGCGATCGGCACTGTTGAAGTACCTCACACGGACCGATCGGGAAAGATACCAGAACGTCATTGCAAGGCTCGGGCTGCGAAAATAAACGCAGGGATCGCCTTGCCGGTTCCTCTACCGGCAATCCCGGCATCTCCACGATCATCGCCTTTCGGATGTCACTCCGATCGCTCAGATTGTGCGCCTCTGTACTTAGCCCGGTTTTCCTAACGAATGGAGTCCGATATGGTATCGTTTAAAGTTGAAAAAGATATTGGCGGTCGTCTACTGTCTATCGAGACGGGCAAGATAGCAAAGCAAGCGCACGGATCGGCATTGGTCCGGTACGGTGACACGGTCGTCCTGACGACCGTCGTCGCGGCTGCACCGAGAGAAGGCATCGATTTCTTCCCGTTGACGGCCGACTATCGTGAACGGATGTATGCGGCGGGCAAGTTTCCCGGCGGGTTTCACAAACGCGAGGGGCGTCCGACCACGAAAGAGACGTTGACGATGCGGCTGATGGATCGTCCCGTTCGTCCGCTCTTTCCGGCCGGATACAACGAGGACCTGTTGATTCAGTCGATCGTGCTGTCGGCCGACCAGGAGAACGATCCGGACATCCTGGCGATGATCGGTTCGTCGGCGGCGCTGATGCTGTCGCCGATTCCGTGGGAGGGGCCCACGGGTGCGGTTCGCGTTGGTCGGATCAACGGCGAGTTCGTCATCAACCCGACCGTCAAGCAGGTCGAGGAAGGGGATGTCGAGGTCGTTGTGGCCGGGCACAAGGATGCGGTCAACATGCTCGAAGTGGCCGCCAAAGAGGTGCCGGAGGACGTGATAGCCGCGGCGATCGAGTTCGGTCAACAGCACGTCAAGGTGATCTGCGGCATGATTTCGGAACTGGCTGCCCAGGCCGGTCAGCCGAAGGTTTGGAAGGCGTCCGAGCCGAAGACCGATCTGATTGCCAAGGTTCGATCGCTGGCCAAGACGGAGTTCCACAAGCGCAAGACCTCCGGTGGCACGAAGCAGGAGCGATACGGCGCGTGCGCCGAGCTTCGCGACGAGATCGTCAAGCAACTCTGTCCCGAGGGGGCGGAGGACCTGCCTCATACGCGCAATGACGTGAATCGCATTCTCGATGAGGTCGAGGAAGAGGTCGTCCGTGACCTGATTCTCAACGAAGGGCGTCGTCCGGACGGTCGCGCCGTGGACGAAATCCGCGAGTTGGGGTGCGAGGTGAGCGTGTTGCCCCGGACGCACGGGTCGGCCATCTTCACCCGGGGCGAGACGCAGGTGCTGGTTGCCGCCACGTTGGGTTCGATTCGCGATGCCCAGGTGGTCGACGACCTCGGCGAGGAATACAGCAAGAAGTTCATGCTTCACTATAATTTCCCGAGCTTCTCTGTGGGTGAGGTTCGGGTGCCGCGTGGTCCGAGCCGTCGCGATATCGGGCACGGGGCTCTGGCCGAGAAGGCGCTGGAGTTCGTGCTTCCACCCGGCGATGAGTTTCCCTACACGATTCGCGTCGTCAGCGATGTGCTCGAGTCTAACGGGTCGAGCAGTATGGCCAGTGTCTGCGGCGGGACCCTCTCTCTGATGGACGCCGGCGTGCCGATCAAGGACCCCGTGGCAGGGATCAGCATCGGAATGTTCCACGACGACAGCCGTCGCGTCCTGCTGACCGACATTGCCGGTGAGGAAGATCACTACGGCGATATGGACTTCAAGGTGGCCGGTACCCAGAACGGCGTGACGGCGGTTCAGGTCGATCTGAAGGTACGTGGCATCAGCCAGGACGTCATCCGCGAGGCCTTGGAGCGTGCTCGCGAGGCACGGATGCGGATTCTGCGGGAGATGCTTGCGACCATCAATGAGCCTAGAGCGCAGCTCAGCCAGTGGGCACCTCGTCTGCTGACCATCAAGATCGATCCGGAGAAGATCGGTAAGGTGATCGGACCGGGCGGCAAGGGCATCCGCAAGCTCGAGGCCGACAGCGGCGCGACGATTGACATCGAAGACGACGGCACGATCGTGATCGCCTGCACCAACCCCAGGGGAGCCGAGATGGCCAAGGAGGCCATCGAGCTGATCACCGAAGAGATCAAGGTCGGCAAGGTGTACAAGGGCAGGGTCATCAGCATCAAGGACTTCGGGGCATTCATCGAAATCGCCCCGGGGCAGGATGGGCTTTGCCACATCAGCGAGCTGTCCAACGAGTACGTCCGCAACGTCAACGATGTGGTGAAGATGGGCGACGAGTTGGAAGTGAAGGTCATCGCCATCGACGATCAGGGACGCGTGAAGCTGTCCCGCAAGGTGTTGATGGGCGGTGGTGGCGAGGCGTCGTCTCAGCCGCCGAGGCGATCCGGAGGTGGTAAACCTCGGGAACCTCGCGACTAGTCTCGCGGCGCCGGCCGGGTTCTGAATGCGTCGGAGCCCGGAGCGCAGGCGAAGGGCTTGATCCTCGACAGGAAGTGTCGGAGAGGAGAGTTCTGTCGTCTACGCTCCGGGCTCCTTTCTTTTCTGGTACTGCTTACGGGGCGGGCCTTCTCGTGACGGAGGAGTCGTTTCTTGGACCTGCTGCTCTTTATCGCAGGCGTGGCGGTCGGAGCGGTGCTGATCCTGGGTGCCGGTCGCCTCTGGTGGGGTCGACGCGACCGCGTGGAGAGCTGTCGCCTGCGGGCCGAAGCCTCCGAGGCCGGCGAGAAACTGACCGAACTGTCGACACTGACCGGGGGGTTGGCCCACGAAATCCGCAATCCGCTCTCGACGCTGAAAGTGAATCTCCAGTTGCTCGCCGAAGACTGGCGGGATGCGGTCGATTCACCCCATTCCGAGCTCTGCCGGAGGAGTCTGAACAAGATCGATGTGCTCCGAACGGAGGCGGATCGTCTGGGCAAGATCCTGGACGATTTCCTGAAGTACATCGGTCGTCAGGAACTCCACCGCACCCGGGCCGACCTCAATGTGATCGTCGAAGAAATGCTGATTTTCTTCCGCCCACAGGCCGAGTCGCATCAGGTTCAGGTGCGGTCGGTTCTGTCGCCCGATGCCCTGTCGTGTGATATTGACGAGTCGCTCATCAAGCAGGCGATCCTGAACCTCTTCGTCAACGCCCAGCAGGCAATGCCCGATGGTGGGGAGCTGATGGTTCGCACCGGCAGCGACGATCGGCACCAGGCCGTCGTGGAAGTGACCGACACCGGGTGTGGTATCCCGCAAAACGACAGGGAGAAGGTTTTTCAGGCCTATTACTCTACAAAAAGAGATGGAACCGGGTTGGGGTTGCCGATGACCCGACAGATCGTTCGGGCACACGGGGGGACGATCGAGCTCCAGAGCGAGGTGGGGCGTGGAAGCCGTTTCACAGTTCGGCTTCCGATGTCCTAGACAGATATTTCTGTGGCGGTTGACCCGATGCAGGTATGGTCACTAGAATAGAACGAGCGTGGGTGTCGTCGCGGCGGCAAAGGGAAGTAGTCTAGCTTCCTGTACATTCATGCCTTGCGGGAATTAGCTGCGCTCTGGCCCTGATTGTGGGAGGGACACCGTGTCCAACGCCATCCTCATGCGTTACCGGTCCGGGTGGGTGTTCTGTCTGACATGTCTATTGCTGGTAATCCATTGGACACCAATGGCTTACGGTATTACGTACACCGCTTTGGATGAGTACGTTGGGAGGGCTGACGCGAATTATATCCCGTATGTCTACGATGCTAATGATACCACTAAGAAGTACAAGGGGACCGGCTACACGGCCTACGTCGTGAAGATGTATTCCCAGGTGTGGCGCTCGTCCAGTGAGGTGGATCACACCCTGTGGGAACATTGGATGGTCATCTACAAGCCGGATACCCCTCTTCATAACAAGGCACTGTTCTGGATTGACGGGGGCAGCTACAACAGTGCAGCGCCCAATCTGAACACATTGGGTTCCGACGACGAGCTGCGCAAGATCGGCGACGTCGCGGCAAACACCGGTTCGGTCGTGGCCGTCCTCCTGGATGTTCCCAACGAGTCTCTGAACTTCACCGATGAGGATCCTCCGGCGCATCCCCGTACTGAAGACGAGATCATCGCCTATAGTTTTCAGAAATACATGACGACGGGTGACCCCAACTGGCCGGCGCTGCTGCCGATGGTCAAGAGCGCCGTTCGGGGTATGGACACGGTGCAGAGATTTTGCTCTGAGAAGCTCTACTGGCCGGTCGAGAAGTTCCTGGTCGCAGGTGCCTCCAAACGCGGCTGGACCACCTGGCTCACCGGTGCGTACGAACTGGGTGCCAACCCGTCGAATCCGCGGGTTATGGGCATCGCACCGGTGGTGATCGATCTGCTGAACCTCCCGAACCAGATGGATCACCATTTCGCCTCTTACTACGGCGTCAATACCGACACGGTGTTCCTGGATCGCGACCCCAATCATCACTACATGGAAGTGTCTTACGACGTACCGGGCACCGACGATCACTACATGGATGCCAATCGTGTCTACAGCGATCCGAACGATGGCTACTACGATGGGGGGGCGTTCTCCATAGCCGTCGGCAGCTACGTGACGACCTATGTCATGCAGAACCTGCACTCGGCCGGTGCGCCGGACCTGCTGAAGATCGTGGATCCGTATCAGTATCGGGATCGCTTCACCAAGACCCCGAAGTTCATCCTGAATGCCAGCGGCGACCAGTTCTTCATTCCGGATTCGTCCCAGTTTTACTACAAGGACCTGCCGGGCGAGTCTCGCCTGCGATACATGCCGAACTCCGGCCACGGCATCAACGACTTTGAGTCCGCGCTCGGCAGCCTGATGATGTTCTACACATCGCTGCTGATCGGTCTTCCGAGGCCCCAGTATTCATGGACCACTTACGATGTCGATCCCGTCGATGCCAACTATGCCTCGATGCACGTTCGGACCAACAAGATTCCGAACTCGGTCTACTTGTGGCAGGCGACAAACACACAGGTTCATGATTTCCGATATGATCCGAACGATCCGAACAAGGTATACACCGCTACCGCCTTGTCTCCCACACCGGAGGGCGTGTACATCGGGAAGGTCCTTCGCCCCAGCGCAGGCCGTTATACGGCGTTCTTCGTTGAACTGACGTACAACAACACCTCGCCGCTGCCACCGTTCATCTACACGACGGAGGTGAGGGTCCTGCCCCAGCCGACCCGGCTGACGCTGCATGTGTTGAACGGGGCGGTTGAACCTAATTCCGCGGACGCCGCTTGGGGCAGCGTTTCTTGCAGCCCCAGGGCGCTGAACGACGCACAACCCAAGTTCCAGCACAACACCCCTGTCACGCTGACGGCAGTGCCTTACAGCGAGCGATCATTCTCCAAGTGGCTCGTCTATGATCCCTGCTACCCCGGCGATGCCAACTACGCCATCGACGACGCGAACGCCATGACGTCGGTCGTGATGGACGTTCCTCGTGAGGTGTCTGCCGTGTTCGGGACCACGACCGGGACACTGGCCGTCGACACCACCCCCGTTAAGGGTGAGGTCTTCGTTAACCAGCAGAGTTGGGGTCAGGCGCCCCAGAGCCAGATCGTCTCTGTGGGCGAACATCGTGTGAGCTTCGGGTCGGTCGAGGGTTACGTCACGCCTATCGATGCCAACGCCGTGGTTCACAAGGATGGCACGACATCGGTCACGGGGACATACGTTCCGGTGCTCGTGGTGGGGATTCTGGCCGAACCTAATGCGATTCTTCCGGGACACAGTTCGAAACTGACGGCCCAACCCACAGGAGGGACCCCTCCGTACAACTATCTGTGGAGTGATGCCAATCAGACGACGACATTCATCGACGTGGCCCCGTCGGCGACGACGGCGTACGAGGTTACAGTGACCGACAGCGGTACGCCGACGCCTCAGAAGACCACGGCCAAGGTTACCATTAGTGTCCCGACAAAGGTGGTTGTGAACGCGATGGCCGAGCCCCCCGTCGTGGCTTCGGGAGCAGCCTGTAATTTGACGGCGTCTCCCTCGGGCGGTGAAGCCCCGTACAGCTATCTCTGGAGCAGCGGACAGACCGGACCCAACGTGGTGGTCTCACCCCTCCAGACCACCAACTACACCGTGACGGTCACGGATGCGGTGGGTCAGACGGATGACGCCAATGTGGTCGTCACCGTGGCGCAGGGTGTAGGTGTGTCGCTTGTGGCAGAGCCGAACATCGTGCGCGTGGGTGGGACGTCTCGTTTGAAGGCCACGGCATCCGGGGGCTATGGGTCCTACTCCTATCAGTGGGGCGCCGATCCCAACCAGAACGCCGCCGAGATCCTCGTGAAACCCACGCAGGCGACCTCCTATACGGTGAAGGTCACAGACACACTCGGGCAGTTCGCCGAGGCAGGTGTTTCGGTGGATGTGGCACCGGGGCTGGGGGTTGAAGTAACGGCCAATCCGAACTGGGTGATCGCCGGCGAGACCATCACATTGACGGCCCGAGTCATCGGAGGACGCGAACCCTATGCCCATCGATGGAACACCGGGCAGACCGGCAGCACCATCAACGTCACCCCCAGCAAGACAGACACCTACACGGTGACCATTACGGATTCGTTGACTCAATCGGTCAGTGCTTCCGTTTCGGTGACGGTAGGCACGGGCGTGACGGCATCTGCCGTTGCCCGTCCGACCATCGTCTACTCGGGTGGAAGCGCTGTTCTGTCCGCCTCCGCAATGGGTGGCATTCCGCCCTACTCATTCGCTTGGGAGACGGGGCAGACGGATGCCAACATCACCGTGAATCCCTTTGAGAGCACCACCTACCGTGTCACGGCGACGGATGCCAAGGGGCATGTTTCGTCGCCGGCATCCGTTACGGTGACGGTGGCGGGCGCCCCGACGGTAAGCTGTGAAGCCTATCCGTCGTCTCTCGTGGTCGGTCAATCGGCCACCCTGGTCGCCGTTATCAACGGTGGGTTACCACCCTACAGGTACCGGTGGGTCAATCCGAACGATCCCAACGACCCGAATGGGCCGGCGACCACCTCGATGACGGTCAAACCCAAAGTGACCACCACGTATGGCATCAAGGTGACCGACTCGTTGGGGCAGCCCGCGGAAGGGAGTATCACGATCTCCGTGGTTTCTCCGCTGTCGATTCGGGTTGCCGCCAGTCCGAACGAGATAGACCCGGGACAGACCTCTGAAATCGTTGCGACGGCCACCGGCGGCATCGGACCCTATCAGTACTCCTGGTCTCCGGTTGCCGGGACTGAACCGAATATCGTCGTGTCGCCTGCTGCCGACACGACCTATGCCGTCGTGATCATCGATTCCAGCGGGCGGACGGTTCAGGGCACGACATCGGTGCGTGTCCGGCCGCAATACAATCTGACGGTCGTCGTAGCAATGGGACAGGGAACCGTCTCTCCGACGGCCGGGACGTATCGTCAGGGGACCACGGTGAGCCTCCAGGCGACAGCATCTGAGGGGTATCAGTTCGTGGGTTGGAGCGGCGATCTGGACGGGAGTGGCCCGATCACCAACCCGTTGACGGTCGTGATGAACTCGAACAAGGCGTTCAGTGCCATGTTTACCCCTCTCCAGGCCGGGCCGAACGAGCCTCAGTACCCTGCGAATTTCCTGCCGGGTTGCGGCGGAACGGTCGGGACAAGCCACTTGGCCGCCGGTTGGGCCATGTGCCTGCTGGGCTTGGGCGGCTTCCGGGCGCTGTTGCGGAGTCGCCGAAGGTCGTAACGGGCATGGTCCGGGAGCGAAGACGGGAGTTTGCCGCCGCGGGACGCGACGATACCGTTTGTGAGGCTATGTCCGGCACAGCCATGGTGGAAAAGACGGTTGACGGGACGACGCTCGTCGGTTTCTCGCTGGCCGGCGAGGAGACGGTGGTTGCTGCACCGGAGTACAACGTTTGTTTCGACATCGGGCGTGCCCCCCGCGAGGTGATCAACATTGATCACGTCTGCCTGAGCCACGGGCACATGGACCACGCCGCAGGGATTGCCTACTACTTCTCTCAGCGGAACTTCCTGGGCAACAAGCCGGGCAAACTGCTCGTGCCATCGGCTATGGTCCGCCCCATTCGAGATCTCATGCGAACGTGGGGACAGATTGAAGGACACCTCTCGCCGCACGAGGTCATCGGCATGGAGCCCGGGCAGGACTACCGCATCCGTCGTGACCTCGTCGTCCGCGCATTCGAGACGACCCATGCCAGTCCGGCTCTGGGGTTCTGTGTCATCGAGACGCGGCGGAAGCTGCGACCGGAGCTGGCCGACCTCAGCGGTCCCCAACTGGTCGAGCTGAAGAAGCAGGGTCAGTCGATCGACTATGATGTCGAGATTCCGCAGATCTGCTATGCAGGGGATACGGCCGACGGTCCTCACTTCGACCTCGAATACGTTCGTCGGAGCCGGCTGCTGCTTCTGGAGTGCACCTTCTTCGAGCCGGACCATCTTCACCGCGCCCGCGAGGGCAAGCACCTGCACGTTCGAGACCTGGTGGGTCTGAACAAGAGGCTGGAGAATCCCCACATCGTGCTCGTCCATGTCTCTCGCCGGACGGGAATGGGACTGGCCCGACGGTATCTCCGCGAAGCACTGGGAAGGGACGCCACACAGCGGTTCGTCTTTTTGATGGACCGTCCACGCCCGCCTCTGCCCGAGACGTCCGCCGGTGACCCGGCCGCCGACGTGGTGGCGAACGGTCCGGATGACGAGACGCCGAATCACATACCTCCGAATGCATCGAAACGTCGCAACGTCTGAACGGTGGAGGCTTGGCACATCGGCCGGATCTCCAGGACACAGGGAAATGACAGTCTGTTGCTGCCGGCTCTTTCAGTGGTAGGGCAACGGAACGGCATGTTGCCGCAGGTGAGAACGTACAAGAAACCGTTGCACTCGCCGCTCCGGGGCGGGCTCACTCATTCGCTTCATCTGTTCCCGGAGGGGGGATTACGCCAGTTGCGGCTTCTGCGCCGGGATGATCAACCAGTTCGGGCGCGGGGCCTGCGAGTACGTGTGAATCGGGCCCCACCAAAGTTCCTTCAGCCAGCCGAGCGTTCGAACGCACGATTTGAAGGTCACGATCATGCCTTCGAGCTGGAAGAGGGCTTCCAGCCGGTACATCTCGTCGCCGAGTCGGCGGAGCTTCCGGGCGAAGTTGATCGGATTGTAGAACCCCCAGTAGGCACGGATGATATCGAGCTGCCGCTGGAAGGGCGACCCGTGCCGCGAGGCGATCACGTGATTGCCGTCGTACAGATAATCGGCCACCTTCCTGCTGCCGACCTGGCTGACCACGATGCCCTGGTTGAACAGCGCCTCATACAACTTGCTGCCGACCATCGGCATCAGCGAGGTCACCTGGATGCTGGCCGCTCCGTTCTTCGTCAGGAACCGCACCTGATCCATGATGCCGCCCAGCCGATTGCCGGCGTAAAGCCGCTGGTCGTCGTGGTACATCAGCATGGGCATCGGGAAGATGCCCTTCTGACGCATCAACGGGAAGAGTTCCTGCACCTTTTCGGCCGATTGCCCCTTCTTGACCAGTCCGGCGGTCAGATCTTCAATGCCAAACCAGAGGGCCCTCATGCCGCTGTCCCGACAGAGATCGAGCAGGTCTCTGTTGCGATACACGTCGCTCAGCGTGGCCTCGGTTCCGAAGAAGATGACGTCTCGAAGCCGCCGCCCGTTCACGCGTCCCTTGGCCATCTCGCTGCAGATGTCTTCGACAGTCTGACGGCGATTGAAGAAGTTGTCGTCGGTTCCGAAGAAACTCGTGATGCCGAAGTCCTCCGACAGATCGGTGATTTCCTGTCGGATCCGATCGGGGCTTTTCGTACGGAACTGCCGGTGATTGTAGGCCGGAATCGGGCAATAGGGGCAACTGAAACGGCACCCCTGTGTGGTCAGCATGGCCGCCACTCGCACGTAGCGCCGGATTTGCTCGCGTGGAAGCGTGTGGGCAGACATCTCGTGGCGCCCGTGCGGGGGCTCCAGAAGACGATAGGCGATGCCGGGATGAGGGAACTCATCCAGATTGCCGACGACGGGCGGAACCTCGGTGGCCACCAGGTGGGGGTGCCCGTCGACCGTGCCCTCGCCACGATAGACCAGACCCGGCAGGTCGGCCAACAGCCCCGCAACCCGTAGTCGATTGAACGCGGCCCGCATGGTCTCGCCGCGAGCCTTGTGCTCGAGGATGCGCTCGACCACCTGCATGAAGCAGAAGATCTCGCCCGTGATCGCCAGATCGGCACTCGGTCCGCCGTCCGGATCGAAGAATTCCCACGGCTGGTAGGCGGCCTTGGGGCCTCCCACGACGATCAGCGGACGCTGATCGCCCAACCGGCAGGCTTCCGACACGAGCCGAAGCGCCGGGGCACTGTGAATCTGCATTGAGGAAACGAGCACCATCTGTAACGGGCGTCCGTCGATCGCGGAGCGGTCCGGGCGGATGTCGGGTGCCCATTGCTGGAGCACGATGCGCGTCCGCGTAAACCCGGCCTCAAAGAGCGTCGCACCGACCTGCATCACCCCCGCTGGGGGAAGCTGACGGTCGATATATGCGTAAGGGCCCATTCTTGTGCGATAATCATAAGCGTAAAACACGCCTACTGGGATTTCGGAGCAATCATGATCCTTCTTGATGCGATCCATGAGGGCCCTGAACTCGCCGGCAGGTACGAATGCATCTTGTGGCTTGCGCGTTGGGCGTTCCATGACCTCATCCTTCGGGTAATTGCCTATTACCTTCTCGGGTATGCTCTTGCAAACGAATCCAGCGACACCGACGCATCGGCTTGCAGGTACGTCTTCGCGTCCTGGACCAGAGCAACAAGCCTACTGAAACCGCGCCCAAATGGCAAGGTTTTTGTATGGGGTTTTGGGGCAGGCAAATGCCTCTAGCCCTTGCATCGGGTCGCGACTGGTCATAAAAGAGTCTCATGCCCCGATACCCGCTTGGCAAGGTGTCGCCCCCCATGCTCCTGCGGTTGCTGAATCGCCTGCGCGTCCCGCGTCGGCCGGACGTCCTGGTCGGTCCGGGGTTGGGGGAGGACGGGGCCGCGGTGGCGATCGGCGATCGGGCGATGGTGATCGCTACCGATCCGGTGACCTTTGCCGGCGATCGGGCGGGGTGGTACGCCGTTCATGTCAACGCCAACGACGTGGCAACCATGGGGGCGGCTCCTCGATGGTTTCAGGCCTGCATCCTGATGCCGACGGTCTCAGCCGTTCGTATCGAATCGGTGTTCGACGACATTGCCTCCGCCTGTCGCGAGGTGGGGGCGGTCGTGCTGGGCGGCCACACCGAGGTCACGGCAGGGGTACCCCATCCGATCGTCGTGGGCACGATGATCGGGCTCGTCGAACGGGGTAGGTTGCTCCGAACGGCGGGAGCCAGGGTCGGCGATGTCGTCGTCATGACCAAGTCTGCGGCAATTGAGGCCACCTCGATCATGGCGCGTCATCGTCGTCGAGCCTTGATGCGATCACTCGGGCGGGGGATCGTGGATCGGGCGGCCCGCTTCCTTTTCGATCCCGGGATCAGCGTCGTACCGGAAGCCCTGAGGGCGGTCCGGTGCGGTGCCACCTCTATGCACGATCCCACCGAAGGGGGAGTCCTGGCCGGACTGTGGGAGGTTGCGGCGGCCTCGAAGAAGCGAGTGGTTGTAGACCCGGCATCGATTCCGATCCGAACCGAGACCCGTCGCCTGGCCGACCGATGTCGCATCGATCCGCTCAGGGCGATTGCGTCGGGGAGCCTGCTGCTCACCATTCCCGAATCGCGAGGCGGATCGTTGCTCCGGAGTATGGATCAGGCCGGGATTCCCGCGACGATCATCGGACGGGTCGTCCGCGGACGCGTCGGTTTGTTCGACCCGTTCGGCAAGGCCATTCCCACGACGGCAACGGACGAGATTACGAAGCTCTTCGCTTAACCCTCTCCTGATGTCCCCGCTTCAGGCAAAGGACGCAGGCATTGGGCTCAGAGCCGTCGGGGGCCTATGTATAGGCACGGATTTCAAAGAGGCGAGCCGCTTCGTCGCCGCACGTCCGGCTCACCACAATGCGCAGGGCGTCGGTCTTGACCGCTTCGAATTCATGGACGCACCGGCGCTGACGATTGTCGGCACGTCGGGCCACGGTCTTCCAGCCATTGTCCTGGCGGACCCGCACCTCATAGTCGCGCACGGTTTCCGGTTGGGCTCCACGGATCATCCGCTTGTTGTAGCCGTCCTCATGGGTGAGCGTCAGCGGTCTGGAAAAGCCCGTGTCGAAGATCAGTTGGACCTGACGCAGCGATTGCGGTTCGGTCCAGGTCAATTCAACATGCTCGGGAGACGACATCTTGCCCGACCGCCACTGGTTCGACTGACCTGCCGTCGAGCGGGTCAGACCATTGATCACGTTCGTGGCCGGGTGGTCGGGTTGTTCGCTCGACGCGCTCACCTTCGCTGTTCTTGCCAGGTCTGCTAGGTCGGTGTTTCGGCATCCCAGGATCGTCTGGTCGTCCCGAAGCAGCATCTGCTGCAACGTTGCCATGCCGGCAGCGTCGCGGACGAGCTGTCGGGGCAGGAGACCGCCTTTGGACGCCACGGCCGCGGCGGTTCCGATCGCCTGACCCATCACGGCACAGGTGGCCATCACCCGAGTGCTGCCGAATGCTACGTGGGTGGCACTGATGTTTCGACCGGCGAAGAACAGGTTGTTCACATTCCTGGAGTAGAGAGCGCGCAATGGGATGCTGTAGGGATCGCGCAGGCGATATTGGTCACAGGGGGGCAGATCGGGGCGATCGACACCCTCGGGCGGGTGGAGGTCGATCGACCATCCGCCGTATGTGACCCGATCATCGAACAGCACGGCCTGTTCAAGGTCCTGTTGACGCAATACGTGTTCGCCGACGAATCGCCGCGATTCACGCTTGCCGGGGATCATACCGATCCACTCGAGTGCCCATGCTTCCGCCCCGTGATCGCCTCCGTTCTTGATATGGTCCCACACCCCCAGGGCGATGCGCAACAGCTCGTGGCGGATTTCGCGATCGTCCCGGATCGTGTCGAGGTGCCCGCCCCATTCCAGCCACCAGTAGCCGTATTCGAACCGGTTGTGCGGACGATGCTGCAGGTCGGCGTCAGTGATCTTTCGGGCCCAGGGCGGCGCCTCGAAGGGCATCGGGCGGTCGTGCTTCCGGGCGGTAAACAGCAGGGTGCTGCCGAGGGTCTTGGCGTCGGCCTGTTCGGGGGCCATGGGTTCGCCATACTCGGATCTCGCCTCTCGTCCGACCCGGCAATCGGCCTTCGCTTCGGCACCCAGACGCCCGTCGCCGCTGCAATCGCAGTAGAGGGGCGCAACGATGCGAAACAGGTCCTCGGTTCGGTCGCTGCGGGCAAGGGCTGCCCCGATACGGTCGGGTCCCTTCATCTCGACACCGCAACACGATGTGTCGAGCAGCAGGCGGATCTTCGGTTCGGCGAGGACTTTCTGGTATAGCAACAGGTCGAAGAAGCCGGCCGACCGCTGAGGGTTTCTCGACGCTTCCTCGGTGCGGATCTCGTCGATAAGGCCGCTCTCTCGCCACCCGGGACGTCCGCCCGAGCAGTCGGCGCCGCAGACGTGCATACGCACCTCGCTGCTGGCGTTGCCACCCAGTACCGAGCGGTCCTGTACGAGGACGACGCTGGCCCCGTGTCGAGCGGCGGCTATGGCCGCACAAACCCCGCCCATTCCACCGCCTACGACCACCACGTCCGATTGAATCGTCTGTTCTCGCATGGCATCCACCGAAGAAGAAGAGGACCCTGCAGCGTCCGTCGCGACAGGGGGGAACCGTCACGGATCGGTCGGCGCACCCGAGCCGGCCCACGCGGGTCTCAAGATCGCATTATCCACATTTCTCCGACGGCGCGTAGGCCGAAGGATGTACCGGACGCGAAAGGACCAGAATCGGCGGGCGCCATTGACTTCAGCCGGTACAAGGCTAGCATCTACCGGACTGGCCGAGTGACGCCAACACGGCCGGCTCCGATGTCTGGAGGGTGTTGAATGTTGGATTACCGGACCCTTGTCAAACCGTTGTTCGCGGCGGCTCTCGCGATGGGGTCTTTTTCCGGCTGTTCGCAGCCGAGCCAGCAGGTTGCCCAGAGCCGTGAGGCTCGTCCGGCAGCCCTGGTCGGTGCGAATGGGGCTGAGGAGGCGGGGCAGAAGGCTGAGCCTTCGCATGGTGTCGGCTACGGCAGGAGCCGTTCGCACTACGACCATCACGACTAGTCCGCCGGATCGCATCCGGTTCACGGCCATCCTATCAACGAAGGGTTGGGGTGTGGTGTACCTATCGGTATGGATCGACTGAACCAAGCTGTTTAATCCCTGCGGCAGATTGACGTCTATCTCTGAGGCCAATTCTCACGGTTTCCAGAAGAACCGAACCCAGGTGCGAGTTCCTGTTCCGAGGTTGCGCGCCCGATGAGGCGTTTGGCAGACGGCTCTGGCTCCCCGTCCTGAGGCGTATCAAGGGGGGGGCTCATGCGACGGACGCTTCCTGGTCGTTTCGATCGGCACTATCAGACAGTTGTTCTTCATTTCTCCATTGATACGGCGGAACGAGAAGGTATAGTGGGCCTGCGCAGGATCCAGGAGGGGGCGATACGAGTGGGCAAGGAGAGCCCTCATGTCCAATGCCGCTTGTCATGGTCTCACACTCCTGATCCTTACGGGTTCTCCCGTCTTTGCAGGAAACGAACCACCCACGTCGGCCCCGCCGTCGCGCGCGGGCACCGCCGAGGATCGGCTGAAGCAACTCGAAGAGCTGATGGCCCAACGCGAGGCCCGTATCGAGAGCCTCCGGGCCCAACTGGAGTCCGACGGCGTCAACACATCCGAGACGGCCAGGACCGATGAGATCCGTCGCGTGGTGCGCGAACTGCTCAGCGATGCCGACTTCCGTCAAAGCCTCTATCCCGACATTGTCCAAGTGGGTTACGAGGACGGGTTCTATATTCGCGACACCGACAGAAGCTTCGACCTGGTCATCTCCGGCATGATGCAGGTTCGATGGATCGGTCAGAACCGTCAGACCGACGATCGTCGATTCGAGGGACGAAACAGGCAGGACGACCTCAACGGTTTCGAAGTTCAGTACATGGAGCTGAATTTCGACGGGCACCTGCACGATCCCAGACTCATGTATCACATTGCCGTGATCGGCGACACCGACCAGGCCAACTCCTGGCAGAGCTACTACGCCCAGATCATGTATGAACTCGCGACAGAATTCACGATCAACGCTGGCATCCTGGACCTGCCGCAGGGCTTCAACTATCTCGTGGCGGACAATAAGCAGCTCTTCGTCGACCGCAGCCTGGCCGAGGAAACCCTCAGTCTGGGCAAGTCGATCGGCGTTGCAGCTAGTGGTTTGCTTCTCAAGCGGCTCGAATACGCCATGGGCATCTTCAACGGCGTCGCCAACGACACGGACACGCCCGATATGTGCGACACCAATTTTGCCTACGCGGCCTCGATGATCTGTCACCTGCTCGGCGACGGTGTCGGCGACGACGAGACCGATCTGGAGTACAGCAAGGATCCCAAGTGGGACATCGGCACGAGCTTCGCGTTCAATGACGACAACGGTGATTTCTCCACCACGAGTGTCTATGCGATTCCCGAACGCATCCGCCGTGGGCGAGGGATCGGTGGCTACGCCGATGCGGACCTGACGGGCACGCAACTGATCCAGTTCGGCGCCCATACGGCCTTGCGGTATCGCGGATTCAGCCTGACCGCCGAGTGGTACTGCCGTACCATCGATGGGGAGAATCAATGGAGCCCCTGGGAACTGCAAACGGGCCGATCGGGTTCGATGCACTTTCAGGGCGGCTACATTGAGGCCGCCTACTTTGTCGTTCCCAAGAAGATCGAGCTGGCGGCCCGTTTGGGCGGCATCTGGGATGTCGGTGCCGACAACACCTGGGAATACTCCTTCGGCGCAAATTACTATCCGTTCGAGAGTCACAACTTCAAACTCCAATTCGATTTCACACGGATCGAAGAGGCGTCTGTTACCAGTGCGTACGGCACCTGCTTCCAGAACGACGAGATCAACATGTTCCGCGTTTGCCTCCAGGCGGGGTTCTGAGCCGCCCGCTTCATGGGGTTGGGTGCAGTCCCTGTTGATTGCGGGCCCTTGCTGATCCGGTCGAGCGGCGCTATCCTATCCTCTGCGGTTGAATCCTCGTGAGAATCCTCGATACTCCCTCAGCGCGAGCGGACCTACGGTGAATAACGTTCCCGATATTGCACGCACTTCCCGACGGGCCGCTTGGATCATCGCGACAGTCCTGTTGCTGCTGCCTCCGATACTCCTGGAGCCGTCTTGGCGATTGTGGGGGCTGTCGGCACTCGAGGACGGATTGCTCTACTACTTCCCACAAAGGGCGTGGTTCGCGCAGGTGCTTCGCTCCGAGGGCTGGCCGCTGTGGCAGCATCAGACCTACGGAGGTTTTCCCGTCTTCGCCGACCCGCAGATGGCGATGTATTACCCCCCGACATGGCTCTTCCTGGTTCTGCCGGCCTGGCTGGCCTATCCTTTGAGCATCAGCCTGCACCATACGTTGGCCGGCTGGCTGACCTATCGGTTGTGCCGGGCCCTGGGACGCAGCCGAGGAGCGTCCCTGGTGGGTGCGCTCATGTATGCCATGGGCGCCTTTATGGTGTGTCATCGTGAGCACCTGACGATGCACCATGCCGCGGCGTGGGTTCCTGGTGTCTTGTGGTTTTGGCACCGCTGGGCCGTCTCGGGTCGGGCCCGCGACTGGATGTGGGCGGTTCTTGCCGTGGTGGCTCAAATCCTGGCCGGGCACGTTCAGGTCACGCTGATGACAGTTCCCGTTGCCCTGGCGCTCGTTGTCCATGCCTCTCCGCGCCGACTTCGGACCGCACTGGGGTGCCTTGCGGGGCTGGCCCTCTCGGGGCTGATATGTTCCGTGCAGATCCTCCCGGCCATGCAGTTGCTCGCCCAGAGCGCCGATCGTCGAGACCTGAACGCGATCTCCTGGAATTCGCTGGCATGGCGATCGCTCATGCTCTGGCTGTTTCCACTTCTGTTGGGGCAGCGGACTCCGAACTTCTACGCCGTCCCCTGGTTTGGCGCCTCGCATCAGTGCGAGCAAACCTGCTATGTCACGGTCTTGGGACTGGCCCTGGCGGTGGGGGCCCCGGTGCTTCTCTGGGATCGTAACCGGACGGTTCGGTTCTGGGTATGGACGGGTGCCGTTGCGCTGATACTGGCCCTGGGCCGCAACGTGGGGGTGTATTTCATCCTTCTGGTGTTGCCACTGTTCAATGTCCTGCACACACCGGCGCGGTGGCTGATGATCCTGCAGATGGTCCTGGCGATCCTGGCCGCGTTCGGAGCCGATACCCTCGTTGGCCCCCCCGGTTCCGAAGATGCGGCTCGAAGGGTGTGGCTGCGCCGCCTTCCACGGGGACTGGCAATAGCGTGCGTGCTCGTGTTGGCGTGGTTTGCCGTTGCGCCTTCGGCATCCGTCGGGCGGGCGATCGGTGCGCTCAATCCCGCGATTGTCTTTCCGCTGATTCTGACGGGGGCTTCCGTGGCGGTCCTGTGGTTGCGAGTTCGCTGGTCGGCTACGTGTGGCGAGGCATCCGGTCCCAAGCCCGATCGGATCGCGAACAGCGGCGGCTCCCTTTGGTTGGGCATTCTCAAATCGAACATACTTCTCGTTGTTCTGGTGATTGCCGATTTTGCGACGGTGGTCCCCTTCATCGATGTCTCGCGCAGGGCGTCGGATGCCATTACCCGCTCTCCGGCGGTCGAACTACTCCGACGCGCGGGCTATCACCCGGAGTCGGGGCGTGTGTGGGTTCTGCCCGGGGACCCCTACGTTCGTTCCCGCGAGTGCATGATGCCGGCCACCAATCTGATGGACAACATTGCGACCTTCAACGGATACGGTCCGATGCTGCCGACCGAGCACCGGCTCCTGATGCGGTTCGAGCCCTGGGGCGCCATCGACGATGCGGCAGATTGGGCAAGCCGTTCGGAGACCCTCTCGCGTCTCGGCATTGAGTGGCTCGTGGTTCGCGATCCAAACGTTCCACACGAACGGCTCTGCGATACCTGGAATTGCATGGGACAGGCCGGGCCTGACATCCGCATCTACCGCTGTCGTCGTCCCGTTCCGCTCTGGTTCACCACGGATCGGTGTCGGTGGGTTTCGTCGCGGGAGCACGCGGCGAGGGTCCTCCAGACGGACCAGCTTCCAGGGGGGGATCCTGCAGAGGTCGTACTTGAAAGCCTGTCGCCGATTTCCCTCCCCAAAGGCAAGGCCTCGGTCCTCTCCTCGACAATGTCATCAAACCGCGCTGAGTTTGAGGTGGAGTCCCCTCAGGGCACCCTCCTCGTGTGGCTCAATCGGTGGTACCCCGGTTGGCGGGCGTCGGTCGACGATCGTCCTCAGGAGGTCTACCGGTGCAATCTCGTCGGACAGGCCGTGCTGGTTCCTCCCGGACGCCGGCGCGTCATCTTCTCCTTCGAGCCCAGCGTCCTGCGATGGTCGATCGGGCTGTCTCTGGCGGGTTGTGCGATTCTCCTGTTCACACAGCTCCGGGCCCCGAGGCGGCATTCCTGAGATTTTTTGAAGGGGTCGGCCCCCCTCAGCCGTCTTATGAATGTCAGAAACAGCCCCACAGGGGGCTACGCATGGTTCGATGTGTATAGTGTAATTTGCGGAGGCAAATAGTATGCCAGTGTCAAAATGGAATAAAATGTTCGCCGGCGGTCTGGTGTTGCTGGCTGCAACGGCCTTTAGCACTCTAGGTGTCCTGCCGACTTCCAAGGTGCACGCTCAGGACAGTGTGGCCACTGCGGGGCCGACCGATGAGGAGATCGCTCGCGTAGAGGCGATCAGCAGCGTATTCCGAAAGGTGGCTCAGAAGGTCACGCCGGCGGTCGTTCGGATTCGGGCCGAATCGGGTGTGAAGAAGCCTGACGCCGAGGACGAAGATGCCAAGAAGCCCGACATGCCCGATGAGTTGAAGAAGTTCTTCAAGGACCGCGGCCTGCCCGACATGCCGAAGTTCTGGAAGCGTTTCCCCGATCAGCCTCGCATGGGTCTCGGCAGCGGTGTGATCATCGATGCCAAGAATGGCTACGTGCTGACCAACAACCACGTGGTGGCCGATGCCGACCCCAATGATGTGACGATCTTCACCGCCGACCAACGGCGTTTCAAACCTGAGTGGATTCGCACCGACGAGATGAGCGACGTGGCGGTGATGAAACTTCGTTCGGCCGAGAACCTGGTCGAAGTGAAGCTCGGCGACAGCGACAAGATGCAGGTGGGTGACTGGGTATTGGCCATCGGGAGTCCCTTCGGGGAGCACCTGAGCAAGACCGTGACCTTTGGAATCGTCTCGGCCAAGGGACGGGACGTCGGACTGTCGATTGACTATCAGAACTTCATTCAGACCGATGCCGCCATCAACCCTGGCAACAGCGGAGGTCCGCTCGTGAATCTTCGCGGCGATGTGGTAGGTCTTAACACGGCCATCGCTTCGGGTACGGCCCAGTATGCCGGGATCGGCTTCGCGCTTCCGTCGAACATGGTCAAATGGGTCGTCGGGCAATTGATTCAGGATTCGCGAGTCACCCGCGGCTACCTCGGCGTCCAGATTCAGAACCTTGAGGATCAGCCCGGGCTCGCCAAGAGTTTCGGACTGAAGTCCTCCAAGGGTGTGGTGATCACCGAGGTGATGGGCGTGCCGGCCCGCGATGCGGGTCTGAAGTCCGGCGACGTCATCATGACCATCGACGGCAAGGAGATCGCCAACACCACCGATCTGTCGGGGCGTGTGGCGATGATCATTCCCGGTGCCAAGGCCCGATTCGGGATCTGGCGTGATGGCAAGTCCAAGGACATCGAGGTGACCATTGGCAAACAGCCCAAGGGTTTCCACACCCGCGTCGTGGGTTCTGCTCCCAAGGATTCCGAGGCCGAAGAGGAGGTGGCCGGCAAGATCGACATCCTGGGTATAACGGTCGCGGCGCTTTCCGAATCCAACGGCAAGAAGTTCGGCTGGAAGGGTGACGAAGGAGGCCTGTTGATCACCGAGGTGGAACCGCGGAGTGAGGCGTCGGACACCTTCCATCTCCAGCCGGGCGACGTGATTGCCCAGGCTCAGGGTAAGCCGGTCAAGACCGTCGAGGAGTTTCGCAAGTTGGCGACCAAGCAGTCGTTGGCTGATGGAATACAGATCATGATCAAGAGCAAGCGATCCGGCTCACGATATATCTACCTCCAAACGCGGTAGACATTCCGGGAAAGGTCGTAGCGCAGGCAGTGACCTGTGGGGCGGTCGGTGATTCGACCGCCCCGCTGTATTGGTGGAGATTGCCGAGATCGCGGATTCCGCCGGCCGGGGCATCGACCACCGTTGTCCATCCGTTGCCGTTGGCGTAAGGATTCGTTACCCTACCGAAAGGGTATTCTTGGATCAGAAGGAAGACGGAAGACAACGATGGACCACTTTGAGTATCGTGACGGTGCCTTGTCTTGTGAGCATGTTCCGTTGGAACGTGTCGCCGATGAGTTCGCCACGCCCAGCTATGTCTATTCGAGCGCGACGATTCTTCACCACTACCGACGGATCGCTGAGGCCTTCGATGAACTGAAGCCGGTGATCTGCTACTCGATCAAGAGCTGTGCGAACCTGCACATCTGTCGCCTGCTGGTCGAGCAGGGCAGCGGGTTCGATGTGGTCAGCGGCGGCGAGTTGTTCCGTGCCATTCGCGCCGGCGCCGACCCCGCCAAGATCACCTATGCCGGTGTGGGCAAGACCGATCGAGAGATCGCCGAGGCCATCGATGCCGGCATCGGGCTTTTCAACATCGAGAGCGAGGCCGAGGCCGAGAACATAGCCAGGATCGCCCGAGAGAAGCACAAGGAGGCCCGGGCGGCCCTTCGCATCAACCCCGACGTGGATCCCAAGACCCACACCTATACGACCACCGGCAAGAAGGAGACGAAGTTCGGCGTTGATATCGAACGGGCCCGGGCGTTCTTCCGGACGTTCGGCCGCGATCGGTTCCTGCGGTTGACGGGGGTACATCTGCACATCGGCTCGCCGGTCAATACGGTCGCACCCTATCAGGAGGCGATTGGTAAGGCCCTGTCGCTGTTGGAGGAGCTTCGCGGCGAAGGGTATGCCGTGGACACGCTCGACGTCGGTGGCGGTTTCGGAGCCGACTACAAACAGGGGCAGGCTCCGCCGGCGCTTGAATACGCCGAGGCGATCGTGCCGATGTTGCGAGGCCGCGGGCTTCGTGTCGTCATGGAGCCGGGCCGGTCGATCATTGCCAATGCCGGCGTACTCCTGACCCGAGTGCTCTACGTCAAACAATCGGGCGAGAAGCAGTTTGTTATCGTGGATGGTGCGATGAACGACCTGATTCGTCCGAGTCTGTATGGGGCGTTTCACTTCATCTGGCCCGTGCGTCCTCTCGGCGGCTGCATCCCTCAGCATCGCGAGGAGGGCTTGTGCCTGCCGGGCTCGGTCAACGTCGATATCGTCGGCCCGGTGTGCGAAACCGGCGACTTTCTGGGTCAGGACCGCTGGCTGCCGCCGGTACGACGCGGCGATCTGCTGGCCGTCTTCACCGCCGGGGCCTATGGTTTCGTCATGAGCAGTCAGTACAATTCACGGTGTCGGGCTGCCGAGGTCCTCGTTGCGGGTTCCGAGTCGCGCCAGATCCGTCGGCGCGAGACGTACGACGACCTGATTGCCGCCGAATGGCAGACGACATAGCGTTCGGAGGCGTGGTTCGCAGAGGTTCGCCGGGAATCGCACCGTTCGGGGATGTGCGGGAGGAGTCCGAACATGGCTAAGATGCTCTTGGACAAGCGGTATGCCGTCGTCGGGAAGCTGGTCGCCATCGATGCGACCGGACTGATCGGGCCGTTCTTCACACTGAGGGTTCCTGCGAAGGGCTACGATCTTCGCCGACCGGCCACCTACATCGATCTTCGGCTGCTCGATCCCGGCCAGGTTGTCTTCAAGAACAAGATTCACATCAACGACGATCTGAAGGTGATCATTCATCCGGCCACGGCGCATCTCGAGTCGGGCACACGCAACGAACAGACCTTCGAAGTTCTGCCAAAGGGTCAATCGCAGTGGATCAGCCATGCCGTGCGCCTTCACGATGCCGCATCACCGATCAACGGCAAGGTGATCGATACCGACGAACGAAAACACATCGTGGTCGATGCCGGGTTGCCGCTGGTGGTGGGCATGCTCGACACCCCCACGGCGCAGATCAAACAGATCAAGATCAACTCGTGGGTCAGCTTCTGGCCCGCTCCGCCCACACAGGGAATCATCGTGGGTTAGCACAACGGATGCCCGGCGTCCGGGAGGTGCCGGGTCAAATGCTGCCGGTCTGTCGGGCGATTTCCTTCTGGATCATCCGCTCCTTCAGAGGCGATGCCTTGGGTAGGGCAAACGTCACCAGGGCATGAACACCGAGGCCGACGCCCCACCCGATGAGCGGCCACTTGAACCAGAAGGATTGGTTGTACGAGGCGAGGTTGATGATCAACAGGAGAACATTTACGCTCACGTAGGCCGCGAGGTGGATGTAGAAAGCGATCTTGGCCGCCACGCGTTTCTTGGCGATTCTGTAGGCTTCCTGGTCCTGCATTCGAAGCTCCTTAGAGTTGTGGCATCCGAGCGCCTTGCGAATCACGGCACGGTTGGATGTCACCCGTCGGACTGTCGAAGAGGTTCAACATCCCGCGGATTCTGTCATTGCACAACAATGTATTGTACTTCTCGACAGACCCTACGGCCACACCTGAACGCGTCGGTCGTATTTCATGTAGTCGTCGGCGTTCGCTTCGCGGAGGCGGGTCGCCCAGCGAGGGTCGATCTTCTTGTCGATCACCTCCTCGGGGCTGACCACCCGGCCATACTCATCTTTGAACCCGTCGACGTTGTCCGTCGGGATCTTCTCAATCGTTCCCGTTTCCTTGTTGACATAGCCCGGCGTACCGGCGATGAGCGAGTCGTACATCATCTCGTTGATGGCCGAGTTGGTTCGCATGCGGTTGTCCCAGATCTCGCGGTCGACCTTGTTCATGTAAGCCCAGAACTCGCGGATCTGTTTGGCCTGTTGGTCGTTGGCCTTCTGCACCTCTTTGATCCACCACAGGGTATACGAGAAGCTCGTGCAGACGCGGTCCATCAGCGGGACGAGCTGGGCGAACTGGGCGGCCGGCGCCTCGTAGCCACGCACCTGGACCGACCACAGGCCCATGGCGCCCTTGATACCGGCGTTGGTGATCAGGGCGCTGGCTCCTACGAAAATCGCCGATCTTAGGTCGACGCCCTGGACGTTTCGCCGGCCCTGGATTTCGAACACATAGACGTCGAACCGGCCGCCGGTCTGTTGCGACATCTGAAGGACCGCACTGGAGAGCCGCAGGAACAGGTTGCGGAGTTCCTCGATGGGCTGCTCTCGGGTGACTTGCAGCTCGGGCATCACCGCTTTCAGGGCCGTCTGAAGCACCTGCTGATCCGACGAGAAGTTGGCGACCTCATAGCCCTTGTTTCGCCACATGGCGAGCTGCATCTGGTCCACGTTGGCATTGAATCCGTCCATCACCCAATTTGACGAGCAGTACTTCGGCGTGAACATGAAGACGCGGACGCCCGGCATCTGCGGGCAGCCGACGACCCAATCGATGTCCTGATCGGCCGTGCCGTCCCCCTCGCTCGTCTGCACCTGCCAGCCCGGCGGAATCTTCAACTCGACGGCCGCCGACTTGAACGGCTGAAGCCGCATCTTGGGGCCCGTATAGCGATAACTGGCCAGGATCTGATAGAAGGTCGGGCGAAGGGCGTCGATCCGGTCGGCCGGGCCGAGATAGCCCATGATGAAGCCCATTCCGGATCGACTGACAACGGATCGGTATGTGCCAACGAGTCGGGTTCCCTGTATCGTGGCGGTCAGGTCTCGCTGTACGCACTCTGCGGTCGGTCGGCCCTGGGCCTGCGTTTGCAGGTCGGGCAGCGAGCGGCGGAGCATCTCATCGAATCCGTCCGCGAGTCCGTCGGGCCGAGCGTTTGCTCCCACCAGAATGGGCACGAAGAAGGCACCGGCCTTCTGAACCTGATCCGGATCGATACACAAGGCCACGCTGCCCCGAATACGCGGCGTCCACCCGGGTGGGATCGCCACCTGCGTGCCGAGCAGCTTGTCGTCCATGAGCAGCCAGCCCTGCGGGACACTCGGCGGTCCGACGGTCCCGGACGGCTTGGCGGGCGGGGACTCTGGTGCGGTTTGGTCCTGTTTCTCAGAGGGCTTGGGTGCCGCCGGCTTCTCGTCGTCCACATAGCCCAACTCACGTTTGGCCGGCCTGGCGGCTCCTCCGGCCGTCTTGAAGCGAATCACCGTCGGAGCCAGGGGTGCACCGTCGGCCGCCTTAAGGCCCATACGCTTGGCGCTGTTCAGGCCCAGGGCATAACTCTTGCCGGGCGCCAGCTTGACCACGATCACGAGCGTCTTGTCGTCCTTGAAGGCGATCGGCTCATCGCCGATGAGTTCCGGAAACTCACCCGCTTCCACCTGCACGACACTGTACGTGTCGGTCTTCATGGCTGAGTCGAACGTCACGACGATCTGCTTCGTGGTCGGATCCAGATCGGACGCTCCATCGGTCGGGATGGTCTTGGCAACGCGCGGGGCTGCCATGGTCGCTGTTGCGAGGCCGGCCGATATGGTGAGGGACCACGCCCAACGACATCCGGTCTTTGCACGAATCATGACATGCTCCTGGGTGATCCCCTCAGCGCCTCATGGGACGCGCCCGCTTTGTCTGTTGTGACGGATTCGTTCGCGGTATCGTTGGAGCCGCGGAACACCATTTCGTCAGGACTCATCCGTGGGCATCAGCGGAGTCAACATTCGGATGAGATCGGGAAGCCCGGCGCTGACCACTTCCCATAAGATGTCTTCGTCCACGTTCATGTAATCGTGAACGATTCGATGACGCATGCCGATGATTCTCTTCCAGGGGATTTCCTGATGGCTGGCTCGAAACTCCGTTGAGACGCGCGACGCGGCCTCTCCGATGACCTGCACGCAATGCGCGAGCACAAAGCGCAGATCTTCATTGCTGTCATAGTCGCCGCGAGTCTTTCCGGCGACCTTGTCCACGGCCTTCCGGGCCATGTCCAGCATATGCCCGAGGTAGACGGTGTCATCCCGCTGCATCGTTTGTCTCGAACTGGACCACGGCACTCCGAAGAACGCGATCTCGGAGTCTGCGGTTAAGAAACTTTGGGTTGACGATGTCGACTCTTCGGCCGCCGAAGAGGGCAGACAGTTCCTCCTCAATGTCGACGATCTCCCAGCCGGGTGAGTGACCCGGCTCGAACTCGACCAGGAGGTCCACATCGCTTTCGGGCCCAAAGTCGTTTCGAAGGGCAGATCCGAAGAGAGACAGACGACGGATGTGATGTCGCCGACAGAACTCGGCTATCACTTCGGACCGGACGACGGGCGTTTGGGTATTCATTCGCAACCCCTGGACTCCAGTCTACCATCCTGCCCCTCCCTAAGCACCTCCTCTACTTGAACCACACCCGGTCGGACAACCATGCGCCATCGGTGAAGACCAGCGTGGTCAACGTTCGTCCGTTCTTCATCTTGATCTTGGCTGTCTTGGCACCCTGGGCCTCACCCTCGGCGATCTCTCCGACCAGGTCGTCGACCTTGTACTCCTTGATCGTCTCCTGTCCTTCCTTGAGGGCCTCGGCGGTGATCTGATCCTTCACGCGATCGGTGAAGCACTTCCGGAGGGCCTCGACGTTGCCGGCCTTGAGCTGCTCATATTGATAGGTAATCGATCCCTTGGGGGTGCAGAGCGGGTCCTCGGCCGGTTCCGGCTCACCCAACTCCTTCTTCTTGGCGGCGGGTTTGGGCTTGTCGGATTCGGAGTCGGCCTTCGGCTTGTCGCCTCCCGGTTCGCCCTTGGCTTCCGGTGCCTCGCCGCCGCCCTTGCGCTTGGCGCCACGCGTCCAGCGAATCGGATCGAAACTGTTACGGACCGTATAGGTTCCGCTGCCGCTGATCGTAATCGCCTGACCCTTGTCGTCCTGCGCCTGAATGGGCTTGATCGTGATCTGGGCATCGACGTCCGAAGTCAGCAGGATGCCGGCATCGATGGCAAAGACCAGCTTGCCCGTGGCCTCCAGAGAGAATGGTGCGTTGCCCTGCATGACTCCCGTCTGCTTCCAGTCAATCGAAAATTCGACCACGTTGAAGAGATAGGTTATCAGAGTGCCCCCCTGTGACTTGGCCGTGACGTTACGGGGGTCTTCCACATCGAGGGGGCCGATCCGTTTGGCCGTCAATTTGATATCGCACTGGCCGGCGCCCGTCTGATCGAAGGCCTTCTTGATTTCGGCGACCGTCTCGGCCGGAAGCGAATACACCTGATCGACCTTGATCGGTTCCGTGGGCAGCAGGTCGGTGAACGTGTCCTGGGCCAGCAACTCCATCAACTCCTTGGGAACCTGTCCGTGAAGCGGTTCCACCTTGACCGGGTCCGATCGGCGATCCACCTTGACCTTGACCAGCCCGTCCAATTTGGGGGCGGTCTGGCTCTGACCCGTCTGAGGGTCGATCTGCACCATCAGGTATTCGGTGATCAGCTTCGTGGCCTCGGCCGGGCGCCCCCTCTCGACGGTCACCACCTCTTCCAGGGCGACGATGCCCATCTTGTGGCCGATCGTGACCGTCTGGCCGTTCGACATGTTCAGCTTCAGGTCCAGCAGAGACTTGCGCACAACGCGGCCAACATCGCCCTTCTGATAGTCGTAGCGGAGAACAATATCACCTGACTTGGCCGGTGGCGGCTCGGTGCCCACGGCTTCGGGCTTGGGCGACGGCTTGCTCGTACCGGCGGCGGCTGGGGCACCCTTCGTGCTGAATTTCAGTTCGAAGGGGTCGGCCGGTGTCCCGTCGCCAGCGGTGACGAACCGCTTGGGCTCGATCACATTGATGCCCAACCGGTAGTTCTGGCCGGCCTCGAGCATGACCGGGGCGACGAAGGTCTTGGCGTCTTCCCATCTCGGCTTGCCCACCGGCTTGAGCCGAGGACCGTCCGGCGGTGTGACGATCGACGCCTGCCCCTTCTTCATGGGCTCACTGAAGACCAGGGTCAGGTCGTAGGTGCCCGCCTCGATATCGGCGGCGCCGTCGGCCGGATCGGTCTTCACGACGCGCGGGCCCTGGGCCTCGACGGGCACGCGGATGGCACCGGCCTTCTCGGCCGTGGTCGTCTTGAACAGCAGTTCAAACGGGACGGCGGGGGTTCCGTCCTCGGCCGACTTAAACCCCGTTCGCGTCTTGCTATTGAACCCGATGCCATAGGGTTTGTTCGGCTTCAGCTTGACCTTGATGGCACAGGTCTTGTTGTCGGGGAACGACACCGGTTCGTCACCGACCAGTTCGGGGAACTCCATATCGGCAAGGACCACCAGCGAATGGCTATTCTGTTTGATCGGGATGTCGAACGTGACGACGATCTGGTCGAGATTGGGATTGACGTCGGTGCCCTTGTTGTCCGGCACCGTCTTGACGACCTTCGGCGCCTGGCTCCCCAGGGCCAGACCGCACATCAGCTCCAGTGCGACAAGGATTGCACATGCTCGCCATGTGATCATGATTCATACTCCAAAGGAAAAGCAGATCGGGAGATCCCTCCTCCACGCCTGTGTGCAAGAGGGGGAAAGGCACTGAGACTGCAGCCCCAATATACCCTCACAAGGTAGTCGCGAAAAGCCTGACTCAGGTCTCCCCGCGGATACTCGCGGCTCGCGGCGGTCGGCGTCTGTGCACCGCTTCAGCCTCACCGCAGCGCCCTCCATCTCCATGTCGGCCCCTGCGTATATTCGAAACTCACGGCATTACCGGGTTCGAGCACGATTCGCTGACCACCGGTCAGCGCGGCGGGGATCTTCTGCGCCGCTCCGCTGCCGTCCTTGAGCGTCCAGCCCGTCACCACGCCGGGGGTCAGGACAATCACTTCGATGGTGAACGGCTCCCGGTTCACCAGCATCGTGCCGGAGGGTGGAACGGCGGGCGTCACAACGCTGAAGCCCATGGGCTTCAGAAGCTGAATTCGGTTCGTGGGATGCCCGGCATGGTTGGTGAATCCGTTGGGCAGTTCCAGCACCGTCAGAAGATTGTCTCGGGCAGGGGGTTCGAACACGATATTTCGCTGCGGCGCAGTCTGCACGAAGCTCAGCGTCAGCAGGTTGTTTCGTCCGAAGATCCGTACGCCGATGTTGTCGGGCACGTTCTCTCCGTTGATGCAGGCCTTGAGCGTGTTCCGCAGGATGCCGGCGCCGTTTCCATCACCAATCTGAAAATGCGTGCCGCACAGATGTGCGAACGGCACCTCGATCCAATTGTCGATGATAGCCGTGCGCCGGGCCTCACCCTCGGGACCGCAGGACATATACAGCCCCTTCTCGCAGGCGATGATCTCTGTGGCATAGATTGTGTTGTTCAGAATCGGACCGTCCGAGGCGTCCAGGTATAGTCCCACTCCCTTCGGCGCCCTCCGGCCGTCGGGAAAGACACTGCCCGCCCCGACGAGGGCATTGAACTCAAACGTGCTGGCCGTGATCACCGCGAAGTTGTCGGGTCCCTTGGTCTGCGGCCTGAAGCGTACGACGGTCCCGTCCGACGGTGAAACGATCAGGCCAAACTTCATGCGGCAGCTCATCTGACTGTCGATGACCACCACGTCGCCCGTCTTCATCGTCGCGTTCAGGACATACTCGCCGCCGTCCAGCCGGAAATCCTGAAACCATGGGATCCGCAACGTTTCCGAGATGTTGTAGACCACCCCATTGGCAAAGGCCTTGGGCATAGTACCCCCGGCGATGTAGACATCCTTTCGATGGGCCTTGGCGAAGTCCAGCGCCTCCTGGATCCCGGACGTCTTGGTGCCCGGCGTTCCGGGGCCATAGTCGCCGCCGTCTTGGGGGCCCTGTGGGCTGACCACCACATAATTCATCTCTCGGAATCGGTCTGGCCTTTGTCGATCGACTTGCTGGCCCGAGCCTTCGACACTCAGCCATAGCCAAGTCATGACGACTACAGGGCCCATTCGAATCGGCGTGAGACGGGTTCCGGCATGCATTGTCCGGGGCTCCTTCCTGCAAGGAAAGGCGGTGACTCTCTGTGGTTCGAGGCCAGACAGTATCACTGTGATCAAGTATTATCACTCAGGACCCAATGTCTGACCAGGAGTCCATCTCTCGGGGTCATGCTACGAACATCCGTTCTTTGGAGCTCAGGTCGGTCCGAAGGTCTGACAGTCCAAAGTCTTTGATTTCAACACGTTGTGTTTGCACGGTACCTTTGGGGCAACACTCCAGGTCTGTCCTGCAGCCTCCTCAATTCAATGACGGTGCCATGCAAGATGAGAGTGTCGCTTTCTGCGAGGACCGAATAAATACGTTGGTGCTTTAGCTCGGTGCTGAAGATGGCTCAAGATGTCCATTTCGTTGAGGTTTAAGCAAAAGGGCCTGCATGGCAAGCCGATCATCACTATCACACCGAGGTCACTAAATTACGCACGGAACCTTCCGTACACACAATGTGCGACATCTGTCGTTGTGTTGTGCGTCTTTTGTCGAACAGGCCTGTTTGCAGCAGACCAAGTCGTCTGAGCTAAGGAGTACGGCATGTCGAGGTCCATTGAGAAGGCGATGGCTGTTCTGAGTTGGCTACTGGTTCCCGCCGTTGTGTGTGCCAGTGGTGGCGGGCCGGCGATCAGTCCGGAGGATGCGCTGAAGCGGCTTCAGGAGGGTAATGCCCGGTTTGTTGCCGGCAAGAGTTCGCATCCCAATACCAGTGCGGCTAGGTTGACTGAGACTGCACAGAAAGGACAGCATCCCTTCGCCACAATTGTGACATGCTCGGATTCGCGTTGCCCGGCCGAACGCCTCTTCGATCAGGGCTTTGGCGATGTGTTCATCATCCGCGTGGCCGGTAACGTCTGCAACACCGACGAAATAGGCTCGGTCGAATACGGCGTGGATCACCTTGAGAGTTCGATCCTCCTCGTGTTGGGTCACACGGCCTGCGGCGCTGTGACGGCCGTGACAACCAACGCCGAACTCCACGGAAACATTCCCCCGCTGGTCAGCGGCATCAAGCCCGCCGTCGAAAATGCTCGCAAGGCCCATCCGAACCTTCAGGGCAAAGACCTTGTTCCGGAGGCGATCAAGGCCAATGTCTGGCAGGCCATCGACGACGTGTGCAAGGCCAGTCCGATCGTGCGGAAGCGAGTGGCCGACGGCAAGTTGAAGATCCTGGGTGCGATATACAACATCGAGACGGGCAAAGTTGAATGGCTCGGCGGTCACCCTGAACAGGCTCGCCTCATGGCCTATACTTCGGGTCCCTCGCATGGTAGTGCAGGGTCTGAGAAGGGTCATGGCGCCCCGGCGGATCAGGCTCACGCGGCGGCCAAGACCGAATCGAGCGGATCGGGCAGTCACCAGGCCCCCGCTGCCCATGGCACCGAGTCCAAGGTGGTTTCCCATGGCGGTGAGGCCAAGCATGAGGCCAAAGGCGCGGTCGCTACTGTAAAGGCCGAATCTGTCACGCTGGTCGAAGGATCGAAGCTCGCCGAACTGGATCGCAACCGAAAGAGGGCGATCCAGGACATCGTTCCGACGATCAAGGCCGAGAAGGGAATGGCCTTCCTCTATAAGCTTCTGATCGGGCTCGTCGTCGTTGGACTTGTCGGCCTGATCGTTTTCAAGTCGGGTTTGGGCTCCAACATGGGGATCGCCGGGAAGATGTACATCGGCTTCGGCATCGTGGTGATCCTGGCCGTGGGGGTTGGGGTGGTCAGTTACTACAGCCTGGATGTGTACGGCAAAGACGCCGATGCCTCACTGAAGATGGTCGAGTTGGACAAGCTCGCCGCGGAACTCAAGGCGTTTCAGAATGAGTTTCTGCTCATCGGCATTGAAGACAAGAAACGCGGCGAGGAACTCCTGAAGATCCACAAGGCGGTCACCGATCGTGTCGACTCGCTCGTAGCCGAACTGGGCACCATGAAGCTCGACGAGGCCGAAGTGGCTGTCGTTCGAAAGGTCAAGGATGACGTCGCCAAGTACGAGAAGAGCTTCGACGATCTTGCCAAGCGCTACCACGAGATCGAGAAGCTCAAGGATGAACTGGACGAGCTCGGCAAGCAGGTGGACGAGCAACTCACCCATGTCCTCCGCGAACACGAGACCGATCTGGCGAATCTGGAGGCCAAGGGGGCAGCGGGGGGTGAACTTGCCCTTCGGACAGAACTGGTCGAGAAACTCAGTGAGTGTGAAACCCTGGCCGTGAAGGTCACACGCAACGAGACTGAATTCCTGCTCGACAAGAACATCGATCTCGTCAAGGAACTCGGAAAGGAACTCGGCGAACTGCGGGCGACTCTCAAGGAGGTCCAATCGTTGGTTCCCAAGTGCGCCAAGGATAAGGATGAAGAGAAAGGCGATCTCGAGAGCCTCGGCAAAGTAGTCCACGAACTCGACCAATACCAGAAGGCGCTGGCTCAGGTCGTAGAAGACGAACTCGAGGTCGAGAGCGACGTCATCGCATGCAACGAAGATGCGAACATGGTCAAGAACGCGGCCACCGCGCTCTCTCGAAGTGCCATGGCCAAGGCCGCTGAAGCTCAGGCGGAGGCTGATGAAGCCAATCTGTCTCTGATACTCGTGGCGGCGATCATCGGTGCCCTCATGGCCTTCTTTATCACGCGAGGCATCACGAAACCGATCGACCGCATCATCTCCGGTCTGAACGAAGGGGCAGACCAGGTTACCGAGGCGGCCAGCCAGGTTTCCACGGCCGGTCAGCAGTTGGCCGAGGGGGCCTCTGAACAGGCCAGCAGTCTGGAGGAAACGTCCAGCGCCCTGGAGGAAATGGCCGCATCCGCCCGGCAGAATGCCGACAATGCAAAACAGGCCGATACGTTTATGACCGAGTCCAAGCGCATTATCGCGGATGCCAATGTGGCCATGAAGGACACGAGCAAGGCGATGGAGGAGATCTCCGCATCGAGCGAGCAGATCAGCAAGATCATCAAGGTGATTGAGGAGATCGCCTTCCAGACGAACCTGCTGGCCCTGAACGCGGCCGTCGAGGCCGCCCGCGCCGGTGAGCACGGCAAGGGGTTTGCCGTGGTTGCCGATGAGGTCCGCAATCTGGCCCAGCGAGCCGCCCAAGCCGCACGCGAGACCGGCGATCTGATCGAGCAGACCGTGTCCCGCGTGACACGCGGCGTAGAAGCCAACCAGAGCACTTCTGCCAGCTTTATCAAGATCGGCGATTCTGCAGCCAAGGTGGCAGACCTTGTCGCCCAGATCACACGGGCCTCCTCGGAGCAGGCCCAGGGCGTGGAACAGGTCAACACGGCGGTGTCTCAGATGGACAAGGTCACGCAGGCCAACGCGGCCGGTGCCGAAGAGTCGGCGAGTGCCGCCGAAGAACTGTATGCCCAGGTCGAGAACGTCAGGGCGGTCGTGCTTGAATTGGTGACGTTGGCGCGTGGCAGGGGTTCCATGGTGAGGGGTACCGGTGACCGAAAGTCGGCCACCAAGACTGCGGCGCCAAGAGTGGTTGCCAAGAAGAAGGCCACGAGCGTGCACGGTCCGGTCAGTCATTCCGCCTTGCAGGACAAGCATGTCGCTGCCTCCGATAACGCAGCAGGCGGGATGAGCGACTTCTGACAGAGGCGGCCGGACGGTCAGGCACGGCCGGTAACCATCTTTCGAACGAGCGGCCCATTACCACGATGCCAGGCGTCGTGACGGTGGGCCGCTCCTGTGTTTGTGGATGCCTTTCTCACAGAGCGGCGATTCGAGGGCCCCTCACACCCCCCGCCGACCGGACACCTCCCCGTTGAACCCCTCCGTCGAGGGTTGCCTCCCTGAGCTGGCTCGAGCATCATAGTACCCCGTCACTCGTGAAGGGCCGGGAGGATCGTGAGGGTGCGGGTACGTCGTGTGCTGGCGCCGCTTCAGCCCGGTTCGAACCAGGAGGGCCGCACGATGGCCACGCTCAGAGTCCTGCAGACAATCGGGGTATGCGTCGTATGTGCGATGGGCGGTTCGGTGTGTGCCGCCGAGGAGGGTTCTTCTTCCATGGTCAACCTGAAAGTCGTGTCGATCCGCCCCACACCGTTGCTGAAACGAGAGGGCAACGGGCTCATCCGGGCTGCCGAGATCGTTGTAGAGAACCGCCCTCCGGATGTGATGCTCGCGGCCGTGGCCGTCTGGGGGAGGGGAACGTCGCACAAGACGGACGCCCTTCTCCCTGTAGGCAAGAAGGACGGTGCCCGCGAACGGTTCCTGGCATTCGCGCCGGAGGCCACGACATCCACGAAGATCGACTTCGCCGTCCTCGCCAAAGGTCAGGTCGTCGATCGTCGGGCAGTCTCCTGGGAGCCGCAACGACACTGGGAGGTCTACATGGTTCCCATGTCGCACCACGACCTGGGATACACCGGCACCATTGAGGAGGTTCTGAACACCTGGGACAGCTACTACGACAGCATCCTCGGCTTCTGCGAGCAGACCGACGGCTTCCCGGATGACGCCCGCTTCCGCTACCACATCGAGCAGGCCTGGTCGATCGTCCACTTCGTGCGGAACCGCCCGCCGGAAGTCCTCGCCAGATTCGGCAAGTACATCAAAGAAGGGCGCATCGAGCTGCCCGCGTTTGTGGGCAATCAGATCACCGGCATGCACGGCCACGAGGAGATCGTCCGGCTCCTCTACCCGTCGTTTGAGCTTCAACGGCGATTCGGCGGCGAGATCCTCAGCGGCGATGTCACCGATATCCCCGGCCTGAGCTGGGCACTGCCCTCCGTCCTGAGAGGCGCAGGGGCAAAATACCTCTTCGCCGGCCTGCCCACGTATTTCCATTGGTACCGGAATCCGGACCCGGATGGCTTCTACACCGAAGCAAAATCCGGTTGGCGATGGCGGTGGAACACCTTCTGGGACGAGAAGGCCGTCTTGCGGAACCCTCGACCGGACGCCTTCTGGTGGGAAGGGCCGGACGGGGCTCGCGTCCTTGTCTACTACAGCGGGGGGTACGGCGGCTGGCAGCCTCATTCTCAGGAAGGCATCCTCGAAGAACTTCCGCGGATGCTCGCCAGGATGGAGAAGGACGGCAGCCCACTGTCGGTCGCCCGGTATACGGGCTGGGGGTGCGGCGATAACCAGCCGCCTTCGGTCGAGCCCAGCCACCTGATCCGACAGTGGAACGAAACCTGGGCCTATCCGCGGATGATCGTCTCCACGAACAACATGTTCTTCAAGGCACTGGAGAAGCAGAGTGCCGACGCCCGCGTCTTCAAGGGCGAGCTTCCCCACACCGACTATGCCGTCGGGGCCCTCTGCTCGGCCCGCGAGACGACGCTCAACCGCTTGGCCCACGATCAGGTGCCCGTCGGCGAGACGTTCAGCGCCATCGCCTCGGCCCTCGGCAAGGACGACTACCCCGCCGACCAGATCCGCGACGCCTGGTACAATATGATGCTCTACGACGAGCACACCTGGGGCATGGCTCGCCCCGTCGGACCGTTTCAGGATTGGAGCTGGGCCGACAAGTCCCGCTTCGCCTATGCGGCTTCGGGCCACGCCGCTCGGATCCTGCCAGCCGCCGTGGACTCCATCGCCGGCGGCATCGGCTTGCCCGAAAAGGCCCGCTACCTCATCGTCTTCAATTCCCTCTCCTTTGAACGAACGGACATCGTTCAGGTGGCGGAATTCCCGTTGACTCCCTTCGACCTCATCGACGAACAGACCGGCAAGGCCGTGCCATATCAGGTCTACGAGATCGACCAGCCCGACCTTCCCGTTCCGTATGCTGCCGATCTATATGCCCGCGGCGGCTTCCACCGTCTTGAACGGCTGGAGCTTCGCTTCGTCGCAGAGAACGTCCCCTCTGTGGGCTACAAGACGTACCGCCTTCAGGAGAAGCCGCAAGCGACACCATCTTCCAGCGGCGTCACCGTGGGGTCCAACAGTCTGGAGAACCGTTTCTTCAAGGTCACCCTCGATCCGCAGACCGGCGCCCTGGCCAGTGTCTTCGACAAGGAACTCGATCGTGAACTGGTCGACAAGGACGCCTCGCATCAGGTGAATCAGTTCGTCGCCCGATGGGTCGAGTCCGGCAAGACGGAAACCGCCCACGGCGTCTCGATCCGTCCCGGCAAGAGCGGCCCCATCTTCGGCAGCCTGGTCGTCGCCAGCAGCGGCTCCGGCTGTCCACGAATCACTCAGGAGATTACGCTCTACGAGTCGCTCAAGAGGATCGACCTGGCCAATCGCGTGCTCAAAGACGCCACGCCGCTGCTCGAGGTCTACTTCGCGTTCCCGTTCAAGATGGACAAGCCTGAGTTCCGTTTCGAGGGCACGGCCTCCGTCATCCGGCCGCACAAGGACCAGTTCCCGGGCTCGAACACGAACTACTACTCGGTACAGCACTGGGCGCACGCTGGCGACGGTTCAACGGGCATCACGCTCGCACCGATCGACGCGCACATCATGGAGTTCGGCGGGCTGTGGCCCTGCTATGTCTCGCCGGCCCACCAGGGCATTGCGCCCGCCGACTTCCGCCGCCCATTTGTGACGGCCGATCAGATCACCAAGGGGCATCTGTATTCGTTTGTGATCGATACGAACTTCCGCACGAACTTCAAGATGACTCAGGTATCCGATCTGCTGTTTCGATACAGCATCACCGCTCACAAGGGCGACTGGCTGGCCGGTCGCCCGCGCGATTTCGGCTGGGCGGCGAGCAACCCGCTCGTGGGCGTCTGGCGAAGCGGCAAACATCCGGGCACGCTGCCGATGCGGGCCGACTTCTGCCGCATCGACGCCCCCAATGTACTTGTCCAGACGCTCAAGAAGGCCGAAGACGGAGACGGCCTGATCCTCCGCATGATCGAAACCGAGGGCAAGGCGGTGCAGGCCAAGGTCATGCTACCACATTTCCGTCTGACGAAGGCCTATCGAACCAATCTGGTCGAGAAGAACGAGGCGGAACTCACCGTGGCGGACAGAGCCGTCAAGGTATCCGTTTCAGCCTTCGGCATGACTACCGTGCGGCTGCAGACGAAGGCGGAATAGCACCGGCGCTGCGGAACGCCGGAGAATTCCAATCGCCGACCAAACGGACCGAGACCGTCGATCCGACGGGCAAAGTCTCGCCGCGCCCCATATGGGTGTCCTCAGACGCAGCCGTCTGCTTCCTCGGCAATTGCCCGTATTCCAAACACTGCCCCCTTGATTCTTGCGGCGAGTTGCTCTGTGATGGCCACCACAACAGTCGTACACATCGCATCCGAACGAAGGAGCCAAGAGATGAGACACTCGATGAGCATCGCGAGCATCATGCTGTGGGTTCTTGTCACGCCGATCGCGGCCGAAACGGGTTCGAAGGACAACGGGAGCAAGACCATGAATGAGTTTCCGCGTCGGGCGATTCACCTGGACTGTCACACCATGCCGGGCATGTACGATATCGCCAAAGACTTCGACGCCGAGGCCTTCGCACAGACGTTGAGCGAGTCGCACGTCGACTACATCACCGTCTTCGCCAAGTGCAATCTGGGCTTCGCCTACTACCCCACGAAGATCGGCGTGGTCTATCCAGGGCTGAAGGTCGACATGCTCGGGCAGATGGTCAAGGCGTGCCACGCAAAGGGCATTCGCGTCGCCGCCTACTTCAACGTCGGCATCGACCATGAGCACTCCCGCGTCCACCGCGAGTGGTGCAAGGTGGACAAGGAAGGCCGCGTCTACAACGTCAAGGAGATGGGCCACTGGTTCCGCGACCCCTGCCTGAACACCGGCTACGGCCCGCACATCCTCGGCATGGTCCGTGAGGTCGTCGAACAGTATCCCGTAGATGGCATCTTTCTCGATTGCTTCGACCTCAAACCCTGCTACGGCCACGAATGCCTCACCGCCATGAAGCAGAAGGGCATGAGCCCCTTCAACGACGGCCAGGTCGCCGAGTTCTGCCAGCAGGTCACCGAGCGGTTCATGAGCAGCGTCGAGTCCCTGGCCCGCGCCAAGAATCCCAACATCTACATCCTCTTCAATGGCATCCCCTATCGCCGGCAGCCGACGCACATCGAACTCGAGGTCCTGCCGACCGGCGGCTGGGGATACGAGTATCTGCCGTTCGCCATCCGCTACGCGCGCACCCTGGGCAAGCCCTACTTCACGATGACCGGACGATTCCACAAGAGCTGGGGCGACTTCGGCGGTATCCGAACCCCTCACTCGCTCCTGTTCGACCTCTACTGCTCGATCTCGAATGCCGGCACGTGCTCCGTGGGCGACCATCTGCATCCTCGCGGAAAACTCGAGCCCGAGGTCTATCGCCTCGTGAAGGATGCCTACGAAACGGTCAGCCGCGTCGAGCCCTGGACCGCCGGCGCCCGCGCCGAGGCCGAGATGGTCATTCTGGAACCTCACATGGTCGACTTTCCCGGCGCACGGCTCTACTGGGGCAAGTCCGACGGCTTCTCGATGGACAGCATCAAAGGTACCACGCGCATCCTCTCTGAACTGAAGTACCAGTTCGACATCAGCGACGGCTCCGAAGACCTGTCGAAGTACAAGGTCATCGTCCTGGCCGACAGCACGCGGATCACCAAGGCCATCAAACTCAAGATCGACGACCACTTTCGTCGCGGCGGTATCATCATCACTTCCGCCACGGCCGGCATGACCGAGGACGGCTCGGCCTTCGCCCTTGGCGGCGGTGGGCTGGTGTACGAGGGACCCGAGCCCTACAACCCCACCTTCATAAAGGCACTGCCCCCCGTGGCCGACGGTATGCCCGATATGCCGATCGCCGTCTATCAGAGGGGCATCGCCCTGCGGGCCGGTCCCAGCGGCCAGGTGTTGGCCCACCTCCACAAACCCTACGCCAATCACCGCTCATGGGACTACGAACACGAGACGATGTACTGCCCCCCCGAAAAGGACACGAACCGTCCGGCCGTTGTCCGCAGCGGCCAGGTTATCCACTTCAGCTTCCCGCTCTTCGCCGGATACATCCGAGACGCCGTTGTGCCCCACCGCACCCTGCTGCACAACACCCTGAAGCTGGTCTATCCCAAACCGATGGTCGAGGTCGAAGGCTTCCCGTCATTCGGCCGCGTGACCCTGACGGCCAAGGGCTCGCAGCGCCATGTGCACTTGCTCTCCTACGTGCCCGAGAAGCGGGGCAGCATGGAGATGATCGAAGAGCCGATCGTCGTCAGCGATGTTCAGGTGAGGCTGCGGAGCGACGGCCGCGACGTCCGAAAGGTCTCCCTCGCGCCACAGGGCGACCCGCTGCAGTTTACCCAGGCAGGCGGTGAGGTCCGCTTCGTCGTGCCCCGTGTGAACGGCTACCAGTTGGTCGTCGTGGAATAGAAAACCGGGACCGTTCGACCGGTCAGCGAAGGCGGCGTTCCATCGTGACGTCATGCAGATCCGCGTAGACGTCGCTTTCGCACCATTGGGCGGCTTCTTCTCGGACAGCGCGAAACCCCAGTCTCTCGTACAGGGGTACCGTGCCGGTTTCCTTGATGGTGCTCAACGCCAGGGTAGTGCGTTCGAGGTTCGGCGCGTGGTCGGCAACCCACTCAATCATCCGCCGCGCAATTCCGCGCCGCTGGTAGTTCGGATGAACCGCCAACCCCATCAGGTGAACGTGGTGTTCATGCACGGTGAACCGAAGGGTGCCCACAACGAGACCGTCGATTTCAGCGACGAGCCGGGTTCCCTCGCGGGCGTATTCGGCCTGACGGGCAATGGCTTCCTCCGTGGGACGATAGACGGATCGCAAAGGGGCAAACGCAGCTTCCAAGACACGGGCAACACAGGCCTCGTCATCGGACGTGGTTGTCCTGATCGCGATGGTGGATTGCTCTGGATTCATGACCGGCCCAGTAGACCTATCCCTTGTGCCCTGCCGTACCCGGATCCCAACGGGGCTTCTTTCTATCTCTTCCCCCTCGTGATTCGCTTGCCTTGGTTCATGCCGTCGCCAAAGTAGTAGAGGAAGACATCGCGGCAAGTCGGTGGATACGTGGCATCGCCGTAGCTCCAGAAGACGCGGAATGCCCCGTTGCCCTGTTCGTGATGAAGCACCGTCTTGACGTGATTGTGCGAATACTCTGAGCCGTCGGTGAGACGGCGGGTGTTCTTCCACGTCAGCCCCTCGTCGGCGGATGCCCATTCCTCTATCTCACCGCCGTCGTAGGCCGGCTGCGTGGGCGTCGTCGGGGCATAGATGCGAAGGTCGTTGTCTGCCAGCATCAGCAGGGCCCCGCCGTCGTACATGTGATCGCTGGTGGTGATGTCGGCGATCACCCATCGGCCCTGGGCCTGTTTGGCGAGCTTCCATCGACTGTGGTACGTGGCCACGTCGGCATCGATGAAGAGGACGTAAGGACGGCCCTTCGAGTCAAGTTGGATATCCTCCAGCCAGACCCCATGCGGTCCGCAGTCGTACAGCTTCTCCGCCGTTGCCTCCGTGATGGGCAGGTTGTAGGGCGAGCCGTCGGACCTGCACCACGTCCGGCCGCCGTCGTCGCTGCGTGCGTAGTAAACGTTGTATCTTCGGGCCCAGAGGTGCTTCGTGTGAATCTCAGCCGCTGTGCCACCGCCCAACCGGCTCCAGGCGATGTGGAGCTTGCGGGGGTATGCACCCGTCTCGGCGACCGTGATCGCGTAGATCTGGCCGTCGTCGTTGCGGATGAGGTTGACGGTGGGCTGCCAGTGCGAGGCCCCATCGCTGGAAATTCGATACGACCATCCAGGCCTGCGGCGATAAGAAACGAAGATCTCGCCCGATCTGAGTTGCCAGGGCTGAGGATAGGAGGATGCGTTGTCGCTTTCCACGTTGGTCCGGGGCGTCCACTGCCGAATGTCGTAAGGCCCGGCCGATCGGATGGCGGATGTGGGCATGCCGCTGTAGCCGCGAAAGACGTAGATGAAGCCCTGCTCATCGATCAGCAGCGTCGGGTTGCGATGGGCGTTGCCGTCGATATTGCGTCCGAGCACGACGGGTTCGGCGAATGCACCCGTCTTGTGATCGTAACTGCTGATTGCCGGCGAATTGTCCGGCGTGCCAAAGACGAAGAACGTCTTGTCGACCTGCCGGGCGTATACCGCCATCGGTCGATGCCACGCAGAGTAGGTCGCCTTGCCGCCGCTGTAGACATACGTGTGTCCGGGCAGCGTGTTCGCGGTGCCGCAGCCGTACCATACGCCCTTGAAGTCGCCGTTGGGTGCGAGGACGGCTTCCGACGGCCTGGATTGGGGTTGCGATGCGGCGTTTGCCCGTTTCCTGGGTTCGACCCGATCGCCCGAGGTGTGGCCGCCCGGCAATCGGGCCTCCGACAAGGCAATCGCCATCAAGACTGGGAGGAATTGCGTCATAGTCGTCCGGCGATACGTGGTTGGTACGGTCGCTCCCATTCCAATTGCGACCGTGAGCGAGAGGTCCATGTCGGTTCCCGACAGCACTCTCTTGAGAGGTCGCGACACGGATAGGGTCCTTTTCGTGTCCTCCGGGAGAATCAATACCCCCGACGATACCGTCCGTCAACCGCTCACCTGTCGGCTTGCCTCTGCGGCAGAGAATAGGCCCACCCCGGGGTTGGTTCCCGGGGCGGGCCCTTGACTACGGCTTTCGGCGCCCATCGACGCCGTCGTGGTACCGCATCGTCAGTCCGGCAGATGTCGTATCCGCCGTCTGTTTCTGTGGGGGCTGCGGTCCTGTGCCCGGCGGAGACGGTGAGCTCCTTTCATTGCCCGGGTCAATCGCACGCCGTAACGTAGCAGTCCTTGGTTGCGTCGAAGCCCGGCGTCGTTGAAGCTCCGTTGGTTACATGCATCTGGTTCGGATCGTAGCTTCCGTCGAACTGCATGAATCCCCAGCAGAACGTGCCCGTCATCCCGCCCAGGATCGAGGACGCTTCCCGGGTTTCAAAGTGACGGTAGTTGGGATCGCTGGGGTTTGGAAGCACCAGGTTGCCAGGCGTATTCGGATCACCGCCTCCATCGAGTCTTCCGCCGGTGACCCTGACTACGGAGGCGTTGCCCGCGTCGATCATCGCACTGGTATTGGGCTGAGCGGCGGGCGAGTACTTGTACATATTGCCCCAGAGGAGCAGGTCAATCTGAGACCCGTCCAAAGCCGAGCACAGGGTGTTCCAACTGTACGTTGCGTCGCCCATTCCCTGAGCGAACTGCAGGCTGATGTTCGCTCTGTTCTGGGCCAACGCAAAGCGGCTTGTTGTGCCACTCGGGTCGTCGCCAGTTCTTGTCGCCTGGTTCACGAAGGCTCTGCAAGTCGAGCCGTTGTGGACCCGGATGGGATTCGAGAAGTTGACGATATTGGCTCGCATACCGCTGAGATTGAGTTGGGCATCATTGAAGGCCATAGCCAGCGTATCAGCTCCGACAGGTCCGTTGGGGTCGTTCGTCGTGAACGTTACGGCGTTATTCGGGTCCGAACTGACAATAGTCAGACTCGCGTTGTTGGAAGCGGATATGTAGGCGTAGTTGGGATCGCCGGCGAACAACACGGCATTGGGTCCGGCGATGCCGATGCCTGCTTCGGACGGGCCGGCAGCCACCACGAATTGGCTGATGCCCTCGCAGGTGTATTGAGAGCCGTTATCCGGCAGGACATTGTCAACCGTGAGGAATGAATCCCAAACGAGGAACGCGGTCGTGTTGTTGCTTCCTTGAAGCTTGTTCGGATCGACACTTGCCACAACGTTGTGCAGGATGCACAGGGACTCGACTTTGGACATGACGGCCGTCTGGAAGTCTCGAACAATGATGACTCCCCTGGCATTTGCTGGACCGGGATAGTCCTCGAACATAGACCCGTTGGCTGCCCAGACGCCTGCGATAGACTGGAACTGGCCGGCGCCGGTACCAAACGTCGTTCCGGTAAGCGTAAGGCTCCCGCTCGTGATGAAGTTCATGTTGATCGTGGATTCGAATCGGCTGGAGATGCCGGCCCGGCCGTAGCCGCGGATTGTCCAAAGGGCCAGTGCATTAGGATCGTTGGCGAAGTTGGGGTTTGATGGCCACAGGTTCGCGGCCGAACTGTCCGTAACGCTGAGTCCGACGGTTCCGCCAGAGCCGCTACCCGTGATGTTGACCTCCGGCGAGGTGATGACCAGCGAAGACGCGTTCGAGATCTCTATCCCGCCCGAAGGGCTGTTGGGGGTGCTGATGCTGAGCGCGCCGCACAGCTCAAGAGAGGAGCTCTTCGTGACCACCAGCGAGGTACCACATGAATCACCGGCCGTTGCCAGCGTAAGAGACACGCTGGGGACTACCGTCATGGTGCTATGGTGCAGTAACAGACTCCTGGCTCCGTCTCCGCGGACGGTCACGTTCAAGGCCGTCGGCGATTCTGTAAACCCTGTCAGGATCTCTGAGTCGACGAACGAGAGACCGTCCTCACAGGGGGTGACCGCGCCGACATTCAACGAATCGGCGGTTGCGATGATTGAATGGTCTGCTCGGACCGCCGAGGATGAAGTGTCGTCGATGTTCACTCCGTTCAGGAGGACGGTTGAGTTTACGGCCCACAGGCCAGTGCTTCCACGGACTATGCTGATTCCGCTCAGGATCACTGTGTCGCAATTCACGATCTTGATGGCGTCATTCTCTGCGTTCGGGTCATTCGCATCGTTTGCGTCGCCCGGAGGGACCCCGCCGTCCACGATGATGGAATTGGAGTCGCCGGTGTTCCATCGCCGGATGTCAAGCGACGAATCGTTGTGCAGCAGCAGATTCGAAATCGCGAATGATGGATATGTACCGGCATCAACGTTGATGGATGCACCTCCGCCCAGAGGCCCGTAGGCGGTCAACTCGTTCGCGGCCCGCTGAATGGTCTTGAACGGGCTTTCCTGGGTCCCTTCGCCGTCGTCGTCATCGCCATTTGCATCGCTCACGTACAGATCCACCGAGTTCGGATTCGGCAGACCGCTGTCGCTCTGCTCGGCCTCCTCCTTGGAGCCGAGAAGCGGAACATCCAGGGGGCTGGCTGCAAGTTGTCCTCCACTGTCCGTGTTTGCAGGCGGTGCAATCACGTTGCAGCCAAACCAGACCACACCCGCTAGTACCAGCGCACACAATACAAACTGTCGGCACGTACGGCTTCGCATGGGTCTGCCTCCTTATCGCTAGACCACGCCCATGATGCTCCAGGCGACCATTTCGCCTGGGACTATCAGTCCGCCATGAGTCGGGGTACGACGGCGAAACACGCCCTTTCGACAACATGGTGCGGTACTGATGGCCTCCATACGCAGGTCCCGCAGCATGTGGTCATCGCGGACACGCCATAGGTGTTCATGCAGGAGACCATATCAGGATCTCTATAGAAAGCGCGAAAATGATTTGTAAGTGTATGGTAACACTAACCAAAGACATGGATAAGTGTCAACCGTAAACCGGGTAATCACTATAGATGCATGGAATATTCGTTCGTCTGTAGTGTTATAATGGGTAATATACAATTTCATGCTAGATATTTTGACTGTCGAGTGGTATATACTAGGCGGTGCATAGCCTATACGGTTCATGTGATGTGACAATGGGATGTAAGTCCCATCCTATGGCGATCACAAGACACTGTCGGACGGTATCGGATAGAAGAGGGAGGCGCCACAGTTGGTTGGAACCTCTGGGGGGCGTTGTCAGAAGGGCGATACGTGCCCGACCGCATACACGTGAGCCCGAGCATCTCGCTCAAGTGCAGCATGGCACACACAATCTGGTCTCTGAAGGGCGAGAGTGCGGTTCGGAACTACCGCCTCTTGCGGTTCCCCTCATCAAAGAGCACCGTCGGCGAGATATCCTGGCCAAGCTCGTATGGTGTCTGGGCGGCCGTCAGGTCGTTGCCGATGACGCTGATCGACTCGGTCCTTCCCGTCAGACGAAGGAAGGCGCTCGCCTGCGCCAACGGACGACAGCCTCGAATCATCGCGCCGCGGACATCATTCAGCACGATGACCGGCGAGCCCGTGCCCTTGTTGTTCGTGCTTAGTCCCTCGATGGCGAGGTCCTGTGCATCGTCACATACGATGGCCGGCCGCTGATCCGGCGCGGTTGTCTGGATGCGGAATTGGCTGAGCGAAAGCCCCTCAACATGCCGACAGTAGAATCCGTACGACGGGAGCATCCCGAACATCTTGCACTCGGGATACGAGTCCGGCTTCTCGGGCACCGCACGGGCAGCCTCCCCGGCCGTTCCGCCTCCGGCGCACGTGATGCTCACCTTGCTCAGCGTCACGTTCTCGACCGGGTGGCCGGGCAGGCCGGTGATCGAGCACGCCATCTTGCTCGCTCCGGTGGCCACCACGTTACTGATGATGACGTTGCGGTACGTGCCCATACCGGGCTTGGGCATGTCCGGCTTGAATGGCCGGGCGCGATTTCCCAGTCGCAGGAAGATCGGTGTTTGCACGTCCGTCATGGCGATATTGGACACGGTGATTCCGTCGAGCGTTCCGCCGTCGACCATTTCCAGTGCGATGCCGGCCAGGCCCACCTTGTAGAGCGTGCAATTGCTGATTGCGACGTTCTTGAACCCACCATTGCTCTCGGTGCCGCACTTGATGCCGTTGCAGCGGGTGCTCAGGACGCAGTTGGTGACGGTGACGTTCTCGCACATGCGGTCGGCCGTGCTCTTGAGCGTTACGGCGTCGTCGTCGGAATCGCTGAAACAGTCTGAGATGATGGCATTTCGGCAGCAGTCGATGTCGACGAAGTCGTTGTTGGCGTTCACCCGGTTGTGGACGGTGATGCCGCGGATCGTCACGTTCTCGCAGGCGAGGTAGTGTTGGAGCCACATGGGAGAGTTCTTGAGCGTCAGCCCTTCCATCCGAATGTTGCTCGATGTGATGAAACGAATGAGGTAGGGCCGGATGAGATACTGGTGGTCCTTGTATGCCGCGCCTTGGCCGTCGATGGTGCCGCGGCCGACGATGGCCACGTCATGTACGTCTTCGGCGTAAATCAGGCTGGTCCGCACGTATTTGTCGGTGTACGAACGGAAGCGGGGGATGATCTCGGGAAAGTCCTTGAAGTTCGTGCTGCCCAGCAGCGTCGCGGCGGCATCGATGTGCAGCGTGATCCTGCTCTTGAGTCGGATCGTCGCGGACAGATACGTTCCTGGCGGCAGACACACGGTTCCGCCACCCGCCGCGCTCGCGGCATCGATGGCCTTCTGGATCGCTTCGGTATCCAGCGTCTTGCCGTCGCCGACGGCCCCGAATTGCCTGACGGAGTACACTCCATCGGACGGTGCGGGGCTGTTCTCCGCCGCTCCGGCCGGCGACAGGAACGTCATGAGAACAGGAGCCATCGTGCACGCCACGACTGCCCGTGCGATCTTCGTCATGAACGGGTCCTCCTTCCAAAACCTCCCCCCAATCGATGACATCATACAGATCTTGCCAGCCTCAACCTCATCGGAAATTCAGACCAGCCTGGGTATCCTGTCCGGGTCGACCAGTCTGGAGATCCCGGAAGGGAAAACAGGGCGTCGTTCTTGGAGGTCAGAACGCCTCGGGCGGCGTGCCATATATATGGTGCAAAAGCCTTCCCCGCAAATCGCCCATTTCCGCAGCCCTCTTCTGCCGCACGTCGTGCGTGTATCGGTGTGCGACCTGAGCCGCAGATGCTATAATCCCTGTGGAAACGCAGTGGAGGCCTTTCGTGGGTTCTATTCGCGAACTTGCCGATCAGCTTCGCCGCGACCGGATCGTCGCCGCAATGCGGATGACGCCCGAGCAGAGGCTTCTGGCAGGCGGGGATCTCTTCGATGCCATAGCCGAGCGCATGGCTGCCGGCATTCGAGCGCAGTACCCCACCGCCACAGAGGACGAAGTGCGATCGATACTCCGCGACCGCCTCGTCGTCGCCCGCCGCATGGAGCATCGTGCGTGAACGCCAACGACATCGTGTTGACCATTGTCGCCGCGCTCGATCAACTCCACATCCCCTACATGCTCGTCGGCTCCTACTCCAGCAACTTCTACGGCGTGGCCCGTGCTACTCTGGATGCCGATATCGTTCTTCGACTCGAGAATCGCGATCTCTCTGACGTCATCCGCCTGCTAGGGCCCGGTTTTCGTCTCGATCCGCAGATGTCATTCGAGACCATCACGGCCACCACTCGCTACGACATCCTCCACATGGCATCGTCATTTCGAATAGAACTGTTTCTCATCGGCGACGATCCACATGACCGCGAGCGATTTGCCAGACGTATACATGTGAACATCGCGGGTCGTACCGTCTTCCTGCCGACGCCGGAAGATGTGATCGTGACGAAACTCCTCTGGTCCAAGGGCGGAGACAGGGCCAAGGACATCGAGGATGTAGCCGGCATCCTCGCCGTCCAGTCGGGGCATCTCGACCTTGCCTACATCCGCCACTGGACGGATTTGCACGCTACCCGCGACCTCTTCGAAGGACTCCTCGCCACGGTTCTCCACGATTCAGGACCTGAGCACCCGTTGCCTCGGCGTTCGTAACTCGGACGCCGCACCTGGAACACCCCGTGTTTGGGGATCGCGGTTCGGGCATCACGGTTCGATCACAATCGCCGCGTAGGCATCGAGCGTCGATACGTTAATGCGAAGCCGATCGCCGTCAATGTTCGATGCGACCTTCGCGCCCCGGCCACTGATCTTCGGGTTGACGCAGAGTGCTTTGAGCGCCACCTCGACATCGTGCACCGGCACGATCTCAGTGATTCGCGTCATATCGTTAGGCGATTGCGTATTGTCGGCCAGATGGACGATCGTGCGTCCCTTGGCCTCCTGCCGGAAGACGGTGACCTCGACATTCCGCGGGGCCTTTACGCTGATCTGCCGGGTGGGCAGGATCGCGTCGATCGCGTCCGTCATGAACGAGGCGATGTGCGGCAGGTTCTGGTTTGCATACAGCCGGCCGACGTCGAACGCGACGTAGACGCTCTGCCCCTTGTCCACTGTATTCGAGATCACCACCGGCCACTCGGTCGGCTTGATGGGCAGCGGGTCCCTGGCACCGGCCACCGACCCCGCCGGGTCGACCGAGACGTGGCGCGCCAGCACCTTTGCCGACGTCGCGACCTGTTGGAAGATCCCGAACGCCGGCTCCGGCTCGCGCGGCCGTTCGATGGCGAAATTACCTTCGAATGATCCCTTGCCGGATACGCCCAGCACGTCCTTCAGTGCGAAATCGGGCCGCTTGTAGCCCTTCTCGTTGAATAAGGATGTCTCGCCGACCGCCAGCACCCGCCCGCCTTTTCGCACGTACTCTGCGATCGCCATGCAGAACCCGTCGCTCGCATTGGCCGTGTTCGGCAGGAGGATCAGGTCGTATCGCGACAGGTCGGCGGCCGAGGCAACCTTCTCGGCGATGACGAAGTCGAACGGCACGTGCTCCTCGATCAGCAGACGTGTCCAGCCGCCGATCTCGTCGGACCAGTGCATTGCGCCTTCCTTGAAGTACTTGCGCGTTGCCCAGGAAAACACGACACCGACCTTGGCCGCCGAGACGGCGCCTTCGGCCAGATCGGCATCCTGCATGAAGAAGTCGAAGCCCTGCTTGATGGTTTCCAGCAGCCGTTTGGATGACGTGGTGTCCGGATAGGCACCGACGCCGCAGGGGCCCAGGACCTCGCCGCCGTTGGCTTTGCACGTGGCAGCGCTCATCTTCCACCAGGCGGCCGGCACCGACAGGTGGGCAAAGCAGGGCGCTGCCGACGTCAGCAGTTCCCACGACGGCAAGCCGAGTGCCCTCTGCAGCCGAACAGTGGTGCTGGGCACGTACAGACTCGAGAAGATCTCCGAGACATATACGTCCAGATGAGGCATCCATTCCTCGCTGACGCCGTAGATCGATGGCATATGGAGCGGCGTGGCCGCGTTATGGCATGCGATTACGCCGTGCTGGTGCAACATGGCGGTCATTTCGGCAATCAGCGACGAACTCCGCTGGTATTTCCAGTCGATGAACTCGCGCCAGTGGGCGGCCACCGCCTGATGCGTGATCTCTTTCGTGCCGCAGATCCGTTCAAGTTCCGGCCGGCAGTACTTGCAGACGCACAGAGCCCCATTGGCGTGGAACATGTCGAGGTGGAACCCGTCGGGCTTGTAGCGTTCGACAATCTCACGGGCGACGGCCACTACCTGCTCGCGCCGCGGCGAGTTGATGCACGGATAGCGCCATCGGCCACCGGGCACCCGCTGCACGCGTTTGTCCGGGTTCGTCGGGTCGGCCCAACTCGCCAGCGGCATCTCCTTGTGATCGGGGTCGTTCTCGGTGCCCAGCGGGATTGTGTTCCACTCCGGGTGCCGCGACTCCAGCCAGTTGATATAGAGGATCACCTTCTTGCCCCGTGCGCGGAGCCGCGACAGCAGATCGCCCACATAGTCCCGCCCGTGCAGGTTAGGGTGCTGCGGCCAGATCTTGCTCGGGTAGTAGGCAATGCTGAACTGATTGCCCGCGTAGATGACGATGATGTCTGCGCCGATGGCCACCAGTTCCTCGGTGATGCGGTCGGGGTCGTACCGGGCGAAGGCGACGTCCTGCTCGTTCAGGGCGTACTGGTCGTACCAGTAGATGCGGCCGCGTCGCTTGAGCCAGTCGTTCTTGGCGGAGCCTTCGGGGGTGGTTTCGGCACCGAGCGACGGGATCGGGCCGGTTGCGACGAGACAGGCACATATCAGTGAGGCCGACAACAAGAGCTTCCTACGTGTCAGGTCCATGGCTTGTGTCCTTCCTGTTGGAAATGCCGCCCCCCGTTCTCGGTGATCATAGCCTACGAGGAACGGGCGTTTGCCGCCAGATGGGGCGGCGTGCGGCGATCTTTCGACATCACTGGGTTTCGGTGTCTGTGTCGACAGGTTCCGCGGTGTCAGGCATGTCCTTCGTTTCGGGCGTCTCGGTGGAGGGCGATGACGGCAGCCCCTGGAACAGGAATTTGGCGGCCGTCGGGAAGTTCCTGGCTCCCACGTGCGGGCCGTCGGGGACGGAAAAGAACTCGACCTTGCAGGGCAGGTTGTTCCGGGCGGCGTAGGCGCGGACTTCCTTCATGAACTGGTCGGCTTGCTCGAGACGTCGTGGCAGATCCTTGGTGCCAATGACGATGGCCAATGGCGTCTGCACCAGGGCGCCGAAATTCGGACGTCCCAGGTCTCGGGCGAAGGGGTTGGGCGACAATCCGCCGGGGAACATTTCGTTGGGGATGGGATGCGTATAGCATCCCGATCCGCACGCGGCGGCCCGTGCAATACGATCCGGATGGGCGAGCACGAATCGGTTGACGAACTGTCCGCCTTGGGAGTGTCCGAAGAGAAGGAACCGATCCTTGCGTATGTTGGCGCGTTTGGCGATGTCACTAATGATTTCCAATAACCGCAGGTCGGAACGGACCGTGTCGAGGCTGATGTTGAGAGCCCCGAAATGTGGGAAATTGGGCCAGTCGAAACGCGGGGCAATGACGACGAGGTTGAACCGCTCGGCGTCTCTCAGGCACATGGACATATAGGGTTGTGCGATACCATCCGATCCGCGGACCGACACCAACAGGCTGTGAGGACGCGTCTGTTGGTAGTTCTTGAGAATGTAGCGCAGGTAGTCTGTATCTTCATAGGTCCCGGCCGTGACGGCCCCCGGCTTCACCTGGGCGGGCTGGTTGGCCGGTCGTGAGCAACTGTTGATCAACCACCGGAGTGTCAACTGAATGGGGGCTTGTGATTCTCTCTTCAGGGCTTCTTGCAGTGCGGGAAGGGCCTGGCGTCCCTGGATGCGTGTCAGACTGCGTGCGGCCACCCTGCGAACGTTGTGGTGCTCATCATGTGCCAGGGCCTTTACAAGGCAGCCGGTGGCTTCGGGGGCTCCGATGTCGCCGAGGGCCTGGGCCGAGGCCAGGCGGACGTCGGCCGATTTATCGGAGGACAGTGCCAGGCTGAGTGGTTCGATCGAGGCTCGAGAGTCCAGGTGGCCTATCTCGGCGGCGACGCGCCATCGGACGCCAGCCGAGGGGTGGTTGCGCAGGACGCCGTGGAGTCTAGGCAGGTCGAGGTTCGTGGCGAGTGTGCTCAGTTCCAGGCGGGCCTGTGTGGAGATCAGATGATTGCCGTTGCCCAGACGGCGGATGATGTCGTCGAAGGCATCCGGCTTCCGTGGGGCGGCGGCTGCCGGAAGCGCGAGGCCGACGGTCCACAAGGCGATGAGGAGGTATGACGTCATACGACCGAATGTCACGAGGTGTGGCTTCATGGGTGTTCTACCGCCTTTCGCGAGTGAGACGGCGACCGAGACCCTTCTTTGTCAACACGGATTACGGCGGTGGCCGCTGGGGCCGAAGACGTGCGGCGAGTGTAGCAGGCGTGCTCAGCTTCCGGAAGGGCTGTCGGCCGACTCATCTGAGCGGTTGGACCTTCATCGGTCTCGTCGTATGATCTACTGTGCGGGATGAGGCGATGGCCGCACCAGCAGGCGTGGGGGTGTTGTGCCGGCTGCCTCACAGAAGGATGGTTTCATGGAACGGACGGCGATGAGGGGATGGATGCGTCTGCTCGGGGCGGTACTCAGCGCGGCCCTGGTCGGTTGTGGACTGATCCTTCCCAACACGCCACTCTGTAATACAGATGCTTTCTTCAATACCGGCACGGCGCCGGCCGAGGCGAATGCTGCTGAGGCACCGTTTTTCCTTCGCGAGGCCATCTTCCAGCAGATTCTGGGCAGGATCGGGAGCCACGCTGCAACGATCACCGCATTTTCAGACGGCGAATTGCTGGCGGCCTGGTACAGCTACAGCGGGCCGGAGGAACTGGATGGGGCGGACATCTATCTTTCGCGGAAGACCAAGGATGTGGCTGCATGGGAAGCTCCGCAGCTCGTGATCGATCGGCCCGAGGCGGACGGGAATCCCGTGCTCTACAGCGAGGGTGACCGAGTCTGGCTGTTTCAGGCGGTGGTTCCTTTCGGGTGGAGCACCGCACACATCGAGGTTCAGCAATCGGCCGATCGGGGGAAGACCTGGCAGACACCGCAGTGGGTCAGCGGGGCGATCGGATCGAACACGCGATTCGCACCGATTCGCACTGCGACCGGCAGTCTCCTGCTGCCGGCGTACGACGACCTGTTGGGCAGATCGCTGTTTTTCGAATCGACGGACGGCCAGGAGTGGCAGTTTCTGGCTGCGGTGTTCAGCCTGCCCGGCAACATTCAGCCGTCGGTGGTTCGGCTTGACGACGACCGTCTGCTGGCCGTCATGAGACCGCTTCAGGCCGGTTCGCTTTGGGTCACGGAATCGTGTGACAGCGGTCATACGTGGTCCAGTCCGCGCGAGAGCGGATTCGCCAATCCGGTCAGTCCGGCCGCTCTGCTTCGGCTGGCCAACGGTCACCTGGTGCTCGTCTTCAATGACAGCACGACGGAGAGGAATCCTCTGGCGGTTGCCGTATCCCTCGACGATGGTCTATCCTGGTCGCCCGCCCGCGAGATCGCCCGGGCTGACGGGGGGTGCTCGTACCCCTCGGCGGTTCAGACGAACGATGGGCGGGTCCACGTGGTCTTCAGCGTAGGGCGCGAGCGTATCGACCACGTGGCCTTCAACGAAGCCTGGATTGGTGCAGGCGTTGAGATTTCGGAGTGACACAGCGCACAGATACGATGGGTTGGATGCACACAGGAGAGAGCTGATGAAACGTGCCGGAGTTCATGGCGTCTTGTTCACGACGATCGTATTGACCTTCGCGACGGTGGCAGCGGCCACAACCGTTACGCCCGACGAGATGAAAGAGGTGGGAGCATGGGTTTCGGCCAAGCTGAAGGGGGCTCCTCCGGCTAAGTCGACCCAGGCAGGGCTGATTGTCCTGGCCAATAACGATCCCGTGCACAAGAATGCGCGAGGGGGCAAGCCGATGAAGATCGGCGACAAGGAGTACCGGCGTGGCCTCTACTGTCACGCGGTCAGCAAGGTGGTGGTGCGGCTCGGCGAGCCGGCACAGTCGTTTGCCGCCATTGTTGGTGTGGACACCAACGATCAGACTTCGGGCGGTCGCGGCAGCGTTGTGTTCTCGGTGAGTGCTGCCGGCAAGGTGCTGTTCAAGAGCGAGGTGATGCGCGAGGGGACACCGGCCGTTCCGGTGAAGGTGGATCTGGGCGGCGTGACCGAGTTCACGCTGGACATCGGAGATGCCGGCGACGGGATCGGTTGCGACCAGTCCGACTGGGCGGATGCGGTGGTTACGCTGGCCAGCGGGCAGCAGGTGTGGGTTGGCGATCTGCCGATTATCGGCACGCAACGGGAGCCCTATGGTCCCGAGCCGATGTTCTCATTCAGCTACGGCGGCAAGTCCTCGAAGGACTTTCTGAAGGGTTGGCAGGTCGATCGCAGCAGCAAGCCGCTGGACGATCAGCGGACGGCTCACACGGTTCTGTACACGGATCCGCAGACGGGGCTGGTGGTTCGATGTGAGGCGATCGAATACAAGGACTTCCCGACGGTCGAGTGGAAGCTGTTCTTCAAGAACACTGGCTCCAGCGATACGGCGATCCTGTCGGACATCCAGCCGCTCGACGCGACGTTCCAGCGGAATGCCGAGGGTGAGTTCGTCCTGCACCACGCCGTGGGCAGCCCGTGTGCGGCCAACGACTATGCTCCGCTGGAGACCGCCCTGGGGCCCAAGGCCTCCAAGCGGATCACGGCGGCCGGCGGCCGGCCAACCAACAGCGATCTGCCGTACTTCAACCTGGCCTGGCCGGGCGAGGGTGTGATTGTGGTCGTCGGCTGGTCGGGCCAGTGGGCCGCGACGTTCGAGCGGGACGAGACCAATGGGCTTCGCGTTCGCGGTGGGCAGGAGCTGACTCACTTCAAACTGCTGCCCGGCGAAGAAGTCCGCACGCCGATGATCGTCCTACAGTTCTACCGAGGTGATCGCATCCGTTCGCAGAACATCTGGCGGCGGTGGATGATTGCTCATAACCTGCCGCGTCCCGGCGGTAAGCTTCCGCCGCTGCATCTGGCGGCGTGCAGTTCGCACCAGTTCGGCGAGATGATCAACGCCAACACGGAAAGCCAGAAACTGTTCATCGACCGCTATCTCGATGAGGGCCTGAAGCTCGACTACTGGTGGATGGATGCCGGCTGGTACTGGAATAAGAGCGGCTGGCCGCACACCGGCACATGGGAGGTTGACACGAAGCGATTCCCCGGCGGGCTGCGAGTGATCAGCGATCATGCCCGCGCCAAGGGCGTCAAGACCATCGTCTGGTTCGAACCCGAGCGTGTCGCCGGAGATACGTGGCTGACCAACACCCATCCCGAGTGGATCCTGGGTGGCAAGAGCGGGGGGCTGCTGAATCTGGGCGATCCGAACGCCTGGCAGTGGCTGACGAACCACATCGACAAACTCATCACCGATCAGGGCATCGATCTCTATCGTCAGGACTTCAACATGGACCCGCTGGACTTCTGGCGGAAGCATGATACACCCGATCGGCAGGGCATTACCGAGATCCGCCACGTCGAAGGCTATCTGGCCTACTGGGACGAGTTGCGACGGCGGCACCCGAACATGCTGATCGACTCTTGCGCCAGCGGCGGTCGGCGCAACGATCTGGAGACGCTTCGTCGGGCGGTTCCGTTGTTGCGAAGCGACTACATCATGGAGCCCGTCGGCAACCAGGGGCACACGTACGGCATTTCGTTCTGGATACCTTATTACGGCACGGGCACCGGTTCGGGCACAATCAACGACTACCTGCTGCGGAGCGTCATGTGCCCGCACTTCACGGCTTGCTTCGACGTGCGACGCCGCGACCTGCCGTACGATCAGATCCGCCGTGTCATGGGCCAGTGGCGACAGTTCGGCGAGTGCTTCTTTGGGGACTTCTATCCCCTCACGCCCTACAGCCTGGCCGGCGATGTCTGGATCGCCTGGCAGTTCGATCGTCCTGATAAGGGCCAGGGCATGATCCAGGCCTTCCGGCGGGCCGCCAGCATCTACGAATCGGCACGCATCCGACTGAGCGGGCTCGAACCGGCCGCTCGGTATCAGGTGACCAACCTCGATATGGAAGGAGCGATCGAGGCCACTGGTCAGGAACTGATGGAAAAGGGCCTGCCGATCGTCATCAAGGATCAGCCCGGATCGGCCGTGGTGACCTACAAGAGGATGCGATAGGCTGCAGGCAGATGCACGTGCCTTCGCACACGCCGCGGAATGGAGTGGGGCTCTCGTCTTACGGCCGCTTCACTCCAATCGCGGTGGCGCGACGATCCTGAGACTCGTCTGTGGGGATCGGCAGCCGGCCCCCATCAGAATTCGACGATCGAGCAACGGTGTGAGTGTCCAGTAGTTGTCATCACCGGTGGCGTAGTGTCCGGCGCGGCGGGGGGCTTCCGGCCTTCGGATGTCGTAGACGGTCAGAGACAGTCCCTCGATGGCCCAGAGCAGGCCGTCTTTGGCAACCATCCGTTGGACGGCATTGGAGCCGACCCACCGCTCCACAGGTGTGCTGAAACGTAGCCCGACAGGCTCATAGCGAACGACGTCGCCCTCGAACCCGACGATTCGAAAGGTGCGAAGCGATCCGTCGCCGGTGGTCACGAGCGTGTCGCCGTCGCGGACCATCCTGCCCTGGAAGGGGTCGAATTGGCCCAACAGGCGAAGTGTCGCATCCAGGCGGTCTTTCGGATCGATGTTGGGCAGCGGGGCCATCCTCAAGCCTCGCTGCTCGCCGGCCTGTGGCCATTCCTTGCCGACAAGGGTTCCCAGTCGACCGATTCTCATCGCCGAGGACAACGCCGGTTGAGCCGGATCGGTCGGAGAGAGGGTCAGGAGCGTGACTCCCTCGTAGACATAGATCGTTCGTCCGATCAGGCACGCTCGTACGGTCTGAGGACGAATGCCCAGACGCCGGCCGTACTCGTCTTTGTGGTCGGTGACCAGATGGGGGCTGAGGTCCAGCGCATGATTGGCTGGGAGGGGCGTCCCGTCGGGAACGGCGATGCTGTGCAGACAGCATTGCTGCCCATCCTGCAGAAGGGCCCATGCGTGTTGGGGGGTGTCGGCAGACCACAGCAGGATGTTGGTGCCCGATCGCGGAATCGGCTTCATGAGGTCCAAGGGGGCGAGCACGGACTCCCGACCGAAGACCGCTTCGTTGCGGGACAGGTCGAAGGGGATGAGGGTGATCTGTTGATATGATTGATCATTCCGTCTGCCCGACACGAAGGTGAGCATCATCCCACGGCGGTCGACCATCGCCAGATCCAACACGAATCTCAAGTTCGGCTGCGGGGCGGTCGGGACCGCGATCGTTCGTTCGCAGACCAGGTCGCTGCGAAGTTGGAACGCCGTTCCGGCGAACAGGAGAAGGGCTACCACACCCAGGGCGCAGCACATCAGTCGAAGGTTCAGCCGTAGTTCCCAGTTGCGTCTGACCGCCTGCATAGCGGCCAGGACAGAGACGACACAGCCCACCATCATGGACGACACATAGGCCAGCAGCCTCCAGTCGATGTGGTGGCCGCGAGGCCAGCTTCGCCGCCCCAGAAGTTCGAAGGAACTCAGGAAGCTCAGGGGTGGAACCACCACCGGCGCGAAGTAGACCAGCAGCATCATCGAGAGGGATAATAGGGCCGCGTGTGCGGGACGTCGGACAAGGCATCCCAGCAGAAAGGACATGCTGTAGACAAGGGCCAGGAGCGGACCGCACACGGGGACCACGATGCGGACGTCTGCCCGGGAAGGATGCGAAACCGTAGTGATTGCCGACAGGATGGGGGTCATAGTCAGACAGAGCAGGCAGAGCGTTGTGACCACGGCAAGCCCGCTGAAGTATCCGGTCAACAGCCATTGGCGAGTGCTGATGGGACGCGACGTCCAGAAGGTTCGCAGGCGATCGTCCAGATCGCGGCAGACCGCCGTTGCGGCTACGAGGATCGCCATCGGTCCCCCCAATGCGATCGCGAGGAACACCGGCAGTCCGCCATCACTTCGGTAGTTGGATCGAGTCAGGCTGAGCACTACGTCTGTGCAGGGAATCGCGATGAAGACTGCTGCTCCGATGAGGAGGCTCCATCGAAGCTCTCGCCACTCTTTCCAGATCAGTGCAGAGGTGGGTGTCATGCGTGAGCCCTCCCGAGTCGGGAGAAGCGAATCGCCCCCCAGACGCACATGGCCGCGATCACGGGCAGGTGAATGAAGATCAGTTCGGGGTGTTGGATTCGATGGGGGGAGACTCTCATGAAGCCGAAGGGGGTGATCAGCAAGGACAGTCGGTGCTGAGCTGCCGGGAACCACAGGTCTTCGAGAGTCTCGACGGCCACGACCAACGCTACCCAGGCGAACAGGATGCCGACGCTCCAAAGGCCGACGCGGGCTTCATTGGACTGGCCCATACTCAGCGTGAGGGTCCACACGAACAAGGAGAGCGTGAAGCCAATCGGCCAGAGACAGAGCAGCAACGCGCCTGTCATGGACATTTCCCGGGTACCGGCCACCAGCCAGATCACGCACGCGGCCGCTCCCAGAGGAATCGTGCATATCATGGATCCGATCGCCAGCTTGGCAACGAAGGTCCATCGGGGATCGATCGGGAGAGAGAGCAGGAAGGCTGTGCTGCCTTTCACGCGTTCGGCAGCAACCAGGTCCATGCTTGCGAGGATGCCCAGCAGCTGGACGGCAATCATCAAGCCCAAGATGCACACATCGTAATCGGGGATGAACCGTGTGGTCAGGCCAATCGCCAGATAGCCGCTCAACAGAAGCGTGACAAATGCCGTCTTCCAGCGATGCTCCCGCCACTCTTTCCAGAACAGACAGCACATCAAGCGGTGCATGATCAGTCCTCGTTGCGGAAGAAGGTACCTGCTAGCGAGTCACTGCGTTTCCGTGTCGTTCGTTCGCAGGATCGGGCGTTTCGTCAAACGGTGGCTGTTCGCGACCGGGCCGGCCATCCTTCCGACCGATGACATAGGCTTCGAAGACTTCATCGAGGTTCAGATCGACAACCTCCGGCTCGACTCCCGTTCGGGCGATGGCTGCCAGCGCGTCGCCAACACTCTCGACGACGACGGCTACCTGCTTACCGTGGCGTTTGACATCCAGCGTGCCGGGTAACGTGCCAAGCGTCTCATAGGTGGCGGCGGGCAGGATCAACCGCTTGACCTCCTCGCGGAGTTGTTCCGTTTGGGCCGGGCGGACGATGTGTCCGCGGTCGAGAATCGCCACCGAATCCGCTACGGGTTCTATCTCATACAACAGGTGCGAACTGAAGAAGACTGTGGCACCCGTTCCCTGAAGGTGGTCGATGACGTCACGGACGAACTCCTTTCGCATGATCGGGTCGAGACCCAGCGTCGGATCGTCCAGGATCACCAACTCCGGGCGATGGGCCAGCGCCAGCAGCAGGGCCAACCGCGCGTTCTGCCCCTTTGACAGGTGCCGAACTCGTGTGCGGGCCGGCAGTTCGAACTGCTGAAGGTAGCGATTCGCCAAGTGATGGTCCCACGTGGGGTAGAAGGGCGCGACGAAGGCGATGATCTCGGATACCGTCATCCAGCCGAACATCACCTGGTCTTCGGCCATGAAGCCGATGTTGCGGCGGATTTCTGTTGCCTGCCGGGTTGGGTCCATGCCGAGGACGCGAATCTGTCCGCCATCGGGATTCAGCAGGCCAAGCATCATCCGGATCGTGGTCGTCTTGCCGGCCCCGTTCCGGCCGAGGAAGGCGAAGGTCTGCCCTTTGGGCACGCGCAAGGTTACCGATTCCAGCACCGTGTTCTTGCCGAATCGCTTCGTCACACCGTTCAGGTCAATGGCATCGTCGTTCATGGGTCTATCCCTTCGGTTGGGGCGATGACGGCGAGGTTCGCTTGAAGGCCCGGCCGATCATGGACAGAAGCTCGTCCGATGACACGCCCAAAGCGATGGCCCGGTGGGCCAATCGCTCGACGTCGTTCCGGAGGGCCTCGTGCTGAACCCGGGCCTGGTCGGCCGGAAGCACCTGTGCGACGTAGGTTCCGTCTCCGTGCCGCCGTTCCAGGAGCCCCTCGTGGGTCAACCGCTCGTACACGCGGAGCACCGTATTCTGGTTGACCGTCAGCTCCCGGGCCAATTCACGCACGCTGGGCAGCCGGTCGCCGGGCGACAGCGAGCCGCTGGCGCACCGGAGGCGGATCTGGTCCATGATCTGCCGCGTGATCGGTATGCCGGATGTGGGCTCGATACGGAGGAACATCTGCCATGTTCTCCAAAGTGATTACACTACTATAACAGTATACACCATTTTCCGGTCTTGTCAAATCGGCCGAGAAGGTGAGCATGTTGCCCTGACCGCCGGTGCAGGTGCGAGGGCGCAGCAAATAGCGGAGTCTGTGAGGGGATGCGATGTGGAAGGGCGGCCATTTCGCTCAGGGGCGCACTCTGCTGACGCGTCGTTCATCCAGAAGGCCGTCGAGGCAGAGGCGGGCGCTGCGGCACGAGGGATCGAGCCGTATGATTTCCCTCAAGTGTTCGCCCTCGAGGGCGGTGATCTGTTGAGGTGTTCTCCGAAGGCTGGGAAGGCTTGTGGCCGTGGCGGGCATCTTCGGGAAGACCTTCTTCTCCAGGAAATCCGTGATAGCCTCGGCGGCGATTCGATGGGCCTTCTCGTTGGGATGGTCATCGAGTCTCGATATCGAGAACTGCTGGCGGGGCTGTTTGCGGAAGACATCGAGGAGGTCGAGGTAGGGGACATTCAGACGGTCGGCCAGTTCGGCCGTTCGGCGGTGGACATGCTCCAGCGGGTAACGGTCCAGGTCGAGCAGGAACTCCGGAAAACGCGTCATAACGTAGATCGCGCCACCCTCCTCGACCAGGCCCTTGATGGCGGCGATTTCGCGGTCGATGATTCGCCAGGCTCGGTTCAATTGGTCTGTTGTCCTGCCGCCGGACAGATACTCGAAGTACTCCTCCAACGTCTCCTCTCGTCGCATGTATCCTTCGGCCAGAGCCACGAAGTAGGAGTGCTGAGCGAAGACGCTCCGGTAAGCCAAGGTGGCTTCAATCTTTCGGAGCCCCTCGAAGTAATCGACATCCATATCATTCGGTGAAATCACGTGTACCACGATGTTGGGCCGGTAGATGTCTCGAAACCGATTGTACACGACCCATTCGCAGATCAGGTCGGCTCCGGTGGTGCCCAGGTTGATCGCCGTATACTCACCGGGGTGTCTCTGGCGGAGGATATCATTCGTCTGGCGAACCAGGTTCTTATCGGCATCAACCCCTGTGCCGAACGTGAAGGAATCACCAATGAACGCGATGTAGACATGCGTTGGGCTCCTCGACAGGGGGGCATCGGGGAGCTCAAGGAAGAGGTTCGGTGCGGGCAACTTCAGTTCAACCGCCTGTGCCCCGGGGGGCCGTTTCATGAGGACACGAAGAACGATCTCCACACCAGCGAATCCAACGATCAGTCCCATCGCGACTGCGGCGATTCGATAGCCAGTCTTTCGGCTGAGTGCCGTCACGTGCTCAATCCTTCATGGTCGCATGATGAGCCGCGCGATCCCGGCGCAGTCTCAGGCAGAATACCTCGTCTGGCGCTTCACTGACCGCCCCGACCATCGAGGGGTCAGAACTTGACCTGCGGTGCCTTCTTCGCCTCTTCTGGGGTCTTGAGGTACTGAGCCTCCTTCACACCGGCCCACTGGCAGAAGAGCCGTCCAAAGAACTCCTTCTGGAAGGTATTCAGGACACGAACCGCCTCGTTGTATCGTTTGCGTTCCACCGCCAACCGGTTCTCCGTGCCCTCCAGGGAATCCTGGAGTTTCAGGAAGCTCTCGTTGGCCTTGAGATCGGGGTAGGTCTCTTTGAGTACGAGCAGACGTGAGAGCAATGTCGACATGTTGTTGGCGGCTTCGATCTTGTCGTCGCGGTTTCCGGCCTGGAAGTACTTCGTGCGAGCGGCGGCGATGTTCTCGAGAAGGTCCTTCTCGTGCTTGGCGTAGCCCTTGACTGTCTCGACAAGATTGGGGATCAGTTCGCTGCGCCGCTGAAGCTGGACGTCAACCTGAGCCCATCGCTCGTTGATCTCTTCGTTGAGCCGGACAGCGCGGTTGTACCCGTTGCGGAACCAGCCGAAAGCCCCCACGGCACAGGTGAGACTCAGCAAGGCCAGCACCGCCAGAACGATCAGGAAGGTGACCCAAACCGGCCGTTTTCCGGGGACGCGTCCCATGTCGGTCATGATCTTCACTCCACAAGCACCGCAGAACTGGGCACCCGACGATATCGGCTGACCGCAGTTTGGGCAAGCATTACCAGTCACCTCGCGCACCTCCGCCACCGAAGCTTCCGCCTCCCCCTCCTCCAAATCCGCCGAACCCTCCGCCGAAACTCCCCCCCGAACTCCCATGCCACCCCCGGCTCTGCCAGCCGCCGCCGTAGGGCCACGATCTGTTGTGATGCGTCATCGCGCCCAACAGCCACCACCACCACGGAACCCGGCCGGCGATCACCGACATGAGGATGAAGAAGATCACGAACAGGACGCATCCACCCACCGTGCAAGGGGCTGCTTGCATGCCGGAGCGTCCCACCGGGCGGTGCTGAGATGCGGTCCACTGAGGCACGCCCTTCAGCTCGATCTTGTAGTAGGCCGACAGCTTGCCCAGGACCGTCGTGACGGCCTCTTCGATTCCCCGCGAGTAGTCCCCGCGCTTGAAGTGGGGGACAAGCTGGTTTCGTCCGACCGTGCCCAGGAAGGAATCGGGCAGCGGCTCCTCCATGCCGTATCCCGTCTCGAAATCGTACTTGCGATCCTTAACGGCAACGACAAGCAGCAGACCGTTGTCTTTGCCCTTCTGGCCCAGCTTCCAACTTTCGGCCAGGCCCAGGGCGTACTGTTCTATGGGCACGCCTCCGGTGGTATCGACGGTCAGGACAATGAACTGTGCGGTGGTCTTCTGCTCCAGTTCCTGAAGACGGCCCAGCAGCCGTTGTTCAGTCTGCGCGTCGATAACGTTCGCCCGGTCCTCGACAAAGCGGGACGGTCGGGGCAGGGATGCCGCTGCCGCAGACGCCGCGATCATGGTCGCGGCCAGCAGTGCGGTCCATAGCAGAGTGTGATGCGTTCTAGATCTTGATCCCGTTGACATAGTCGCTGAGCCGCTCGGTGTCTCGGTAGAATCGCTGGAACCAGACGAAATCACAGCGTGCGGACCCGTTCCACGCGTCGCGCAGGCCGGACAGATCAATCCCCGTGAGGTCCTCGATGGTCTTCAGTGCGTCCAGCGGGTGAACTGGACAGGTCTTCCCTCGAAGCCACGTCAGCCCCCGTAGAACGCGAAGGATGTGGCTGAACGCGTCCCGGCAGATCACACGAAGGGCCCGATCCGATCCGGCCGATGTCAGCAGCCCCTGTCGCAAGTGGATGAGCCCTCGCTTGAGATCTCTTTCGGCCTGGAGCCTCATCAGCCGGGGTTCGAACTGGAGCCCGGCAAAGTAGTCCGAGCCGTAGACCGTCCGTCCGAGGTGCTGGATCTCGAGCATCTCCAACGGAAACGCGTCGAGGCTCTCGTCGATGTAGCGGGGGGTCATGATCAGCGGCGCCCGCAGGCGTCCACCGAGTCGGGGTCCCGCGCGACGGATCTGATCCAATAGCAGCAGATCCATGCCGCCCAGAACGGCGACGCTGTGGATCGGTTCTCCTGCCATGGGCTTCTCCGGCACGACGGCCAGACCGTAGAGGGTGAGAGCCCGGAGGTTCTTGCCCGCCAGGCCGACCAGCAGATCGCCCAGACGGCGAACGGAAGACTGCACGTGTTCCGACAACCCGTCCATGCGGAGGTCTGCGCCCATCATTTGGCTCCGATCACCTGTGCTCTCGTGAGACTCAACGCATTGTAACCCAGCCCTGGGGTTCCGCAAACCACGCGTCTATTCGACGTGCGCCCGTGCGGAGGCCCCGGATGGGATGAGATGTCGCCGCTGCGTGCCGTGCAACCGGAACCATCGACCCTTGCGAGGCTGCTGCTTTTGCCGTCCAATAGGTGCCCGACCGATCGTCCGAGTGTCGAACCTTCAGGAGCATCATCATGGCGTATCACGGCGTGCTGGAGGACATCCGCAAGTGTGTCAGTCTGACCCGTCCGGCCAGAATTCCGGTCTTTGCGATCAGCGAGGAATTCGACGTTCGCTGGTACGGAATCACCTACGAGGAGTACTGCCAGGATGCCCGGAAGATGGCCGAATGCCAGATCGCCGCGATCGAAGCCTTCGACTATGACTGGTGCTGGCTTCAGGTCGATGACTGCATCGAATTCGAGCCCCTCGGGGTTGCCACCAAGGGGGGGGCCGACATTGTCCGTGCCACCTATGAGTACCTGCCCGCCACGTTCGAAACACTCAAGCGACTTCAAGTGCCCGATCCGCACAAAGAGGGTCGAATGCCTGTGCTGCTCGATGCGATCTCCCGCATCAAGGCCCACTTCGGCGATCGCGTGTGCGTCACCGGCCGCACCGCCGCGCCCTTTTCGTCGGTTGGCCTCCTCTTCGGTATGGAAGAGTCGATGGTGATGCCGTTCACAAACCCCGCGCTGCTGAAGGAGACGCTTGAGTTTCTTGTCGAAGTGCAGACCCGCTTCGGACGGGCGCAGATCGAGGCGGGCGCCGATGCCATCTGGTTCGGCGACTGTAGTGCCTCATCGCACCTGATCTCGCCCGAAACCTATGAGCAATGGGCTCTGGAGCCGGCCCGACGCGTCACCCGGGCCTATCAGCAGGCCGGCGGACTCGTGTTCTATCATGCCAGTGAAGAAGGTAAGACGCTGCCGGCGATGACCCGCCTGGGTGTCGATGCCGTTTCCTGCGGGCCGGGAATCGACGTTCAAGACGCCCTGGCGATCTTGCGTGGCAAGGTCTGTTTCATGGGAAATCTCGACCCCATCCGTGTGATCCAGAACGGCACACCGCAGGAGGTCCAGAGCGAGACAACCCGGATCATGGAGGCCGGAAGGAACACCGCCGGCTTCATCTTCAATTCCGGGGAGATGATCCCTCGCAACACGCCGGAGCCGAACATCCGCATGATGATCGAGACGGCCAAGAGGTTGGGGCAGGAGGTGTAGGATCGTTCTGCCTCAGGGGGCGACGGGCGGCTTCTTGCGCGGCGGGAAGAGGGCATCGAGCGTCATCCGAAGGCTGTAGAGCGACCGTCCCTGCATCGTGGGTTTGCTGAGCGGTCCGGTGATGGATATCTCCATCAGTTCGCGGCTTGCACCCTGTGCCAGCTCGGTCAGCAGCGGTATCCGGGGCAGCGCGTGTGGGCTGCCTGTGATGAACGTGAGATTGAGCTGCTCGTTCTCGGTGTCCATCGAGCCCGAGCCGAGCATCGAAAGCGACTTGCCCTGCAACTGGATCGTATTGAACTTCAGCAGATTACCTTCGATGTCGAATCGCATGCGGGCGTCATGGAAGGCGTTGTCGTCGGGAATGGTCATGTTGATCGCGGTGAGCATCGCCAGGACGAACGGAAGCTTGTACATCTGGGCCTGCCGGATGTGCACCTCACCCGAGCCGCGTCGAGACTCCACCCGCCCGCTCGTACCGGTCAGGAAGAGCCGCCCGTCGATGAACCCCGTGGCCGTCGTGGGCGGAGAGTCCTTCGGGCGTCCCGCGCTGAGGAACGGCCCAAGCGTCATGTCCTGGGCGAGTAGATAAACCGCGTAATCCGTCTGCTCCGGACCGAACAACACCCGGCCGAAACCGGCAGCCTGCCCGCCATAGGCCCGGGCCGTCAGGTCATCCAGTCTCAGTGTGTCGCTGCCCTTCTCCCGCCACATCCGTCCGATCAGTTCGGTCAGCACCCGGTCGTTGATGGCGATGTGCTTCACGTCGAGTGATGCATCCAACGTCATTCCGGACCCGTCGGAGCGGGCTGTCCCAGAACCGATCAATCGCCCCTCGATCTGTGTGGCCTGGAATCCGACGTCGAGACTGGCACCCGACAGCTCCAGTTGTCCGCGATAGGCCCACGCCGTCGGCTGCGACGGATTGACGCGGCAGGTCAACTCGTCGAGGTTCAGGTTGAATGTACCGGTGGGGCGGAGTTCGTTCCAGGTCTCTCGCAGACGTTGGGGCAGGGCGCGTCTCAATTCGTCGCTGAACGGCATCCCATCGGCCTTCAGGCGCAGTCGAAATGTCCGGTCGTCGCCGGCCAGCGGCAGACGCCCGCTCAGGAGGATCGTGCCCGTCTTGTGGCGGGCCTTTAAGTCGATCAGTTCGGCCTCCTCGTCGGTGACGCGGATTCGACCTCGGACATCCTCCAGTTTCAGGGGGAGTCCCTCATAGCAGATCGAGTTACCAAGGGCTTCAAGCGTCGTCTCATGTGTTCCGATGCGCTTGTTGGCCGACCCCGCGCGGCGCACGTGCGTGACCAGATTGACACGTCCCGTGGGGGACATGGCATTCCAGCTCTTGCGCATGTCGTCCGGCAGGGCGTCACGAATCGTCGTGTCGAGTTCCAGGCGATCGCACGCGATCGTGACGTCGGTGAGGTACCCCTCCTGTCGGCGTTCGATCAGTCCCGAAGCGCTCAGGGGCGAGTCGTTCCGCCGGCCGGTCACGCCGACCATGCGAATGGTCTCCGGGGTGAAGATGAGTGTGCCGCGCACCCCCTCGATTCGGCAGGGCAGCGATTGGTGGCAGATCGTTCCGTCGAGGAGATGTGCGGCCACGTGATACGACATCTGCTTGCCCCCCCGGGGCAGATACACGCGTCCCAGCAGGTTCGTGCGTCCCGACGGTCGATATTGGTCGAAGGCCTCCTGTCCGTCCGGGGGCAGTGCCGATGCCAGATCCCCGTCCATCGCCACCCCGTGGGCTTCCAAGCGGAATTCGACCTCCGTGTCTTGGTCTCCGCCGTAGAGGGCCTGTCCATCGAACCGGACCGAGGCACCACCGTGGCTGCCCGTCAGTCTCTGAACAGTGATCTGATTGTCGTCGATCAGCAGCACGCCGCTCAGATGATCCACGGCATACGGAAAGTCGACGAAACGGGCTCGCGTTTCCGCAAGGTCCGCCCGAATGTGCGTCTTCCATTCCCCCGCGCCCTTCTCGGCGGATCCGGCGCCTCGCTGCAACCGGATGTCCATATGGGCCAGCCCGATCGGGTCGAAGCGATCCCAGATGGCGCGGATCTTCTCCGGCACGGCTTGGAACAGATCGATGTCCAGCGGCGCATTGTCGGCGATGATCGCAAGATCGAAACCGTCGTACCAGTTCGAGCCCTCCACCCGCCCGTTGATCCAGATTCGCCCCGTGCCGTGCTGGGCGTAGAGATTCTCCAGGAGAATGGCGTCCTTGGTGAAGCGAACCGTGCCCTGAACGTTGCGGCATCGATACGGGAAGTTCTTGTACGAGGCGTCGCAGTCGAGCGCGGTCATCGTGCCCCACATCAGCACGCCCATGTCGCGCCCCGGTGACTTGAACAGGTGCATATCGACGTCCACCGTACCATGAGGGTCGAAGTCGTTGAAGAAACTTCGAACCTTGGGAATGCGCTCGATGAAGCGCTTCCCGGCCGGATCGTTCGGATCGGGCAGACGAACGCCCTGTGAGCGAAGGTGAATGTCGAATCCCACATCATCGAGGGGGCCGGCGTATTGCGTCACGGTGGCCGTGACCTGGCAGGGGGCGCCGTTGAGCTTCCCCGTGATCTCGGCGCTGCTCTCCGTGGGCGTCATGACGAGCTGCCCCCGCACGTCGGTGAGCCGAATGAATCGCCCCGCGGCTTGCGCCGTCGGCTGCTCGTCCTTGTGCATCGGAACCGACAGTTGGATGCCGTTCAACCGAACCGTTGCCCGGCTGCCGTGACGGGCATCGTAGTGCACGTGTTCCGGAGTGATCTGTCCGCCGAGTTCGAGGGTCCCCAGCCAGTCCGTGTATCGCTGGGGCAGCGAGGCCCGCAAGGTGGTCAGCGGCAGCGTCGGCAGCTCGCCGCTGTAGGACCCCGCGCTGGTTCGGTAGAACAGCCGCCCATGTTCGGGCTGATCCCCGAGCTTCCGCCACGGCACGATGTACGTATTGCTGCGGTGAGGATCCGGCATCGCCATCGCGCTGAGTTCAATCTCTGGTTCGGCTTGCCGGCTTCGGTCGCGGATCTCGATGATCCGCACGCAGGCATTGCGAATGCAGATCGACGGAAGCCTCTGTTCCTTGCCTTTTCGGGTCGTGGGGCGGGTCGGAAACAGCGTCTGCCAGTTGTAGGTGTAGCGGGGGTGGTCGGCATTCTTGACCAGCGTCACCGTGGGATGATCGGCGACGATCTCGGCCACCCGCAGCCGTCCGGTCAACAGGCTGAAGGGCTCGTGACGCAGTTGCAGATTCTGCGCCGTGAAGACCTGCCGATCCTCGATTGTCCGGGCCGTGGGGTCGAAGTCGATATGCCCCGGAAGTGCGATCGTAACATCGCGGAGCGCCACCCCGCCGAAGAACCGGAACTGTGCCTGCCCGATCCGTATGTCGCCGCCCGTGAAATGTGTCAGAAAGCTGACGGCCTGCTGCCGAATCCGCTCGTCACTGGTGAAGTACTGGTAGGCATAGTAGCCCAGCGCGAGCATCAGGAGCATGGCCAGTGCCAGGCGTCTTCGCCACAGGGGTACGGGGTGCCGCTCGTATCGGAGGCTCGGGAACCAGCGATGCAGTGGCCACGTCAGCGGATGGTCCTCCACGTAGATGGCCTCAGGTGGAAGCGTCGGGCGCCAGCTCGATCGGAACAGGCTGAGGAGCCGTGCGACACCCACCGCCGACATCAACTCCAGCAGCGGCATGAACGGCAGGCGATAGCGGATGCTTCCGACAAACAGCATGTAGACCCCGCTGAGGCACGCCGCCGGCAGCAGAAGGGTCAGGCAGGTCGACAGCCGCCGCCGCCAGAACCACAGCCCCACAACCATGCAGACGTACAGACCGGTGGTCCAGGTCGAGCTCAGTGTTCGAATGGTGCGAGACTGAGCCTCCGAGGCGTGCGGAAAGGGGCTCCACATCCGCTGTAGCTTTATTCCCGCCAGCCGAATCGCTCGCCGAGGGTCCTGCCCCATCGACTCAAAGGCCAGATCTCGATACGCACGGTTCCACTGGGGTTCGGGCAACGCGTGTTCGGGCATGTCTCGCGTGAAGGCCAGGTTGCTGCTGCCGTCGGCCCGGGGGCCCTGTCCGTCATACAGGCTGATCCCGCTGCGCGAGGTCAGCACGATCGGATCACCGAGCAGTTCGTAATTCCGCCAGCACCAGGGGGCCAGACCGATCAACACCATCAGCACGACCGTCGTCAGACCCGCGAAGTTGTTGTCGGCCGGCCGAGCGCTGATGGTTACCAGCAGAACCCATGCGGCCACCAGGGCAATCATCGAGGGGTGAAGGTAAATCAGCACCAGGAACAGCCCACCCGCCACGGGCCATCGCCAGATCCGCAACCTTCCGTCCGGCCGCATCAGAGGCCACGACACAACCCACAACCCCGCCAGGGCGGTCGTCGTCAGCGTTTCGGTCAACAGCAGAGAACTGAAATACACCGAGAAGGGATCAAGAGCTGCCAGAAGGCCGGCGATCCAGGCCGTTCGCCGACCGGCCAGTCGTTGGGCCAGCCAGGCGATCAGAGGCGCCGTCAGCGCCCCCAGCATCGCCTGCAGGATCCGAGCCATCCATGCCCCATGGCTCCAGTGCGTGAACGGACACAACAGAGCCGGGTACAGCGGCATCCGTGTGGCCCGTCGCCCGTCCGCATCCACCAGCCCCGTCCCGTCGGCCAGGCTTTGGGCGGCCGTCCAGTAGTCCTTTTCGTCGGGAAACACCAGCCCCGTGGCCCCCGGGGCCGCAGACCAGCGATAGACCGTCCAACCCACACGGGGCAGCAATGCCGCGATCCAGATGACGAACAGGCAGATCAGCCAACCCTTCGTCGCGGTTCTCGATGGGTTTGTGGCAGACGGACTCGGCATGCACTCATTGTAGGGCAAGGAGGAATCTCACGGTACTTCTGGACGGGACAATGCCTCCGCTCAGGCGAGTCTGCCCGGTCTGTCTGGGGAGTGTCTGACGGGCAAGCCCCGACGCCGCCTGCCGCTATCGGGCCAGCAGGGGGGCCAGCGTGTTGTAGCCCAGTTGGAGGCCTTCCTCGAATCGGTCACCGGAGAACACCGGGTCTTCCTGCTCGATGGCGATGCCCGCCTTGTAGCCCGCATCGTGCAGGGCCGAGATGACCTTCGTCCACTGTATCTCGCCCCAGCCGGGAACCCGGAATCGCCACCACGCGTTTGAGAAGATGCCGTTGGCCGACAGATTGTCCCGGAGAATCTCCGTGTCTTTCGCATGGACATGAACGATCCGGGAGCCGTACTGGCGGATCAGACCTACGTAATCCATCATCTGGAAACACAGATGAGAAGGGTCGTACTCCAACCCGATTGCAGGCGAGTCCACCGTCTCGAACATCATGTCCCACGCCGTGGGACGATAGGCGATGTTGGTCCCCTGGAAGGGATACGCCTTGAAGCCCGACCAGTTCTCGAAGCCGATCTTATAGCCACGATCCTCGGCCATCTGTGCGATCGGACCGAATACCTTCTTGAACAGCGGCATGTGCTCTTCGAGCGACATCGTCGGAACACGACCCACCAGTGTGGTGATGATCTTGCAGCCGAGACAATCGCCGATGTTCATCACCGCTGCGAAGTCCTTGCGAAGGTTGGCGGGCTTCGCGGTGATGTGATTGCCGTAGAATGCCAGCGCCGTCACGGCGATGCCCGCCTCTCTCAGGCGGTCGTGCGCACCCGCGCATCGGGTCTTGGCAGCGGCAATGGTCGTGGGCGGAGGGGTTCCCCAACTATTGGCATGAAGCTCCAGCCCCGTAAAACCGATTCTCTTGGCGACCTCGACGACGTGATCACTATACGACGTTAAAAATCCCAGCTTCATGGTCGTTCACCCGTATATGAGGATTCAGAGAACGGAGCTTCAACGAATCCAAGGGTATCGGTCTGCGCAGTACCCTCCACGATCGGTCGTTTGAAGGCCCGGCAAAGCACATGGGCGTCAGAAACTTGCGGACATAGTGCTGTCAAAGCCGATAAAAGTCAAGCGCGACTCTCAACCATCGTTCATGTTTTCTGGAGGGGAGACCGGCTCGGATTCGCAGACCGGCAACCCATTCTTGCAGAACTGAGGACCTATCATGCACATTTTTCTCGATGATCAACCCTTCGAATTGGATTCATCCGCCATGTTGTCAATAGCGGATATTCGCGATTGTATTCTTGAGAGGCTCAAGGAATCTGGAAGACTCATCGCCACCCTCCAATGTGACGGCCAGGAGGTCTGTCGCGACAACTTGGAGGGCATCCTCGCCCAGAAGGCCGATGAATTCGAACGTATTGAGTTCTTCAGCGGCAAGGCGGGCGACCTGGTGACCGACGCCCTCGCCCACGTTCAGGCCCTGCTGATGGAAACGGAATCCATTCGGACCCAAGCGGCTGAGCATCTTGCCACCCAGAACATCCGCGAAGCCTCCGAGGAGATACGCCTCCTGATCGAGGCATGGAGGCATGCCAGTGACGTTGTGAGTCAGACCGCCCGATTGGCGGTTGTCGACCTCACAACGCTGACCGTTGAGGGCCACCCCCTCGCAGACGTCTTTCCACTCTTCTCCGAACAACTCAAGGCGATCAAGCAGGCCTTTGAGTCCAATGATATGGTGTATATCCAGGACTTCCTCACCTACGAGGCGGCGGCGACGACCGAGCGGTGGATCCAGGTCATAGAGCAGATGAAAGGCGCCGTGCCGAAAGAAATATAGCATGGTACTTCAGAAGTTGGGGGCCAGAACTGCACGTGTGCCCGAGCCCAGGCATTCATGCCAGGCGGTGCCTGCAAGAGGATCCGCACTGCTGCGGCATGTAGTATCTGTTGCATCTCCCCTCTTCAATCTTCCGGCAGGGTTACGTGCTTTGATCGAAGCGGCCACCGAGCGTCCGACGCACTGAGGAGTGTTGCATCGACACCCTGTTGCCTTTGGTCTACCATTGGAGCGGCAATGGAAGGAGGTTCAAGGCGTGTCGCACCCCGCAGGTCGAAGTCCAACCGATAGAGAATCCGGTGGAATCACGCGTCGCACCGTCGTCAGAACGGGCGTGGCGGCACTGGCGGGCCTGGTGGGTGGCTGCGATTCCGGCCGAAAGGTAACCTCGGGTCCGCTGCCGCCGGCGGAGAAGTTTCCACGTCGCGTCTTGGGGCGCAGCGGCCTGTCCATTCCCATCCTTCAGCAGGGGGGCGACTACTACTGTGCACCTCGCCTCATGGAACGCTGTCTGGAACTGGGCGTCCGCGCCTTCGACACGGCAGAGAACTATGCCCAGCGCAAGAGCGAGGCGATGATCGGCAGTTGCCTGGCCAAGCTCAAGGTCGATCGCAAGAGCATCATCCTCGGCACCAAGTCCTACGTAAAGCAGCCGGCAGACATGCTTCGAAAACACGTCCCCGAGTCGCTCAAGCGGCTTGGGACCGACTACCTGGATCTCTGGTACGTACACGACCTCGATCGCCCGGAGGTTCTCTCGAGCGTCCCTTGGAGAGAAGGGGCCACCGAGCTGGTCAAGAGCGGTAAAATGAAGTGCTTCGGCCTGAGCTGCCACAACGACAAGATGATCGACGTGATGAACGCCGCGGCCCGCTGTGGCTGGGTTGACGTCATGATGATCCGTTACAACTTCCGCAGTTGGGGGGACAAGCAGCTCGACGAGGCGATATCGGCCTGTCACAAGGCGGGCATCGGCCTGATCGCCATGAAGACCCAGGCTTCGGCCGTGAGCTTCGCCGATCGGCTCGACCCCTTCAAGAAGGCGGGCTTCAACCGGCACCAGTCGGTGCTGAAGGCCGTCTGGCAGGACGAGCGGATTACGGCCATTGTCTCGGCCATGCCCACCATCCGGATGATCGAGGAGAACGCGGCGGCGGCCTTCGACCGGTTGTCCGTTGCAGAGGACCAACTGCTTCGAGAGCACGCCGTTGCCACGGCCGACACGTATTGTTCCGGTGGCTGCGGCGGCTGTCGGCGTCAGTGTGAGGCCGCGATGGAGTCATCGCTGGCGGTGGCCGACATTCTGCGGTTCCTCATGTATCACGACAGCTACGGGCGTCGGAACGATGCCCGCCACTTCTTCGGCAAGCTGCCCATGCACCGACGGTCGTATGAGCCGGACGATCTAAAGGCGGCCGAGCAGGCCTGTCCCTGCGGGCTGAAACTGACCCGACTCATACCGAAAGCCTTCGATCGATTGGCCTGAAGCATTTCACGTCTGGGTATGTTGGTACCGAAACTGGAAGGGCGAGCGCACTCGCGAGCCGCAAGGGGACCTACCTGAAAAAAGACGAGGGAGAACACCCCCTCCATCGAACGGCCCGCCCAGTACACTGCGGTCTCGATACGACGGGGGGAACATTCTCCCTCAGGTCCTCCGTCGAACCTTTCCCTTCCATTCACAGCTTATGCCCGGGACTGGATTCGAACCAGCACAGGGGAAACCCCTACCAGCCCCTCAAGCTGGCGCGTCTGCCAATTCCGCCACCCGGGCGACATCTTTCCCCTACCCTCGCTCCATCCCAACCACAACACTCTAGCGTACGGCACACAGCGGTTTCTGTCAACGGTCTGCCGCGCACCGCACCGGTCGGGGACGGCCCGGTGGGGTACGCGGGTACGCTTGCCCTCCCAACGATGGTGGTCGTCCTTTCGGGATCGGCCTTTGGGGGCTGGGTTGCCGGGGACAGGCCGAGGCGTGGGTTCCCTGAATTTCCGCCCCTCTGGCGGTTTGCACAACCGGTCGGATGGGGGTAGGATGCGCCGGCCATGGCGCGGATCAAACGGCTTGGCTTGGGTGCTCAACCTGATCAGCCAGACGGTTTCGGGTTCTTTGCTATGAAAGGATAGACTGATGAAGGCAGGCGATTTCTCACGTAGACAATTCCTGGGGACATCATCTTTCGGTGGTGCCGCGGTGATGCTGGGGCTGTCCTCGACGGCCGCATTGGGCAAGGATGACGAGGTCGTCCTGGGCGCGATCGGTACGGGCGGCCGATGCCGGTATCTGCTCGAACGGGCCGTGAAGCAGCCGGGCATTCGGTTCGGGGCGATCTGCGATCTGAAGCAGCCGGCCATGGATGCCGCCATGAAGGTTCTGGAAGAGCAGTCGATCAAGCCGAAGCAGTACACCGATTTCCGGCAGATGATCGAGAAGGAGAAGCTGGACGGTATCGTGATCGGGACGGAGGTCGGGAACCACGCGAAGGTGGCGGTTCCGTGCCTGGAGGCCGGCAAGAACATCTTCTGCGAGAAGCCGGTCGATGCCGACGTTGCCCGCGTGGACGCCTTTGTGAAGGCGGCCCGTGCATCGAAGGGTTTCACCCAGATCGGGTTCCAGCGGCGATACAAGCCCGGCTACATCGAGGCGATTGAGAAGATCCACAACGGTGCGGTCGGCAAGATCAACTACCTTCAGGGCCACTGGAAGTGGCAGCGGTTCCCCGGCGGCGGCTGGCCTTCGAACTTCGAGATGTCCGGCGGCGAGCTGGTCGAGCAGGCCGGTCACCACATGGATGCAATGACGTGGATCATGAAGGAGCAGGCTCCGCTGCGTTGCGTGGGTATGGGCGGCATCCTGCGTCCGAATCCGGCCGGCAGCCTCACCGAGGACCATTCGTTCACGGTCTTCGAGTTCGCCGGTGGCATTCACTTCCAGTATTCGCACCTGTTCGGTGCGGGCACCAAGCGGTTCTGCGGCGAGATGCTTCGCGTTCACGGCGAGAAGGCTGGGGCGGAGATCTTCCGGCTCGATTACGGCCGCGTCGGGAGCTGGAAGCTGTATGACGATGAAGGTCGCGAGTCGGCCATGACCGAGAAGACCTGCGAGCACACCGAAGGCACGACGAACGAGATGGCCTCGTTCGCGGCACTTTGCCGCAAGGGCACCAAGGAAACGCCTGCGAGCAACATCGAGACGGCTCGCATCGCAACGTTCATGTGCATCATGGGCCGGATGGCCATGTGCGCCTCGGCCACGGCCAAGTTCGATGAACGAGTGGTCGAGTGGAAGGACTTGGGCTCGACGACCGATCAGGCCTGAGCCGGAGTCGCACCGGATCGATTGTAAACACACCACCCACGTTGCAAGGACACATGCCATAGGTCCTTGCGGCGTGGGTGGTTTCTTGTTCGGGGCGATCAACGGGACTGGCCTCCTCGGAGGACGAACGTGTACGTTCCTGCACCGACGTCGAACGTAACGTAGTCGGGGTTCTCATTGCCGCCAGTAATGCCGGCAGTGCCCGCCACGTACGATCCGTTTTGCCACACCACCTTGCCACCTTCTTCTACCACAACATTGCTCAGCCCCAGCTTGGGCACACTGACCTTGGCCTCGCTGTTGACGGGAATGGTGGCATCGAGCCGGATCGAGGCGCCCTCCTTTTTCCAACGGGAGGACACCATGCCACGGACGGTCTTGATCGAGGCGCCGGCACTCTCCAGGTCGCCGAGGACACGCGGTTGGATCGCAGTCTGGCGGAAGCCGGGCATTACAGCGCGGGTGCCGAAGTAGTCGGGGCCGCGTATCCCGGCCAGATCGCCGTAGAAGAACTCCTGGATCGAGGCGAACATCATCATGCTGTCCTCGTGGACCACGACGCCGTCGCGTGTATTTGCAGGCATACCGGAATGCAGACCCCCCCAGCATTCCCAGATCGTAGTGGCGCCTTCACGGACCATGTAACCCCAACCGGGATAGTCCGTAGCGGTGGCCACGCGATAGAGGACGTCGCCGCGTCCGAGGCCGGCCAATGCGTCCATGATGCACGAGGTGCCGAGATTCCCCGTGTGCAGGTGGCCGCGTCGCTTGACCAGGATGTCGGTCGTCAGGCTGTCCAGCACGCCCTGGCGGTTGGCCTCGGGTACTACCCCCAGGGCCAGGGCGAAGATATTGGCCGTCTGGGAGCCCGTCGCATAGCCGTTTCGCGAGGCGTCGAGCCATTTCTCGTTCAAGGCGGACCGTATCGCCTCGGCCAGTCGGGCGTAGGCCGCTGCGTCGTCCTTCATGCCAAGGGTTTGCGCCACCTGGGCCAGGATCCAGACGTCATTGTAGTAGTATCCGGTCCAAAGCAGCCCCGGGGGCGTCTCCTGGGAGATGAATTGCTCGTGGCCCGGCGCGTCGCCCGGAAGCATGTGGTCGCCGTAGTAGCCACCCTTCTCGATTCGGTTGTCCTTGGCGATGGAGGTGAGATGGTCCACCCAACGCTTCATGTTGGGATAGTGGTTCTCCAGCAGCCGGCGGTCGCCGAAGTACTGGTAGACGTACCAGACAACCAGGGGGTAGTTGCCCGCCCAGGCCGGATCGCCCGTCTTGCGGCCCTTGAGGGGATAGGCGGGGATTACGTCGGGAACGACGCCGTCGGGGTGCTGTGCCACCTGCACATCGCGAAGCCACTTCACCCAGAATCGCGGCATGTACCGGCGAGCAAACAGTGTCGAGGGGTTTGAGGCCGGCTCGAGCCAGCCCCAATACTCGCGATAGAGGCAGTCTAACGTGAACCCATACAGCCCATTGGCAACGGTCCAGAGGCAGTTGCGGTGGATCTGATTCAGAAGCGGGTTGGAGCACTCGAAGTCGCCCGTCATGTCCACCGAGTTGTGGATGACACAGGCCTCGATGTCCGCCAAGGCCGGAGCGCCCGGAAGGCCCTCGATCTGGACGTACCTGACGGGGTGGAAGGTGAAACGGGGCTCGTAGTGTTCACCGTCGGGATCGCCTTTCATGATGTAGAAATCGGTGGCGCCGTCGGGGCCGAAATGGCGGCGTTTGTCCACCAGACCCGTGTCGGGAAAGAGCCGTTCGGCGTATCGCAGGGCCACTCGGGTCCCTGCAGGGCCCTTGACCCGCAGCCGCGTCCATCCGCCGAACAACTGCCCGAAATCGTAGACGTACACGCCTGGTTTGGGGGTGGTCAGTTTCGACGCGTGCAGCACCGTATTGACCTTGATGGGGTCGATCATCTGGGCCTCAAGGCGGCCGCCGGGAGAACTCCGCGGAACTGCCGCCGCCCAGGCCGAGTCGTCGTATCCCGGCTGACGCCAGCCGGCCTTCTCCAACCGCGCGTCGTAGACCTCGCCGCCCCAGATGCTGTTCTTCAGGATCGGGCCGGTGGATGCCCGCCAGCTCTCGTCGCTGACAACCCGTTGGATCGAGCCGTCGGCCCATTCGATGATCAGCTCGAGCAAGAGGCACGGGGAGTCGCCGTAGCCGGGGCGCGGGCCTTTCGGGTCCAGCGGCGGCTGGCTGTACCATCCATTGCCGAGCATCGCGCCCAGGGCGTTGGGACCGCGGCGCACCAGGCGGGTCACGTCGTGGGTTACGTACAGGATTCGTTTGTCGTAGTCGGTTGCCGCAGGATCGAGCACACAATCGCCAATCCGTCGGCCGTTAAGGTGATATTCCGACCATCCCACGCCGGCCGCGTACAGCCTTGCCCGCCTGACCTCGCCGTCAACCGTAAACTGCTTCCGCAGCAGCGGAGAGACGGCCGCCGTATTCGGGCCCGCCAGCCCAATCCACCGTCCGTGCCAGTCGGAGGGCTCCAGCAATCCGATCTCGAACGTGGCGGGCTCGCTCCATGGGCTGACGTGCCCCCGGTCGTCCCAGACGCGGACCTTCCAGAAACACTCCTGCCGGCTGGAGAGCTTGCTGCCCTGGTAGGCGATGCAGACGGACTCATCGGAGCGGACCTGCCCGCTATCCCACAGATCGCCAGTATCTGCCGCGAGCCGCGCCGGCGAACCGGCCACCAGAACGCGATAGGATTGCTGCGTTGTCCCGCGGCGGTCGCAAGCGAGCACCCAGGTAAATCGAGGCTTCAGGGCATCGATCCCCAAGGGATTGACGGCGTACTCGCAGTACGTTTCAGCCACGGCCAGACCTGGCGGGCACTGGGAACGCCGGCGTTCCACCCTGGGATCGCCGGCCTCGACAGGCGGAACCCCCGTCAGCACGGTTGACCAAACAGCCGCGCAAAGGAAGACTCTTCTCATGGATAATGCCTCGTGGATCCACTCGGGCGCCAGTCTCACCTGACGCTTCAACTCATTACTGGTCGCGGGCTCGCTTCCGGTCATTGGGCCGTCGGGCGTGGCGTCGAAGACCATGTTGCAGCACCTCCGGGGACGTCCTTGAATTCATCGAGCAGAAGACTTCCCGTAGCAGTAGCGCAGGCCCCCAGCCGAACGGGATTACGCCTTCTTCAGGACGAAGGAGTAGACTCCTGAGCCTACGTCGAACGTGACGTAGTCGGGGTTCTCGCTGCCGCCGGTAATGCCGGCAGCGCCCGCCACGTACGATCCGTTTTGCCACACCACCTTGCTACCTTCTTCTACAACAACATTGCTCAGCCCCAGCTTGGGCACACTGACCTTGGCCTGGCTGTTGACCGGGATCGTGGCGTCGAGACGGATCGAGGCGCCGTCCTTCTTCCAACGTGAGGACACCATGCCACGGACCGTCTTGATGGAGGCGCCGGCACTCTCCAGGTCAGCGAGAACCCGGGGGCGAATGAGGACCCGCCGGTAGCCGTCGGGCACGTAGTGCGTCGCGTGAAACGCGGGGCCCCGGATGCCGGCCAGGTCCTGGTAGAAGAACTTCTTGATCGTGCAGAACATGATCATGCTTTCGTGGCGTTCGCGGGTGGAGTGAGGCCAGTATCTTCCCCATGCTTCCCAGATCGTGGTGGCGCCCTCCTTGACCATGTAGCCCCAGCCGGGATACGTCGTCGCGGTGGCGATCTTGTACATGAGTTCCGCCTGCCCGTGTTCCGGGAGGGCGTCGATTGCGCATGTGGTGCCGGTCTCCCCGGTGTGGAGGTGGCCCTTGTACGTCTCCATGATGCTCTTGACCACGTTCTTCACCACGCCGTCCTTGTGAGGATCGGGAACCAGACCGTATGCCAGCGGGACCAGGCTGGCCGTCTGCGAACCGCCGGCGTACTGGTTCAGCTCGCGGTTGAGCCATTGCTTGTTGAAGGCCTCCTTGATGGCGTCGGCCAGCGTGGCGTAACGGCGGGCGTCGTCCGTCTTGCCGAGGATGCGGGCCGCCTGGGCCATCACGGAGACATCGAGGTAGTAGCAGGCCGTCCACATCAGGGGCGGCGGCGTTTCCTTCGAGATGTATTCTTCCTTGCCGGGCGACGGGCCGGGCAGCATGTGGTCGCCGTAGGTTCCCTTGGACAGGATGTGGTCGGGCGCCAGCGAGGTGAGGTAGTCGACCCACTTCTTCATGGTGGCGTAGTGTTCGCTCAGGATGCGATTGTCTGCGTATTCCTGGTGGCAGTACCACACGAGGAGGGGATAGGCGCCGCCGCCGCCGGTTGTGTCAAACACGTGCACGCTGTAGCGGGGCACGATGGCCGAGATGGAGCCTTGGGGGTCCTGGCTGTCGCTCACGTCGCGCAGCCACTTCGTCCAGAACGCGGGCATGTACTTTCGGCTGCTCAGGGATGCGAATTCGCCGGTCATGTAGATGTAGGCAATGGGCTCGCGGTGCAGACAGTCCATCGGCATGCCGTACAGCGAGTTTCGGAAGGTCCAAACCGCGTTGCGATGGATCTGGTTGAGCAGTTCGTTGGAGCACTGGAAGTCGCCGGCGAGGTCCTCTTCGCCGTGAACGACCACGCCTTCCAGGTCTGACAGCTCCGGCGTGCCGGGATAGCCTTCGACTTGGACGTATCGTACGGGGTGGAACGTGAAGGTTGGGGCGTAGGTTTCGCCCTGGGGGTCTCCCTTCAGGATGTAATTGTCGGTGGTATTGAGGCCGGGGTAGCAGCAGATTCGCTGATCGAGGAGGCCGCTGTCCTTGAGGACGCGTTCGGAGTACTTAATGGTGACCTGGGTTCCGGCAGGACCTTTCACACGCAGCCTGGCCCAGCCGCCGAAGACCTGTCCGAGGTCATAGACGTGGATGCCCGGTTTCGGATGGGTGAGTGCGATGGGCTTGCGGAGTTCGATCGCCTTGATGGGCGGCATCACCTGGGGTGTCAGCTCTCCTCCCGGTGGTTTCTTCGCCATGGCGCGGGGCCACGCGGAGTCGTCATAGGCGCCGGTGTCCCAGCCCGGCTTGGCCAGCCGGGCGTCGCAGGTCTCGCCGCCGTATATGTCGTTGCGGAGGATCGGGCCCGTGGAGACCTTCCAGCCCTCATCCGACGCGAGGGTCATCGTGCTGCCGTCGGCGAACTCGATGTTGATCTGCGCGAGCAGTTGCGGTGAGTCACCCCACTTGCCGAACTCGGTGACGTGCTTGCGATTGCTGTACCAGCCGTTGCCGAGCGTGACTCCGAGGGCGTTTGTCCCCTGTGCCAGGTGTTGTGTGATGTCATGGGTGACGTAGAGGACGCGTTTGGCGTAGTCGGAGATGGCGGGATCGAGAAGCCGATCGCCGACTTTGTGGCCGTTGACGTGAAGCTCGTACCAGCCCAGGCCGCAGACATAGGCACGGGCGCGTTTGACAGGCTTGGTGATTTCGAGACTCCGCCGCAAGAGGGGGGCCGGACCCTCGCCAGGCTTCGCAGGTCCGCCCATCCCGATCCACTTGCCCTTCCAGTGCTCCGGCTTCAGCAGACCCATCTCGAACCAGGCCGGCTGACTGTAGGGGCCGACCTGGTCGTCCCGGTCCCAGCATCGGACCTTCCAATGGCATCGTTCGCCACTGGCCAGGGGGCTGCCCGCATAGGCGACGTTGACCGATTGCCCTGACACCATCTTGCCGCTGTCCCACCTGTCGCCGATATCGGCGGCGAGCTTGGCTTCGGTAGTGGCCACCAGGATTTGATAAGCCGATTGAATCTGTCCGCGCTGGTCGGATTGCAGCACCCAAGTGAATCGTGGTTGCGGCGTGTCGATTCCGAGGGGATTGGCGGCGTACTCGCAGGCGGGTTCGACAGGGGTGAGGGTGGCGGCGCGTACCGTCGTCGCGGCGATCACCACCACGGTCAGACAGCCGGTTGCCCGGTGGGCCATCCATGGCCGGCGGCCAGGCCTCTCGGAGATGCTCTCCGTGTTGTGATATCCGAAAGACCCGGTGCGCAGTCTGCGTGAGTTGCTCATTTCGATAGGCCTCCGAAGGTCGGGATCTCGGTGGCTGTGCCCGCGGGGTCACACTTGTGTGTCGCAAGAACCGTTTCGGTGTCGCGGGGTGGGCTTGCGCCGGACGGTGGGTCGGCGATGAACGACGTGGACTGGACGTGGTGGCAGGCGGTGCCCGAATCCGACGGTTGTGCTATCGGATGTGCTGAGTCCATGTGATTGGGTGAGTCGGCGGCCTTCTCGGGCTGTTCGAGTGCCTTGACGAGTTTTGCGGCCTGGGCTGCCGACCATTGCTCCAAGGGTTCCGCGGGCGTGTGTTCAGGATTGCCGGCGGTGACGCTTGCCTTCACCTTCTCCTTCAGCCGTTCCTTTTCGGCGTGCATAGATCGCTCCAATGCCTCCCACCGTGGTGTCTGGGGTGGGCTCTTCTTGCCCAGCTCGTAGCCCGTCCCGTCGACCAGGCACGCCGGCGTGCGGCGTTGCCCCATCAGTATCGGGAAGGCCACCGCGCGGACGGGCAGTGAAACCCACGCGCAGGTAAGCAGGTCGGGGCGGTCCGGGTCAATCTCGACGGTCATCCCCGAGATCGAGTCCTTGGTCAGCATGGGCCGGACGCGCGAAAGGTCGTGGAACAGGTGGAAGTCGACCGCCTCCGCCTCGCGGAGGCGCTGGGCAGTCTCACTCTTGTTGAACCTGCTGAAATACGCCTTCTGCGTGTGAACCTTCGACACCACGTGCCGCGAATTGTTGCACACCTCCAGAATCGTGCCCTTGCGGTCGACGAACAGCCAGTGGCTTCCGTTTACCTCGCCGCCTGCGTAGTACCCCTTCGCCACGAAGTCCTCGATGATGGCGAGGGCTTCGGCGCAGCTCGACGCCCGTTCCGCAATGTGCCGGAGAATCGAGCCTGCCATCAGGCCGCGGTATTGCGGCTCGGCCGGATCGAGGCGCAGGGTGGACGACTCTTTTTTTCGGTCGGCCGGGTAGTCTCCCGAACCGGCCAGACCCTTTTCGTTGACCATCATGGAGCATTTGATGCAGCCCACATCCGATACGGCGATGAACTTGTTGATACCCTCCAGCGAGCTTTCCACGATGGGTGTCACCTGCGTCCGATCCACGTTGTCGCGGGTCTTGTGGAACAGGATGGCGCCGTTCCGGGCATGGCTGCGCGAAACCGCGTAGGAGGTGCACTCGTGGAGGAACCGCTTGCGCGCGTGGCCACCGACAAAGGCGACGTACAGGGCCTCGTCCACGCCGGCCGCCCGGGCGATCGCTCGCGCTTCCTCAAGCCAGTGCGGCGCGATTTCCTTGACGATCCGCACATAGGCCGCCGAACGTTCGATGAGTGTTTCCCTCGACAGGCCCGCCTTGGCAGCCGGTTTCAGATACTGGGCGTCCATGTCGCGAACGATGATCTCCTTGTTCATCTTGCCCCAGATCGTGCCGATCTGCTCGGGTGTGCCGGCCACATGGATCAGGCTCGTCTCCGCCGCGGAGGCACGAGGCGCAGCCAGTCCAAGGGCGGTCAGGATCGCGACGTTTCGCATCATGCACAGGTGTCTGATGACGGCGGTATTCACGGGGCGGTCCTTTCCTCTCTGTATGAGACCGAGGTCAGACGCCTCCTTTGATGCCGGGATGCCGTTGGCTGTGTCCATGTCGGCGCATCGTTTCGTCACCCCTGCGGCCAGGAAGTCGTCCGGACAGGTGCTCTTCGCCGTGGCGAGGTTACCCGGTGTACCGGTCCCTCGCAATGTGATGTCGCCGCTGTCATCACTGCCGCCAGGTATCCGGCCGTTCGGCGGACGTTGTGGGAGGGGAGCAGACTTCTTGGCGATCTGCCTTGAACTTCGCCGGCCGGGGAGACACGGTTCGCGGCGTGTCTCTTGGGGCGGTGGACTGCGTGGCGGGCTCGGGTCTTGTGGATGACATTGTCGGGCTCTCTTTGTAAGGGGGCTCTGTTTCCTCATAGATGAGAAAGGGGGTGGCGACTGGTGTGGATGTTGGAGCAGTTACAGAGGGTGCCTCATGACGCACCCCATGTACTCTTGGCACCTTGCGCTGTAGTGCTAGGAGTCAGGAGTTGGAAGGTAGAATCCGGGAGTTGCAGGTCAGAAGCCGGCAGGTGGGCGGGCGAGGCGGGTGTATTCGGATTGAGCGAGTCGGCGAATGTCTCACTTTGTCCCGGATTGTCACATGTTCGGCGGGGTGTGGAGGTAGAAGCCAGGAGTTGGGAGTTAGAAGTCAGGAGTTGGACGTCAGAAGCCGGTCGGTGGGCGGGCGAAGCGGGCGTATTCGGAGTGGGCGAGTCGGCGAATGTCTCACTTTGTCCCGTGTTGTCACAGATCTTGGACGACGGGGTATCGGGGGTAGGTGATAGAGGATAGGGGCTGCTGGCATCTGGAGACTCGATCTTATCGGGTCGTTTGTTGGGATTGAGCGTCGCACGTCGGGTATCCGGGCAGAGGACTGCCCGGCTCGTAGGAGGGAATGTCTCACTTTCGACACATATTTCATACGATTCGCTGGGCGGGGGATCTGGCGCGGGGCGGGTATTCAGAGCGGCGGTATCGTCCGATGTCACACTTTCGACGCATATTTCACGCGTTTCGGATGTGACAGGGATTGGGCAATGGGTCTTGGAGAATGGCGGTCCGAGTGGGGCACGGGGTTCGTGGTTGAGAATGCGACACGACGGGTCGGCGAATGTCTCACTTTCGACACGTAGTATGCGCGCTCGGGCCAGGGGACTGTCGGGCATCGGGCGGAGGCGCGGGGATGATGGCGGGGGAGCACGGTGTGTATTCGGAGTGCGTGTGTTGGTGAATGTCTCACTTTGTCCCGGAATGTCACATGTCTCGGGAACGGCACGGGCAAGGGGCGATGGGGCAGGGTCTATGAAAGCGGACTGGGTGGCGGTGGGTTGGTGAGTCTTCATGGTCGGTGTTCCTGGTCTGGTTGCTCTCCTGGCTCATCGGGGATAAGGGGGCCGGTGAGTTGTTGGCTTCTGAGGAATGCTGTGCTCCTCCGCCCCTTCGGGGCGGTTGTTGTATGAGGGGACGGTGAACCACGGGCTCCGCTGCGCTCCGCCACGTGGCTACAGTCCTTCGCCCCGTTGGGGCGAGTGGCCGGGGTTCGCCCGGGTTCCGGATCGAGACGATCCGGCTCGGAGGGTGCTGAGCGGAGGAGTTGGGGCGGTGGGTTGTCAGGTGTGAACGTTCCGTCGCCCCTTTCGGGGCTGGATGGTGACAGAGACTGTACCCTGGGTTCGCTTCGCTCACCCCGGGCCAAGGCAGTTCACGATTGCCAGTAGCAGGGACTCTTGTGGGAGGGACGGTTCGGCGTGGGGGGGATCGGGGTCAGGCGGCACTTCTTCGGGCGTCTTCTCGTGGAATCGAGTCGGGAACTTTTCGGTGGTTCCGGCGTCGAATGGTGTGGCCGACGATATTCGGTCGGTGGGACCTGTTGAAGACCTGAACGGCCTTTCTGAAGGAGACGCTTCCATGAAGCGAACGGAGATGGTCTGTACCGTGGCGGTGGTGAGCGTGTTGTGGGCGGCGGGCTTCCTTGCCGGTGCGGCGGGAGCGGCGGAGGCGTCGAGCCGGCCGTTGATTCAGATTGCCCTGTTGCTCGACACGAGCAACAGTATGGACGGTCTGATCGATCAGGCGAAGACGCAGCTCTGGCGGATCGTCAATGAATTCGCCAAGTCGAAGCAGAACGGGCTTACGCCGGAACTGCAGGTGGCTCTGTACGAATACGGCAAGTCGACGCTGCCGCTCAGCGAGGGGTACATCCGGAAGATCCTGCCGCTGACGACGGATCTCGATAAGGTATCGGAGGAGCTGTTCGGCCTGCGCACGCGAGGGGGTGATGAATACTGCGGGATGGTGATCCAGCGTGCCACGGAGGGCCTGATGTGGAACCCCTCGAACAGCCACTACAAGGCCATATTCATTGCGGGCAACGAGCCGTTTACTCAGGGGGGCGTGGACTACCAGTCGGCGTGCAAGGCGGCCATTGCCAAGGGGATTATCGTCAACACGATCTTCTGCGGGCCCTACCCCCTGGGTGTATCGACGGACTGGGAGAAGGGTGCCACGCTGGCCGACGGCAAGTACATCAACATCGACCAGAACGCCAAGGTGGTTCATATTCCGGCCCCTCAGGACGCCGAGATCGCGCGTCTGGGCGAGACGTTGAACACGACGTACGTTCGCTATGGCACTCTGGGCCGGGTGGCGGGTGAGAGGCAGCGGGTGCAGGACCAGAACGCCGCCTCTGCACCGGGTGGAGGCGTGGAACGGCATGTGGCGAAGGCATCGGCTCAGTATCGGAACGCCTCGTGGGATCTGGTGGACGCGGTGAACGATAAGAAGGTCGATCTTTCGAGCGCCAAGGCGGAGGACTTGCCCGAGGAGCTCCGCAGGATGACCCCCGAACAGCGAAACGCCTATGTGGAGGCGAAGGCCAGGCAGCGTCAGGAGGTTCAGCAGAAGATCAAGCAGCTCAACCAGGATCGAGAGAAGTACGTTGCCGAGGAGATGAAGAAGCGCGCCGCCGGCGGCACGGATACGTTGGATTCGGCTGTGATCAAGATTGTGCGAACGCAGGCCAACGCCCGGCAGTTCGTGTTCGAACGGTAGGAGGTGGCCCGGGGGGGCTTTCGGACCCAATCGCTGCTTCGGCCCACGGATATCCTTCATGTTCTCTTAAGGTTTGGCCTGATAGCTTGACCGGTATGATGGCCATGCATGAAGATATCTGGGGCGCCTTATGCGAGTACTGGTCATAGAAGATGAGCCCGATCTCCTCGATGCGCTGGCTCAATCGCTTCGAGAGGCCGGATACGCCGTGGATGAAGCCTCCGACGGACGTAGCGGTCTGTTCAAGACGGCCGTGTCGGACTATGACGCGATCGTCCTCGATCTGATGCTGCCGGGGATGAACGGTTGGGATCTTCTTCGCGAACTGCGGAGGAGCAAGTCAACGCCCGTGCTCATCCTGACGGCGCGCGACACGCTGCCCGACCGGGTGAGGGGCCTCGATGCCGGGGCGGACGATTACCTCACCAAGCCATTTGAGCTCTCCGAATTGCAGGCACGGCTGCGAGCGATCATCCGCCGATCGGCCGGCCAGGCGCATCCGGTAATCGAGATCGGGGACGTCACGGTCGATACGGCCGACCACACGGTCCGCAAGGCGGGACAATTGGTGTCCCTCACGCCGCGGGAATACGCATTGGTTGAATTCCTTGCGATGCACAAGGGCAAGCTGGTCACGCGGACCATGATCTACGATCACCTTTTCGACGAAGACGACGACACACTCTCCAACCTCGTCGATGTTCACGTTTCCAACGTTCGAAAGAAGCTGGGGAAGGAGTTCATCATTACGCGGCGCGGTGAAGGATACCAGGTTCATGTTTAGGTCCATCCGGTGGACGCTTCAGCTCTGGCACGCGGGCCTGCTGGCCGTGGTGCTTGTCGGCTTTGGCACCGCGTCGTACTTCGGCATCTCACGGGGACGGTTCGAGCAGTTGGATGCCGAGTTGGCGCGATCGGTTCAGGTGTTGGTGACGGGATTCCACCTGCCGAAGCGGCCGGAGCCGTCGACCACCGGTTCGACGACCCGTGGGACGGACGAGCCCCCACACGGTCACAGGCACGAACTGACCGCGGACGACTTTGAGGTTCCAACCTCGCTGGTTCAACGGTTTGAGGCCGGCGGTGTGGGATCGGACTACTACGTGATCTGGAATGCCGAGGGCAAGGTGATGAAGGCCTCCGTTGCCGCGGGTGACGTGCCATACGCGGGGGTTCGACCCGAATGGCCTCCTCGGCCGCAGATACCCGGGCCGCCCCGGATCCGCCAACGGGTCGAGTTCCGCGAGGCATTCACAGATGGTCCCTTCGGGACACGCATACTGATCGGGACGTCGATTCGTCCGGTGCAGGCCGAATTGCGGCGTCTGGCATTTCTGCTCGCCGGCATCGGCGCCGGCGTTCTGGTCCTGGGTCTGGTGGGCGGCTGGCTGGTCTCGCTGCGTGCCGTGAGACCGATCCAGGCGATCACCTCGGTCGCGCAGGATATCTCGGCGTCCAATCTGTCCCGCCGAATCGATGCGGCGGAAGTACAGAGTGAACTCGGGAGCCTCGCCGGAGTACTGAACGAGATGTTCGACCGCCTGGATGCGGCCTTCCAGCAGCAGATTCGTTTTACGGCGGATGCTTCGCACGAACTCCGCACGCCGCTGTCGGTGATCCACACGCACGCGCAACTGGCCCTGACGCGGGAGCGCACGGCCGAGGAGTATCGCAAGGCGATCGAGACGTGTCTGCGGGCGTCGAGTCGAATGAAGGATCTTGTGGACTCGCTTCTGCTGCTGGCAGGGGCCGACGCCGGCCGGCTCAGGCTGGACCGCAAGCCATTCGACTTGCGCGACGTGGCGGAGGGGTGCATCTCCATGGTCGCCGCGCTGGCGGAGAAGAAGCACGTTGTCATTGAGGCCAACCTGAAATCCGCGGAACTGACTGCCGACGCCTCCCGGATCGCCCAGGTTACGACGAACCTGCTGACCAATGCCATCCGCTACAACCGCGAGGGGGGGCACGTTCACGTTTCTGTGGGCGTCGACGGGCCTGACGCGGCGCTGACAATTGCCGATACGGGATTGGGGATCCCCGAGGAAAGCCAGCCACACCTTTTCGAGCGGTTCTACCGGGTGGACAAGGCCCGCAGCCGAGAAGAAGGCGGAAGCGGGCTGGGACTGGCGATCTGCAAGAGTATCGTCGAGGCCCATGGCGGGACGATCACATTCCGCAGCGAAGTAGGCCGGGGCACTACATTTGTGGTCCGACTGCCTCGTGCTGACTCGACAGCGACTGGCTAAACACATCGCGGCCGACCGCGACGACCTCGACCCAGGCCCCTACGCGTCCATGACGGCTGCTGATCTTGGTGCTCTAGACCCGGGGGACGCCCAAGACGTCGAAGGGGTTCAAGGCTGCGATCTCGACGAACTGGGCGAAGTCGACGTCGTTGAATGTGAGAAGTCTCGGTATATGGTGCTCGATCATCAGGGCCACAAGCCGGGCGTCATGCGCTCGCTTGCCCGCGGGGGCGTACTTGGCAATGAGCCCTTGCCAGGTGGGATAGACCTGCGACGTCTCGGGCAGAACCTGAAAGAGGGCGCGGACGCCGTCAATCTCCGCATGAGCCCGCTGCGGCGTCATTCCAAGGCCGTTCGCGCTGACCGGCCGGCTACACACCACGTACATTTCGTAGAGGCTCTGTGGGCAAATCGCAAAATTCTCGGCATCGCGTACCCTCAGCGACTCGATGGCGTCCAGCGCCACCTGTCGATGTGGGTGGCCCGGCTGCGCGATGCGCAGGAGGACATTGGTGTCAACGAGGATCATCGAGGCTCCCAGAGTAGATGCTCTCGCGGCTGTCGTCCGCCCGGTGTCCCACGGCCTCATGACTGTCCGCCCACACCTGGAGCGATTTCAGCCAGGGATCCTCCGCCCGCTTTCCACCTTCCTCCAGGACGATGACCCTGACCGTCCGCCCGCGAAGATCCTGGCGGCCGGCCAAATCCTCCCACTTGCCCTCGATAACTTCGGCCATCATGCACCTCACTTGGAGTATTATACCGAAATCCACAGTTGTCCACTGGCAATCCGTGGCCGGATCGAACAGGACGCCGTGCCTGATTCAATAGGCGAGTCGGCCCCAAGTGCGGAAGCGGGCTGGGACTGGCGATCTGCAAGAGTATCGTCGAGGCCCATGGCGGGACGATCGCGTTTTGCAGCGACGTCGGCCATGGGACGACATTCACTGTCCGGCTGCCGCGTATCCAACCTCCTGTGGTATCTGATGATATGGCCGAAGGTCTCGCCTCCGCATAAGCCATCCTCCTGGTGGAGCTTCATCTTGCCTTAAGGTCGAGAGGGGTAGCATTAAGGTAGTGTCCGATTCGAACGCGAGGTGGACACGCCAAAGAAAGCGATAGGTTCGCCATGAAAAAGGTTCTCATACTTCTTGTGCTGGTGGCCTCGTGTGTTGGGGTGGGTGCGACGTATTGGCGCCGCGATCGCGGATCGACGTTGGTATTTCGCACGGCGAAGGTCCAACGGGGCGATGTGCTGGTGTCGATCAGCGCGACGGGCACGATCGAGCCGGAAGAAGTGATCGACGTGGGCGCTCAGGTGGCCGGCCAGATCATGTCGTTCGGCAAGGACGTGGACGGCAAGCCGGTGGACTACGGTTCGATAGTGGAAAGCGGGACGGTGCTGGCCAGCATCGACGACTCTCTGTACACGGCGGAGGTTCAGCAGGTCGAGGCGCAGGTGCTTTCGGCGAAGGGGAGTCTCCAGCGGGCGGAGGCTGACCTGGAGCAGATGAAGGTGAAGCTGCTTCAGGCCGAGCGTGACTGGAAGCGTGCACAGGACATTGGACCGTCTCAGGCCCTGGCGGCGTCGGCCTACGACGGGTACAAGGCTGCCTACGATACGGCGAAGGCGAACATTGCGGTCGGCGGGGCGGCGATCATCCAGGCCAAAGGCAATCTTGCTCAGGCGGAGGCACTTCTCCAGCGGGCCCGGCGGAATCTGGGCTATTGCATCATCAAGTCACCCGTCAAGGGCCTCATCATCGATCGTCGGGTGAATACCGGTCAGACGGTCGTTGCGAGCCTGAATGCTCCGAGTCTATTTCTGATTGCCAAGGACCTCACTCGGATACAGGTGTGGGTGGCGGTGAACGAGGCGGACATCGGCCGGCTGCATAAGGGCCAGCCTGTGACGTTTACGGTGGATGCCTTTCCGGGCGAGTCTTTCAAGGGGCAGGTGGGCAAGATTCGGCTGAATGCATCGATGACTCAGAACGTGGTCACCTATACGGTGGAGGTGTTCGCCGACAATTCCAGCGGTCGGCTGCTTCCGTATCTGACCGCCAGTGTGAAGTTCGAGCTGAATCGCCGCACGAAGGTTCTGATGGTACCGAACACGGCTCTGCAATGGACCCCGGAGTCGGAGCAGATCGCACCGGAGGTCCGCCAGGCCGTCCAGGAGCAGCCGACGACCACGGAGGCGGCTTCGAGACCGGCGGAGAGTCTGGGCAGCCGGGAGGGGCTGGTCTGGGTGCTCGACGGGGGATTCGTCAGACCGCTGCGCGTACAGGTGGGCCTGACGGATGATGAAGTGACGGAGATTTCGGGAGACGGTGTGATCGAGGGGTTGAGCGTGGTTACGGGTCGGGAAGAGCAGGCCGCGGGCGATACCGGCACGAGCAATCCGTTTGCGCCGAAGATACCTCGCGGTGGTCGCGGTGGTCCGCCGCCGCCGATGTGAGAGCGACCGGTCATGGTGGGTGAAGTCATGGAATTCATCGAGCTGGACGACATCTGCAAGACGTACTACATCGGCGACATCAGCGTCCCTGTGCTCAAGAACGTATCGATGAAGGTCGGGCGGGGGGAGTTGGTGGCGTTGATGGGTGCGTCCGGGTCGGGCAAGAGCACGCTCATGAACGTACTGGGCTGTCTGGACCGGGCGACATCGGGGACATACCGGCTGGAGGGAGAAGACGTCTCTCACCTGTCGGCGGTTGAGCGTGCGATGGTCAGAAATCGAAAGATCGGCTTCGTCTTTCAGAGCTTCAACCTGCTGGCTCGCACCAGCGCGCTGGAGAATGTGGCGATGCCTCTGTCGTATACGGCCGGTCATCTTTCCGATCGCGAGGCGCGGCGGCGTGCCCGTGAGATGCTCTGCCGGGTCGGGCTCGAGGATCGCCTGGATCATGAGCCCTCGCAGTTGTCCGGCGGTCAGCAGCAGCGGGTGGCGATTGCCCGGGCGCTCGTGAACCGCCCCCCCCTTCTCTTTGCCGACGAGCCGACGGGGAATCTGGATTCGCGAACCAGCGTGGACGTGCTTCGCATGTTTCAGCAGCTCAACGAGGATGACGGCATCACGATCATCCTTGTGACTCACGATTCGAATGTGGCCCAGCACGCCCGGCGAATCATTCATATCCGCGACGGCGCGGTCTCCAACGGGGCTTTCGAGACGGACGCCGGATCGCAGGCGGTTTCCGTGTCTGCTCCCGGGTCTGCGTTCGAGACTGCTGATACTGGAGCTTACATATGAAGGCCTACCGTACCATTCGGACCGCGATGAGGGCGCTGCGTCGGAATCCGATGCGGGCCGTTCTGACGACGCTGGGGATCGTCATCGGCGTGGGGGCCGTGATCGCCATGACGGAGATCGGGGCGGGCTCGTCGCGTGCGATTCAGAAGGGCATTTCGAGCATGGGTGCCAACGTGCTGCTGGTGGTGCCGGGTTCGGTGTCGACGGGGGGGGTGAATTTCGGTACCGGCAGCTATTCCACACTGACGCCGCAGGATTGTGAGGCGATCATGCGGGACTGTCCGGCGATTCGCAGCGCCGCCCCGGTCGTGCGGGCCCGGACGCAGGTGGTGTACGGCAACCGGAACTGGGTTCCGAACTCGATGTCGGGCACCACGGCGCAGTTCCTGGAGGTCCGGCAGTGGACTCAGTTGGCGGAGGGGCAGGTTTTCACGGAGCGAGACATCCTCAATGCCAACCGGGTGTGTCTGATCGGCAAGACCCTGGTACGTGAGTTGTTTCAGGGTCGCTCGCCCATCGGCAAGGAGATCCGCGTGAAGAACGTGACCTTCCGGGTGGTGGGCGTGCTGAGCAGCAAGGGCGCCAACATGGTGGGGATGGATCAGGACGACGTTCTGCTCGCTCCGTGGACGACGATCAAGTATCGGGTCACGGGTTCGACACTGTCTTCGAGCAACCAGAGTGCCATTTCGTCGAGCAGTTCGGTGAATACGCTGAGCAACCTGTATCCCGGGGATCAGCCGAGCCTTTACCCGGAACGATCGGAGGTTCAGGCGGCCAACAACCCGATGCCGGTTCGGTTCGCCAACGTCGACCAGATTCTGGTGACGGCGCGGAGCAGCGAGTCGATTCCCAAGGCCATCAAACAGATCACAGAGGTTCTTCGCCGTCGACATCATCTCAGCCCGGAGGATTCCAACGATTTTGATATCCGAGACATGACGGAGATGACCAAGACCCTCTCGGCGACGACTCTGCTGATGACGAATCTGTTGTTGTGCGTGGCTACGATCTCGCTGATCGTCGGCGGGGTCGGGATCATGAACATCATGCTGGTGTCCGTCACGGAGAGGACACGTGAGATCGGGCTTCGGATGGCCGTGGGCGCGCGGCCACAGGACATTCTGCGGCAGTTTCTGGTCGAGGCGGTGGTGCTGTGCATGCTGGGCGGGGCGATCGGGATTCTGCTGGGGCGGGGCAGTTCGACGCTGGTGCGTCTGTTGCTTCGTTGGCCGGTGGAATTGTCCATCGGGGCCATCACCGCTGCGGTGGTGGTATCGGCGGGCGTCGGCATCGTCTTCGGATTCTACCCGGCATGGAAGGCCTCACGACTGGATCCGATCGAGGCTCTGCGGTATGAGTAAGCGGGGCGCAGGGGGAAAAAGGGACGTTTTCCTGCCACCCTTTTGGCGCGGACGAAGGTCGGCAGCGAGTGGAGGATGCATATGAGCTCGCGACGCTTCCGGGTTGGTTTTCTTCTTTTCGTTGGCATGGGCGGGTGCGCCGTCGGTCCGAATTACAAGACTCCTGAGATGGAAGTGCCGCAGGCCTGGGAGGGGAGCACGACGACTCGTCCCACGACTTATCCCACGACGACAGCGGCGGCTACGACGCGTCCCGTGGATCTGGCCGTCTGGTGGAGTTCGCTGAACGACCCGGTATTGGATACGCTTGTCGCGCGGGCGGTGGAGTCGAATCTGGACTTGCGGGTGGCGACGGCGCGCGTTCGTGAGGCGAGGGCGCAGCGAGGCATCGTGACTGCCGACTGGTGGCCGCAGGTGGACGTGGGTGCGGCGCATGCCTATCGAGGCGGCAGTTTGAACAGTGGTCCGAAGACGGAGGGGGGGCTGAGCCTGGGTGAGCGGGCGAGGGCTACGGTTGTCGACTCGGCCATTCGATCGGTGGGGGGGGCATTGGGCGGGGGAACGCCTAGCGGGGTCAACGTACCGGTGATGGTGGGGAATGCGGTCGCCACAGGGGTCGACAGCAAGCTGATGGGTTCGGGCGCGAAGGTTTCGCGAGATCAGAATCTGTTTCAGATGGGGTTGGATGCCAGTTGGGAGATCGACGTGTTCGGCGGCACTCGACGGGCGGTCGAGGCGGCGGACGCCGATTTGGCCGCTACGCAGGAGGGTCAGCGCGACGTACTCGTCACGCTGCTTTCGGAAGTCGCTCTGAACTACGTTCAGCTTCGCGGGACGCAGCGTCGACTGGCTATTGCCCGGGACAACATTCGGGCCCAGGCCGACACGGTGGATCTGACGCAGAGGCAGTTCAAGGCGGGTTTTGCCAGCAATCTGGAGGTTGCCCAGGCCCGCACGCAGCTTGCCAGCACCCAGTCACAGGTTCCGCTGCTGGAGAGCACGATCAAACAGGCCATCTTCCAGATCAGTGTGCTGGTCGGTCAGCCTCCGGTGGCTCTGTTGTCGGAGTTGGAGAAGGAACGGCCGATTCCGATGCTTTCGCCGGATACTCCGATCGGGCTTCCGTCGGATCTTCTGCGTCGCCGGCCGGACGTGCGAGCCGCCGAGCGGCAGTTGGCGGCGGCGACGGCGAGGATCGGCGAGGCGACGGCCGATTTGTTTCCCCGTTTTTCGCTGACGGGGTCGTTCAGCCCGCAGAGCCGGGATATTCGGCACATCCTCGACCGGAACAGCATGAGCTGGTCGGTGGGGCCCCAGATGTCATGGCCGGTGTTCGACGGATGGCGGATTCGTTCGAACATTCAGGTTCAGAACGCCCGGCAGGAGCAGGCGCTGGCCAGCTATGAGCAGATCGTGCTGACGGCATTCCGGGATGTCGAGAGTGCGCTGATTGCCTATGCAAACGAACACGTTCGTCGGCAGTCGCTGGTGGAAGCGGTGGCGGCCGGTCAACAGTCGAAGAGCTTGAGTGAAGAGCTCTATACGCGTGGGTTGACGGCGTTTCTGAATGTTCTGGAAGCGCAGCGTGCGGTGTATTCACTCCAGGATCAGCTTGCCCAGAGCGAAACGACCGTGGTGACGAACATGATCGCCCTGTACAAGGCGCTGGGGGGCGGCTGGAACCCGGGGACAGAGTGAGGCGGCGATGCACTGTCGTGGTCGCGTGTACGGGATATCACGTCCCGTCTTTCGTCGCACCGGCTCCCTGGGAAGCCGGTGTTTCTCATGGGCACCTCGCTTCTGCATTCCACGGTATCACTAGTAATGACTTGTTGACTATGTAATTCTGCTAGGTAAGATAAGTTTACTAGTGAGTGCTCTTGGGAATGGAGGATTGCCTCGAGGTGTCTCGAACCACTGGAACCTATCGGGTCATGCGGGTCGGCGATGAACAGGTACAAGCATTCATGCCGCACCCGTTGCCGCCTGCCAACCCTTCCCTGCGGGTCGATGAGGCGACCGGCGAGCTTTTGGCGCAGGCCATGGTGTCCACGGGGCGGCTGGCCGTCGCCGCCGATCTGGTCCCCAGCGAGGAGTGGTTCCTTTATGGCTTTGTACGCAAAGAAGCTCTGATTACCTCGCAGATCGAGGGCACACAGGCGACACTCCGCGACGTGCTCGGATTCGAGGCGGGGCAGAGGGCGGAGCGTCCGGATGATGTACGGGACGTCTGCAACTACATCGCCGCGTTGAACTACGCTCGCAGGGAGCTTGCCCGTCCCAGGGGCCTGCCCCTGGCGACGCGTCTGTTGTGCGAGGCACATAAGCGACTGATGGCCGGCGTTCGCGGCGGCGACAAGCAGCCGGGGCGGATTCGACACTCGCAGAACTGGATCGGGGGAACCCGGCCGGGCAACGCGCGCTTTGTGCCACCGCCCCAAGATGCGGTTCCCGGGGCCCTCTCGGCCCTGGAGAAGTGGATTCATGGCGATGATCCCCTCCCGCCGTTGGTGCGTGTCGGGCTGGCCCACGTACAGTTCGAGACCATTCACCCCTTCCTCGACGGCAACGGTCGCATCGGGCGGTTGCTCATATCGCTTCTCGTCGAGCATTGGGACCTGTTGCCTGCACCGCTGTTGTATCTCAGCGTCGCCTTCAAGCGGCATCGGGAGGAGTATTATCAGCGGCTGAGTACCGTTCGAACGGGGGGTGACTGGGAGGGCTGGACGCGATTCTTTCTGGGGTGCGTCCGCGAGGCGGCCGACGACGGTGTCGCCTCTGCACAGCGGATATTCTCGCAGGTGTCCAGGGACCGCACAACGCTGGTGAATCATCCCAGTGTCACAGTTCCGGCCATCCGGCTGTTCGACCTTCTTGGCGCCAATCCTATATTGACCCTGCCGCTGGCGATCAAGCTGCTGAGCGTCAGTAAGCCCACGGCGATCAAGGCGATGGATGCGATGCAGAAGGCGGGCATCCTCCGTGAAACCACCGGTAGGTTGCGGGATCGTGTCTACGCCTACCAGGCCTACCTCGACGTGCTCAAGAGCGACACGGAATAGCTTGGGGCGGTTGAAGATTGCCCGTAGCGACGGCGCTTGCGGGAGGGCGATCGTACCCGCGAGCCGCTGGGGGGCGGCTGGAACCCCGGGACAGAGTGAGGCGGCGCCCACCCGACGGTGGTGTGGTTGTCGTCCATCACCCCGGTCGAGAGGCGGGGTCGGCGGATCCGAACGGCCATCGCTGCGTCCACCACGACCAGACAACGAACGCGACGATTCCCGACACCAGTGCGGCCAGGCTGAAAAGGATGATGTTGTTGTCCGACGTGGCGAAGATGAATATCCAACCCACGAAGGCGACGATACACGGAACCGGGTAGAGCCAGATGCGATAGGGCCGGGGCATGTCCGGTGAGTACCGGCGGATCAGGACGACGGCGAAGATCTGCCCGATGAATTGGATGAGGATCCGGCAGGTGACCATGGCCATGATCACCGTGTCCAGCGACAACAGGCAGGCGGCGATGGAGATTCCGCCGATCGCCAGAATCGACACGTACGGGAATGACTTCTTCGGGTGCAATCGGCCGAAGGTCGAAAAGAAGCAGCCATCCAGTGCGGCCGCATAGGGGATCCGTGAATAGCCCAGGAGCAGGGCGAAGACGGAGGCATAGGTCGTTATCAGGATCATGAGGGTGAAGAGCGTTGCGAAGCGGTTGCCATAGATGCGCTCCATCATGATCGAGACAAGGTGTTTGGCCAGAGGGTTGTTGGTGGGGTCCACCACAAACTCTCGCCATGAGACGCTGCCGATGACCGAGAGGTTGAACGTGAAGTAGAGGGCCGCCACGCCGATCACACTGATGATGATCGATCGGGGGATCACCTTTTCGGGATTGCGGACCTCCTCGCCGATGTAGCATACGTCGTAGTAGCCCATGTAATCGTAGATGCCGGTTCGAGCGGCCGCTCCAAGGCCGAGGAGGAATCCGTACGAGAATTGAAACGCATTGGGCGGGAAATCGAACGCCAGGCGGGGATTGAAATGCCTGAGGCCCGTGAAGATCACCCACCCCGTGGTCAGCAGCATACCAATCCACAAGGCGACGGTCAGCTTGCCGATGGAGGAGATACCGCGGTACAGGATGATGATATTCAACAGCCCGGCGCCCATGGCCATCAGTGTCATGTGCAGAGGGGTCATGCCGGGCCAGATGTAGGACGCGTAGTTGCCGAAGCCGATATAGCCGGAGGCGATTTCCAGGGGACCGCTGAAGACGAACTGCCAGATGAACAGGAATGCCATCAGGCGACCCCAGGTGTCATGTCCGTACCCTCTGCGAAGGTAGAGGTAGGTGCCGCCGGACCCGGGCATGGCGGCGCCCAATTCGCTCCAGATCATGCCGTCGGGAATACAGATGATCGCGGCCACAAACCAGCCGAGCAGCGATTGTGGTCCGCCCAGGGCCGACATGAGCAAGGGGATGGTGATGAACGGCCCCGCACCCACCATATTGACCATGTTGAGCGCCGCGGCGTGAATCAGGCCCAATCGCCTTTGAAGGTGTGGCGATTGGGAGGGTTCGACGGAGTTTGTCATCTGGGTCATGGGCTCTTCCTATCGGGGCGAAACGGATTCAAGTGGCCACATGTTACCCGTCATGAGGCGCCTATTCATCAGCGAAATTGATATCCTACGGAGGAATTTCGGGGGACGGCATGGCCTGTCTCAGCGTGATGGAGACAGGCGAGGGGACCCGCGATGGGATCGTTCGGACCGGCAGACGATCCGGCGGCTGCGACAGGAATGTCGGCCGTCTCTGGTGCCGAGCCTCGGAGGCGGCGGTCAGGTGGGCAAGAACACTCCCCACGTGACCGCCGCCCCACAAGACCGCATTCTGGCGGGGCTATACGTTTTCCGGTACGACGAAGGGCGCCCGGTATTCCCGGGTCAGCATGCGGTTGGCTTCGTCGTCGTTCTTGACCTGTTCGGTCTTCGTGTCGATCTCGAGTACCCGGTTCAAACGGGCGGCGGTCAGTGCGTAGTGCGAAAGGGCGGAGGAGTAGTGCCCTTCCCGTGGCGGCGCGTTAAGGCCTTCGGGCTTGCGCTGGCGCACACAGTCGATGAAGTTCTTGAAGTGGTCGCCGTCCTTGAAATTCTGTTTGACGACCTCGCCGGTCGGCGATTTTCCCTTGTAGGCCTTGTAGCCGGAGTAGTCGGGGAACGACATGTATCCTTCGGAGCCGTAGAAGATGACGCCGAAGGACGTGCCGCCCGATTCCTCGTTGGTATACCAGGGGCGCACTTCAAGCGTCATCATCTTGTCCTTGCCGTCCTGACCCTTGAACATGAACGAGCTGGACGACACATTGTAGACCTGCTTGGCATCATCCCAGAGGAACAAGCCGCCCATAGAGGCGCAGCGGTAGGGGACGTCGACTCCAAGGCCCCAGCGGGCGGCGTCGAGCTGATGCACGCCCTGGTTCCCGATGTCGCCGTTGCCGTAGGCCCACACCCAGTGCCAGTAGTAGTGGACGTAGATGCCCTGGCCCTTTTCGTTCAACATATAGGGCTGTTCTTGCGCCGGGCCCTGCCAGATGTTCCAGTCAAGCTCCTTCGGCGGGTTGCCGGCATGCCCCTTACCGATGGAGGGGCGCCACTTGTAGCACACGCATCGGGCCATATACACATCGCCGATGAAGCCCTCTTTCAGGAGCCGAACGCCCTCCTGGAACCCGGGGCTGCTGCGGAGCTGTACACCGTGCTGAACGATGCGGCCGTACTTCTTCGCCGCTTCGACCACCTTGCGTCCTTCGAAGATGTTGTGAGTCATCGGCTTCTCGACGTACACATCTTTGCCGGCCTGACAGGCCCAGATGGTGGCCAATGAGTGCCAATGGTTCGGCGTCGCGATCGAGATCGCGTCGATGTCCTTGTCTTCGAGCACGCGGCGCAGGTCTTGTTCTGTCTTCGGCGCTCGCCGGTTGCGACTCGTGAAGAACTCTCCGGTGCGAGGCTTGAAAAGGCGCGAGTCGGGGTCGCAGATCGTCGCTACTTCGACGTCTTTCAGAGAGGCGAAGCCTCCCAGGTGCGACTTGCCCCTGCCGTTGATGCCCAGCACGGCGACCCGGACCCGTTCGTTGGCTCCGGCCCAACTCGTCTTGGAGGTGCCCAGCAGCATGCCGGCCGCCGTGGCCGCCGTCCCTTTTACAAACCTTCTGCGCGTTACTTCAGCCATTGTTTTCACCTTTGCTGGTTGCAGATGAGATTCCCCATGTGGGCCTGCCCGCGACCATCACGACCCAGCCCACCACTAAAATACATGTGCGGACCGACGGCATCAAGGCGGGTCGTGTCAGCCCCCGCTCTCATTGACGGTGTATTGTGCGACAAGGAGAAGGCTGAATCTCGCCTGCCAAGTGCATGGTGTTCGATGACCGGCGGCCGGTGAGCTCAGGCTTCAGAATCGCGGTCAAGACTACGGTGCTATGCGTCTGGAGGGTGATGACGTCAGGAGGATCGCTCGGAACTCTTTGGTTTTCGGTGGGTTGGAAAATCGGGGCGACAGGATTTGAACCTGCGACCTCTTGGTCCCGAACCAAGCGCTCTAGCCAGGCTGAGCTACGCCCCGTGAATCCTTACTCGACGCTGCGGCCACGCCTTACAACCTGCTAAGGTCACCCTCCTACCCGCGCCTCGGGGTATATCTCTGTGTCAGAAGACATCCGCCGTCAGGTCTTCAATGCTGCAACAGTCGATGAGGCCTCGTCGACCGACGTACGAATCACCGATGATATGAAACCCATGCGGGTATGTCAATTGCAGCGAACTTCTATCCGTGAGGATACGTTTGTATCATGGTTCGGTTGAGCGGCCGGGAGGGCTCTGATGAAAAGTGTGTTCGCCCCCGATCTGGGAGAGACCAAACGCTACAAGTTGTTCGCCTGCGAGATTGTCTTTCGGGAGGTTTGCGCCCTGGCGGCCGAAAGCCGGAACATCATCGATCCTGTCTTCCTTCGCAAGGGATTGCACGATATTGAGACCTCCGCCATGACGGCGGAGCTTCAGAGGCATATCGATGCCGTGGACGTCTCGCGCTACGAGGCGATCCTGCTGGCGTACGGACGCTGCAATGACGGCGTGGTCGGGCTGCGGGCCCCGTCTGTTCCTCTGGTCATCCCGCGGGCTCACGACTGCATCACGTTCTTTCTGGGCAGCAAGGAGCGGTATCGACAGTATTTCGACACGCATCCCGGCACCTATTTTCGAACCAGCGGATGGATCGAACGCAACTTTGTCAGCGAAGATCAGGGGGTCATGCGAAAACTCGGGCTCGACCGCACGCTTCATGAGTACATCGACGAATACGGCGAGGAGAACGCCCGGTACATCATGGAGATGGTGGGCGGATGGAAAGAGAAATACGAACGGCTGACGTTCATCGATACGGGCCTGGCCCAGCGGCTCAACTATGCCGAACGAACCCGTCGCGACGCCGCGGAGAACCAGTGGCAGTATGAGGAGCTTTCGGGCGATCTGGATCTGCTGCGACGATTGCTGGATGGCCCGTGGGCTGCCACCGACTTTCTGGTCGTGCCGCCTGGGGGGAGGATTGTGGCCAGGAATGACGAGTCGATCCTCGATGCGGTTCAGGCCTGCGACTGACCGCTCAGCTGATCTCGCAGCTGCTGCCAGCCCTGAACTCCTGCCTGTCCGAGGGCCGCAAAGATCCGTGCGATCGGGTTGTTTTCATTGGTGCTGGACGAGCTGGACGTGGAGCTGCTACTGCTGCTCGTCGAGCTGGAACTGGAACTCGAGCTCGACGTAGTCGGTGAGGTCCAGCCGGCCGCCTGTGCAACCGCCTTGAGATTGCTTCGATGAGAGATCAACTTGCTGACCTTGTTGCTGACTTTCTGTCCGAGTGCGGTTGTGACTCCGGTGATCGCCTCCTGGATGATCTGATCGAAGGCGGCGCCGAGGGGGGGGAATGACGTGCTGGTCGAGCTACTGCCGGTCGAGGCCATGGTTGCCGTGGAGGTCTTCCGCGCGGTTTTTGCCAGGGCGGATAGGTTGTTCTTTCGGGTCCCGGTTTTTGCAAGCGACACGGTTGATATTTGTCCCATGGAACATCTCCTTGGCTAACTCCGGACGTACGACGGTTAGGTCCGGAGATCTCCTAGCAAGTCCAGTGCCAGGCTTGCAGGATGGCACGCGATTGTAAGCTATTGTCTTGGCATTGGATACGTCAAGGTCCCGGTTGTTGGATGCTTTGGCGGCGGGAGGGGGCGCAAGTTTCCGCTGAGTCGCGCAGGTCTTGCGGTTCGTTGGCAGGGTGTCATTTGTCTGTATTCTTTGCAGGACTTGTGGGTGGGGAGTCTGGGGTTTCATGCGGAGTCGAGAGTCGAAGTTGGAGCGCCTAACTGCCATTCCCCCTAAAGGTTATGAGACGGTACTGCCGATACAGAAATCGGTGTGAAGCACGGCAGCGGTCTCCCTTTAAGTCCTTGCGTTGACTTGACAAAAGCGCGGGCCTAGAATCCGAGCGAGGTGTAGTCAAGCAGAGGCGAGGGCTCAATAAGGGGCAGTACTTCCACCCTGTGTGACCTACTATCTGAGCAGGCGGCGGCCTGAAACGTTCAACGGATCGTTTGAGGGAGGATTGTGCATGAATCTCGCGCGTCTTAATGGACGGTCGCGAACGGCCTTTTTCCTATCTTCAATTCTCGGACTATCGCTGACCTGGTTCCTGGGGTGTACCTTCTCGTTTCCGGGGCCTCTTCCAGGGCCTGATCCCAACGCTTCGATTCTGACGGGCAGACCCGTGCCTCCGACGGCCAAGGTCACTTCTCCCGGCAGCGGGGCGAACCTGACGGCTCGTGAGAACGATCCGAACGGGTACATCGATATTGTCTACCAGATCGGCAACATCAGTTCGCAGAATCTGGGGCTTCGCGTGTACTACGATTTCGACAAGGATCCGAACAACGGTCGCATCATTGTCGATCCGAACATGAGTGCCAATCCGGTGAACCTGGGGCAGTTCGTGGGTTCCGGTTCCTACCGCATCAAGACACCGGGCATATTGAGGGGCACGTACTACATATCGATTGATGTGGTTGTGACGTCGACGGGCGAGACGGTGGTGGCGGTTTCGGACGGGACGATTACGATCGTGCCGGCGCCGCAGATCACCTTCAATGCCCCTTTGACGGACATCTCGATTCCTCAGGACGGCAACACGATTATCCAGTTCACGTCGACCCAGAGCCTGCTGAGCTGGACGGTCTTCTACGACAGGGACAACGATCCCAACAACAGTAATGAGGTGGCGATCGCCTCGGGCAGCGGTTCCAGCGGCAGTCCGAAGTGGTCGGTCGCCAATGTCGATCCGAACACGTATTACGTCGGGGTGAAGGCTCTGGACGGTTCAGGGAATACGCCGGTCTTCTATGCGGCGGGACGGATCACCATTGATTCGCCGCCGGACGTTCGCATTCCGATTGTCGATCCGAACTACTCGCAGATCTGGGCCGGACAGTCGGTGCCGTTGATCTATCAGGTTTCCGACCGCGAGCGTGAACTGCGGGTTACGATCTTCCTGGATGCGGATCGTGTGCCCGGCAATGGTTATGAGCCCAACACGGGCAGCCCGGTCATTATTCCGCCCGATCCGAACTATCAGGGGCCGACGCCGTATCTCCTGGATACCACGGGTGTCTTGGCGGGGCCCTACTATGTGGGGGTGACGGCCGAGGACGGCGTCAACCCACCGATTACTCAGTATTCGGCGATTCAGGTGCAGGTGTTCGATCCGAACGGGGCTGAGAGCGTTCCCTATTTCCAGACGCCCGATCCCAACAAGACGATCAGCCTTCAGATTGGCGAGACGCCTCTGCCCATTAGCTGGCAGGTGAGCGCGCCGGCTCGCGGCGGCACCCTGTCGGTTCGCTACAAGCCGGTGGATCCGAACATTCCGCAGGACCCGAACGATCCGAATTTGCTGTCGGACCCGAACGAGTCGGTGATCGAACCGAACCTGCCGCTGGCGGCCGGATCGACGACCTTCGACACGTTGCGGACGGTGGTGTCGGACGGCATGGCGTATCAACTGATTATCCGTTCCCAGGCCACGTATCCTGTCGGCACACCTGAGCGTGTGACGATTGGTTCGAGGATCATTGTCGGCAGCCACCCGGACATCTCGCTGATCGATCCGAACGTCAATCCGACGGTGGGGTTGGCGGGGACATTGTCGATCGTGTGGGAGGTTCGAAACCGCACGTCCGAGCCTACGGCGGTGATCTATCTGGATCAGGACACGCGGCGCGGGAGCGGTTTTGAGGTGGCGTTGCCGGCCACGGTGACCGGGACGTCGGTGCAGGGCACGTACCGGATTTCGCATTTCCTGGACCTGACCCAGACACAGGTGCCTGACGGCAAGTACTATCTGTTCCTTTCGGTGAACGATTCGGGCAACCTGCTGGGCAGCTATGCCCGCAACACCGCCAAGGAACTGGTGGTCGTGACGGTCAACTCGCGGCGACAGCTCGGGGATATATGGGTCGGGGGCCTGGGGCGGCGCGTCGTGACAAATGGGATTCCGCATCGCACGGCGGTGACGTTCACGGGCTTTGACTTCTACGACAACGCGGGCAGTTTCATTTCGAGTGTGGGCGACTACGACAAGGACGGCAAGGCGGACTTTGCCATTGCGGCTCAGTTCGCCAAACCGGGTCGCTCTGCGCCGGTCGGGGAGGTCTACCTGATCTACGGGGCCACTTCCGCTCAGCTCGAGACCGCCCTGTTGCACTACAACGCCTCACCCGATCCGAACCTGGCGGCATTGAATCTCAACAGTGTGGCCACGGTGATGAGAGGCTGTCTGTTCACAGCTCCCCAACAGGTGTCCACACCTTCAGCACCGTCCCGAGGGATTCAATCAATGTGTGTGGTTGACGACCTCACCGGGGATGGTATTTCGGAATTGGCATTTGGGATTCCGTACCTGCACAATGCGGACTCCTTCTGGGCGAGCACGCCACAATCCAAGATATGGGTACAACTCGCCCGGCCGGGGCAGTTGCGGCGTGGGGGAGTAATCGTGGCGAACACGCGGAACCAGTTCAACCAATCCGCATCTGTTCCCGTGGAATCGATTCTTCCCTTGCAGTGGGTGGGCAATTACTTCGGAGTGGATACGTCCGGCCTGCTCTTGGAACATGCTGCGGCGGAGGATCACACGGGGTCCCACACTGCTGTAGATCCCAATGATCCTAACAAGACGATCAGTATCACGGACCACTATATCAAGCTCACCGCGCCAACCTACGGGTGGAGTCACCCGTCATGGGCGGATGCGAACGATAATGACATAGCCAGTCCTCGCCATGTTCCGATCCTTTCCGACCCACCGCTCAACTACAAGGACGATCCGACGAACATCTACCACTGGCTGTGGCCGCAGGACCTGTTGGTCGACGCCAATTTTGATGGCAGCTACCAGGACGGACTTCAGGAGGATCGGTGCCTGTACACGGGCTATGTGACCATTGATCAGCAGGGATTCTACGGATCGAGGATTCTGGGCGACGAGCCCAACAGTCTGTTCGGAGAGTCTTCGACCTATTGCCGCGGATCGCTTGTTGTGGGATCACCCGGGGTAGACATCATTGCTTCTGCGTCCGACTATCGCGCCGCGTGCGGTGTTGTCTATCTGGCGTTGATGAAAGGTCGCGTGCAAGGCGAGGTATACCCACCTTGGGAGCGACTTGATTACAATCGTCAGGTGCCAAGGCCCAGTAACTGGGTAATATCCTACGCCGGGGTTTTCGATCATCCGACGCTTGACACGATCGACTACTTCAACCCCATCACGGGACAGTTCCGCGGAGCCGTCAATATGGTCTACGGCGCTGCGGCGAATGCTCGTTTGGGGCAGGTTGCGTCGTTGGGTGGACCGGCTCGCGTTGCCGATCCGAACAGTCTCAAGGGGGACTTCAATGGTGATGGGCTTGAAGATTTCGCCATGGGTGCGCCCGGCATGAACAGCGAGGCGGGGGCGGCCTATGTGTTCTATCCCAGGCTTCCGGAGCCGTATTACTTCGACCTCGCACAGTTGAACAGTGACATCAACGATCCGAACCGCCGCGTGGGTGTCCAGATCAACGGGCGCACGAGTACGACGGAGAATCTGGGTGCGGTGCTGCCCGCCGGGTTGGACTTCAACGGCGACGGCTATGCTGATGCGGTGTTTGGCAACCCGCTTGCCAATCACGGGAGTTCAGAGGATGGCGAGGTCATCATTCTGTACGGTGGTGCGTTTGTGGCCAGTCCGGGAGCGGGCTTCAGCATCGACGACGTGGCCTACGGTCCGACGGGTAACCCGTCAAGCCCGGACCCGAACCTCGCGTTGGGCGTCGTGTTCAGGGGTGCTGCCGGGGAACTGGCCGGTGCCAGCGTCGCATCGGCCGGCGACTTCGACGGCGATGGGGTGGACGACCTGCTCATCTCCGCGCCGAATGCCAGTCCCGTCTATGACATCAACGGTGATGGTGTGGCCGAGACCCTGACCGGTGCGGGTGCCGTCTACCTGATCTACGGACGGAAGGACAACAAGAATACTGCGGGGAATTCCGTCCGGGCCTACACGGGTTACATCGATCTGACCCTGATCGGGACCCAGCAACTACCGGGGATCAAGTTCATCGGCAAGGCGATCGGCGATCATCTGGGTGGTGGTCGGGTGTCACCGGATGGGGTCACCCAACTCAACTTCGCCAGGAGCCTCTCGGCGGCCGGCGACGTCGATGGCGACGGCAAGTCGGATGTTTTGATCGGTGCCGTCCAGGCGAGCCCGCTTAACCACAAGAATGCCGGCGAGGTGTATCTGATCTTCGGTCGGTAGAGGCGGCGACGTCACACATTCGGTCTGATCTGCGGCCCCGGCGCCACACTGCCGGGGCCGCTTTGTTTGGTGCCAGTTTCTTATATGTGGAGACTATGAGAGCCGGCCGTACTGGCGGCAGGCCTCGAAGAACGCCTCGACATTGGCGATGGGGACATCGGGCTCCAGGACGTGGGTGGGTGCCAGGATCAGTGCCCCGTCGGCCGAGAGCGTTTGGACACGTTCCTTGACCACCTGTCGGACTTGCTGGGGGGTTCCGAAGGGCATGGTGCTCTGGGTTCCGATGGTGCCGTAGAGCACGACCTTATCTCCGAAGTGCTTCTTGACCTTCGCGGGATCGAGGCACTCCGGCTGGATGGGGTTGAGGATCGTCACGCCGATCTCGATCAGTTCGGGGACGATGGGTGTGATATCGCCGTCGCTATGGTAGAAGATTTCGATGTCTGGTCTGATCTGCCGTGCGGCATCCCAGATCTTCGCCCAGCGGGGCTTCATGAACCGCCGCCACATCTCGACGGAGAACATCATGCTGGTCTGATTGGCCACGTCGTCGCCGCAGAGCAGGTAGTCGGCACCCGCGCGGGCCGCAGCGGTTGCCCGGAAGAGGCACCGCCGGGCGACCCGGTCGAGGAGGCACTCGGCCCAGTCGGGCTGCACGATGAGGTCCGTCAGGAACTGCTCGTAACCGCGGATCTGCCAGCTTGTTTCATACATGTGTACGACGTGGCCGACGGCCACACGACCCGCGGCATGGGCTGCGGCTGCTGCACCGGTCATGTGCAGCGTGGCGTAGGACGTGTGGTCGTCGAAGGGGTAGCTTTCGATGTCGTCGAGTCGTTGGGCGTTTCGCAGGGGGCTGACGTAGCCCCAGAAGTGGTAGAAGCCCGAGGGCACCATGGCCACGCCGTCGGGGTCGAAGGTGGTGCCAGGGGGCAGATTGGCGTCTTCGTAGTATGCCGAGACGTCGGCCGGCGTGTGTCCCGCCGGCGGTTCCGGATCGACGGGCACCGGGTCGAACATCTCATAGTGCCGGGCGAAGTCGTCGGTGCCCAGGTGCTCGGCGAGTCGACGGCGCAGGTCGGGGGTGAAGTCGGCGATGTAGAGCAGCCGGTCGGGGCGCTGGTGTGCGCACGTGGTGCGAAAGCGTTCGAGTGGGGTCATGGTCTTCCCTTGCGTTGGGCCATCGTCATTTCAGTGGCAGAAACTCGACGCGGTTGATCATATCAGCAGGGTCGTAGAGTTCGCCGATGAGGTGGAGGTCCTGGATGCACTGGCCCACGGTGATTCCAAGTTGTTCGGCGAAGACCAGCCCTGAGAAGTCGATGCCGGCGAGCTGTCTGCGAGCCGCTTCTCGAAGCATGTCGGTGTCATGACTGAACAGGATTCTGTTCTGATAGGTGGCGCGGCTCATCAGGTCAGAATCCGAAGAAGTCGCCGTTCCGTCTTCCTGCGACGTCAACACATCAATGCTACGGTATCTCAGTCCCACGGTAATCGCGCGGCGGACGTGGACGTCCATGTAGAGGCGCAAGCTCATGAGAGAATGCCTTTGGCTCTGAGTTTCGATCGTCCCGGAGATTCACCGGATCGGGCACGCGACTCCTGGACCTCCGCGTGTTCCTGATCGATTTGGCGGTCAATGGCATCTCGGTGATCATAGTAGTAGGCCAGGGCCGCATAGATCTGGGCAATCGACAGGTGAGGATACTGGAAGTGCATTTCCTCAGGGCTGGAATCGTGCGCGAGTTTGTCCCGCACGACCTCGATCACCTTCACGTTTGTCTCGTCGATCCACGCCACTCCATTCTGATCGACGACGACGTGGTTCCAGGTACTGGTTGGCATGTCTGACGCACCTCGCAACAGGGCGGATCACCTTACAGCATCGTATCTTTCGATCCGACGTTTGTCGATTGGACTCATGAACAGATAAGAACATCCTCAGCAGCAAGTCTCCGGCGTCTCATCGGCAGACGGCGTTCATAGGCCGCCCGGGCGGGAGGCTCGGGCGAGGCTCAGGTTTTCCGGAGGTATTCCACCGCGCATCGGAACACCATCTGGCCGTCGGGTTCGGCATCTGCCGGGCGTTGGGACCAGGACGGATGATGGGTGCGGTGGACATGCCGCTCGGGATGGGGCATCAGGCCGAAGACACGCCCCGTCCGGTCGGTCAGTCCGGCGATGTCGTCCTGGCTGCCGTTCGGGTTGATGGGGAAGCCGCCGGGCCGGCCGTTTTGATCAACATATCGCACGGCCACGTAGCCGCCCGACCGGAGGGCATTGAGCGTTGCGTCGTCGGCGGCTACCACCTTGCCCTCGCCGTGGGCCACGGGGATCGACAGGATCGCACCGGGCTTGAGGAAGGCGCAGCGGTCGGTGTCGACGCGGATATGCACCCACCGATCCTCGTAACGGGCCGAGTCGTTATAGAACACTGTGACCGGGCGATGCGTGGAATCCGCGGGATGCTCGGTTCCGTTCATGGGTCCCGGCAGCAGACCCGCCTTGACCAGGACCTGGAAGCCGTTGCAGATGCCCAGGACCAGCTTGCCGGCCTCGACAAACCGATGCAGTTCGTCTGCCAGGTGATGCACGAGCTGATTGGCGAGGATCCGTCCGGCGGCCACGTCATCGCCGTAGCTGAACCCGCCCGGGATCGTGAGCACCTGGACGTCGCGCAGCATCTCGGGACGTTCGATGACGCGGTTGACGTGCACGCGCTGCGGCGTAGCGCCGACCAGCGACCAGGCAAAGGCCGTCTCTTCGTCGCAATTCGTGCCGGCGGCACGAAGCACCATCACTCGGATTGTTCCAGCCATCGGTATTGACCATCCTCCGATCGATTCGCCGTCCGGGCCGGACCGCCAGGCCCCGCCGTCGGCAGCGGGGACCTGCCATCGTAGTGCCCCGGAGATGAGGCCAAGCCGGATGGGCCGGTCCTCGATCGATCCATGGGCGGGCGACGCATCAGGTCTCCTCAGCCCCGTTTGAGGGCACGGCAATCTGATTTAACGTCACATCGCTGGGGAATTCTAACACCATCTCGTCTCCGCCGAAATGCTCCCGGGTCTTGGGCGAATGCACAAACAGGCGGATGAGCCGCGCCAGGTTCTCCGGATCGCATCGGACGGCCGAGGCCGATACGTAGGCATCGGCACCCGAGGCGAGATGGCGGTCCAGTTCCAGGCTCCATCGCCCCATCAGGGACATGCGGTTGATGTACCGCTGCCGGTCCGTCAGTTGCAGGCTGATCAGCCGAAGGCCGACGGTTCGAAGCAGGAAGACGTCGGTGATGTCCTGCCAGTCGATGAGGCCCCACTGGGCGAAGTGCCCGCTTCGCAGCTCGAGCCCCTCTTTGCGCAGCACGGCTACAATCGTGCCGCGGAAGATCCCTCGCAGGGTCGCCAGTGCCATGAACACGGCCAGAACGAGCAGGACGGTTGCGACCATTCGACCCCGGCCGGGATCGAACTTCAGATACCCATAGGCCCCCATCGCGCCGAATGCCACCACCAACACGCCCATGGCGATCGACGTTCGCAACGCGGACTGGCGTATGACGATCATAAGACAACCTGTGATGCAGAGGCCTCAGACCTCAGACGACCGGCCACGGACATCGGGCCCTGGTTTCTGCGACTAAAACTGCGCCCGGACGGTCACACTGCCTGTTCCGCGGGGGATTCGCACACACTCTTTCTCGGCGTCCCAGGTGTCGACCGGTGAGCCGTTGATCGTGGCGCCCTTCATCGGCTTGCCGTCGGGGTGCCGCAGGCGGATGCAGACAGTTTGAGGGGCCTTGCGTCCGGGCATCTCGATTTTGGCCTCGATTGCACCGGAACCGACGGACGAGGTGATCTCGTACGACACCGGCCCGAACCGCGTCGGTGCGTTGCGGACGATCACCTTCTGGCCGTCTTTCATCCATTGATTCGTGACGAACGGTGCCAGCCACAATTCGTCGCCCCGTTCCGTCACGAAGGTCAGACGCGTCTGGTTCAGGAAGCCGCCGGTCTCGTGCGTCTTGTTCCAGGCGCCCATGTTGTGGAAGTGCTCCCAGAACGTCATCACCTCGGTATTGAACAGTGTGCAGATGCCGTTGAAGTAGGCCCGGATGTAGGGCTTCACGTCGTCTCGGAGGGCGTGGACGTCGGCGGTGCGGCCGTAGTAGGGTTGGATCTTTGCGAACCCGCCGAGGCTGAACCAGTCTTTGTGGTTCTCTTCTTCGCGATATTCGCCCATGCCGGTGCCGAGGAATTCCACGTCTTCGAGGCGATCGAGCATCCAGGCAACCTCGCGGTCGGTCGGGGTCAGTACGCCGTTGGCCACGAGGTGATGCGCCCCGATCTCGACGTCGGAGGCCCAGCTTCGATTGCCGTCCTCGCCGGGATAGATGTTGTTCACGCGATCGAGGCAGTTGATCATCGAGGGGTCGGCGGGGACCCATGTACCATTGCCCAGTGAGAGGGCCGGGCTGTTGCCCTGGGCCCATCGCCAGGCTCGTCGGATGTCCTGCCGGAACTCTTCGGCGTTGGCGACGAGGGCGCCGCCATCCGGATAGCCGATCTCATTGAGCACCCGGGCGGCACCGGCGAGGCCGGCGTAGTAGTGTGCGAGGGCGTATACGCGATAGGCGAAGACGCTCCAATCGGCCACGACGCCCGGTGGGACCAGGCCGTATTCCATGACCTTGTCCATGCGGGCGTTGACCTGCTTGGTCTTCTCTCGCTGCAAGACAACCCAGCGGCACACGCGACCGACCTCGGGAGCGGATTGCCTGAGCCAATCGGTATTCTGCGTGAGGTCGGCGTGTCGCGCCAGTGCCCAGAGGTGCCAGCCGGTTCCGATGAGCGTGTAGCCTGTGGTGAGATAGCCCGCCTCGCTGTATCGCCGGATGAAGTAATCGAGCGAGCGGCGGCAGAAGTCGTGATGCCCCATCAGGTCCATGCCAAGGATGATCGAGTTGGCTTCGCTTTCGAGCGGGCCGTACGAGAGCGAGGCGATCCAGGGTGATATCCGCTGACCGCCGTTTTCGTTTCGGGCAGCGATCAGGCAGTGGACCTGCGAGGCGCGGATGAGATTCGCCAGCAGCGGGTCGGGAATGGTCACCTGCATGGCCGGAGCCAAGATGGCCGTCCAGTAGTCCTCGACGGCCTTGCGCAGGCCGTCGGCGGCGTCGGCCATGGTGTCGCTTTCGGCAGCCGTGATCGTCCATGTCGGGATGAGAACGCGACATCGTGCCTTGCCATTGGCTGCCAGTTCGCCCTTGAGCGTGAGCATCCCCGACGCGGCTTCGGCCTTGAGCGAGCCGGCCTGCGTCATTTCGACGAAGGCCAGGATGTCAGGGCCTTCTTGGGCGACGAATCCTTTGGAGACCGCCTTCCATTCAGCCATCTGCTTCTTACCGGCGTTGGCCACCAGGCCCAATACGAGAGATGCACCGGCAGCCGAGCTGCCCGTGTTCTCGACGGCGAACTCTGCCACACAAACGCCCGGCCGCTTGAGGCAGTCGATCGCCTGACGCTTGGGGGCATTCTCGAAGGGGGCCACGAAAGTTCGCTGTGTGTAAATCAGTGCGTTGTCCTTGGTTGTAGTGACCGGAATGGGCAGCCAGCCGCCGTCGGTGTGTCGGGTTGCGGGGGCATTGGGATTCGGGCCCGCCTGAACCCGAAGGTGCCTGTTGTAGAGGGAGAAGTCGTCCGGGCGGTGGGCGGTCACCTCGGCGTTGGCTCGCCACTCGATCTGGCCGTTGCGCTGCACGACGAACTTGTGATTGTCACACGCCAGCGACAGCAGCACTGGGCCATTGTTCTGGACGTCGCGGTGAACCTTGGCCATCGCCTGTTCGAACGTCTGGTCGGGCATCTGCCGGACCTGCTGAAGGACGGTCTTTCGTCCTTCGATCTTCTTGAGATAGTCGGCCAGTCCGGCCTTGGCGGCCTCGCCCTGTGCGACGAACACGCCGGGTTCGGGAACCCAGACGCATCCGCCGGTCATGACATCGTCCACCGCCACGCCGACCGCTCCGTCTGGCAGGCGGAATCGCAGCACGGTTCGATCGGGCTTCCAGAGCCGTGTCTTGGCATACCGCACCTTCAGGGTTATCGGCTTGCCGAGGTCCCAGTCGATTTCCCGCCGGCCCGGTGAGGCGGTGTCGGCCGAGAGGTCGCCGTTGTGGATGGCGATCTTCGCGATCTGGCCGGGCAGGGGCTTGGCCGGTTCGATCGTCAGGTCGGCCGTTGCCATGGACGAGTGCGTAGCGGCCGACAAACCTTGGAGGGTGGCCGGCTGTCCGCCCGCCGGCAGGATCCATCGGACCTTCCAGATGCCCTTTCGGCAATCGGGGTTGTCGCGAGGATCGAGTTTTGCGGTCCACCTTGCGTCGGTGGCCGCGATGGTGCCCTTGAGCGGTACGAACTTACCTTGCCACACCGATTCGCCGATCCAGACCTGGATTTCAACGTTGTTGGGTGACGGCACGTTGGTGGGGTCGGCGAACTGGAGAGCGAACTCGCGGATCAGGCGTCGCTCGAGCCACTGGAGGCCGATGCATCCCCGGCCGTCGAGGGCCACGGGCACCGGATAGGCTCCCTGGGCATTGGGTAGCACATCGCGCTCGGTGAACAGGTCCTCGGTGCGGAATTCCTGGACGCGGCTGGCCTGGCTGCCGTCGGTGCGGGCGGGGTTCCAGGTGACGATTCGTCCGAAGGGTGCCGCATCGAGGGTCTGACGGGCCTCGGCAGGCTTCGTGCGGGCGTTGGGGTCGCGGATGAGTCGGGCATCGGCCCAGTTGGCGCAATCGCAGGTGATGCCGTCGCCGGCATCGGTCACGACGAGGCGGAGGTCCTGCGCCCCGGTCAGCGGGATGCGGATCTTCCGGGCAGGGTCACTCTCGTGCATCACACCACTGTCATAGCGCTTCTGATCGTCCACGAAGACCTGGAAGACGACGGTGCCGACGTTCTGGGCCTGTTTCTGGACGCCGATTTCGGCCTCGAATGCTTCGTACTCGCCTTCGAGCATGATCACGAGTTCGCCATTGGCATGAAGCCCCAGCCCCTTGGCGTAGGTCTTCTCGCCGATCTGGAGCGGTAGCGGTTTGATGCCGCTGGCGTGGGCGCAGGTGTCGATTCCCATTTCGCCCCAGCCCTGGATGGAATTCCAGATTCGGTAGAGCTGCGAACCGCTCAGGTAGTCGTCGGTTGGATTCTGTGCGGCAAGGCCTATCGTGCCAATCACCGCGACGATCAGGCAAGAGACTTGTGCGATGCTCATAGGATTCCTCCACATTCGGGATCTCATGTCAATCGTTCTGCAGGAGTTCCCATTGTGATGACATCTGCGGCAGGTGCAAGTGCTTTGGGGGAGTGCGGGTGGTTTGAGGATGTGTGGGAATCGATGTATCCTTTCGATGCCGGTGGGGGGACGGAAGGGGGCGGCGGGTTCTAGACCGTATATCAAGGGAGTCGAATCATGCAGAACCGTGGGAGAGCATGGTTGTGGGGCATCGCGGTATGTGCCGGCGTTGCGCTTGGGATGTTCGCGCGGGGTTCGGCGGCGGATGAACTGAGCCAGGGATTTGTCTCGCCGCCGGCGGAGGCGAGGCCCTGGGTGTACTGGTTCTGGCTGAACGGCAACATCACGCGCGAGGGCATCACGGCCGATCTGGAGGCGATGAAGCGCGTCGGGATCGGCGGCGTGCTCATCATGGAGGTGGACCAGGGGAGTCCCGTGGGGCCCGTGGGGTTCATGAGCGACTCGTGGCGCGAGCTGTTCAAGCACGTTGTGGCGGAGGCACAGCGGCTCGGGCTTGAGGTGAACATGAACAACGACGCGGGCTGGAACGGCAGCGGCGGACCGTGGATCAAGCCGGAACAGTCGATGCAGAAGGTGGTGTTCACCGAGACGAATGTCGAGGGTGCGAAGGCGTTTGAGGGTGCATTGCCGCAGCCGCAGGCGGTGGCGGGCTTCTATCGCGACATCGCGGTACTGGCCTTTCCGGCGGTAGGGGCCTACCGCATCGACAACATTCAGGTCAAAGCATGCTACCAGACGGGCGGTGTGGGGCCTGCGGCGCAGACGCCGCTTCCGGCGGAGATGGTGATCGGCCAGAAGCATATCGTGGACCTCACGAAGCAGATGGACGCGTCGGGCCGCCTGACCTGGTCGGTGCCGGCCGGCAAGTGGACGATCCTTCGGATTGGCCACACGAGCACGGGGGTTGAGAACGCGCCCTCGCCCCAGAGCGGCAGGGGGTTGGAATGCGACAAGCTGAGCAAGGAAGGCATCGAGGCGAATTTCAACGGCATGATGGGCAAGTTGATTGCTGATGTGGGGCCTGCGGCGGGCAAGGCCCTGGTCGCCACGCATATCGACAGTTGGGAAAACGGCGCACAGAACTGGACGGCGCGAATGCGAGAGGAATTCCGCTTGCGACGGGGCTACGACCCGCTTCTGTTTCTGCCGGTTATGACGGGACGGGTCGTGGACAGCCTGGAGATCTCCGAGCGGTTCCTGTGGGACCTCCGGCAGACGGTGTCAGACCTGGTCGTGGAGAACTACGCGGGGCATCTGCGGACGCTTGCCCGCAAGGGCGGGCTCAAGCTGTCGATCGAGGCCTACGGCGGCCCGTGCGACGATCTGCCGTATGCCGGACAGGCCGATGAGCCGATGTGCGAATTCTGGGTTGGCGGTGGGGCCATGGGGACGCTCAAGGAGATGGCCTCTGCGGCGCACACCTATGGCAAACGAATCCTGGGGGCCGAGTCGTTCACCGCTGCCGATCAGGAACGGTGGCTAGAGCATCCGGGTTCGATCAAGGCGCTGGGCGATCGCGCCTTCTGTGACGGTGTGAACCGGTTCGTCTTCCACCGTTACGCGATGCAACCATGGATCGATCGGCGGCCCGGGATGACGATGGGGCCCTGGGGCATCCACTACGAGCGAACGCAGACGTGGTGGGAGAAGTCGCCGGCGTGGAACCTGTATCTGGCTCGATGCCAGTATCTGCTACGTCAGGGGCTCTTCGCGGCCGACATCTTCTATCTTCAGCCGGAGACGGCGCCTCAGTCGTTTTATGGCCACAAGCCCAATGGGTATGAATTCGACAACGGCAGCGCCGAGGTCGTGCTCACGCGCATGGCGGTTCGGGACGGGCGACTCGTCCTGCCGGACGGCATGAGCTACCGGCTGCTCGTGTTGCCGGACACCGACAGTATGACGCCGAAGCTCGTGCGGAAGATACAGGAGCTGGTTCAGGCCGGGGCGACGGTGGTGGGGCGGCCTCCGAGCCGGTCGCCGAGCCTGAACAGCTATCCCCGGTGCGACGAAGAGGTTAAGCAGCTTGCCCGTGAACTGTGGGGAGACTGCGACGGCAAGTCGGTGACGGAGCATCGCGTCGGGCAGGGGCGGATCGTTTGGGGTCAGGCGCCTGAGAAGGTTCTCGCGAAATCAGGCGTTCGGCCCGATTTCTCGTCGAGGGCCCGCCTGAGTGCGATTCATCGGGTGGTGGGGGATACGGACATCTACTTCGTCGCGAATCCGCAGTCGTATGACGTTCGTGCGGCCTGTACGTTCCGCATCGGGGGCAGGCAGCCGGAGTTGTGGCGGCCCGACAGTGGCCGGATCGAGCCGGCCGCCTTGTTCGCCGAGAAAGACGGCGAGACCACGGTGTCGCTGCATTTCGCGCCGAGCGACTCGGTGTTTGTGGTCTTCCGCAAGGGGGGCAAGGTGTTCGATCCGATCGTGTCGGTCAGTCGCGACGGTGCCCCTGTGCTGCTGGCGGCGGAGACCACACCTCGAATTGTCGTTGAGAAGGCCGTCTACGGCGTGTTGAGCGACCCTGCGCGGACGCGAGACGTTCGAGACAAGGTGCAGAAGCGGGTTGACGACGGCGAATTCAGTTTCCAGGTGGCTCGGCTGGCCGATGGGGATGATCCGGCCGATGGAGTGGTCAAGACGGTCGTCATCGATTATGCCGTCGGCGACCGGCGTTTCACCTCAACGGGCGACGATCGCGATGTGGTGCATTTGCGTGGCGAGGCTCCTAAGATCACAGTGGAAAAGGCTGCCTATGGTGTGCCGGGTGATGCGAAACGCACTCGCGATGTACGAGCCAAGCTCCAGCATCTGCTCGACACGGGCGAATCCCAGTTCGAGGTGGCTCGAATGGCCGATGGGGACGACCCGGCCGTCAATGTCGTCAAGACGCTGGTTGCCGACTACACGATGGCCGGTCGGCGCCTTACGGCCCAAGGCACCGATCCCGAGGTTATCAATCTGGCGATTCCTCCGGGATTCGCTCGCGTGGCGGAGGTGGTTTGTGGTCCCGACGGCCGCCCGGTGCTGGAGGCATGGCAAGCGGGCACCTACGAGGTGCGGACTGGCACCGGGGCGGTGCGGCGTGTCGAGGTCTCAGCGGTACCGTCGCCTGTCGAGCCGGCGGGCGCTTGGGAGGTGCGTTTCCCGTCCGGCAGCGGGGCACCACAGACGGTGATTCTGGAGAAGCTCATTTCGTTGGGCGAGCACAGTGAGGCCGGCGTGAAGTACTTCTCCGGCACGGCTACCTACGCCAAGACGCTGGCTGTGCCGACAGAGATGTTGGCCTCGAATCGGCGTCTGTATCTCGATCTGGGCAAGGTTTATGTGATGGCGCAGGTGCGGTTGAACGGGAAGGATCTGGGGGTGTTGTGGCGGACTCCCTACCTGGTGGACATTACGGACGTCGCCAAGGTCGGAGAGAACTCACTGGAAATTGCCGTGGTCAATCTCTGGGTCAACCGTATGATCGGCGACGAGCAGTTGCCCGAGGACAGCGAACGGAATCCCGACGGCACGCTGAAGTCGTGGCCGAAATGGTTGCAGGAAGACAAACCGAGCCCGACCGGGCGCCACACGTTCACCACCTGGAGGCTCTGGAAGAAGGATCAGCCGCTCCAGCCCTCGGGACTTGTGGGTCCAGTACGGCTTGTGACGACTGCACGAGTGGATGCCGCTTCTCCTCGGTGATGGGCGGCATCCACTGAAGAGGTTTCTTGTGGTTCACCGGCACCCTACGGCTTGCCGGAGAGCGTGATTTTGAGGGCCAGTGCGTCCTCGCCGGGTTTCCTGGGCAACTGGACCGTCAGACCGGCCTTGTCACGGTTCCACTTCAGGTCGCCGGCATGCCCGAGGAGTTCCACCTTTGTGATCTCCTTGTCGAGCTTGTCCGATCCGGCGGCGAGGGACTTGACCACGAGCCTGCCGTTCTTTGGCTGGCCCAGGGCGATGGCGTACAGCGAGTCGCCCTTGATGGTGAATCGGAAATCCTCACCGGTGAAATCCTTCCGCTTGGTGTCGGCGAAGGATCCTTCTATGACTTTTGTGGGGCCTTCGCCGAAGACCTTCCACGGTCGGGTGCCGTAGATGGCCTCGCCGTTGATCGAGAGCCATTGTCCGATTTCCAGGAGGATCTTCTGCTCGGGTTCGGGGATGGTTCCGTCGGGCTTGGGGCCGATGTTCAGCAGTAGCGCCCCGTTCTTGCTGACGATGTCGACCAGATCGCCGATGATCGAGCGGGAGGTCTTATAATTCTGCTTGGTGACATACCCCCACGAGTTCTTGGATATGGACGTGTCGGTTTGCCAGAAGAACGGCCGGATGCTGGCGAGCTGGCCTCGCTCGATGTCCAGGACGGCGGCCTTGTCCGGGAAAGACTTGTTTTTGTAGTTGATCGCCACGCCCTGGTTCCACTGAGTGCCCCGGTTGTAGTAGAAGGCGGCGAACCGCTGGAGATAGGGTTGGAAGACGGGCTGTTCGATCCACCAGTCGAACCATACCAGTTGCGGCTTGTACTTGTCGACGAGTTCGCTGGTTCGGGCCAGCCAGTCGTCGAGGAACGCCTGATCGGGCACCTGCTTCTCGCCCTTGGCCGGTCCATAGAGCGAGAGGTAGTTGGGGTCCTTCACATCGGAGTCGAAGGTCATTCCGCCGTTGAAGAACCACCAGTGTTCCGACCGGTGCGACGACAGGCCGAAGATCATCCCCTGTTTGCGGACCGCGGAGGCCAGTTCGCCGATCAGGTCGCGTTTGGGTCCCATCTTGGCGGCGCACCAGTCGGAGAGGCTGCAATCGTACATCGCGAACCCGTCGTGGTGCTCGGCGACGGGGACGATGAACCGGGCGCCGGCCTTCTTGAAGAGTTCGGCCCACTGGTCGGCGTTGTAGCTTTCGGCCTTGAAGCGGGGGATGAAGTCCTTGTAGCCGAACTTCGACTGCGGGCCGTAGGTCTGGGTGTGGTGGCGGAATTCGGCCGACTTCTGGATGTACATGTTCCTCGGGTACCACTCGTTGCCGAAGGCCGGCACGCAGTAGACGCCCCAGTGGATGAAGATGCCGAACTTATCGTCGAGGTACCAATCCGGCACCTTTTGGTTCTGAAGCGAATCCCACGAGGCCTTGTACGGGCCCTGGTTTACGGCAGCGTCCACCGTGCTGAGGATCTTCTGGGTCGGGTTTTCCTGCGACCATGCGACCGATGAGGCGAGGCAACATAGGAGGACCATCGCCGATCTGCCGACGGATGGGGCGATGCCGGCGCTTCTGCGTTGGATCGTCATATTGGACATCTGTATGCTCCCTGTACAAAGAGACGTGCAAGAAGGCCCCGGGGCTCGAACTCGCGATCGATTCCGGAGCGGCTGCTCATTGCAGGGAAGATCCATCCAAGACGCCCGCACGTCAAGGGGTGGGGCTTGTCGGTCCTTGTCGGGCGCCTTGACTCGGAAGGGGCAATTGGGAGGATGGTTCTATAGAGGCTGTGGGCATGGGGCCCGGCTTCTTTGTCGAGGCTCGACTGATGGCGGTGTATCTGATTGTTGAAATCGAGGTTCGCGATCCGACCGCCTATCAGGAGTATGTCCGTCGGGTGCCGGAGATCATCTGCAAGTATGGAGGGCGTTATCTGGCTCGCCGGGGGCACCGTCAGGACCCTCATCGGCGAGTGGCGGCCGGAGCGGATCATTCTGGTGGAGCTTCCTTCGTGGGAGCATGTCGAGCGATGGCACGCCTCGCCCGAGTACCAGGCGTTGGCGCCGCTGCGGGAGCGGTCCACGAACGGGCGGGCTATTGTCGTCGAGGGGGCGTAGCGGCTGCGATGTTCGACGACATCGCGAGGGGAGTTTCGCGGGGTTCTCTGCTATCCTGATCGCAGATTCCAAGGGCGAGCGGCTTGTGCCACAGGGGCCTATGGAGCGGGTGTATGGTGTTCAGGGTATTGCTGTGTGTCGTTTCCGGGACGGGGGCGGTTCTCGCGGCGGATCAGCCGCAGTGGGGACAGCGGCACAGTCGTAACATGGTTTCGGGCGAGAAGGGGCTGGCGGATCGGTGCGATCCGAAAAGCGGGGTCAATGTCCGCTGGTCGGTTCCGCTGGGCACCGAGACGTACTCGACGCCTGTCGTTGCGGGCGGGAAGGTCCTGATCGGCACGAACAACGGCCGCCCGCGGGACAAGCAGCACAAGGGCGATTGCGGCGTCCTGCTGTGTCTCGATGAGAAGGACGGCCGATTGTGCTGGCAGCTCGTGGTGCCCAAGCTCGGGCCGAGCCCCTATCTGGACTGGCCACGGACGGGACTGGTTTCGCCCTGCACGGTCGAGGGCGACCGAGTCTACATCTTGAGCAACCGCAACGAGGTGATGTGCCTGGACCTGGCCGGGCTGGCCAACGGCAACGACGGTCCTTATCGCGACGAATCGGCCCATATGGGATTGCCCGACGGTCCGCCCCAACCATTGACCGCTACGGATGCGGATATTCTGTGGCTGTATGACATCGACCGGGAGCTCGGCGTGCATCAGCATGATGCCGCTCACGGCTCGATCCTCTTGGATGACCGATACCTGTATGTGAACACGTCGAACGGGGTGGATGACTCGCATGGGCGGATCGTGTCGCCCGACGCCCCGAGTCTGATCGTTCTGGACAAGGCGACCGGTCGGCTGGTGGCGCGTGACGACGAGCGGATGGCGCCTCGAACCATACACTGTACATGGTCCTCGCCGTCGTTGGGCAAGGTTAACGGGAAGCCGCTGGTGTTTCTGGGCGGCGGTGATGGGTACTTCTATGCCTTCGAGGTTCCGCAAGGTTCACCGGCGGGTGGGGCATCGAAGCTGAAGAAGGTCTGGTGGTTCGACGGCGATCCTACGGCTCCGAAGGAGAACATCCACCGGTATCAGGACAACCGGAAGGAAGGACCGATCAACACGACGGGCATGCCGGTGTTCCTGGACAACCGCGTGTACGTAGCGGCCGGCGGCGATCTGTGGCACGGTCGGCGCGTGGCCTGGCTCAAGTGCATTGACGCTCGAGGGTCGGGCGACGTCACGCGGGGCGGAGAGGTCTGGTCTTACTCCATCGGGCATCATTGCATGTCCACTCCGACGATCGTCGATGGGTTGGTGTTTATCGGCGATTGCGGGGGAAGGGTTCATTGTGTCGATGCGGGCACGGGGCGGCTTTGCTGGATGCACGAAACGCAGGGTGAGATCTGGGCCAGCACGATGGCGGCCGACGGCAGGGTCTACGTGGGCAACCGGACGGGAGAACTCACGGTGCTTGCGGCCAGCAGGGATAAGAAGGTCCTGGCATCCGTCGAACTGGACGGTCCGATCCATGGCACTCCGACGCCCGCCAACGGGGTGTTGTATTTGGCCACCATGCGAACCCTGTACGCGATCGCGCCGGCCGCCGGCCAGAAGGTGTCCAGCAGCCAAACGCCCTGATGGGGTCGAGGCGGACGGTCCTTTCAGTCAATCTCCGAGTCGATCCGCAGGGCGATTCTCTCCTCGGTCGTTCGCCATCTTTCGACTTATCGATTGACAATGCCACTGTGTATTGGATACAAGATTTCTAGGAGGGTGTGGAAGGGCAAGGTCCGGCCATACGTGCATTCCGGACTAGTGTGAACTCTTCCCCGATCCCGCCTTGGTTGTTGTGGCTGTCTCTGCAGAGTGGGTCTTTACGATATCGTGGGTGGGGAGCGTGTCACTATGATGTCAACGGCCGGATTGAACTTGGATCGAGCGGTTCGAGGCGGTGTCTGCATGTCAGCGGCCTTTCTGGCCGCAGTGTTGTGCGGGGGCTCGTTGGTCTGGGCGGCGCCGGGCGACTCGTTCTCCTTCGCGGTGATCGCCGACACCCACCTTGAGACCGCCGATCCGAACAGCGATTCGTATCGGAGACTCCAGGCCTCTGTGGACTGGATCAACCGCAATCGTCGGCAGCAGGGTATCGATCTGGTCATGGTTCTTGGCGACATCGGGTACGTCGATAACGGCAGGGCGGTGGTGGCGGCCAAGGGGATTCTGGATGGGCTGGCCGTGCCCTATGTCCCTCTGTCGGGCGACAACGATACGGTGACCGTGGCCGACGAGGTCGCGTTTGCCGCAACGTTCGAGCCGGTGTACCAATCGTTGGCAGCCAACCCTATGTTCTCCAACTGGCAGAAGGCCCCCGCCCCCGTTTGGAACCCCGGCGAGGAGGCCTGGGTCAGTCTGCAGAACTTCACGTTTGATTATCGAGGCGTTCACTTCGTTTGTGCCGACTGGTGCGATCGGACCACCCGGACCTCGTCGGTGCGTGCCGAGGACGCCGACCTTCATGATTTTCCCGGCGGGACCTTCCCCTGGTTCACTGAGACCATTGGCGCCTGTTCGCGGGACAAGCTGGAGAACATCCTGATGTTCTCCCACGACCCGATGCACACCCTGGCGGGGTGGTTGGAGTTTCTGGCGGGCTACGCCGGCTTCGCGCCGGCGGAGTTTGCGCAGATCGATGCATTTCTCCGCGATCCCAACCACGACACCATGTCATATGTGGCGCAGGCCTTCGGCGGGCATTACCATTTCGACACGTTCCTGCCGGCCGATCTGGATCCCAATCGCATCCAGGTGGGCGGTTTCGGCATCGACCCGAATACGCAGAGCTTGGACATGTTCGTTCCGCTGCCCGGCTACGATCTGTCCATTATCGGGGCGACGTATCTCGATCCATCCCCCATCGGTCTGGTTCGTGTCACCGAGGGACAGACGAGCTTCAGCTATCAGACCACATTTCTGACGGTTCCGGAGCCGTCGGTAGCCTTTCTGCTTCTGGCGGGATCACTGGTTGGTGGTTCGCGGCGGGGACGCCGAGCCTGACCGGCAGCATTCTGCTTGGCCGGATACTCAGGACGATTTCGGAGAAGGACGTCTACGGTCGCTTCTGGCAGACCAGATCGCGTCCGGCGGCATAAAAGATGTCGCCGTGGGCGTTCGAGACCATGTACCTGACAGAGGGAGCCTTTGTGTCGATCTGGGCCCACCGGCCGTCGGAGGTCTGTAGTACCCATACCCCGGACGAGCCACTGGCGGTCAGCAGGTCTGTTTGCGACGCGCACAGCATGTTAAGACCTGCGGCGGGCAGGGGCCATCGGTGAACAACGCTTCGCGATGCGACGTTGAACCTCTGCAGTTCAGACCCAACCAGCAGGAGGATTACCCCTGCTTCCTTCGGATCGACCAGTACGTGCCGGACATCGGTGAACAGGGGCGAGCCGTCGGGTCGGTCGTTGGCGGCATTCCACAGTACGAGTTGCCCACCTTGGGCGACGGCGATGAGGTTTTCGCCGGCACGGGCCAGGCCGGAGACGTCATTGCCACCCAGCCGGCGGCTGGCCTTGGCACCGGAATCCAGATCGAGCCATCCGAGGCCATGCCCGGCGATGCCATATCCGCAGGGACCGGCTACCCAGACGCGGCGGTTCGGCCCCATGCACATATAGGCCGGCCGATAGATGTCGTTGTCGAATTGTCCGACATAGCGGGGATTGGCTCCCACCGCCGGCTCCTGAACGAAGGGCTTCTTCGGGTCGAATCGATAGACTCTGCCGTGGGTGTAGTTGGCGATCAGGAGTTCGTGGCCGACGGTGAGCCAACTGTAGATCTCGCCGCTGGCTCTGGGGTCGAGGTAGCCCAGGTCGGCCACCTTCTCCGTCTGTGGATCGACACGGGTGACGTGGAGCCACTGGTAGGCCTCGATGTAGATGCACTCGTCGGGGCCGACACCGACCGAGAAGATCGCCGTGGGTGTCGGCTCGATGGGCAGGCGGATGGCTCGTGTAGTTGCCCCTGGTTTCAGCGACGACGAGACGGTCAGTCGGAAGTCCTTGTTCATGTTGGTCAGCAGTTGGACGGGGACCTCGGCGGCGGGCAGGCGTTCGACGTCGGCGCGGTCGACGGGTGTGAGCCGGTCGGTAGCCGGGTCGAGGACCAGCCAGCCATTCCGGCCGGTCTGTGACATCCACAGACGCTGTTGCCGGTCGACCAGTGCCACGCCGAGCGATCCCTTTCCGTCGGGCGGCTCGATCTTGCGCAGCACGCGGCCGTCGTTGCCGTCGAGCAGCAGGTGCTGTTCGGTGATGGCCAGGCGGAGGCAGATTCGACGGCCGAAGGGCGTCAGGACATAGGCGAAGTTGTCGCCGCTGTAGGGTTCGGACAGGAGCGACTCGCATTGGCGCGTGGCCGGGTCGTACCGATACAGCCCGGCGGGCGTGCCCATCGCCACGAGCAGCTTGCCCGAGGGCAGACAGTGCAGGTCGCAGACGTAGTCACATCCTTTGGGGCTGCCGAGTTCGGCGAAGGTATTCTGGCGAGGGTCGTAGACCCACAGCAGATTGTTCGAGTAGATGTCGCCTCCGTAGACCTTGCCGTCGGGTGCAGTGCAGAGGGCCCGGATGAATCTTCGGGACGGGGAGTGGCCTACTCGCTCGACGTCGTCCTTTCGGGGGTCGTAGCGAAAGAGCATGTTACCGCGACCGCCGAAGTAGATTCGTCCTTCGGCGTCTTGAGCCATGGCCCAGATCTCGTTGATCTCGGGGCATGCCCAGCTTCGTGTCCGATCCGTCGCCGGATCGTAGCGGGCGAATTGGGCGACGGTTTCGGCACCGCTGGTAGCGTAGTAGACGAGATGTCCGTCGGGGTCAGGGAACCATCGGCAGGCGATGGGCACGGCGGTCTTGATCGGGCCCTTGAAGACGTGACGGGTGAAGGAGGGTTCCTTCGATGCGGCTGGGGCCGAACCGAAGGCGGCGGTCAGGAGTAGACAGAGGCAGAGGGCACGGGTCAGTGAGAGAACGGGTCTGGACATCGCGGTGCTCCTGATTGGCTGTGGGCGGCCAGGCAGGCCGCGTGGGCCACCGAAGGGGTCCTTCGGTGTTCGGGGAGTCTACCGCAGATTCTGGGAAATGGGCATGAGTTGGCGGTCGGTGCGGAACGATTCGTCTGGGGCGTTTGACGGTGGTTGCCGTATCCAACGTCAGGTCGTATCCTTCGCCTCGTTGCGGTGAAATTCGGCACGGGTCTCTCAATGGCAGGGATTGCCTTGCGACGGACGGCGAGTGGCGGGGGCGATCCTCTGTCATTGTCGGAGGATGATGGACGTGGAAACGCGTGGCATTCGGATGGGGTCTGATCTGGCAGTCACATGCAGGTTGGCGCTGAGCGTGGTGTGCCTGGTGTTGGCGGGTGATTCGCGGGCACGGGCGGTGACCCTTACTGCGCAGGGGCTTCGGGAATCGAGGATATGTGTTAAGGGGGATGCCGATCCTGTCGTACGATGCGCCGCGATGGATTTCCAGGATCACCTGGAGCGTATGACCAGCATTCGCGTTCCGGTGGGCGAGCAAGAGGGCGCTGGGTTCAACTTCGTGTTCGGCGGTGGTGTGACGGCTGCGGCGATTGCGGTTACGAAGCCGGCCGAGTTTTCAGACGACGGATCGTTCACGATGTCGGTTGACGCCAGGCGTCTGGTGATCCTCGGGGCCAATGCGGAAGCGGTGTCCAACGGCGTGTACGAGGTTCTCCATCGTCTGGGCTGCCGGTGGTATTTCCCGGGCGAAGTGGGGCGATATGTGCCGCGCCGATCGGAGCTGACCTTCAGCGAGGGCACGTCGGAGGTGATGCCGACCTATGCGTGCCGGCTGGGCATTGCCCCCGGGGCGAGCACGTGGCCTGTTCCGGACGACTTCTCATCGCAGCAGAAGCTGTGGGCGGCTCGGAATCGTGCCGGTGGGTGGCGATGGCACGGCGCGGGGCACAGCTATCAGTATCTTGTGCCCGTCAAGAATTACCTCAAGGACCATCCGGAGTACTTTGCACAGGTCAAAGGCAAGCGGCAGGGGCCGAACCTCTGTACGGCCAATGCGGCGACGGTCGAGGTTGCCGCCCGCACGGCTATCTCCTGGCTGAAGGCTCAGCCGAGGCGCATCGTCTGCGTGTCTCCGCCCGACGGCGGCGGGTTCTGGTGCGAGTGTCCGCTCTGTGTCGAGCGGTACCCGGTGAGTCAGACGAACGTGAGCGACCGCGTCGTTGATTTCGCCAATCGCGTTGGTGCGATCGTGCGGCGAGAGTTCCCTGATGCACTGATGACGCACTACATCTACTCGGAGTACGTGCAACCGCCGAAGCGATATCGTCCCGAGCCGTATCTGTTGGGTTGGTTCACGCTCTGGGGCACCACAGGGTACAGCAATCATGCGCCGTTCACCTCGCCGGTCAACGAGAGGGCCCGCCGTCTGTTCGAGGCACACGCCGAGCTCTATGCGACGATGGGGATCCATCCCTATTATGGGCACTACAATTGGTTCACCTCGTGGCCGATGGAGCGGCATATCGCCGCCGACATGCCCTATTGGGCTCGGCACAAGACTCGTCTGTTCTACTCGGAGACGCACACGAACTGGGCGACGCAGTGGTGGAACTTCTATCTGATGTACCGCTTTGCCTGGGATGCCGGCAGCGATCTCGGGGCCATTCGGACGGAGTTCTATCGCGACTTCTGCGGAGCGGCCGGCGAGTTCGTCCGGGCCCATGACGATCTGATCGCTGAGGCCTTTGGCTCTCGCGGCTACATTTCGGGAACCCGTGGTGAGGACTATGGTCGATACACGCCGGAGGTTCTGGCGAAGGCGAACAGTCTCATGGAGCGTGCCCGAGACGCTGCCGTGTCGCAGGGACACCCCTATTCCGAGCGCGTCGAATGGCTCCGGCGGGGTTTTCGCATCAACCAACTGTGGTGTTCCGCTCACCACCATATTCAGGCCTTTGCCCAGGGGCGTGACCTGCGGGACAAGGACAAGGCCGCGACGCTGCTGAAGGATCTTGTTGCCTTTCTGAAGGCCCCCGAGCAGGCAGGGGCTGTTGAGACGGATAACCTGAACTTCGTCCGTGTCATCGAGGCTCGGCTGGGGGAACTCACGGGCGGAACGGCGTTCAAGCGGGGGGCGTTCACCTATCGCGACGATCTGGATGGCGGCGGCAAGGCCCTGATGCACGCCAAGGCGATGAGCGGCTTCCATCCTCGCACATGGGGGCTGAACCTTTCGCCGGGCGGCAAGGGCGTGATCGAGTGGGAGCCGGCGGCCATGGGGGGCGTCTTGGGTTCGCTGACGTTCTTTCTGGTGGGCACCAACAAGGGACGGCCGCCGACGGTGGAGGTTTCCGCCGACGACGGCAAGACCTACACCATCGTGTCACCGTCGGACCCGCGATCCGACAAGAAGTTGCAGTATGACCTGAAGGCCATTGCCAAGGGTCGACGTCGGGTTCGCGTTCGCGTGACGGCGGAGAACCCCGGCTCTCAAGAGATTGTGGCCTTGGACCAGATTGAGTTTCGCGGCCAGATCGAGGCGAGCATGCCCGTGCCGGGGCGCTTTGAAGAGGCGATCCGCGCGTTTGAGGCTCAAGATCGGCAGAAGCCTCCTCCGTCGGGAGGTATCCTGTTCGTCGGCAGTTCGACGATTCGCTTGTGGGATACGGCCGGCTGTTTCCCGGGGCTGCCGGTGATCAACCGGGGTTTCGGCGGCTCGATGTATTCGGAGGTTCTGCATTTCGCCGATCGGATCATCCTGCCCTACAAGCCCAAGGCCATCGTGCTCTATGCGGGCGACAATGATCTGGCCTTCGGCAAGACTCCCGATCAGGTGTATGCAGACGTTGAGGCCCTCATCCGCAAGCTGCGGCAATCGCTGCCGGATACGAGGATCGTGGTCCTGAGCATCAAGCTGAGCAACTCACGATGGGCGCTGAAAGACAAGATGGTTGAACTCAATCGGCGGATGGAGCAGCTCTGCAAGGGCGACTCCAAGCTGACGTTTGTGGACGTCGGGTCGCCGCTGCTGGGGCCGGACGGCAGGCCGGTGCCGGATCTGTTCCTGAAAGACTCACTGCATGTGAGCCCCAAGGGATACGAGATATGGGCGAAGATGCTTCGTCCGATTCTGTCGGCGCCCTGAGAGGCATGGCGAGCATATCGAGACGATGGAGAGGTGGTCATGATCGTCAATCTGGTAGTGTCACTCTGGGTGGCGTGGGGCGCGGCAGGCGGTGCGGGGGGTAAGGACACCTCGGGTTCCGTGTTTCCCGAGGTTGATGCGCTGCCCGTCGTGAACGAACTGCCGGACCCGCTGCGATTCGCCGACGGATCGCCCGTGAAGACCGCGCAGGACTGGCAGCGTCGTCGCGGAGAGATCCGCGAACTGCTGCTGCACTATGAGTATGGCCGGATGCCGCCGGCGCCGGAGAAGATAGAGTTTCGCCGGCTCAGCTCCGGTGAGGCGCTGGGCGGCAAGGCGACATTGGATCGTCTGGAGATCGTGTTGGGTGACCGGGGGCAGGTGCGTATCGGGGTGGGCGTCTTTGTCCCTCGCATTTCGGGGAGAACGTCGTATCCGGTGGTCCTGGCGATCGAGCCGGTGTGGCACAATTCGTTGCGGGGTATGGCTCAGCAGGTCGTGGACTGCGGGTATATCTTCGCAGGCTACGACAAGCACGACGTCGACAAGGACGATGCGGATCGATCCGACGGGGTCCATCCCCTCTACCCCGACTACGATTGGGGCACGCTGGCAGCGTGGGCCTGGGGCGGGATGCGTGTGGTCGATTATCTGCTGACTCGAAAGGATGTGGATGGGGGTCGAATCGCGATAACGGGGCATTCACGAGCCGGGAAAACCGCCCTGTTGGCCGGGGCGATGGATGAACGCATCGCCTTGGTCGTTCCTCATGCCTCGGGGGCGGGGGGGGCGAGTTGTTTTCGGATCATGGGTCGCAATCCGGAGACCCTGTCGCTGATTACGAATCCCAAACGATTCCACTACTGGTTCCATCCGCGGCTGGCCACGTTCGCGAGGAAGGAAAACCGGCTGCCGTTCGATCAGCATTTTCTCCGGGCGATGGTGGCGCCGCGGGCGGTTCTGTCTCAGGATGGGACGGGCGACCTGTGGGCCAACCCTCTGGGAGCTCAGTATGCCTATCTCGCGGCCCAGCCGGTCTTTGACCTGCTCGGTGTGCCCGATCGAAATGCCGTGTACTTCCGTCCGGGCGGGCACGACACCACGACCGAGGACGTTGATGCCCTCCTGGATTTCGCCGACCGCCTGTTCTTCGGCAAGAGCCCGAAGAGGACGTTCAACGATCTTCCCTATCCTGTCTCGACAACGATGCCGATCGGGCTGTCCGGGTCGGACATGATGGGTTGGTCTCAGATCATCGGGGTGGCTCGAAAGGACGAGAAGCTCCAGCCGATGATCCGCTCGCTGGTGGATCGGGCCCGAGAGGAGGTTCGGCTGGGTATCATGCGTCGAGCCCATCGTCTGGCCGAGGTCGGTACAAACCGGACGTGGCTCGACGGGCGGACGGCTGCCCTGGAGGACGAGATCAAGGAGACGTTTGCCCTGGCGATGAGTGATGCCGGAGGGTGTGGCACTCTCGCTCAGACGCTGCCGACGGTGGCCGTCGCGGCCAGGCTGACCGGTGAGGCCGGCCTGCGCGAACACGTCATTGCGCAGTTGCGGGAACTGAGCACCTGGAGTCCGTTGCAGCGTCCCGGCTGGACGCTCTATGCCCCGGGGCATCGCTTGCCCAAGGATGGGAAGGATGGCAACTGGCTGGGCACGGGCGTCGGTGTTCGTGCGATCGTGACCACGCTGGACATCATGGGCGATGAGATTCCGGAGGATCTGCGGCAGGCCTTTCGGGATCTGCTCGCCAAGGAGGTGGCTGGTGTTGTGGACGACTGGCAAACACAGCGTCCGTGGTTCGTGCGAGGCAAGAATCCGATCACGAACCAGTGGGTCCTCCCAACGGAAGGGCTGATACGAGCGTGTCTGTGGTTGGGTCGAGACACTCACCGCGACGCCTACGAACTGGGGGTGCGGAATCTGACGATGGCCCTCGATGCGCACGGCAAGGCGGGCGAGTTCGAGGAAGGTATCGGTTATGCCGGTTACACGATCACGTCGATGGTTCATGCCGCCAGGGCGATGGCGGTGGCCGGCGATCGTCGGGCGATCGATCATCCCTTCCTGGCGAACTTCCCCACATGGGCGGTTCTTCACATTCAGCCGGGGCGGATGACGGTGAACTGCTTCGATGCGGGCAATGCGTCCATTCCTCGAAACGACAAGAACTGGCGGTCTCTGTTGGCGCTGCTCGTGGGTGCGGGTGGGAGTGAGGTGGCTCATTGGGCGTTGTGCGAGCAATTCGAGGGCCCGCCGGACAACGTGGAGGGTCTGGTCGCTTCGGTCGTCGGACGGTGGATCGCTCGTCGCGAGCCGCCGGCCTTTGCCGCGTATGAGCGGGCGCCGATGGTTGTCTGGCGTGACAGTTGGAAGGACGATGCTACGGGCGTCTGGGTTCGCGGCGGGCACGCACTGGATCAGCACGATCATCAGGATCGCGGGCACGTCAATTTCATCCTTCGGGGCAAGGCGGTGCTCATCGAGGCCGGCACGCCGTCGTATTCGAACCCTCTGATGAACGTCGAGTACGCCTCGGGCGCGGGGCATAACGTCCTTCAGATCGGGACGGTGTTTCCCGATCGTCCGTATCCCGTCCAGAAGACGGCGGTGTATCCCGGTTGGCAACGCCCCCACGGCATTGCGCCGATCACGGTCTCTCGTCTGGATGCCGACGGCGGTGCGGCGGCTGTCGAGGCCGGGAAGTGTTACGAGGGCGTATCGAGCTGGAAACGGCAGGTGAAGTGGTCCGGCCGCGAACTGTCTGTCCGGGATGAGGTGACGCTTTCCCGGGGGCGATCCGACGTCGTGTTGTTCCGTTGGCACCTGGGGGCGAGCAAGCCCGTTACGCTGAAGAAGGAGGGGGCGGCTGTTGAGGCTTCCTGGGATGGCCTGCAGGTGCGGATGACTTCCGCGGAAGGTTTGGACGTCTCTCAGATCGAGATGCCCGATGCGACGCTGAGTCCCAAGGAGGACCATCGCCACACGTGTCTGGTGGTGAAGTCGGCCAAGCCGGTCTCGACGATGGTCCTGGACAGCACGTTCGGCGCCGCCGGTCCGTGATCGGCCGGGGCGGTCGGTCGTGGCTGCCTCATTCGATTCGGATCTGCTGGTCGAAGCCGGCCATCTTGAAGACTTTCTTGACCTCCGGGCTGACGTTGATGATCGACAGATTCAGCGGGCCCAGGTGTTGAGCGGCCTTCAGACAGATCCGAAGGAACATCGAGCAGACGTAGGGCACACCGGCCAGGTCGAAGGCGACCGGGCCACCGGCCTGGCGGACCTTATTGAGGATGCCTTCCTCGGCCGCCATGCAGGTCGGGGTGTCCATGCGCCCGTGGATCCGGACGATCACGCCTTTGTATTCGAGCAGGGATTGAACCATGAGCTTGCCTTTCCGGTTTGTTTTCACGTATTGCGGTGGTACGCCCTTTCGAGCGTCGCCGCATCAATGGACTCATTGAGGCACAGAGTCATATCGAGTTTGGCGAAGCGTTCGTTACAGCGACGTCGCGCGATGCGCTGGATGTTGAGCAGGTGCCGCGCGGTGATGTTGTCGGTGGTGATGTTCTTGCCCGCCGTGCCGCAGCCGAGGGTGAAGCTGGTGTGCAGCGTGTTGAAGATCCCGCCCACACCGCCCTGGGACGAGGGCATGTTGACCACGATGCGTCCGGCGCTCATCAGCAGGGAGAACTGGCGGATCTTGTCGTCATCGTTGGAGAAGATGCTCACCGTATGTCCCGTGCCGCCGTAGTAGTTCAGATCGATGCAGAGTTTGACGGCATGGTCGAAATCGTCGGCGGCATAGAACGCCAGGATGGGCGCGAGAATCTCCGAAGAGAGAGGGTACTCGGGGCCGACCCCGTCGAGCCGGGCGATCAGGAGGCGCGCGTCGGCGGGGACGCTGATGCCGGCCATCTGGGCGATGGCCTCCACCGGGCGGCCGATGACCTTGGTGCTCATGATGCCCTTGTCGCGATCGAAGGCCACCTTCTCGACCTTGCGGGTCTGTTCCGGGTCGAGGAAATGCGCCCCTCCGGCGACGAAGGCGTCGACGACCGAACTGAGAATCGTCTTCTCGACGACGACGGCCTGTTCGCTGGCGCAGACCGTGCCGTTGTCGAACGTCTTGGAGATCAGGATCTGTTCGACGGCAAAGGGGATGTCGGCCGATTGCTCGATGAACACGGGGACATTGCCGGCGCCCACGCCATAGGCGGGCGTGCCCGAGCTGTAGGCGGCCTTGACGAGCGACGGTCCGCCGGTGGCCAGCACGAGCGCCAGATGGGGATGTCCCATCATCGACTGGGTCTGCTCGCGGGTCATGTCGGCTACCCACTGGATGCAGTTCTCGGGGGCGTCGGCTGCCAAGGCAGCTTCATAGCAGATTCGGGCGGTCTCGATGGAGCAGTTCGCCGCGTCGCGGTGGGGACGGATGATGATCGGGTTGCGCGTCTTCAGGGCGATCAGCACCTTGTACAGAACGGTGGAGGTCGGGTTGGTCACCGGGATGATGGCGAAGATCGGGCCGAGGGGCTGGGCGATCTCGACGATGCCCCCTTCGGCGTCCTCATGAATGATCCCGACGGTCTTGAGATCCCGGATGTCGTCGTAGACGAGTTGCGTGGCGACGAAGTTCTTGAAGACCTTGTCCTGCCACTTGCCGATGCCCGTTTCTTTGTGGGCCATCTGGGCGAGGCGGACGCGATGGTTCATGCCGGCCAGATAGACGGCCCGCACGATCTGGTCGGTCTGGGCCTGGTCGTACTGGCTGAACACCGCGGCGGCCTGGGCGGCGTTGACCATCACAGCCTCGACATCGACAACGTCCCGGACAGCAGAAACGGTCGTCATACCGTATCCTCGACACATCGTGTGGTTCGAAGGGATCGCCGGCGATTGCGGGGCACGGATCGTCTGGCGGTTCGGCCCCACGCCCACCGGATTCGGTCGAGTCGCTCCGCCGGTCGCGGACGCTCGACATCTCGATAGACGTATCGTCAGTCCGGCTTCATGGGTTCGGTTCCGGATGGAGATTGGCTCGATGTTCGGGTCTGAACCCTCCGGCAACGTGCCCCCCCGGCCCGCACGGCCGCGGGGTGCGTCCCATAAGAAAGTCATCGCCAACAGGGCGGCCCTTCCTACCAGCGATGATCGAACCACTCGTAGAGTCCGAAGAAATCGCGGATGGGAACGATCTCACCGGAGTCGAGGGCAATCTGGCCGTGGTAGCGCCCGTAGGCAGGGCGTCCCATCGTGTGAAGGGGGCCGATGGTCAGGGAATTGCGGCGGACCTTCTCGGGCGTGAGCGTCAGATCGACGCGGCGGTCGTCGGTGAACACCCGCCAGGGTTTCATCAGATCGCCCTGGGGCACCTGGCATCGCACGGGGCCGATCTTGTGAAGCCGACCGTCGCAGAACACGGCGTTCTCGGCCGGACTCTTCGGATCGTTGCCATGGCCCAGGTTCCAGCCGATGGTTCGGCCCTTGTCGTCCTTGCCGGAGGCGGTGGACCAGTACCAGAACATCTTGTCGGGATAGTAGCCGCGGCCGAAATCCAGCATTCCCCACGATCGCATCGGGTCGAGACGGAGGGATTCGGAGCCCCAACGCAGCTCGCCGCGGGCGGGCATGCAGGTGATCTTGCGACTGTAGTACGCTCGCCTGGGGTTCACGGCGTGAACGGCACAGATGGATTCATGTCCGGGCGGTTCGCGGAAATCGATGTCGGCGCGCAGGCCGATCCTGGCGAATCCGGGCCAGTCGACGCGGATTCGGCGGACCTCGCCGTCGACCGCGAACGACATGCCGGCCCTCGGGCTGCGATAGTCGGTGGTGCCTGAGGTGCTGTTGCGCATCATCGGCGTTTCCGGATCGGGAGGGCGGAAGTTCGTGTCCTCAACGAAGGCACGAGACCGGATCGTATAGACATGGGCGCTGCAGAACGAGGAGTAGCCGACCCACGCGACGAGGAAGGTAACGTAATGCTCGGGGCTGACGAGGTGGTACATGTCCCACTTCTTCATGCGAAGGCGCTGAAGCTCGCGGGCCGAATAGAACCGCGCATCCTCGAAGTTCAGATCGAGGCAGGCACGCCGCGACCACGAACACTGCGACGTGCCGTCGGGTCGCACGATGGGTCCCGGCTGGGTGACCTCGACGGGCGCAACGGCCATATGTTCGTAAGAGGCGTCGAGCGCCGGCGGTGCGGCGGTATCGGGGGCTTCGTCCTGGGCGCCCCACGCGCGGACCTTGTTCAGAGTGAGCCCCATGGCTCCGGCTCCCAGCGTTTTCAGGAATGCTCTTCGCGACATGTCATTGGCCTTTCCGGCTCTGAGCCAGCAGCCCCACGGTCTCGGAGCAGCCGTACATGGTCGAGGTGTACGCCTTGCCGTTTCCCGTTTGAGACGACGCGGACTTCAGCAGCCTCTGGAACTTCGCGTCCCAGGCGATGCGCAGGATTCGGAGATGCTCGGGGTTCTTTGCGATTCTGGCCGCGTTGACATTGGCCATCACGATGACGCCGGCGTGCCCGATCGGGGAGGTGGCGGGGCACGAGGTGTAGCGCCAGTCGCGGTATTGTTCCATCCAGGTATCGCGGTTCAGGAAGGTGACGGCCCGGTTGATGGCCGGCGGCAGACGCGTGTCGCCGGTCAGCAGGTAATAGCGGCTCAGGCCGTTGACCAGGATGGCGGTGATGAAGCCGGCCATGCCGACGTGCTTGTTCTTTACGCACTCGCAGTGGCCTGGGGGCAGTTTGTAGAGCCAGCCGCCGCAGTGGGGGTCCTGTTCGGCCAGGGCGTCGTCGACGAGCAGCTTCATGGCCTTGAGGTATCGTTCGTTGAGGTCGAGTTCATACGCACCGCTGAGGGCCAGCAGCGACCAGCCGGTGGTTCGGCCGCAGTGAGAGTGTCCCATGAAGTGATACTTGCGGCCCTCGGCCAGGCTGGCGAGGTTGTCGCCGATCTGCTGCACGGTTTCCTTGAGGAAGGGATCGCCCGTGAGCAGGGACATCCGGGCCATGCCGATCGTCCAGAGGTGGCCCAGGTTGTAGGGGTCGAGGCAGAGGTAGGGGTTGACCCCGTCGCCGATCTTCGCCTCGACGAGCAGCTTGCGGACATATTCCGGGGGGTAGAAGCCGCTGACGTGGGCGACGGTGTGCTGGTGGACCAGTCCGGGCCGTGCGGGGAAGTCTGCCGACTGGCCGAGAAGCCGAACGAGATCGTTGTTGATGAAATGGACGGTGTCGACCTCGCTGGAGTGCCGGGCGGCGGCCTCGGCGGCATAGAAGTACTTCGGATCGCCGGTTCGGGCGAATTGGAGGAGGTGCTGGGCGGCGGTGTCATATTCGTTGTTGCCCCAGTTGACGACGCGCTCGCCGTACCAGTCGCCCCAGTTCATGGCGCCGTAGTCGCGCTGGCTTTCGATCGAGTGGACATAGGCGTTGAAGATGTTCTGGGCCCAGGGGTCGTACTCGGCCATTTCGGGAATGCCGGCGGGCATGATGGCATCCCACACGCCGGTGGCGATGGCCGCCGCCGGATCGGCGATCGGCATGAACGGGGCGTTGGCGAACGGCCCCAGGGGCGCTCCGGCACCGCGGAGGTCGAGCCAAATGTCCCAACGTCTGGCCTGGCCGGTGCGGATCCGATAGCAGCCCTTCTCGAAGAGGTACTGATACTTGTGTTCGGGCTTCATGTGGTCGAAGTCGCCCTGCTCGAAGCGGGGCAGGAGGGCGACGGCCAGTTCTTTCGGTGTCGCCTCGATCGCCTTGGGCCATTGTTGCCAGAACTCTCGCAGGGCCACGGCGGCGATGCCCTTGCCGTCGTCGAATTCGGCCCAGCCGGGGGCCTTGCCGCCTTTGCCGTCGGCACCTTCGAAGCGGTAGTTGCGATCGTCGTACTGGAAAAGCCTGACGCCGGCGGAGGGCGATCCTTTCCACTCGGGGTCTCCGCCGATTCGAGCGGTCTTGACGCCGTCTCGGGGGCGCAACGAGAGCTTGAGTTCGCGGAGGTGCTGCATGATGCCGCCGGCGGGGTCAACCAGGATCAGCGGTTCGAGCCTGACCAGGCCGAGCCCGGCATAGGCCGATGCCCGCAGGCGGAACTGGAACCCTCGCGCCCCATCCGGCCTGCGGAACGAGCCGACCATCATCAGTGTCGATCGAAGCCCGCCGGCTGGTTCGATTCGAACCGATTCGGCCTTGGCCGGCCAGAGGTTCCCTTGGGCATCGGTCAGTACGAGATCGACGCCCAGCCGGCCGGAGATGTCGAGCAGCCCCTCTTCGGCCTGAGCGAAGCGGGTACTGCCGAGCGTCAGATAGGCCGTGCCGGGCGGCCCTGACGGTTGGGTCGAGGGTTCCCCTTTCTCTTCTTGTCCTGGTTCTTGTGTCGGAGGGCCTCCCCCCGTCGGCCTCTTCCATGTGAGCGTGTAGCGTCGCTCCGGCCGTGCGTCGATGGGCTGGGTCTGGAAGTCCAGGAGGAGCCATCGGGCGCTCTGGTCTTTCCACCGAGCCAGGACGACCGTTTGCAGGGGGACGGGCTTGCCCTGTTCGTCGCTCAGGGTGAAGACCGTCCCCGCGGGGGCGGCCCCCTGCGGTAGGGGCACTCCGCCGGTGACAGGGCGAAGGCTGCAAAGCCCCGCCAGGATTCGAACGGTGATTGAGAGCATCTCGCATCGCCCTCCTTCTCAAGAGATGGGACGGGCGTCATTCTGTTCGGCACCCGACGCGCGTGCAAGAGGCGCGGGCCGGACGCGGGGCCTTTGGCACTGAGCATTCGTCAGGGTCTTGGCGTTGACCGTACTTCAAGGTTTCTTTGCTGTCGAATCGGTCGGTGCGTTGAGTCGATAGGGGTCCTCCTGTTGCCAGGTCTTGGGGGAAAGTCGGCTGCCATTTCCTCCGTCACGTTGAGCAGGGGTTGGAACTGTGCGTCTGGCTCCGGGTTTCCGGGCGGGAGGGGGGCGACAAGGGAAGGGGTTCGAAACGCATTTTCGAAGTGCCCTTGGCTTTGAATGTCTCACTTTGTCCCAGTATGTCACGGAAATTGGACGGCAAGGGATCGGGGATCGGGTGTGGGGAATGGGGGTTGGTGGGACGTGGCGTCTCAGGTCGGATATCCGGGCGGTTCAGAGCGGGGGATGTCTCACTTTCGACACGTTCTTCAGGCGTTTTCGGGGGAGGGGCCTGGCGGGGCGGGGAGGTAGAAGCTAGGAGTTGGGAGTTAGAAGTCAGGAGCTGCA